>NZ_JBVJKQ010000011.1:0-198583 GCF_055585205.1 Streptosporangium sp. NPDC053982
GAGGCCGGTCGGCACCGGACATCAGCCACAGCGCCGGCCGGAACACCCACCCACCGCAGCGCGAACCACCGACCAGCACGGCAAGCGGCGACCCGCCCAAGCCCGGAGGAACCGCCCCGCGACGCGAAAAGCCCCAGCCTGAAAGCACGCACCAACCGCCCGACCCGGCGACCACCGACCCGCCCGAACCCGCGGAAACACCCCGCAACGCGAAAAGCCCCAGCCGGAGCACGCACATCCGACCGGCACGGCGAGCAGCGACCCGCCCGAACCCGGGAAACGCCGGTGGACCCGCCCTCCACGTCACGATCCGCACAGGGACGTGCGCCGTCCCGGGTGGGTGCCCTACTCTGGGATGGCGAGGGGAGTACTTCCCAAGAGCCGACCCGGTCAGTACGGACGTCCCACGACGTCCCCGGGCGGTCGCCCGCGCGACGCGGGTGAAGGAGACCTCGAACGGCCAAGCGCGTTCGAGGAGGACCCATGCCCGTCATGCCCGCAGTACTCTCGATGCCCGTCGTCCACCCGCCACCCGTGGCGTCCACGGCGTTCGAGGCGTCCACCGCCACCCTGGCCCCGGCCTTCGGGGGATCCGCCGCGCTGCCGGCCACCGCCCTCGGAGCCTCCGGCACGCCGTCCGGTGCCGGTCAGCTCTCCGCGGGCCTCCAGACGATCGGCTCCCCGCAGCTGTGGGGGATCAGCGTCGCCGTCCTCGTGCTGCTGCTGGCGCTGGACTTCGTGCTGACCCGGCGCCCACACGAGGTGCGGATGCGCGAGGCCGTCGCCTGGTCCGTCTTCTACCTGGCGCTGCCGCTGCTCTTCGGGGTCTACCTCTGGATGGACTTCGGTTCCGGGCAGGCGGTGGAGTTCTTCACCGGCTACGTGGTGGAGAAGTCGCTGTCGGTGGACAACCTGTTCGTGTTCATGCTGCTGCTGGCCGCCTTCGCGGTCCCGGCCGCGCTGGCCCAGCGGGTCCTGCTGTACGGCATCATCGGCGCCCTGGTGCTACGCGCGATCTTCATCGCGCTCGGGGCGGCCGTCCTGCAGAGCGGCACGTGGGCGTTCCTGCTGTTCGGCGCGATCCTCATCCTCACCGCAGTGAAGATCATCAAGGAGGCGCTGAGCGACGAGGAACAGCACGTCGACGTCTCGTCGATGCGGGCGGTCCGCCTGGTGCGGCGTTTCATGCCGGTCACCGACGACTACCACGGCTCCCGGCTGGTCGTCCACCAGAACGGCCGCCGCGCCCTCACCCCGCTCGCACTGGCCATCGTGGCCGTCTTCGCCACCGACATCGTCTTCGCCGTCGACTCGGTGCCGGCGGTGTACGGCGTGACCGAGGACCCCTTCATCGTCTTCACCACCAACGCCTTCGCCCTGCTGGGCCTGCGGGCTCTCTACTTCGTGCTGCTGGGCGTCCTGGCGAAGCTGCGCCACCTCAACCACGGGCTCGGCGTCATCCTGGCCTTCATCGGGGTCAAGCTGGTCCTGCACTGGGCGCACGGCATCTGGACGTGGGTGCCGGAGGTGCCCACCCTGCTCTCGCTGGGGGTCATCATCGTGGTCCTGGCCGTCGTCACCCTCACCAGCGTCCACGCCAACCGCCGCGACGCCAGAGCCGACGCCTCGACATAGGCGCCGGACGCGGGGCCGTGGCGGGCGCGGAGGCGCACCGCCGCGGAACCGTGCGGAAGGTGAGGCCGTACGGACTGCGGGACCGTACAGGGGGAGGAACCGCGCGGGACCGTCAGTCGCAGACGACGTCCGCGAGGCGGTCCAGGACCTGGAGGGGATCGGGCAGCGGGCGGCCGTCCGGGGGACGCAGCCAGGAGGCGGCCCCGCCGTTCGGGAGGGTGGAGGGCGGGGCGAGGACGTAGCTGTCGCGGCAGTGCCAGCGCAGTCCGGGCATCTCGTCGATCGTCGAGGGACCGTAGTCGAGGGGGCAGGACCACCACTCGTCCTCGTCCTCGGCGACGTTGCGGGTGGCCACGAAGAAAAGGACCCGGTCGCCGTGGACGGCGACCGGGCCCGGGATGAATCCGCCGGACTCCATGGCGGTGAGGGCCGCGAGGCCCCCCGCGGCGGGTACGTCGAAGACGTCGAAGACCCGTCCCGTGGGCAGGATCACGTTCGCCTCGGGCTCGTGCCGCCACCAGTGGGACAGCTGGGCCGGGTCGGTGGTCGCCTGCATCTGCCAGGCCCGGGAGAGCGGGTGGGCGCCCGGGTCGGGACAGCCGACGCGGTCGCAGGAGCACGCGCGGGGCCCCGTGGGCATCGGCCGGGCGCCGGGACAGCTCGCCCAGCCCAGGGAGGCGTACTCCAGCACCGAGTTGACCGTCTGCTTCGGATGAGCACGTCGTTTACCGCGACGAGTCCGTGGTACCCCCACCATTGTGTCCTCCGTCTCCGCCATACTCGCACCCCCGGATGAGGACGTATCCGCATTCTGGTGAGCAAGAGAAGTCAGACAGCCAGGGTCTACACCACCTGGGACACATCCGCACCGGTTCTCGCACTCTAACGCACGCACCCCACGGCGAAGTGACAAACTCCCAGTTCTCACGGTGTGCCGCTGGTCTCACCCGGCGTCACGCCGCTCCCACCGGCCCCGCGGAGCCCGCGCGCCGTTTCCACCGGCCCCGCCGGCCGGTCTCACCGGAGCTTACGCGCCACTTCCGTCGCCCAGTAGGTGAGGATCGTGTCGGCCCCGGCCCGGCGGATCGCGGTCAGCGACTCCATGATGACGCGGTCGCGGTCGATCCAGCCGTTCGCCGCGGCGGCCTCGACCATGGCGTACTCGCCGCTGACCTGGTATGCCGCCACCGGCACGTCCACCATGTCGCGCACCTGGCGCAGGATGTCGAGATAGGCGAGGGCGGGCTTGACCATCACGGCGTCGGCGCCCTCGGCGAGGTCGAGCCGCGCCTCGCGCAGCGCCTCGCCGACCGGCCCGGCCGCGTCCTGCTGGTAGGCACTGCGGTCGCCGAACTGCGGCGCGCACTCGGCCGCGTCCCGGAACGGCCCGTAGAAGGCCGAGGCGTACTTCACCGAGTAGGCCATGATCGGGAGCTGCTGGAAGCCCTCGGCGTCGAGGGCCGCGCGGATCGCCGCGACCTGGCCGTCCATCATGCCGCTGGGCGCGATGAACTGCGACCCGGCGCGGGCCTGGGCCACCGCCGCGGCGGCGTAGCGCTCCAGGGTGGCGTCGTTGTCGACCTCGCCGTCGGCGGTCAGGATGCCGCAGTGCCCGTGGTCGGTGAACTCGTCCAGGCAGGTGTCGGTCATCACGACCATCGCGTCGCCGACCTCGGAGACCAGGTCGGCGACGGCCTTCTGGACGATCCCCTCGGGGTCGTCTGCCGCCGAGCCGCGGGCGTCCTTCACCGCGGGGATGCCGAAGAGGATGAGACCGCCGACGCCCGCCTCGGCCGCCTCGTGGGCCGCCTTCCGCAGCGAGTCGCGGGTGTGCTGGAACACCCCCGGCATCGAGGCGATCGGGTTCGGCCGGTCGATGCCCTCCTTGACGAACAGCGGCAGCACGAGCTCCGCCGGGTGCAGCCTGGTCCCCGCGACCATCCGCCGCATCGCCGGGGTACGGCGGAGCCGGCGGGGACGCGCGACCGGGAACTGGGCGGTCATGGATCCTCCCTCTCCCCGGCCGCAGGGATCGAGGAGCCGGGGGACGCGTGTGGGGTTTCAGCCCGCTGGAAGCTGGAAACGCGAAAGCCGCCGCAGGCGCCCCGGCCTGCGGGCGGCTTTCGCGGCACGGTTCCCAGTCTATTTGGCGCGGCGCCGGGCTCCCCTCCGGGTCTGGGAGGGCCTGCGGGGGACGTCTCCGGCCCCGACGGCGGCCTGCCGCTGCTTGGCGCCGTACTCGGCCAGCGCGGACGCCAGGGCCGACGTGGAGGGCCTGTCGGCCATGACGTCGACGCGCAGGCCGAACTCCTCGGCCGTCCTGGCGGTCTGCGGGCCGATCACCGCGATGACCGTGACGTTGTGCGGCTTGCCCGCGATGCCCACCAGGTTGCGCACGGTGCTCGACGAGGTGAACAGCACCGCGTCGAACCCGCCGCCCTTGATGGCCTCCCGGATCGGCGCGGGCGGCGGCGCCGCGCGGACGGTCCGGTAGGCGGTCACGTCGTCGCACTCCCAGCCGAGCTCGGTGAGCCCGGCCACCAGCGTCTCGGTGGCGATGTCGGCGCGGGGCAGCAGCACCCGGTTGATCGGGTCGAGCATGGAGTCGTACGGCGGCCACTCGGCGAGCAGGCCCTCCGAGGACTGCTCCCCGGACGGCACCAGGTCGGGCTTGACGCCGAACGCCACGAGCGCGGCGGCGGTGGCCTCGCCGACCGCCGCGACCTTGAGCCCGGCGAACGCGCGGGCGTCCAGGCCGTACTCCTCGAACTTCTCCCGCACCGCCTTGACCGCGTTGGCGCTGGTGAACGCCACCCACTCGTAGCGTCCGGTGACCAGGCCCTTGATCGCCCGGTCCATCTGCTGCGGGGTGCGCGGCGGCTCGACGGAGATCGTGGGGACCTCCTCGGGCACGGCGCCGTAGGAACGCAGCTGCTCGACCAGGGCGGCCGACTGCTCCTTGGTGCGCGGCACCAGGACCCGCCAGCCGAACAGCGGCTTGGTCTCGAACCACGACAGCCGGTCGCGCATGCCGACGGCCTCGCCGACCACGATCAGGGCGGGCTCGGTGACCCCGGCGTGCTTCAGGTCGGGGCCGATCCGGCCGAGGGTGCTCACCACGGTGTACTGCTCGGTGGTGGTGCCCGCGCCGCTGACCGCGACCGGGGTGGAGTCGGGGCGTCCCGCCGCGATGAGCGCCTTGGCGATCGGGACGGCCTCGGCGACGCCGTTGTAGATCACCAGGGTGCCGGCGCCGGCCGCGTGGGCGGACCAGTCCTCGACCTGGGTGGCGTCCACGACCCGGAACTCCGGCACCGACACCGCCGCGGGGATGCCCGCGTAGGTCAGCACCGCCGTGGCCGGGGGCACGCCCGGCACGATCTCGAAGTCCACCTCCGCCTTCGCGCAGGCCGCGACCTCGTCAGTGATCGAGGAGAAGAACATCGGGTCGCCGGCGCACAGGCGCACGGCGCGGCGGCCGTCCTTGGCCGCCGTGACGGCCCTCAGCGAGACGGCGCCCTCCTCGGCGGCGTCCACGACCTCGGTCTCCGGACGGCAGTGACGCAGCAGCGCGCCGTAGGCCTCCCGGTCGAGCACGACGAGGTCGGCCTTCGAGAGCAGGTCGGCGCCGCGGAGCGTGAGCAGGCCCTCGTCACCGGGGCCGGCGCCCACGAAGGCGACGAAGCCCGCGGGGCTCTCGAAGGCGGTACTTCCGGAGCTCAATGTGCTTGCTCCCCTATCAACGTGCCGGCCCCTTCGGCGATCATCTCGGAGGCGAGGTCGCGACCGAGGTTCACGGACGCCGAAGGGTCTCCGGCGGTGGACTTGCGCACCGCGCGGCTGCCGTCCACGGCGACGACAGCGGCGGTAAGAATGAGTTGTTCCCCCTGGTGGGCGGAGTACGCCCCCACCGGCGCGGCGCATCCCGCCTCCAGGGCGGCGAGGACGGTCCGCTCGGCGGTCACCGCGGCCCGGGTGGCGGCGTCGTCGAGCACGCCGAGGAGCTCGACGAGGTCGGCCCGGTCGGACCGGCACTCCACGGCCAGCGCGCCCTGCCCGGGCGCGGGGAGCATCTCCTCGGCCTCGAAGATCTGGGCGATCTCCGCCTCCCGGCCCAGCCGGCCGAGCCCGGCGGCGGCCAGCACGACGCCGTGCAGCTCACCGGAGGTCACCTTGGCGATCCGGGTGTCGGCGTTTCCCCTGATGGGGACGTACTCAAGGTCGGGGCGGAGCACCCGCAGCTGGGCGATCCTGCGGGGCGAGCCGGTGCCGATCTTCGCGCCGGGCGGGAGGTCGGCGAGCTTCGCCGTACCGACCAGCGCGTCCCGGGGGTCGTCGCGCGGCGGGATGGCGGCGATGGTCACCCGCGGGTCCTGGGTGGTCGGCAGGTCCTTGAGCGAGTGGACCGCGAAGTCGATCTCACCGTCGATCAGCTTGTCGCGCAGCGCGCTGACGAAGACGCCCGTCCCGCCGAGCTGGGTGAGGTTGGCCTTGGAGACGTCGCCGAAGGTGGTGACGCCGACGAGCTCGACGGAGCGGCCGGTCAGCGCGGTGAACCGGTCGGCGACCAGGCCCGACTGGGTCGTCGCCATGAGGCTACGACGCGTTCCCAGTCTGAGCGGGGAGGAAACGCCGCTCACCTGCCCACCTCCTTCTCGACATCGGCGCATCTCACTGCGGCGGGGACCTTCGGGTCCAGGTTGAACAGCTCGCGCAGCGCCTCGGCATAATGATCGCCCGCCGGGGACTGCGCGAGCTGCTTGACACGCACGGTGGGCTCGTGGAGCAGCTTGTCGACCACGCGCCGGATCGTCTGGGTGACCTCGTCCCTGGCCCGCCCGTCGAGCTCCGGGAGCCGGGAGACGAGCCGCCCGAGCTCCGCCTCGACCACGTCGGCGGCCTTGGTGCGCAGCGCGACCACGGTCGGTGTGACCCGCGAGGCCCGTTCGGCCGACAGGTAGGCCGCGACCTCCTCGGCGACGATCTCCCGCACGGAGACGATCGCCTCGGCGCGCCCGCCGTCGTCGGTGTCGGCGTCGGCGATGCCGTCCTGCATCGACTCCAGATCGACGAGGGTGACGCCGGGGAGGTCGCGCACCGCGGGGTCGACGTCCCGCGGCAGCGCGATGTCCAGCAGGAACATCTCCCTGGCCGGGACCATGTCGGCGGTGATGACCAGGTCGGTGGCGCCGGTGCACGAGATGACCAGGTCGGCGCGGTCCAGCTCGGCCGCCAGCTCGCCGAACTCGGCGGCCCGGCCGCCGACCGCCTGCGCCAGCCGTACGGCGCGCTCGTGGGTGCGGTTGACCACCACGATGTCGGTGACGCCCGCCCGCTGCAGGGTCGCGGCGGACAGGGAGCTCATCGAGCCGGCTCCGACGACCAGCGCGGTGCGGTCCCCGACCGGGCCGATCACCCGCTCCGCCAGGGTGAGGCCGACGCTCACCAGGGACGCGCCGGCCCGGTCGATGCCGGTCTCGGCGTGGGAGCGCTTGCCGACCCGGAGCGCCTGCTGGACGAGGTCGTTGAGCGTCGCGCCGAGCGTGCCCTCCTCCTGGGCGAGCCGCAGGGCCGAGCGGACCTGCCCGAGGATCTGGCCCTCGCCCAGGACCATCGAGTCGAGCCCGGCGGCGACCGAGAACAGGTGCTCGACGGCGCGGTCCTCGTAGTGCACGTACAGGTGGGCCGAGAGTTGGTCGAGGGGGACGCCGGAGTGGACGCCGAGCAGCTCGGACAGCCCGTTGACCGCGGCGTGGAACCGGTCGACGACGGCGTAGACCTCGACCCGGTTGCAACTGGAGACCACCATCGCCTCGGCCACGGCGGGGTCGCGCTGGACGTCGTGAAGCAGCTTCACCAGCGCGTCACCCGTGACCGACACCCGTTCGAGCAGGGCCATGGGAGCCGTGCGGTGGCTCAGACCGACGACGAGAACGCTCACCGGGTCCCGACCTCCTTCACCGGCCGGCGCCGGCCGGCCATGATGTCCGCGCCCGCCCGGGCGATGCCGTGCCTCCGGAGCCTGCCGGGCCTTCCGGGTCCGCCGCTCACAAGTCCACCGCCTCGGGCCACTCCTCGGCCATCGCGGGTCCCCCACTCATCCGATCCGTCTTGCGCTGCTCGTGGAACGCGAGGATCTGAAGTTCGATTGACAGGTCGACCTTACGGATATCGACGCCCTCGGGCACCGTGAGCACGACGGGGGCGAAGTTCAGGATGCTGGTGACCCCGGCGGCGATGACCCTGTCGGCCACCTGCTGTGCGGCCGTCGCCGGTGTCGCGAGCACCACGATCGACACTCCCCGCCGCCTGATGACGGTCTCCAGATCGTCGATGTGCTCCACATTCAATCCCGCGATGTGGTCGCCCACCACTTCGGGGTCGGCGTCGAAGAGGGCGGCGACCCGGAAGCCACGGGAAACGAACCCGCCGTAGTTGGCGAGCGCACGACCGAGGTTACCCACTCCGACGATGGCCACGGCCCAGTCCTGGGTGAGACCCAGCTCACGGGATATCTGGTAGATGAGGTACTCGACGTCGTAGCCGACCCCGCGGGTGCCGTAGGAGCCCAGGTGCGACAGGTCCTTGCGGAGCTTGGCGGAGTTCACCCCGGCCGCCGACGCGAGGTCCTCGGAGCTCACCGTGGCCAGGCCCCTCTCGGACATGCCGTTGAGGGCTCGCAGGTAGAGCGGCAGCCGGGCGACGGTCGCCTCGGGTATGCCGCGTTCGCGAGCGTGGGACGGACGGCGGATCACGTGCCGGAGCTCCAGGGGGACAGGCGACCGGCGCGGCCGGAACGCGGCGGATGACGAGGTGAGGCCACTGTCTTTCAGGTTAGTCCCTTTGTGAAGCGATGCACAAAGTGAAAGTTCACGCATCCGCGCTCGTGCGGCCCTGATGTCGTCGGTGTCCTGGGGCGTCCCGCGATGTCCGGGCTGGCGGCGGCCCGGGGCACGCCGCGCGCGGCACCGCCGTACGGCTCGGCTACGGTGACTGCCATGGCACCGCAGGACCACCGCATCACCCTGCTCGGCAAGCCCGGCTGTCACCTGTGTGACGACGCCCGGGCGGTGATCGAGCGGGTCGCCACGGAGCTGGGCGTCCCCTGGGAGGAGCGCGACATCACCGTCTCCGCCGAGGACCAGGCGAAGTACTGGGAGATGATCCCGGTGACCCTGGTCGACGGCGTGCAGCACGACTTCTGGCGCGTCGACGAGGCCAGGCTGCGCGCCGCGCTGGCCTCCTGAGACGCGGCCGGCCGCCAGAAGGACGCCGCGCCGGCCGTCGGCAGGACGTCAGAAGGACGTCGGCAGCGGGAGCACCTTGGCGGCGTTCACCCTGAGGTCGATCACGTTGGTGGCGAGCACCATGTTCTGGCGCTCGCTGACGAACCGCTCGACGTGCGGCTGGCGCTGGTGCTCGGCGTAGGCCACCTCGTCCCGGTAGATCTCGTAGACGATGCGCTGGAGCGGGGCCGACTTCACGGCGTGGCAGGCGTAGATCAGCGTGTCGGGCTCCGCGCCGCGGACGGCCTCGACCGTCTCCTCGGCCAGCCGGTCGAACATCTCACCGGTGCCGTCGATGAGGGTGAAGACGGTCAGCAGCCCGAAGACGTTCGGCGAGGGGCGTACGGTCCCGCCCGGCCGTCCGGCCGCCGCCCCGGAGTACACCGCGCCGGTCTCCGGTGGCCCGGCCACCCGGCTGTGGCCCCCCGGGACGCCCGGGACGCCCGGCAGGCCGGGAGACGACGCGTCGGGGCGGCCGTGCCGGGCCTGCTGAGCGCCGAACGCCTGGTCGGCCGCCATGGGCCGCAGCGGCGAGTCGGAGACGGCGAACTCGCCCGTGCTGGGGCCGGCGGGACGCCTGCCGTACTCGTTCAGCGGGATGTCGTACTCGCCGGTGGAGCCGGCCCGGTCGTCGTGCGGTCCGGCCTGCGGGTCGTACCCGCCCGCGCCGGGCGGCATGCCGTACTCGCCCGCCATGAACATGCCGGTGGCCGGGCCGCCGAACGGGTCGTCCCCGGCGGGCTGGGGCTGCGCCGACCGGCGTCTGCGGCCCCCGCCCTCGGGCTCCGGCTCGCCCGCCCGGTACTCGGCGACGAGGTCGCCGAGGCCGGAGCGGCGCGGGGGCTCCTCGGCGAGGGCGCGCCGCCCCGCGACCGGGACGTCCGCGGCCGTCCGACCCGCGACCGGGACGTCCGCGGCGGTCCGCCCGAGGGCCGCGCGGCGGCCCGCCGGCTCGCGCCCGCCGGAGCCGCCCGCCGGGGCGTCGTATCCGTCCTCGTCCTCGTCGTCGTCCTCGTACGGCGCGAGCGGGCGGAGCAGGCCGTACCAGATCGCGGCCGCGGCGACGCAGAGCAGCAACGCGGTGAACATCCCCGGTACGGCGAAGCTCATCGCCCCCACGAGGGCCAGGCCGGTCGGGCCCAGCACGAGGAGGGCGTGCATGTTGTCGGCGTCGTACTCGTCGCCGCCCCTCCACCGCCGCACCGCCACCGCGACCCCCGCCACCAGGACGAGCGCGGCCACGACGTGGACGGCCAGCAGCACGTAGGTCGGGGGCAGGCCCCAGTGGACGCCTCCGGCCGGGAGGGACTTGCCGAAGCTCTTCTCCTCCTCCACCCGGTCGACCGCCAGGATCACGGCGCCGACGATCGTGAACCCGGCGCCCACGAGCCATGAGGCGAATCTGAGGCCGGCCCCGCGCGCCAGCAGCTGGACGACCCCGACGGCCAGCCACAGCGGGGCCAGCAGAGAGCCGGTCAGCTGGTACGCGCGGAACGTGGCCGCCCCGAATCCCAGCAGGTGACCTGCGCCGATCACTCCGAGTGACACGCACAGCGCCGCCGTCGTGAGACTCCAGGCGATCGCCCATCCCGTGGGCTCGCTGCGGAACCGGCCGACGAGGGCGGCGGTGGCGACGGCCGCGAGGAGTGATCCGGCGAATGCGATGACAGCGACGAGGACTTCCATGGTGCCCCCATGCTGCCGGACATCGGCCCCCTACCGGTAGCCGGGCGGCCGAACGTCCGGACACCACGGCCGGATCGGCCCGGAGTACCGCGATATCAGATGACTACCGTAAGTCACGATTTTGTCGTTTGGATTGTGGAATCACCTGTTTGATTCCTAGAGTGAGCGGGCACGCCGCACCCTCTCCCCCACAGGGATACCGGATGCCAGACACGTGGCCGCTCGCCGGGCACCTCCCCACCGCCGTCGGAACGCTCCCCGTCCGCGGCGACGAGCCCGCCGCGCGCGCGGACGCCGTGGAGGAGCTCCGCGAGCTCGTGCTGCGCGCCAAGACCGGGGACACGGACGCGTTCGGCGCGCTCTACGACCGCTACCTCGACCTGGTGTACCGCTACGTCTACTTCCGGGTCGGCTCCCATCCGCTGGCGGAGGACCTCACCAGCGAGACCTTCCTCCGGGCGCTGCGCCGGATCACCGATTTCACCTGGCAGGGCCGTGACTTCGGGGCCTGGCTCGTGACCATCGCCAGGAACCTGATCGCCGACCACTTCAAGTCCGGCAGATACCGGCTGGAGGTCTCGACCGCCGAGGTGGTCGACACCCCGCTCGACGGCCCGCACATCCCGGAGAACGCCGTCGTCACCGCCATGGTCAGCGACCGGGTGCTCAGCGCGGTCCGCGACCTGGGGCCCGAGCAGCAGGAGTGCGTGGTGCTGCGGTTCCTGCACGGCATGTCGCTGGCGGAGACCGCGCTGATCATGGGGAAGAAGAGCGGGGCCATCAAGGCGCTGCAGTTCCGCGCGATCAGGGCCCTCGCCCGCGCGCTGCCGTCGGATCTCGGCTGAACCCGTGTGTGGCGGCGTGAGCCCCGCGAACCCGGCGGAACCCCATGGGGGGACCCCGCGAGCCCGCCGGGGCCCCTGAGGCCCCCGTGAGGCTTCGGCGAGGTCCCGCGAAGCCCGGTCCGTGCGGCGCGTAACCCGCCACGCCGGGCCGTCGTTAGGCAGATGACACGATGCGTCACGGATCTGGGGCGGCAGGGAGCGTTCATGGGTGAGTGGCTGCCCGGCATCTCGCGCGGGTCCCGGGCACGCGCCCGGAGCCACGTCACGAGGCTCGGCACCCGGATGGACGGCGTGCCCCGGCCGGAGTTCCGCGCCGGGCTGCGCGAGCGCCTGACGAACGCCGTCCGGGAGGACCCCGCCGGGACGGACCCCGCCCAGGAGGACCTCGCCGGGGCGGACGAACCCGCGGCGCCGGTCGTCCCGGCGCCCCGGGCCCGGCACCGCAGGCGCGGCCGGCGGGGCGTCCGGGTGCGGCGCCCGCGGCCCGGCCGGCTCTACCGGCTCGTGAGCGCGGGGCTGGTGACGGCGATGCTGGCGGCGGCCCTGGTCACCTACCGGTCGATGCCCGGGGAGACGCTCTACCCCCTCAAGCGGGCCGCCGAGAGCACGCTGTTCCACCTGAGCGCCGACGAGGCCGAGCGGGCCGACCGCTCCTTCGGCTACGCCGAGACCCGCGCCCACGAGGTCGAGGAGCTCCTCGGCTCCTCCCGGCGGGAGAAGCGCCTGATCCGGCAGACCCTCAAGGACATGGAGGACACGACCCGCTCGGCGGTCTCCTCCCTCACCCGGGTGCGCCGCCGCGACTCCCGCGAATCCCGCCAGCTCAAGCGCTTCGTCCAGAAGCAACGGAACCAGATCGAGGGCATGCTCCCCAGGCTGGACGTCGAGGAACAGCGCCGGGCCAACGGCTACCTCCACTACATCATCCAACTCGCTCCCCCCGGCTGACGGACCGGCGCGGGACCCGTCCGGAGCCGCCGCGGGGGCCGTCCGCCGGGCCGTGACCGGGCCCGCGGAGTGCCTGCGAAGAGTCGGCGGAGGGTCGGCGGAGGGCCGCCGGCCCGCCGCGCGTCGCCTCCCGGCCACGCGTTGTATACCGGTTTAACCCGCCTGCGCCGGTTAAGCTGAGGTCCATGAGGCGGCTACTACGAAACCGGGACGAGGCGGGGACGGCCGGAGAGGTGGCAGCCGGAGAGGTGGCGGCCGCGGCGGCGGTCGCGCTGCCGATGGTCGAGCCCGACCCGACCGCCGCCGCCTTCTTCGACGTGGACAACACGATGATGCGCGGCGCGTCCATTTACTACTTCGCCCGCGGCCTGGCCTCCCGCGGCCTGTTCACCACCCGCGACCTGCTGCGGTTCGCGTTCGGCCAGACGGTCTTCCGGGTCCGCGGCGGCGAGAACCCCGAGCACATCGCCGAGGCCAGGGAGGCCGCGCTGGCGTTCGTGGCGGGCAACAAGGTCGAGGACATCGTCCAGCTGGGCGAGGAGATCTACGACGAGGTGATGGCCGACCGCATCTGGGCCGGCACCCGGGCCCTGGCCCAGAGCCACCTCGACGCCGGCCAGCGGGTCTGGCTGGTCACCGCGACCCCGGTGGAGCTCGCCCGGGTCATCGCCCAGCGCCTCGGCCTGACCGGCGCCCTCGGCACCGTGGCGGAGACCAGCGACGGCGTCTACACCGGCCGCCTGGTCGGCGACCTGCTCCACGGCCCGGCCAAGGCGGAGGCCGTGCGCGCGCTGGCCCGCCGGGAGGGCCTCGACCTGAGCCGCTGCTCGGCCTACAGCGACTCGGCCAACGACCTGCCGCTGCTGTCCATCGTCGGCAACGCCACCGCGATCAACCCCGACGCCGAGCTACGCGACCACGCCCGGCAGAACCAGTGGGCGATCAAGGACTTCCGCACCGGCCGCAAGGCCACCATGATCGGTCTGCCCATCGCCGCGGGCCTGGGGGCCCTGGCCGGCGGCGTGGCGGCCGCCATCGCGCTGCGCCGCCTCCACCGCGCCCGCTGACCCCCGTACGGGCCTCTGCGCGGGTCCCGTACGGCCTGCGCGGGTCCCGTACGGGACCGGTCCGCCCTTCGTACGGACCGGCCCCGTACGGCTCGGCCGTCCCGCCGGGCGGCCCCGGGGGTCCGCCGGAGGTCTCCGGGGGGAGCGGGTCAGAAGAACGGCGGGAAGGCGTGGCCCCGCCGCAGCCGCAGTTCGTTGAGCTGCTGCTGGATGATCTCGCGGACCTGGTCGGTGAGGTGGAAGACCACCATGGGGTCGTCGGCGTCCGCGGGGTCGAACTCGTCGGTCCGGACCGGCTCGCCGAACCCGATCACCCACTTGGACGGCAGCGGCACCGCGCCGAGCGGCCCCAGCCACGGGAACAGCGGGGTGACAGGGAAGTACGGCAGGCCGAGGGCCCTGGCCAGCAGGCGCAGGTCGCCGATCTTGGGGTAGATCTCCTCCGCCCCCACGATCGCGCAGGGCACGATCGGCGTCTGGGCGCGGATGGCCGAGGCGACGAACCCTCCGCGGCCGAACCGCTGCAGCCGGTACCGCTCGGAGAACGGCTTGCCGACGCCCTTGAACCCCTCGGGGAAGACCCCGACCAGCTCTCCCTTGCGCAGCAGGCGGTCGACGTCCTCCCGGCAGGCCAGGGTGTGGCCGGACTTGCGGGCCAGGTGACCGAGCAGCGGGAGGCGGTAGACCAGGTCGGCGCCGAGGAGCCGGAGCGCGCGGCGGGCGGGGTGGTGGTCGTGCAGGGCCACCTGGAGCATGAGCCCGTCCAGCGGGATGGTGCCCGAGTGGTTGGCCACGACGAGGGCCCCGGAGCCGGCCGGCACGTGCTCCATGCCGGTGGTCTCGACGCGGAACCAGTCGCGGTACAGCGGGCGGATCAGCTCCAGCAGCACCTTGTCGGTGAGCTCGGGGTCGAAGCCGAACTCGTCGACCTCGTAGTCGCCCGTGACGCGGCGGCGCAGGAGGGCCAGCAGTTCGGCGACGCGCCGGTCGACGTCGCTCACCGGGTCGCCGCCCGGGTGAGCAGGTCCGTCACGGCCACGGGCAGGCCGCCGGCGATGTCGCGGGCCCGCAGGAAGTCGTCGAAGGCCGCGGCGGTCGAGAACGCCGGCCGCCAGCCGAGGGCCGCGGTCAGCGCGGCGGTGTCGACGACGCGGCCGTGGCGCATCAGGCGGAGCTGCTCGGGGGAGAAGTCGACCAGGCCGGCGCCCCGGGCGAGCTCACCCATGAGCTGGAAGGCCGGAGAGGGCACCGGGACCGCGACCAGCCCGGCCCGGCGGACGCACTGCGACAGCAGGAGCACGCCGTCCCCGGCCACGTTGAACGTGCCGGGATGGTCCTCGGTGGCCGTCCGCCTGAGCACCTCGACCGCGTCGTCCTCGTGGACGAACTGCAGCCGGGGGTCGAAGCCGAGCACCGTCGGCAGGACGGGCTGGGTGAAGTACCGGGTCAGCGGCGAGTCGACGCCGGGCCCCATGAAGTTGGCGAACCTGAGGGTGGTGACGGCCACGTCGCGGCGGCGCCGGACGAACCCGCGGACGTAGCCCTCGACCTCGCAGGCGTCCTTGGCGTAACCGTGCGCCGGCGGCTCGGCCGGCTCGGCGTCCTCGGTGAAGACCGCCGGATCCCGGGGAGAGGATCCGTAGACGGACGTGGTCGAGCGCACGACGAGACGGCGGACCGTGGCGGACCGTTGACAGGCACCGAGCAACTGCATGGTGCCGATGACGTTCTGCTCTTTCATGAGCGCCCGGCCGCCGCTCCGGGAGGGAGCGCTCACCAGACTCATGTGGACCACCGTGTCGACGTCGGCGCCCGCGATCACCTTGGCGATGTCGGGGCCGCGCGGATCCACGCGGACGAACTCCGTCCGGCCGAGGGGGACGCCGCCATCACCTGACAGCGAGGGCGGCGGCGCCGTGTCCACTCCGATGACCCGGTCGATCTCCGGGTCTGCCGCGAGAACGCTCGCCACCCGGGCGCCGATGTGGCGCGAGACCCCGGTGACGAGCACGGTGTGGGTCATCGACGCCTCGCAGATCCGCTTCGCTACTTCTTGTTACGCCGCTGGATGCGGGTCTTCTTGAGAAGCTTGCGGTGCTTCTTCTTCGCCATGCGCTTGCGGCGCTTCTTGATCACAGAGCCCACGGGACCCCCAGGTAGCTGGTAGCCGAGATTGTCAAACCGGTGCGCGAACAACACACCGGCTCAACAGACTACCGGCGATCCACGGTAGATCGGCCCTGGGGGAGACCCGGGGGACGTTTTGGGAACTCACGGCGCGCCGCGCGCGCCGCTACCTCGTCCTGCTCCGCCGTCACCGGCCGGGGTCGGGGACGGCGAGCCGGTCGCCGACCCCGGACGGTCTGCGGCCGGCGCCCCCCGGCCGGCGCCGGGGAGCCCACCGCTTCAACCCGCCTCGATGTAGGCGTCCCTCAGATAGTCGTGAACCGCCTGCTCCGGCACCCGGAAGGATCGGCCGACCCGGATGGCCGGCAGCTCGCCCGAATGCACGAGTCGGTAAACGGTCATCTTGGACACCCTCATGACGGTGGCCACCTCGGCCACGGTCAGGAACTTCACCTCACTGAGAGGTCTTTCGCCTGCAGCCATCGGACGCCTCTTCCGCACGTGTTTCCGGGTTATCCCCACTGGTGCCATCGCTCACGCACGTGTACTGCCGTCAGCGTAAGTCGGGACTCGGAGTGCGCAAACCCCCTATTTTGTCAGCCCCCGCAGTCCCACGTCAGCGAAACGGAGAAACTCGCTGGCCAGCAGCCGGACCGTGCCCCTCGCCTAGATCTTGGAACGGACCAACTGTCTCCTATTAGAGTCGCCCACAATCTCCAAAAAGTTGACAAACGGTCGGCGAGGCGGGCGGAATGCAGGCGCGAAAAGCCGGTATAGGGACGTCCGCAACGACGCCCCCCACGCCTCACAGGGCCCGCACGACCCTCTCGACCAGATACTTCGTAAGCGGATCGTAATGTCTCGGTAGCACGTTGTCATCGAGCGGCACGGTGACAGCGATCTTGCCTTCCGCCTCCCCGACGAAGAGCGCGGGGTCGTTGCTGTCGGCGAACCCGACCGTGAGGAGGCCCGCCTCACCCGCCGCGCCGGCCCAGCCGTGGTCGGCGATCACCAGGTCCGGCCGGCCGTCCCCGGGCCCGGTGATCCCATCGAGCATGGCCTCCATCGGGGCCGGGTCGTGGGTGTGCACGAAGGCGCCCCGGTCGTCCAGCATGGCCACGTCGTCCATGTACCTGATCTTGCGCTTGCGGCCGTACCCGGAGCCCCAGTAGGACCAGCCCTCGGCCGGGCTCATCATGACCGCGCCGTGCCGGCGCAGCAGCCTGGCCAGGGCGAGGTGGACGGTGAGCAGGCCCGTGGGATGGCCCGTGGCCATCAGGACCCGCGGGGCGCCGCGGCGCAGCACCCCGGCGATCGTGTCGCCCATCGCCTCCACCGCGGCGATCGTCAGGTCGGGGTCGATGGTGTCCTGGCCCTCCCGGTGCCCCGGGTCGGCCACCACCCCGGCGGAGGAGGCCATCAGCTCCAGCACGTCCCGGTAGGACCAGCGGCCCCGCAGGGTGAGCCCGAACAGGTGGTAGGGGTCGCGGTTGGCCAGCGACCGGTAGTGGTCGAGGTTGTTCTCCCGGCTGGTCGCCACGTCACCGGCGATCCGGGTGCGGACGAGGTGGTCGCGGAGGGCCTCGCGGTCCGGCGGGGACGCGGAGGGGCCCGGCCGGGCCGTGGAAGGGCCCGGTGAGATCGCGGACGGGTCCGGCCGGGTCACGGGAGGGGGTCCAGCCCGTGGAGGGGGAAGACGGCCTTCCTGGTGGCCATGACGGCCCGGTCGATCGGATCCGCCGGGTCGTATCCGGCGGAGAAGTCGGCGAACTCCGGCTTCCTGCCGTCGGTCAGCGTCAGCGGCGCCGTCTGACCCGTCCGCTCCTTGGTGACCCTGCGCCACTCCGGCGGGGTGGCGGTGGCCGGGTCGAGCGGCCGGCCCGCGACCTCGGCCAGCAGGTGCGTCCAGGCCCGGGGCACGACCTGCACCAGCTCGTAGCCCCCTCCCCCGGTGACGACCCAGCGCCCGCCCGCGGTCTCGTGGGCCAGCTCGTGCAGCGCGGCGTAGGCGGCGCGCTGGCCGTCCAGGCTGAGCATCAGGTGGGCCAGCGGGTCCAGCGCGTGGCTGTCGCAGCCGTGCTGGGTGACCAGGATCTCGGGGGCGAACTCCCTCAGCAGCGGCGGGACCACCGCGTGGAAGGCCCGCAGCCAGCCGCCGTCGCCGCAGCCCGCCGGCAGCGCCACGTTGACCGCCGTGCCCTCCGCCCCGGTCTCCCCGGGAAAGCCCGTGCCGGGGAAGAGGGTCTTCGGGCTCTCGTGCAGGCTGACGGTCAGGACCCTGGGGTCGTCGTAGAACGCCGCCTGGACGCCGTCGCCGTGGTGGACGTCCACGTCGACGTAGGCGACCCTCGCCGCACCCTGATCGAGCAGCCAGGCGATGGCCACCGCCGGGTCGTTGTACACGCAGAACCCGCTCGCGGCGGAGGGCATCGCGTGGTGCAGGCCCCCCGCCACGTTCACCGCGTGCTCGGCCTCGCCCGTCCAGACCGCGCGGGCGGCGGCCAGGCTGGCGCCGGTGATCAGCGCGGACGCCTCGTGCACCCCGGTGAAGGCCGGGTTGTCCTCGGTGCCGAGCCCGTGGAACAGGTCGGGCCGTCCGGTCGCGGACACCCGCCTGACGGCCTCGATGTAGTCGCGCGTGTGGACCAGCGCCAGCTCGTCGTCGGTGGCGGGTGCGCAGCCGGTCACCTCGACCGCGTCCAGCACGCCCAACTCCCGCGCCAGGGCCATGGTCAGCTCGACCCGCACGGGAGCGAGCGGGTGCCCCGGACCGAAGTCGTAGGAGGTGAGGGCGTCGTCCCAGACGACCCGCACGGAACGGCTCACGGGTCCTCCTCCTTCGCCGGCCTGGTGCGCGGACCGCCGCGCTCCCCGGGCCGCCCTCCGCTCTCGCTCACGGGCTGCTCGCTCACGGGTTCTCCCCCGCCGGGCGCGGCGACGCCGCGCATCCCCGGGGTGCCCCCGCTCCGGCCGACGCTACCGCACCCCGGCGGGCGGGGACCGGTACGGATGCTCCGGAGGAGCGAACGCTTTTCATCTAAGCGAAATATCCATATTTATTCGCCCCACACCCCGGCCGCCACGAGGCCGCGGCGCGAACGCGGGCCGTACGGCGGCACACGGACGGGCGGATACGGCGGGCCGCCGGTCAGCCGGCGCCCGGTCGGCAGGCGGGCGGGTACGGCGGGCCGTCGGGTATTGCGGGGCGCCGGTCAGCCGGCGGCGAGCTGGCGGCTGCGGTCGCGGGCGGCCTCGATGGCCGCCAGGAAGGCCGCCCGGACGCTGTGGCGCTCCAGCTCGGCGATGGCCGAGATGGTGGTGCCGCCCGGGGAGGTGACCGCCTCGCGCAGGATCACCGGGTGCTCCCCGGAGTCTCGCAGCATGATGGCCGCGCCGACGATCGACTGCGTGACCATGTCGAGGGCCGCGGCGCGGGGCATGCCGAGCAGGATGCCCGCGTCGACCATGGCCTCGACGAGATAGAAGAAGTAGGCCGGGCCGCTGCCGGACAGCGCGGTCGCGGCGTCCTGCTGCGACTCCGGGATGCGCAGCACCTTGCCGACCGGCCGCAGCAGGTTCTCGGTGAGCTCCAGGTGCCTCTCGGAGGCGTGGGAGCCCGCCGAGATCACGCTCATCGCCTCGTCCACCAGCACCGGCGTGTTGGACATCACCCGGACCACCGGGATCTCGCCGCCCAGCCGGGACTCCACGAAGGAGGTGGTGATGCCCGCCGCCGCCGTGACCACCAGGCGGTCGCCCGGGACATGCGGGGCGATCTCCGTCAGCAGGGCGGCCATGTCCTGGGGCTTGACCGCGAGGATGAGCGTGTCGGCGGACTTGGCGGCCTCGGCGTTGGAGACCACCTGCACGCCGTACCGCTCCCTGAGGTCCGCGGCGCGCTCGGCGCGGCGCGCGGTGACCAGCACCTCGTCCGGCCCGGCCCCGGCCCGGATCAGCCCGGACAGCAGGGCCTCGCCCATCTTGCCGGTTCCCAGAATCGCGATCATTTCGGCGCACCTAGCGTGAGAGGACCATCGGGGGAAGTGAATCCCCAGCCTAAGGGGTCCGCCCGCATGGCACCGGGCGGCGTGCGACCCGACCGGAGCGTCCTCCCCGGGGAGGGCCGCCCGCGGAGCGGCGTGGCGGGATGAACGGTCTCCGTGAACCGGTCCGGCGGCCGGGACGTTGTAGGGGTATGCGGACGATCACGACCTCTCTCCTGGCCGGCAGCCTGTTGCTCGCCGCGGCCTGCGGCGTCGAGCAGGGTGACACCGCGGCCTCCGTCACCGCGAACGCCCCGGCGGGGCACGGCGCCGGAACGGTCACCGGCCCCTCTCAGCCGGTCTCGCACACCCTGCCGCCCGTGGCACCCCGTACGGAGCCCACGCACGGCACGCCCATGCCGGTGAGGCCCGAGGGCCACACCGTCAATCCCCGCAAGGCCAGGTGGCTCACGGCCAAGCCGTCCAAGGACGGCCGGAGCCTGCGGGTCGTCTGGTGGTCGGGGGTGGAGCCCTGCTCCGTCCTCGACCGGGTGAGCGTCAAGGAGACGTCCCGGCGGGTGACCGTCACGCTCTGGGAGGGCCCGAGCAGCAGGAAGCAGAACGTCGCCTGCATCGACATCGCCGTCAAGAAGGTGACGACCGTCAAGCTCAAGGCCCCCCTGGGCAAGCGCAAGGTCATCGACGGGGCGCGCTGACCCCACGGAATCCAGCCACCGATCTTCCCGCTCGATGTTTGGCGGGTGGATCGGTGGCTACGCCATGTCCGGGTGACGGACCGCCCGTTGTTCCCCGGAGATCGGGAATGCTTTCACGCGCCGAAAGGTTGAGCGACGTAGACTCAAGTCGTTTGACAAACGTCACTCGAGACCCCAGTATGAGTCCGACAGACTCAACTTTGACTACAAGGACGTACTCATGGCACGTGCGGTAGGTATCGACCTGGGGACGACCAACTCCGTCGTCTCGATCCTCGAGGGCGGTGAGCCCACCGTCATCGCCAACGCTCAGGGCTCTCGGACCACGCCGTCCGTGGTCGCCTTCGCGAAGAACGGCGAGGTCCTCGTCGGCGAGGTCGCCAAGCGGCAGGCCGTCACCAACGTGGACCGGACGATCCGCTCGGTCAAGCGCGAGATCGGCACCGACTGGAACCAGGAGATCGACGGCAAGAAGTTCTCCCCCCAGCAGATCAGCGCCTTCGTCCTGCAGAAGCTCAAGCAGGACGCCGAGGCCTACCTGGGCGAGAAGATCGCCGACGCCGTGATCACCGTTCCGGCCTACTTCAACGACGCCCAGCGCCAGGCCACCAAGGAGGCCGGGCAGATCGCGGGCCTGAACGTCCTGCGCATCATCAACGAGCCGACGGCCGCGGCGCTCGCCTACGGCCTCGACAAGGACCAGGACCAGACGATCCTGGTCTTCGACCTCGGCGGCGGCACCTTCGACGTGTCCCTGCTCGACGTCGGCCAGGAGGACGGCCACGGCTTCGTCGAGGTCAAGGCCACCAGCGGCGACAACCACCTCGGTGGCGACGACTGGGACCAGCGCGTCGTGGACGAGCTGGTCAACCGGTTCAAGAACGCCCACGGCGTCGACCTGTCCAAGGACAAGATGGCCCTCCAGCGTCTGCGTGAGGCGGCGGAGAAGGCCAAGATCGAGCTGTCCAGCCAGTCCGAGACCAGCATCAACCTGCCCTACATCACGGCCTCCGCCGAGGGCCCGCTGCACCTGGACGAGAAGCTCACCCGCGCCGAGTTCCAGCGGCTCACCGCCGACCTGCTCGAGCGCTGCAAGGGCCCGTTCCACCAGGTGATCAAGGACGCCGGCATCAAGGTCGCGGACATCGCGCACGTCGTGCTCGTCGGCGGCTCGACCCGCATGCCCGCCGTCACCGAGCTCGTCAAGGAGCTGACCGGCGGCAAGGAGCCCAACAAGGGCGTGAACCCGGACGAGGTCGTCGCCATCGGCGCCGCCCTGCAGGCCGGTGTGCTCAAGGGTGAGGTCAAGGACGTCCTGCTGCTCGACGTGACCCCGCTGTCGCTGGGCATCGAGACCAAGGGCGGCATCTTCACCAAGATCATCGAGCGCAACACCACGATCCCGACCAAGCGCTCCGAGGTCTTCACCACGGCCGAGGACAACCAGCCGTCGGTGCAGATCCAGGTGTACCAGGGCGAGCGTGAGATCGCGGCGTACAACAAGAAGCTGGCCACCTTCGAGCTGACCGGCATCGCCCCGGCGCCGCGCGGCATCCCGCAGATCGAGGTCACCTTCGACATCGACGCCAACGGCATCGTGAACGTCTCCGCCAAGGACCTCGGCACCGGCAAGGAGCAGACGATGACGATCACCGGCGGCTCCGCGCTGCCGAAGGACGACATCGAGCGCATGATGCGCGAGGCCGACTCCTACGCCGAGGAGGACAAGCGGCGCCGCGAGGAGGCCGAGACCCGCAACAACGCGGACTCGCTCGTCTACCAGACCGAGAAGTTCCTCAGCGAGAACTCCGACAAGGTCCCGGACGACGTCAAGACCGAGGTCACCGACTCCGTCGCCGAGCTGAAGAAGGCCCTGGAGGGCACCGACACGGCCGTGATCCGGACCGCCGCCGAGAAGCTCGCCACGGTCAGCCAGAAGATGGGCTCGGCCATCTACGCCCAGTCGCAGGGCTCCGAGGCGGCCGGCGCCGCCGCCGGTGCCGGGGACGCGTCCGGCCAGAAGGCCGACGAGGACGTGGTCGAGGCCGAGATCGTGGACGAAGAGCCCAAGCGCGACAACGGCGCGAAGTGACGGACCGTGATCCGAGGGGAGCGCGAGCGTGAACACGCGTGAGAACGGTTCCGGGGAGGAGCCGGTGATCCGCGACAACCGCAAGATCGATCCGGAGACCGGAGAGGCACGCGGCCAGGCCGAGCGTGAGCAGGCCGAGCGGGCGGCACAGGCGGGGGAGGCGGGTGGAGCCGGACAGGCCGCCTCCGCCGCGGCCGACGGCCTGGCCTCGGCCGAGCTGGCCGTCCAGCTCGGCGAGCGCACCGCCGACCTCCAGCGTCTCCAGGCCGAATACTCCAACTACCGCAAGCGGGTCGACCGCGACCGGGCCATGGTCAAGGAGCAGGCGGTGGCCGGCGTGCTGTCCGAGCTGCTGCCGGTCCTCGACGACATCGGCCGGGCCCGCGACCACGGGGAGCTCACCGGCGGCTTCGCCAAGGTGAGCGAGTCGCTGGAGGCGGTCGCGGGGAAGCTGGGACTGAGCGCCTTCGGCGTCAAGGGCGACCCGTTCGACCCGACGGTGCACGAGGCGCTGATGCACAGCTACTCACCCGACGTGGCCGAGCCGACCTGCGTGGAGATCCTGCAGCCGGGCTACCGGATCGGTGAGCGCGTGCTGCGGCCCGCCCGGGTCGCGGTCGCCGAGCCCGAGGAGCCCTCCTCCGGCGACGCGGCCGGCGCGGGCGACAACTGAACACACCCCCATTCCCTTTGATCGAGAAGGAAAGCGATGAGCACCAAGGACTACCTGGAGAAGGACTACTACGCCGTCCTTGGTGTGCCGAAGACCGCCACCGCCGAAGAGATCAAGAAGGCGTACCGGAAGCTGGCCAGGCAGTACCACCCGGACGCCAACCAGGGCAAGACGGAGACCGAGGAGAAGTTCAAGAACGTCTCCGAGGCCTACGACGTCCTGTCCGACACCAAGCGCCGCAAGGAGTACGACGAGGCGCGGGCGCTGTTCGGATCGGGTCTCGGCGGTTACCCGGGGGGCGGGGGGGCCTCCCGCGGTGGTGGCGGCTTCGCCTTCGACCTGGGTGACCTGTTCGGCGGCACCCAGCAGGGCACCGGGGAGCGCATCGGCGACCTGTTCGGGGGTCTGTTCAACCGGGGCGGCACCGCCCCCCGGACCGGCGGGACCACCACCAGGGCACGGCGCGGCCAGGACGTCGAGTCCGAGGTCACGCTCTCGTTCACCGAGGCCGTCCAGGGCACCACCGTGTCGCTCCGGCTGACCAGCTCCTCCGCCTGTACGGCGTGCGGCGGCACCGGCGCCAAGGCCGGGACCACCCCGCGGGTCTGCCCGACCTGCGAGGGCACCGGCGCGGCCAGCCGCAACCTCGGCAACTTCGCCTTCTCCGAGCCGTGCCGCGACTGCAAGGGCCGCGGCCTGCTGGTGGACGACCCGTGCCCGGTGTGCGAGGGCAGCGGCCGGGGCAAGAGCACCCGCACGATCCAGGCGCGCATCCCCGCCGGGGTGGCCGACGGCCAGCGCATCAAGATCAAGGCCAAGGGCGCCCCCGGCGAGAACGGCGGCCCGGCCGGCGACCTGTACGTCCAGGTCCACGTCAAGCCGCACGCGGTCTTCGGCCGGACCGGCGAGAACCTCACGGTCACCGTCCCGGTCACCTTCACCGAGGCCGCACTCGGCGCGGAGATCAAGGTGCCCATCCTCAAGGGGATGCCGGTGACGCTGCGCATCCCCGAGGGCACCCCCAACGGCCGGACCTTCCGGGTGCGGGGCCGGGGCGTGACCCGCAAGGACGGCACCAAGGGCGACCTGCTCGCCACGGTCGAGGTCCTGGTGCCCCAGCACCTGGAGGACAAGGCCAGGGGCGCACTGGAGGAGTTCCGCGACGCCACCACGGGAGGCGACCCGCGGGCCGAGCTGATCCAACAGGCCAGAAGCGAGTAGCCATGGAAGCCAACTACTTCGATCTGTCGGACGACACCCCCGTCTACGTCATCTCGGTGGCCGCCCAGCTGTCGGGCCTGCACCCGCAGACCCTGCGGCAGTACGACCGTCTCGGCCTGGTCAGTCCGGGCCGTACGGCCGGCCGCGGCCGCCTGTACTCCACCCGCGACATCATCATGCTCCGCGAGGTCCAGCGGCTCTCCCAGGAGGAGGGCATCAACCTCGCGGGCATAAAGCGGATACTGGCGCTCGAGAACGAGGCGATGCGGCTGCGCGAGGAGAACCACCGCCTCCGCGCCGAGACGACCATGATCCGCGCGCTGATCCGATACCAGTTGCCACCCGCCTGACACTCCACGAACGAGGGCCGGGGGGATCTTTCGCCGCGCCGTGCCCCGGCGCGGTACAGAACGCCTGAACGGAGTTGGGCGATAGCCATGGATTACAAGCTCACGCAGAAGAGTCAGGAGGCGGTCTCCGCCGCCATCAGGCGCGCCGCCGCCGAGGGCAACCCGGAGGTCGCCCCGGCCCATCTGTTCACCGCGCTGCTCTCCCAGACCGGCGGCACCGCCGTACCGCTGCTGGAGGCGGTCGGCGCCGACTGGAAGCAGCTTCGCACCGAGGCCGAGAAGCAGCTCGCGGCCCTGCCGAAGGCGCAGGGCGCCACGGTCAGCGCCCCGTCGAGCTCCCGGCAGCTGCTGACCGTGCTGAACACCGCGGCCCAGCGGGCGCGCCGGCTGGAGGACGAGTACGTCTCGACCGAGCACCTGCTGGTCGGCCTCGCCACGGACGGCGGGCCGGTCGCCGAGCTGCTGAAGTCGCGCGGCGCCACCCCGAACGCGCTGCTGGAGGCGTTCGAGAAGGTCCGCGGGCACGCCCGGGTGACCAGCGAGACGCCCGAGGACACCTACCAGGCGCTGGAGAAGTACGGCGTCGACCTGACCGAGCGGGCCAGGGCCGGCAAGCTCGACCCGGTGATCGGCCGCGACTCGGAGATCCGCCGGGTCGTGCAGGTTCTCAGTCGCCGGACCAAGAACAACCCGGTGCTCATCGGCGAGCCCGGCGTCGGCAAGACCGCCGTGGTGGAGGGCCTGGCGCAGCGCATCGTCGCCGGCGACGTGCCCTCCAGCCTGCGCGACAAGCGCCTGGTCTCCCTCGACCTGGGCGCGATGGTCGCCGGCGCGAAGTACCGCGGCGAGTTCGAGGAGCGCCTCAAGGCCGTGCTGAGCGAGATCAAGGAGAGCGACGGCCAGATCGTCACCTTCATCGACGAGCTGCACACCATGGTCGGCGCGGGCGCGGCCGAGGGCGCCATGGACGCGGGCAACATGCTCAAGCCGATGCTGGCACGCGGCGAGCTGCGGATGATCGGCGCCACCACGCTGGACGAGTACCGCGAGCGCATCGAGAAGGACCCCGCGCTGGAGCGGCGCTTCCAGCAGGTGTACGTCGGCGAGCCCACCGTCGAGGACACCATCGCGATCCTGCGCGGGCTCAAGGGCCGCTACGAGGCGCACCACCAGGTGCAGATCTCCGACGGCGCGCTGGTGGCCGCCGCCGCGCTGTCCGACCGCTACATCACCTCCCGGTTCCTGCCGGACAAGGCGATCGACCTGGTGGACGAGGCCGCCTCCCGGCTCCGCATGGAGATCGACTCCCGCCCGGTGGAGATCGACCAGCTCCAGCGGAACGTCGACCGGATGAAGATGGAGGAGCTGGCCCTCGCCAAGGAGACCGACGAGAGCAGCCTCCAGCGGCTGGAGCGGCTCCGCAAGGAGCTGGCCGACCGTCAGGAGGAGCTCAACGCCCTGGTCGGCCGCTGGGAGCGGGAGAAGGCCGGCCTGAACCGCGTCGGCGACCTGAAGAAGCAGCTCGACGAGACCCGCGGCGCGGCCGAGCGGGCGCAGCGCGACGGCGACTTCGAGGCCGCCTCCCGGCTGATGTACGCCGAGGTGCCCAGGCTGGAGGCCGAGCTCGCCGAGGCCAGCGCGGCCGCCCAGCCGGAGAGCGCCATGGTCAAGGAGGAGGTCGGGCCGGACGACATCGCCCAGGTCATCTCCTCCTGGACCGGCATCCCCGCCGGCCGGCTGCTGGAGGGCGAGACCGCCAAGCTGCTCCGGATGGAGGACGAGCTGGGCAGGCGGCTCATCGGCCAGGGCGAGGCCGTCCAGGCCGTCTCCGACGCCGTACGGCGGGCCCGCGCGGGCATCTCCGACCCCGACCGGCCGACCGGCAGCTTCCTGTTCCTCGGCCCCACCGGCGTCGGCAAGACGGAGCTGGCCAAGTCGCTGGCCGACTTCCTGTTCGACGACGAGCGGGCGATGGTCCGCATCGACATGAGCGAGTACGGCGAGAAGCACAGCGTGGCGCGGCTCGTCGGCGCCCCGCCCGGCTACGTCGGCTACGAGGAGGGCGGCCAGCTCACCGAGGCCGTGCGGCGCAGGCCGTACACCGTGGTGCTGCTGGACGAGGTCGAGAAGGCCCACCCGGAGGTCTTCGACATCCTGCTGCAGGTGCTCGACGACGGACGGCTCACCGACGGCCAGGGCCGGACGGTCGACTTCCGCAACGCGATCCTGATCCTCACCTCCAACATGGGCTCGCAGTTCCTCGTGGACCCGAAGCTGGACCGGGAGACCCAGCGCAAGGCCGTGATGGACGCGGTCCGGGGCGCGTTCAAGCCGGAGTTCCTCAACCGGCTCGACGACGTGATCATGTTCGACGCGCTCGGCATGGAGGAGCTGTCGAAGATCGTGGACCTCCAGGTGGCGCATCTGGCCAAGCGGCTCGCCGACCGGCGGATCGCGCTGAACGTGACCCCCGCGGCGCGCGACTGGCTGGCGCTCACCGGCTACGACCCGCTGTACGGCGCCCGCCCGCTCCGCCGCCTGGTGCAGACCGCGATCGGCGACAAGCTCGCCAGGGAGGTTCTGGCCGGGAAGGTCCAGGACGGCGACGAGGTCACGGTGGACGTGGCCGAGGGCAACGACGCCCTGACGGTCTCGCCGACGGTAAGGGCATGACCACCGTTGCCCGGCGACGGTAAGGGCTTCACCACCGTTGGGTGAAGCCCGCCCCGGGTGCGGCCCCCGCTGGATACGTTCGGCACTCGTCCGGCACGAGAACGAACGACAGGGGGACGTGCATGATGAACCCATCACGGAAGATCCAGGGCATCCTCGCGGTGGCGACGCTCACGGCCGGCGTGACGTGGCTGTCGACCTCTCCAGCCGGTGTGTCCTGGCTCGGGGCGGTCCCGGCCTCGGCCGCGGCCTGCCACGGCTCGGCGGCGTACGGGCCCGAGGGGCCTGGAGGGGCTGAGACGCCCACGGGCACGGCCGGGGTCGCCGGGGTCACGGCGACCGCACCGGAGGGGACCCGGGTGACCGGGATCGCGGCGACCGGGCCGGAGACGTCCCCGGCGGCCGGGGTCGCGGTGGCGGCGCCCGGGACGGCCGGGACCGCCGGAACGGCCGTGGCCGGCTGTCAGGACACGGCCGGCACGCGGGTGGCGGTCATCCCGTCGGGCGTCCCGGTGTTCGTCCCGACGGGCGTCCCGGTGGTCTTCGGCGGACAGGCCGGGGCCGCGCCGATGAGCGCGGAGCGGATCGCACGGATCGCCGGCCTGCCGGGCCTGTCGCAGGCGTCGGGTGTGGCCGGCTTCACCGACACCGCGGGCGTCGCGGGGGGCGCGGGCCTGTCCGTGCGGCCGGATGCGGCGGCCGCAGGGGTCACGGAGACGACGGCGACCGCACAGACCGCGGAGACCGCGGCGGGGACGACCGCAGCCGCGGAGCATGTCGTGGAGCACCTGGCCGCCGGGCCGCTGCCCGCCGCGCCCGACCTGCCCGGCCTGCCGTCCACCCCGGACACCCGCTTCGACCGGGCTCCGGTTCCGGTGCGGCCGGCGCCGCCGGTCTCCACGGGCGCCGGCACGACCGGCGCCGCCGACCAGGCCGGGACCGCCGGCGCGCCGTCCGCTGACGCGCCGTCCGCCGGCGCGGGGCTGCCCGGCGCGCAGGCGGGCACCGGCACCGGGGAGTCGCTCCCGGCCTCGGCCGGGGACGCCGCGACCCCGGTCGGCGAGCTGCCCGCAGTGGTCGAGCGGGAGGTCACGCTCGTCGAGCGGGAGGTCACCACGACGGCGGAGACGCCCGCGGCGGACGACGACGAGACCCGGGTCTCCGGGGAGGACGGCGACGCCTCCACCGCGGAGGAGACCGTCCTCGGCGGAGGCGTCCAGCTCGGGTAGGAGCCATGCCCGGCCGCCGGAAGACTCCGGTAGGAGCCATGCCCGGCCGCCCGGAGAAGGGCCGCGACCCGTAAGCGGGTCGCGGCCCTTCTCGCGTCAGCGGGAGGCGTCCAGCAGCGCGTCGAGGTCGTCCTCGGGCAGACCGAGGTCCACCCGGATCCGATAGCGGGTGCGCAGCAGCGCGGCGTGCTCGCCGCTGCCCTCCGCCGCCTGCCGGGCCCCGTCGGTGGCCCAGACGTGGGCCTCCCGCAGGTCGCCGTAGGCGACGAGGGTCTCGGCGACGGTGAGCGCGGTGGCCGGGGTGCAGCCGCCGAGCCGGATCGCCTCGATCACCTCGCGCGCCTCGTCGGGCCGTTCGAGCTCGAAGAGGGTGTCGGCGATCCCCGCGCGGGGGTCGGCGCCCACCTCGCCGCCGTCGTCCACGGCCCGCTGGAAACAGTCGAGGGCGTGGGCGGGCTGACCGGCCTGCCGCCATTCCTCGCCGGCGAGCACGAGGATCGCCGCCCGCGAGACGTCCCCGGACACGTCGTCCTCGGCCAGCGCCTCCAGGCGCCGGGCGAGATTCTCGTGATCGTCGGCCAGAAGTGCCTGTTCAAGCAGCCGGTGCAGTTGCCCGTGTGTCACATACGCCACATCGCGAGAGTACCGAGCGACGCTCGACTTCGCCCGCACAACGGCAGGTATTTGTTATGCCACCCTCTGTGCATTATTAATTACAGTCTGCGTGTTTCTGGAGGAAATCGGGCATATGCCAGGCGATCCCGGCCCGAGAGGCGACCTCGTCCGAAGGAGCTGCGATGGGCATGTCCAAGCAGACCGCCTTCACGCTGACGTTCCTGCTCGGCCTCTCGGTGATCGTCCCGGGGTCCGCCGGATACCTCTCCGCGAGGATCGACGCGGTCGAACAGGCCCACCGCAGGCTCATGGCGCTGGAGAACCGGCTGCGCGAGGAGCGGCTCATCACCCCGGCCCGCCAGGAGTCGTGGCTGCGGACGCTCGCCGCGCCGGCCCCCTGCCCCGTCATGGCCCAGCCGCAGCCCCGCCGGAGGGGCGCGCCGATGAGCGCCGGACTCATCCCGGCGCCGGTCGAGGCCCTGGACCCGGTGGCCGTACCGCCCGGGGTCGTCCCCGGCCGGGCGTTCTCCGGGTCCGCGGCGAGGTCCGGCGGCAGGCACGGCGAGGTACGGCGCAGGCCGGCGACGCGCGAACGCGGGCACGGCGGACGGCGGGACCGGGAGCGCGCCGCCGTACCCGGGCAGGTGCGCCCGGACCGGCCACCCTCGTGAGACGCGCGGCGGATCGCGCGGACCTCCGGGCGGGCACGCCGGGATCGGCCGGACCCGGGACGCGGACGGCGGATCGCGCGGACCCCGGACGTGGGCGGCGGATCGCGTGGGCCTCCGGGCGGAGGCGCCAGGACCGGCCGCTCAGGCCGAGGCCCCCGCGAACTGGCGGTTGAGGTAACCCCGGATCAGGCTCTTGGCCTCGGCCACGATCTTCGGGTCACCGGCGGGGTCGCGCCGGAAGGCCAGTTTGAGCACCGCGTCCCCCGCCTCGACCCCGATCAGGATGGCCAGGTCGAGCTCCTCGCTGTCGGCCATGCCGTACTCCTGGAGGAGGAGACCGCGCAGCCGGCCCGCGATCACCGCGTTGTTGTCCGACGCGGGATCCAGCAGGTTGAGGTCGACCACGTCGCCGAACCGCAGGGAGCGGAACCCCGGGACGGTCCGGTGCATCTCGACGTACTCGTCGATGATCGCGTCGACGGCGTCCCACCAGCAGGCGTACTCCTCCGACAGGAAGCGCCGGCCGATGCGGGAGATGAAACCCTCCACGTGACGCCGGGTCACCGCCTGGGCGATGGCCCGTTTGTCGGGGAAGAACTGGTAGATCGAACCGATCGCGACCCCGGCGCGCTCCGCGATGCGGGTGGTGGTCAACGCCTCGTAACCGACTTCGTCGAGCAGGTCGGCACAGGCGTCGAGCATCCTCTCGACACGTCGCGCGCTCCTCCGCTGGGCGGGCCGGCGGCGCAGCGGAGCCTCGCCGGGCTCCTCGGCAGGCAGGATGGACATCCCCCCATCTTGCCCCTCCGTCACCGCCCGGTCAGGCCGTATCGGCCAATCACCGGATTTCCGCGGCCGGCCCGCGACACGACGGGCCTCCGGACCCTCGGACCTCCGCGCCTGCCGCGCCTGCCACGGCGCACGCGGCGGGCGCTCCGTACGGCCGGCTCGCCGTACGGTCAGCTCTCGGTGGCGGGGCCGGGCCGGGCGGACAGGCCCGCGCAGCCGCGCAGCCCCTTCCAGTCGGTCAGTGCCTGCTGCCGGGCGGGGCCGGTGAGCGGGACGGGGACGCCGCCCTGGATCGTGGCCGGGGTCCACTGGTCCTTCAGAACCTTGCGCCCCTGGATCGTCAGCGTGAGCACGCCGGTCCGGCCGGTCTGGGGACCCCAGTTGTAGAAGACGAAGTTGCCCATGCCGTAGTTGACGTAGGCGTTCTTCAGGTAGCCCCCGCCGAGCAGGATGTGCGCGTGGCCGCCGACGATCACGTCGGCCCCGGCCGCGACCAGCTTGGGCGCCAGGGAACGCTGGGCCTCGTTGGGGCACTTCTGCAGCTCGGTGCCCCAGTGGAGGTGGACGATCACCGTGTCGGAGGTACGGCGCGCCCTGCGCACCTCCTGGATCAGCCGGTCCTCCCGCTTGGCCGAGGCCAGGCCGCCCTTGGCGCCGAGCGCGGTCCAGGGCTGGATGAACTCGGCGTCCATCACCTGGGTGGCGCCGATGACGGCGATCCGGTTGCCGTTCACGGTCGTCCGCCAGGGCTTGTACGCCTGGGCCTCGGTCGCGCCGACGCCCACCACGGGGAACCTGGCGCGCCGGATCGCGGCCAGCGAGTCGGTGAGGCCGCTCTCCATGTAGTCCATGCCGTGGTTGTTGGCCATGGAGGCGACGTCCACCCCTGCGGCCTTCAGCGCGGTCAGCGCCGAGGCGGGGGCGCGGAAGGTGAACTGCTTGCCCGGAGCGGGGGTGCCGCCGGTGGTGATCGCGGTCTCCAGGTTGACCATCGCGACGTCGGACCGGCTGAGCACCTTGGCGATCGGGCCGAGCGCGGTCTGCGGGTTCGCGTTCAGCCGGGACCGCAGCACCCCCTCGAAGTGCACGTCACCGCCGAAGGAGATGGTGTACGGCCGGCGTTCGGGCTTGGGCGGGGCCGAGGAGGCGGGCTTCTCCGCGACGTCCGGCGTCGATGCGGGTTCCGGGGACGCCGACTGCGCCGCCGTACAGGCCGTGGAGAGCACGGCGGCGGCGGCGAGGGCGGCGACCGCCCCGAGTCGGCGGGGGAGGTAGATGTCCATCGGTATCCGAGGATGCCACCCCAGAGGCCATATCCGGCACAACCCGGCCGATGGAGTGTCATCTCCTCAAAACTTGCATGGCTCAAATATTTGAATGATTCCGGTTTTAGGGCACAGCGTGTGCCGCGTGGACGACAGGGACCGGCTTCGACGGGCTGGACTGCGGGTGACCGCGGCCCGCCTGGCGATCATGCAGACCGTGCGGGACGGCGACCACCTCGACGTGGACGCCATCCACCGGGGCGTACGGGAGCGGGTCGGCCAGGTCTCCCTGCAGGCCGTCTACGACTCCCTGCACTCCATGCAGCGCGGCGGGCTCCTGCGGAGGATCGAGCCTCCCGGCGGCCCCGCCCGGTACGAGACGCGGGTGGGCGACAACCACCACCATCTCGTCTGCCGGGAGTGCGGAAGGGTCACCGATGTCGGCTGCGCCGTCGGGCACGCCCCGTGCATGGCCCCCGTCTCCGACGCCGGATACCTGGTGAACGAGGCGGACGTCATCTACTGGGGCGTGTGCCCCGCCTGCCGTCCCGTTGAGGCCCGATGAGCCCGCGGGCGGGCGAGGCGGTATCCCCCTGCGCGTGACGTACGGACCGCGTGCCGACGGCGCCTCCGACGGGCCGCCGTCCAGTGGCCGCCTCGCCCAGCCGCCTCGCCCGGCCGCCCAGCACCGCCGTCCCGCACCGCCGTCCCGTACGGCCTCAGAGGTCGAACCGCCCGCCTTTCACCCCGTGAACGAAGGCGTCCCATTCCGTCCGGCCGAAGACGAGCACGGGGCCCTCGGGGTCCTTGCTGTCCCTGACCCCGACGCTCCGCCCCGGGAGACGTGCGATCTCCACGCAGTTCCCGTTGACAGTGCTCTGCCGGCTCTTTCGCCACGCCACCGCTGAAAGGTCGATCTGCGACAAAACCCAACCCCTTCTCCGGGAACACCACGAGGACTTCAAGGATGAGCACGCGCGCGAGAACGTGCAAGGCGTCGGCGGCGTGACGGGGAGCACGGCGCGTGATGCCGGCTCCGGCTCCGTCCCCCCGATCCTCCGTTCCCCGGCCCCGCCCGCGGGCAGGGTGATCCGGGGTGATCGCGTGAGGCGGCCCCCGGCCCCCGGCCTCCGGGCACCGGGACCGGTCCCGCCGAAGCGGGACCGGCTTCGGACTTCGCTAGAGGTCGAACTCCCCGTCCTTGACCCCCCCGACGAACGCGTCCCACTCGTCAGGGGTGAAGACGAGGACAGGCCCCGACCTGTCCTTGCTGTCACGGACGCCGACGCGCCCCCCGTCCAACGGCGCCACCTCGACGCAGTTGCCGTTCACAGCGCTCCTCCGGCTTTTCCTCCATGCCGCGGCGCCGAAATCTGTCGCATCCATATTCGTTCTTTCCGATGGCGGCACCCGGCGAGCCGCCGATGTACCGGAATCCTCATTTCCAGTGCCCTGCCGTTTCCGCGATCAGCCGCTGCGAAGCCGGCTCGTCGAGCGCGCGCTCCATGAGGTGGCCGAAGGCCCGCTCGTACCCGTAGACCATCTCCGCGTCCTCGACGTACCGCCCCCCGAAGAGGGACTCCAGGTAGACGATGTCGGGGAAGTCGGAGAAGGCGAGGTGCACGAACGGCCCCGTCGCCACCGGCGGCGGAACATTCTGGGGGAGGACGCGCATCTCCACGTGTTCCAGCTCCGAGACCTCGATCAGGTGGTGGAGCTGGTCCCGCATGACGCGGGCGTCGCCGTACTGGCTTCTCAGCACGGACTCGTTGAACACGACCAGGAGGGTCAGCGGGTCGTCGGAGTACAGCAGGGTCTCCTGCCGCCTTCTCCGCACCTCGACCCTGTCCTGGAGCCTGCTCGGCGGGACGTGGCCCGCGTGCTGGCCCACCGCGTTGACCGCCCAGGCGTACGCCTCCGTCTGAAGCAGGCCCGGCATGACCTGGGGTTCCCAGTTCCGCGCCACGGTCGCCTCCGCCTCCAGCCCGATGAGCGTCGTGTAGTCATCGGGGAGGGAGGCGGCGTATCTCTCCCACCAGCCCTTCGACTCGGCGTCACGGCGCAGGCCGATCAGCGTCTCCCGAAGGACTCCTTCCACCTCGTAGACGTTCGCGAGCGCCTGGACGTCGGCCTCCTTGGCCAGCGTCTTGGCGTTCTCGATGCGGCTGACCTTGGCGGCCGACCACTTCAGCAGGAAGGCCACCTCGTCGCCGGTCATGCCCCGGTCCTCACGGATCCGGCGCAGTTCGAGACCCAGGCGACGCCGGCGGAGGGGGGGACTGCCGCGCTCCGGCATCCCGGTCTCCTCGTCATCTCGGATGGATGGAGTCAATGCCCCTAGCAGGGATGATCTGAATGGTAGTGCAAGTTGCATGGATCATTGCAGTGCATTTATAGAAGTTTGTTACTTCTTTCCTTACGCCAAGCCTTGCAGGCAAATCTGTGCTGAGCGACCATCGAAGCAGGAAGATTTCGAGAGGACCGACGGGGGAGCCACCGAGCCCACGGTGAGGCGGTCCGCGGGCCTCTCACAGGGCGCGGCCTTCGGAACCCGCGCCTTCCGACGGCAACGGCGCCGCCCTCAGCCACCGAGGAGACATGGGAGGCCGCCAGGACGACAACGGGGATCATCGCGACGTTCCGCCGTCGCGTCCGCACGCATCGCTTCGGGGATGGAAAAACCGGGTCGGCGGCCACCGACCCGGCTGACACAAGCACTCCGCATCGCAGCCACGAAAAGGAGTAACCCATGCCTTTCCACCGTATCAACGGGCTTCACGGAATCAAGGCCTTCGTCCTCGACCTCGTCGACCGGGCCGACCGTGAACTGTGCATGGACCAGGACGAATGGGCGTACAGGCTCGGCTGGACCGTGACGAGGAAGGGGTTCGGCGCCCGGTCGTACCGGGACCCCCGCTTCGACCGGCTCGCGGCCGGCCGCGCCACCTCCGTGACCGAAGCCGGAAAGGCCCTCACCGGTGAGGTGACGGTCATCCCCGGAGGTGGCATCGGGATCGTGACGAAGCCCGGGGAGGTGGAGGACGATGTGGCCGCGTAACCCCCGCAACAACCCCCACCACCGGGGCGGGCCCGCGCCGTCCCCCGGCGGGGCGAATCCGCTCGTCCGTGCCTGGCGGTGGCGAACGGAGATCACCCTGGCGTGCGCCGCCCTCCTGACCGGCGTCGTCACGGCCACGGCCCTGGGGCGGGACGACTGGCGTCCCTTCCTCGTCGCGACCGGCGCCGTCTCGCTGGCCGTCGTCCTCCGGCCCGTCCGCGACCGGGTCGGCGCCCACCTGTGGTGCGTGGTCTCCCGGCACCGCATCCAGCGGGTGTGCCTGGAGACGGGCATGCACACGGCGGCGGGACGGATCCCCCTCATCCTGTGGATCACCCCGACGGCTCTCGGAGAGAAGGCGCTGATCCTCACCCGGGCCGGGATCTGCGCGGAGGACTTCGACGCCTTCGCCGGGGAACTGGAGTCGGCCTGCTTCGCCCGCCGGGTCGTCGTCGCCCGTCACCGCCGCCGGGCCGACCTGGTCACCCTCGAGATCATTCGCAGGGAGGGGACCACCCGGCCCGCCGTTCTCCTCGACCGGCTCTCCGGGCCGGCGAACTGGGCGCCCCCGCGGTCCGCCGGGGGCCGTGAGGAGGTACCCGATACCGTCTCCCCCGAGCCGCCCTTCGCCCCGCCACGTGAGGTCCCCCGGGCGGCGTGAACCGTACGGCCCGAAGCGGGCACGGGAGGTTCCCGGCGGTCGCGGCCGGATCCGCCGAGGTCGCCGGGGCCGGCCGCCGGATCGCCGGCCGGTGAGGCGGCGGCGCGCCGCCGGGGGCGGCGGCCGATCCGGCCACCTCCCGTTCCCGTCCGATCCGATGATCGTTCGGAAAAGCAGGATCCGCGCGCATTAGGCTTACGCGCGTGACCACCCCTCCAGAACAGGACCGTCTGCACGCTCAGCTCGCCTTCGCCATGGAGATCGACAAGCTCAGACGCATCGTGCGCCGCAACACCCTGATGGACGGGTCCCGGCGCGAGAACGACGCCGAGCACTCGTGGTACGTGGGCATGCTGGCGATGGTGCTGGCCGAGCACGCCCCACCGGGCATCGATCTGGACAGAGTCGTCGCGATGCTGCTCGTCCACGACATCGTCGAGATCGACGCCGGAGACACCTTCATCTACGACGCCTCCGCCGTGGAGGCCCAGCTCGACCTGGAACGCAAGGCCGCCGACCGGATCTTCGGACTGCTCCCGGACGACCAGGCCACGCGGCTGCGGGCACTGTGGGACGAGTTCGAGGAGCGCCGGACCCCCGAGGCCAAGTTCGCCAAGGCTCTCGACCGGATCGCCCCGATCCTGGCCAACCACCACAACGAGGGCGGCACCTGGTCGCTGTACAAGGTGACCGCCGAGCAGGTGCTGGAGAAGGTGAGGATCATCGAGGAGGGCTCGCCCACGCTCGGCGCCTACGCCACGGAGATCGTCGAGCTCTCGGTCAGCCGGGGACATCTGGCGCGTGCATAACGCCGTTCCCGGGTAGGTCCCTATCGCTTGGAAAGGGGACGATCGTGAAGGAAAACGTTAAAACGAACCGCCAGAGCTTCCGCAAGTTCGTTCCACCCGTCGACCTCGTCGGCAACGTGGAGCGCTCGACGAAGCTGGATCGCCCGATTCAGGCGGTGTCCAGGGCGGTGCGGCGGCGGCTCGGCCCCGGGTTCCTGCGCGACCTGCTGCACGGGGTTCCCACCGGCAAGCCCCTCCATCCACCGCTCACCGACGTCGCTCTGGGCTGCTGGATGTCGGCGTCGCTGCTGGACGTGACCGACGCCGACCCCCGGGCGTCCCGGACGCTGCTCGCGGCGGGCCTCGTGGCGTCCGTTCCCACGGCCGCGTCCGGGATCACCGACTGGTCGGCGCTCCACCGCGAGCAACAGCGGGTCGGGTTCGTTCACGCGCTGGCCAACGTGGCCGCGCTCACCCTCTACGCGGGCTCCCTGCTGCTGCGCGTGCGGGGCGACGAACGGCGCGGCCGGATGCTGTCGTTCGCCGGACTGGCCGTCGGCGGCGTGGGCGCCTACCTCGGCGGCCACATGTCGTACCGGCAGGCGGCCGGGGCCAACCACGCCGTGTCGGTCTCCCACCTGGTCCCGCTGGGCTGGCACGACCTGTGCGATCTCAAGGACCTGCCGGACGGCCGGCCGGTGACCCGGCGGCTGGGCTACATCGACCTGTTCGTGCTGCGCAGGGGCGAGGACGTCACCGTGCTCGCCGACCGCTGCTCGCACCTGGCCGGGCCGCTGCACCAGGGACGCGTGACGTCCGTGCAGGGCGCCGACTGCGTGGTGTGCCCCTGGCACGGCAGCACGTTCCGGCTGTCCGACGGCACGGTCATGCACGGCCCCGCCACCGCCCCGCAGCCGGCCTTCGAGTCGAGGCTGCGCCGCGACGGTGTGCTGCAGGTCCGCCCCATCCCGGCGTGACCCCGCTGTCCGGTCCCGCTGTCCGGTCCCACCGTCCCGGTTCCGGCTCCGCCGGTCCGGTTCGGCCGGATCGGTTCCGGCTCCGCCAGGCGCCGTTGCGCGGGCCCTCTTCGCCGGTCGACGAACCAGCGGGTTCGTGAAGAGGGCCCGCGCAACGGCGTCCACGGCTTCCGGCCCCCGGTCAGAACGCCCGGGGGCCCGCCGTCACTCCTCGTCGTCCGGCCGGCCGTCGGCGGGATGCTCGACGAGGGCGAGGACCCGGCTGGACATGAACCGCGCGGTGCGGACCGCCGTCCCGCTGCGGGTGACCTCGCTGACTTCGACCACGCCGCCCCGGCGATTGGCTATCTCGACCCGGCGGCCCGCCTTGGTCGCGACGACGTCGTAGGTGCGCGAGCTGTCGCCCGCATCGATGACGATCTCTACACGGTCGCCTTTCATGACCGTGTTGTTCCCGCAAGTGAGGGATTTTAGCCGTACACCAGTTTGACGATCGCCACGACGCCGACGCACACGATGAAGCCACGCAGCACCGGCGCCGGCAGCCGCCTGCCGACCTTCGCTCCGAGGAACCCGCCGATCGACGCGCCGACCGCCACCAGCGCGACGGCCCGCCAGTCCACCACGTCCCGCCCCGAGAACAGCGAGAACCCGATGAACAGAAGCGCCGCGGTGCCGTTGACCATCAGCGACAGGACGTTCTTGGCGGCGTTGACACGCTGCAGGCCGTCGTCGAGGAAGCTGCCGAGCAGCCCGATCAGCAGCACGCCCTGGGCGGCGCCGAAGTAGCCGCCGTAGACGCCGGCGGCGAGGACCCCGATCCACAGCAGGGGACCGCCGTGCGGGTGGGCGTGCTCGCGCCGGGCGGCCAGCAACCGGTTGAGCCTCGGCTGGAACACCACGAGCACGCAGGCCAGGCCGATCAGGACCGGCACGACCACGTCGAAGGTCTCGGCGGGCAGGAACAGCAGCAGGACGCTCCCGGCCAGCGCGCCCAGAGTCGAGGCGACCCCCAGCCGGAGCAGCCGCCCGCGCTGCCCTTCCAGCTCGGCGCGGTAGCCGAGCGCGCCGGTCAGCGTCCCCGGCACCAGGCCGATGTTGTTGGAGACGTTCGCCACGATCGGCGGCAACCCGACGGCCACCATGGTCGGAAACGTGATCAGCGATCCCGAGCCGACGACGGCGTTGATGCCGCCCGCCGCGACCCCCGCCGCCAGGACGGCGACTGCCTCCCACGGTGTCATCTGGCCCCTCCTCGGTCGTACGGCTCGCGCCCGGTGATCGGTGCACGGCCTCCACCGGATGCTAGGAGGGGAGCTCCGGTCAGCGGTCGGCGGGGTGGCCTCCGCCGCCCCGCGGCCGTAGCGGACACGGCCGGAGCGGCCCGGAAGCGGATGGAGAAGAGACTGAAAGCAGACGGAGGGGATGGGAGAAAGGCTCAGAAGAGCCGGTGGAGAGACTCAGAAGTCGTACGCGCGGGCGTACCAGCGGCCGTCGCGCCCTCGCTCCAGGTTGAGCGGGATGCCGAAGGTGCGGGAGAGGTTCTCGGCGGTCATCACGTGGTCGATCTCACCCTGGGCGACCACCGAGCCGTGCCGCAGCAGCAGCGCGTGGGTGAACCCGGCGGGCACCTCCTCCACATGATGGGTGACCAGCGCCATCGTCGGTGACTTCGGGTCCTGCGCGAGCGCCGACAGACGGCGGACGAGGTCCTCCCTGCCTCCCAGGTCGAGCCCGGCGGCCGGCTCGTCCAGCAGCAGCAGCTCGGGGTCCGGCATGAGCGCGCGGGCGATCTGCACCCGCTTGCGCTCGCCCTCCGACAGCGTGCCGAACCGGCGGCGGATCAGGTGGGCGCAGCCGAGCTGGTCGATCAGCTCGACGGCGCGGGTGACGTCGCCGGAGTCGTATTCCTCGTTCCAGCGACCGATGATCGCGTAGGAGGCGGTGAGGACGAGATCGATGACCTTCTCCTCCGGCGGCACCTTCTCGGCCAGCGCGGCGCTGGCCAGGCCGATGCGGGGACGCAGATCGAACACGTCGCTCTGCCCGAGGCGCTCCCCGAGGATCTCCACCACTCCCTCGGTGGGGAACAGCATCGCGCCGACGACCTGGAGCAGCGTCGTCTTACCCGCGCCGTTGGGACCGATGACGACCCACCGCTCGTCCTCGTGAACGGTCCATTCGATGTCTCGAAGCAGCGCCGCACCGTCCCTGCGCACGGTGACGTCCTGTAGCCGAAGCACCTGACCGCCCATGCCCCTACCCCTCCTAGAGAATCGCTGGAACAAAACCTATTGCAGGACAAGCGCATATCGTGGACCGGTGCACCCTGATTCACAGATCTCGGCCACCCTGGTCTGCTGGGGCAACGCCTGGCTGACGGGTCAGGTCGGCCTCGACGATGCCGTCGACCGCGTCGAGCGCCGTGGCGGACCCCAGCTCGTCGCCACCGAGACCGGCGACACCGGTCTGCGCGGCTTCCTCGCCGGCCTGCGGATGGACGGCATGAAGTCGCTGCGCCTGGCCCTCCCGGTACCGGGCGACCCGCTCGGACTCACCGGGCCGCCCCCTCTCAACTCCGCGGCCATCGAGGCCGGGCAGGCGGCGATCGCCGTCCTCCCCGGCCGGTGCGTCGGGCTGGTGCCCGCGTCCGACCGCCGCGGGTCATCGTACGCCGGGGTCCGCTGGAGCGCGCTCGCGGCCAGCGTCAACGCCCCGGACGTCCCCTCCCTGTCCGAGGCCGAGCACGCCCTGACCATGGCGATGCGCACGGCCACCGACACCCTGCTCGGTCTGGGAGGCCCCGTCCAGGGACAGCCACGGCCGAACACCGCCGACGGCGGCCTGGCTCCGGGTTACCCGGCCCGCGCCCACCGGGTCGCGGCCCTCGCCGCCCGGCTGGCCGCGGTGCTGCGGGTCACCGACGACCGGGGGCTCACCTCCGGCCAGATCGCCGCCCGCGGCGCCGCGCTGCGCGATCTCGACCGCGCCGTACGGCGGGCACGGGTGGCCGCCCACCACGCCATCACCGAACTCGTCTGACCCCGTTACGAGGCCACCGGCGGCAGCGTCGCCATGAGCCCACCCGGGGACGCGGTGTCTGGACCCGCTCGGAAACGCCGGTATCGGGACCCGCTCGGGGGCGCCGGTGTCTGGACTGAGGAACGCAGGAGCGAAGCGACGGAGTGACGAGGGAAGACACCGGGTAAGAGCCCCCGAGCCGCGACGCGCAGCGTCGCCATGAGCACCACCCCGAGCCGCGACGCGCAGCGTCGCCATGAGTTCAGCGGGCCTGACGGGACCGCCGCACCGGTCCGCAGCCCTCCTCGGGCTCGGCGAGGGGGCCGTCGAGGAGCCGCGTCAGCGCGTCGACGAACGCCTTCCGCTCCCCCTCGGGCACCGTGGCGAGCACCTCGGCGTGGACGCGATCGACGATCCTCGCGCCTTCGGCAACGATCCGCATGCCCTCCTCGGTGACCGAGATGATCCGGGCCCGGCGGTCGGTGCTCGACGGACGGCGCTCGGCGTATCCGGCCCTCTCCAGTTTGTCGATCGTCACGACCATCGTGGTCTTGTCGAGGTCTGCCAGCTCGGCGAGCTGGATCTGGGTGCGCTCGGCCTCGGCCGCGTGCCACAGGACGCACTGCTCGCGCGGGGTGATGCCGATCTCGGCGAGGGCCGCGGTCAACCGGGTCGTCAGCACGTGGCCGGCGTGCATGAGCATGCCGGTGAGGTCGCGAACGGTTCGCGGGGGCGCGCTCGTCGTCATACCGCTCGTCATGCTACGAGCCTAACAAATCGTTCCGCTGCGAGATGATCCCGCAGTGAAACAATCGGCGGGTCCGGTCGTCCGGCCGGGACGGAACGGGGATCAGGTGGAACGAGGCCCGGGGAGCGGAACGGACCGGCGCTCCTCTCCGGACCGCGGCGGACGTGATCCGACCGCTCAGGCCAGGCCGTGGCGGACACGATCCGACCGCTCGGACCAGACCATGACGGGATATCGGCCGTTCAGGCCAGGCCGTGGCGGACGGCGTAGAGGGCCGCCTGGGTCCTGTCCTGCACGCCCAGCTTCATCAGCACGTTGGAGACGTGGGTCTTCACGGTCTTCTCCGCCACCGCCAGCTCGCGGGCGATCTCCCGGTTGGACCGCCCCGAGGCGATCAGTGCGAGCACCTGACGCTCGCGACCGGTCAGCGGCGCCACCGGGCCCTCTCCCCGCCGGGGCGGGGAGGGCGCGGCCGGGTCCACCGGGACTGTCCGGAAGTCCTGGGACGTCTGGGGCCCCTGGGCCTGGGAGGCCGACAGCACCGCCCCGGCGGCCTCGGGGGCGAGCAGCACCTGGCCGCCGTGGACGGTCCGGATGGCCTGGACCAGCGTGCCGGGATCGACGTCCTTGTACAGGAATCCGGCCGCCCCTGCCCGTAGCGCGGGGGCGACGTCCTCCGGGTCTCCGACCGAGGTCAGCACCAGGACCCGCGGGACGTGCTCCCGCCCGGCGAGGCGTGCCAGCGTGCCGAGGCCGTCGAGGACCGGCATCCTCAGGTCGAGCAGCAGCACGTCCGGGGCGAGCGACTCCACCAGGGCGAGCGCCTCGGCGCCGTCTGCGGCCTCGCCCACCACGTCGAGGTCGTCCTGCAGATCCAGGAACGTGCGCAGGCCCTGCCGTACGACCGGGTGGTCGTCGGCGATCAGGACGCGGATCACGCGGGGACCTCCATCCGCACCAGCGTGCCGGCGTCCGGTCGCGACGTCACGCGCACGTCCCCGCCCAGGGCTCCGGCCCGCTCGCTCATCGAGGCGATGCCCAGTCCGCGTCCGGCGGCGGCCGCCACGTCGAACCCCCGCCCGTCGTCGCGCACCTCCAGGACCAGCCGGTCGCCCTCGCAGCCGAGCCGTACGGTGACCGTCCGGGCCTCCGCGTGCCGGGCGGCGTTGTGCAGCGCCTCCTGGGCGACGCGCAGCACGGCCGCCCCCGCCGCCGGCTCGAACTCGCACCCCGGCGCCTCCTCGAAGGAGAAGGCCGCCGGGTGCAGGCGATCCAGCAGCCGCACGTGCTTGCGCAGCGTCTCGGCCAGGCCGTGGCGGTCGAGGTCGGCCGGACGGAGCTCGATGATCACCTCGCGCAGCTCGGCCAGCGCCTCCCCGGCCATCCGCTCCACCCGCTCCAGTTCCCGCCGCGCCCGGCCGGGGTCGCGGTCCAGCAGGGAGTTCGCGGCCTGGGCGGTGAGACGGAGGGAGAACAGTTTCTGGGTCACCGCGTCGTGCAGTTCCCTGGCCATCCGGGTGCGCTCCTCGGCCAGGGCCAGCTCCCGGCTGCGCTCGTACAGGCGGGCGTTGGTCAGCGCGATCGCGGCGTGCGCGGCGAACAACGTGAGCAGCCGCTGGTCCGCCTCGGTGAAGCCGCCGCGGGTCCGCTTGTTCGACAGGAAGACGATGCCGAGCACCCGGTCGCCGTCGCGGATCGGCACCCCGAGGAAGTCCTTGAGCACCGGGTGGGCGCGCGGCCAGTACTCGAACCGGGCGTCCCTGCGGATGTCGGGGAGCCGGACGGGCGCCCCCTCGCGCAGCATCGCCCCCAGCATGCCGTGCTGGCGGGGCATCGGCCCGATCGCCTCCCACTGCTCGTCGGTGATGCCGTCGGCGACGAACTCGGCGAACGCCCCGTCGTCGTCGGGGACGCCGAGCGCGGCGTAGCGGGCGTCCAGCAGGCGGCGCGCCGACCGTACGATCACCTGCAGCACCTCCCGGACCGACAGGTGCCTGGTGACCGCGAGGACGGCGGAGCTCACCGCGTGCAGGACGTCATCGCGGTCCCTGTCCTGGTCCCGGTCCTCGTCTCCGGAGCCTCCGGCGCCCATCACGTCCACAGATGGAAACTCTAGACGTCCGTCCTGGTGAAGCGGCTGGGGCGGCGGTCCTAGGACCATCGGCCCGCGGGGTCCTGCGGCCGGTGGCCGATGTGCGGCGCGGGGCCGGTTCCTAGCGTCGGGGACATGACGAAGACAGCACTCATCACCGGCGCCTCCCGTGGGCTCGGGCTGGCACTGGCCCGCTCCCTGGCCGCCGACGGCTGGCGCCTCATCCTCACCGCGCGGGGAGAGGAGGCGCTGCGCTCCGCGGCCGGCGACCTCGGCGCCCTCGCCCTGGCCGGGGACGTCGCCGACCCGGCCCACCGGGAGCGGCTGGCCCGTGCCGCGGAGGACCACGGCGGGCTGGACCTGCTGGTCAACAACGCCTCGGGGCTGGGTGCGGTCCCGTTGCCACCGCTGTCCCGCTACCCGCTCGGGGAGCTTGAGGACCTGTTCCGGACCAACGTGCTGGCCCCGCTGGCACTGGTCCAGGCGGCGCTGCCGGGCCTGCGGGGGCGGCGCGGCGCGATCGTCAACATCACCTCCGACGCCGCCGTGGAGGCGTACGAGGGCTGGGGCGGCTACGGAGCCACCAAGGCGGCCCTGGAGCAGCTCTCCAACGTCCTGGCGGCCGAGGAGCCGGACGTCGCCGTCTGGTGGGTGGACCCGGGCGAGATGAGCACGGCCATGCTCTCCGACGCGGTCGGCGAACAGGAGGCGGCGGCGGCCTCCCCGCCGGAGACGGTGGTCCCCACGCTGCGGCGGCTGGTGGCGGAGCGTCCGCCGAGCGGGCGGGTGAGCCGCTCATGAGCGGCGCGCACGACATCGCGATCCCGGACGGACGCTCCGGCGACGCGGGCGACGTCACCCTCCCGGACGGCCACACCGGCGGCGCGCACGACGTCACGCTCCCGGACGGACTCCTCGGCGGCGCGCACGACTTCACCCTCCCCGACGGCCTGGAGGCCCATGAGCCGCCCGAGGCGCGAGGACTGGCCCGTGACGGTGTGCGACTGCTGGTCTCGCGGCGCGGCACCGGGGAGATCGGCCACCACAGGTTCACCGACCTGCCCCGCCTGCTGGAACCCGGTGACCTGCTGGTGGTCAACAACTCCGCCACGCTCCCGGCGGCGGTCCGGCTCGACCGGCTCGCGGTGCACTTCTCGACAGAATGCGAGGACGGGACCTGGCTGGTGGAGCTGCGCCGCCGTACGGGCCGGCCCGCCGGGAAGACGGCCGGCGGCACGAGAACGGCGGGCGGCGGTGGCGGCGGCGGGGCGGACGGTGGCGCGGCGAGCGGCGTGACGGTCCGGGCGGACCGCGGGACCGGCGCGAGCGAGCCGTACCCGGGCGGCGTGCCCGGCGAGTGGCTGCCGCTCCCCGGAGGGGCCACGCTGCACCTCCTGGAGCGACGGACGCCGCGCCTGTGGCGGGCCCGGCTGGACCGTGAGGTCCTCGGCTACCTGCGCCGGTACGGCGTGCCGATCCGCTACTCCTACGTGGGCCGGGACTGGCCGCTGACCGACTACCAGACGGTCTTCGCCCTGCGGCCCGGCAGCGCGGAGATGCCGAGCGCCGGACGGCCGTTCACCACCGCCCTGGTGACCGAGCTGGTGTCACGCGGGATCGGCGTCGCGCCGATCACCCTGCACACCGGGGTCGCCTCACCGGAGGCGGACGAACCGCCCTACCCGGAGAGGTTCGAGGTGCCGGAGACCACCGCGCGGCAGGTCGCGTCCGCGCGCGAGGCCGGGGGCAGGGTGATCGCGGTGGGCACGACCGTGGTGCGGGCGCTGGAGACGGCCGCCCTGCCAGGGGGCCTGATCGGGGCCGCGGACGGCTGGACCACCCACCTCGTCACCCCGCGGTCCGGGGTGAGGGTCGTGGACGGCCTGGTGACCGGCCTGCACGAGCCGCGCTCCAGCCACCTGCTGATGCTGTCCGCGCTCGCCGGTGACGAACTGCTCTCCCGGTCCTACGCGCAGGCCCTCGGGGCGGGCTACCTGTGGCACGAGTTCGGCGACCTGCACCTCATCATCCGCTGACGCCGTCTGAATCATCCGCATCCTCCGCCGGCGCCGTCGTCGTCCCGGCGCCCCGATCACCGCCGGCCGCGGCGGTCGTCCCCGGCCGCCTCCGGCCGGAAACGAATTCCCGGGAGCGGGGAAATCGCGGGCGCCCGGTCCGTCGTGACCGCCCGTCCGGCGCTGGGGCACGCCGTACGGTTCCGGCCTTGGAACGGTTCAGGCCCGGAAGGAAACGGCTGGTGAATGGGCCGGGGAATCGGCCTCCGGGGACCCGTAAGCCCAGGGACGACCGAGGTTCCGGCGCCCCGGCTGGCGTTCCGGGGTCCCGCCGGTTCACCGCGGATACACCAATGGGCCCCTTGGGTCTCCATATTCCATTCCCTATTTCCCGCAGAATGTGGTAAAAATCTTGGACTTTCACGGGGAACGTGCGATATCCCCGTTCCCCCCTCTACTGGGAGACGTTTAATGCGCCACCCGATCTCCAAGATCGTCACCCTCGCCGTGGCCGGCCCGCTCGCGGGCGCGATGCTGTTCGCCGCCCCCGCCACCGCGGCCACCGCGGCCTCCACCGCCCCCGCCGCGGCCTCCACCGTCTCCGTGGCCAAGCAGGCCGACGACCCGTTCTCGGTCTTCGCCGTCAAGGGCTCGGCCTCGGCGAAGGTCCGTCCCGGCGGGAAGATCACCTACACCCTCAAGGCCACCAACACCGGCCCCTACGAGTCCAAGGCCGGGGAGTACTACATCGTGGTGGGCGCCCCCAAGGGCGTCGACGTCACCGGCAAGTGGTCCTACTACGGTCCCAAGAAGAGCGCGTGCGCCAGCGAGGACCAGTTCGCCTTCTGCGCGGTCGACAAGACCATGAAGGTCGGGGACTCGGTCTCCTTCACCTTCGAGATGAAGGTCAAGAAGAGCGCCAAGGGCACGATGAAGACCACCCTCGGCGTTCTGGCCTTCGACGTGCCCAACGGCGCGGAGAACCTGAGCCGCGAGGAACTGGAGCGTCTCGGCGTCAAGAGCTGGCTCTACGGCAAGCGGCACAGCACGCGCGTCGTGCGCTGACCCGCGCCGCCGCGCGACGATCGGACAGGGAGGCCCCCGCCGGAAGGCGGGGGCCTTTCCGGTCGTAAGGCGGGGGGCGAACTCCAGGCGTCCGTATGGTGAACCGCATCCACGGCATTTTCCCCAGCCAAGTAGCGTAGATGGCGATGAACCAGCGCACGCTCCTGATCACGTTGACCGGGCCGGACCGGCCGGGCGTCACCTCCCGGCTCTTCTCCGTCCTCGCCGGCTTCCCCGTCGTCGTCGCCGACATCGAGCAGGTCGTCATCCGCAGCCGGCTCACCCTCGGCGTCCTCGTCGCCTACTCCGGAGGCCCGCCGACCGGCACCGGCGGCACTCTCGGCGCCATGTGGACCGCCGTGGAGGCCATCGCCGAGGACATGGGCCTCCACGTCGAGCTGACCACCGGCACCGACCCGCAGGAGAAGCGGCGGCGCGGGCGGCTGCACGTCACCGTCCTCGGCTCGCCCCTGCAACCCGCCGCGATGGCCGGCATCGCGGGCCGGATCGCCGCGGCCGGGGCCAACATCGACCGCATCGAGCGCCTGTCCAACTACCCGGTGACCAGCATCGAGCTGTCCGTCTCCGGCGCCGACCCGGACATGCTGCGAGCCAGCCTCGCCGCCGCCGCGCACGCGCACCAGGTGGACGTGGCCGTGCAGCGGACCGGCCTGTACCGCAGGGCCAAGCGGCTGATCGTGATGGACGTCGACTCCACCCTCATCCAGGACGAGGTGATCGAGCTGCTCGCGGCGCACGCGGGCTGCCTGCCGGAGGTCGCCAAGGTCACCGAGGAGGCGATGCGCGGCGAGATCGACTTCGCCGAGTCGCTGCGCCGACGGGTCGCGCTGCTGGCCGGCCTGCCCGAGTCGGTCTTCGAGACGGTCCGCAAGGAGCTGGTGCTCACCCCGGGCGCGCGGACGCTCGTGCGGACCCTCAAGCGGCTCGACTACCGGTTCGCGATCGTCAGCGGCGGGTTCACCCAGCTCACCGACGCCCTCGTCGAGGATCTCGGGATCGACTACTCCGCCGCCAACACCCTTGAGGTGACGGACGGCGTGCTGACCGGCCGGGTGGTCGGCGAGATCCTCGACCGCCCCGGCAAGGCGCGGGCGCTGGAGCGCTTCGCCCGGGAGGCGGGCATCCCGATCAGCCAGACCGTGGCCATCGGCGACGGCGCCAACGACCTGGACATGATCTCGGCGGCCGGCCTGGGCATCGCGTTCAACGCCAAGCCGGTGGTGCGCGAGGCCGCCGACGCCGCGGTCAACGTGCCCTACCTCGACTCGATCCTCTACCTGCTCGGCATCCCGCGCGCCGAGGTCGAGGCCGCCGACGCGGAGGACGGTGTCACCCCGCCGACGCCCTGAGCGCGGCCGGTCCCGCGGCCCTTCGGCACCGCCTCGGTGACCGCCGGGCGACGCCGTGCTTCCTCGGTGCCGGGCGATCGCGTGGCCCTTCAGCGCCGTCCCGGTGACCAGCGCCGGGCTTGCGGCTCCTCACCATCCCGGAGACCGGCGGCCGGTCCCGCGGCTCCTCAGCGCCGCGCTGGTGACCAGCGGGCGACCCCGCGGCCCTCGCCGAGCCCGATCCACTCGTCCTCGGTCTCGAGGACGGCGAACGTGCCGGGTGGGAAGCCGTCGCCGCCGTCCACGCCGGAGAGGCCCAGGACGAGTTCGTGGACGCCGGGGTTGTGGCCGACCAGCGCCAGCGTGCGGACCTCGGGATCACTCCGTCTGAGCAGTTCAAGAAGCTCATCCGGATAGGCCTCGTAGATGCCCGTCTCGAATCTGATGTCGGCGCCGGGCAGGGCCAGCTCCGCCGTCCGCCGGGTGCGCAGCGCGGGCGAGCACAACACCACCTCGGGGCGCAGCCCCAGATCGGTGAGCGCCTCGCCCGCCCCGCGGGCGTCGTGCTCGCCGCGCGCCGTCAGCGGACGATCACGGTCTGCCAGGCCGGGGACGGTGGCGGCCTCGGCGTGCCTGAGGACGACCAGCGTGCGCGGCGTCACCCCGACGCCCAGACGGCGAGCCCGACGATCACCGCGAACACCACGGCCATCCCCAGCAGGATGAGCAGGAGCGTCTTGCCTCCGGAGGGCTGCTGTTCCATCAGATCCGCCGTTCCGTGAGGTCCGGAGAGAGGGGCGCCGGGCGGGTCCGGCGCGTCCGCGTCCCCGCCGCGGTCCACGGGTCCGGAAGGGATCGGGCCGGCTCGCCGCCCGGCCCGCCCGGGGCCTGGCCACCGCCCGCCGCGTGAAGTGGAGAAGTCACGTGGTCCAGTTTCCCACCGCACCACCTCGCACACGTGAAAGGGGTGCGCCGCTCCGGCGCACCCCCTCGTGAGCTTCACGGACCTCGCCGGCCGTACCCGGTCCGGCCCTCGCGGGCCGTACCGATTCGCCGGTCCGTGCTCGTGAGCCGTACCGATTCACCGGTCCGGCCCTCGCGGACCGTGCCCGATCCGCCCGCCGTACCCGGTCCTGCCCCGGCTCCGCCCGCCTTCCGAGGGCGGAGCCGGCAGGCCGTCCTCAGTGCGAGATCTGCTCCGGCTCCGGCTCCCGGTCGGCGGGCCGGTCCTCCGCCGGGGCGATGCTCGCCGACCGGCGCTTGGAGATCACCACCACGCCGACGACGACGGCGACCGCGGCCAGGCTGGCGCCGATCCGCAGCGCCGGGTTGTCAGCGTAGGTCACCACCGCCGGCGCGATGAGCAGGGCGACCAGGTTCATCACCTTGATCAGCGGGTTGATCGCCGGACCGGCGGTGTCCTTGAACGGGTCGCCGACGGTGTCGCCGATGACGGTCGCCGCGTGCGCCTCGGAACCCTTGCCGCCGTGGTGGCCGTCCTCGACGAGCTTCTTGGCGTTGTCCCAGGCGCCGCCGGAGTTGGCGAGGAAGACCGCCATCAGGGTGCCGCAGGCGATGGCCCCGGCCAGGAAGGCGCCGAGGGAGGCGTACCCGAGGGCGAAGCCGACCGCGATGGGGGTGAGCACGGCGAGCAGACCCGGCGTGGCCAGCTCCCGCAGCGAGTCGCGGGTGCAGATGTCGACCACCCTGCCGTAGTCGGGCAGCTCCGTGCCGGCCATGATGCCCGGCTTGGTACGGAACTGCTCGCGCACCTCGAAGACGACCCGCCCGGCCGCGCGGCCGACCGCCATGATGGCCATGCCGGAGAACAGGAAGACCACCGAGGCACCGATGATCAGACCGACCAGGACGTTCGGGGAGTCGACGCTGAGGCTGAAGACCTTGAAGTTGCCCAGCGCCGCCTGCACGCCCGCCGACGCCTTGGCCAGCTCCGTCTCGACCGACGTACGGAACGCGCCGAACAGCGCGGTCGCGGCGAGCACCGCCGTGGCGATCGCGATGCCCTTGGTGATGGCCTTGGTGGTGTTGCCCACGGCGTCCAGCGACGTGAGCACCTGGGCGCCCTCCCCCTCGACGTCGCCGGACATCTCGGCGATGCCCTGGGCGTTGTCGGAGACCGGTCCGAAGGTGTCCATGGACACGATCACACCGACCGTGGTCAGCAGGCCGGTCCCGGCCAGCGCCACGGCGAACAGGGCGATGGTGACGTTGCCGAAGCCGAGCAGGAACGCGCCGTAGACGGCGGCGCCGATGATCAGCGCCGAGTAGACCGCCGACTCCAGGCCCACGCTGATGCCGGACAGGATGACCGTGGCGGGACCGGTGCGCGAGCTCTCGCCGATGTCCCGCACCGGGCGGCGGTTCGTCTCGGTGAAGTAGCCGGTGAGGACCTGGATCGCGCTGGCCAGCACCAGGCCGATGAGCACCGCGCCGATCGCGATCAGGCGGGGGTCGGAGGTGACGGAGGCGATCTGCGGGCTCACCCCGGACAGCTCGGAGAAGCTGCCCGGCAGGTAGACGAAGGCGGCCACGGCGACGAGCACCGCCGAGATGATCGCCGAGATGAAGAAGCCGCGGTTGATCGCGCTCATGCCGGAACGGTCGCCGTTCCGCGGGGCGGTGGTGAAGATGCCGATGATCGCCGTGATGACGCCGACCATCGGGACGATCAGGGGGAAGACCAGTCCTTCGGTGCCGAAGGCGACCTTGCCCAGGATGAGGCTGGCGACGAGCATGACCGCGTACGACTCGAACAGGTCGGCTGCCATGCCCGCGCAGTCACCGACGTTGTCGCCGACGTTGTCGGCGATGGTGGCGGCGTTGCGCGGGTCGTCCTCGGGGATGCCCTGCTCGACCTTGCCGACCAGGTCGGCGCCGACGTCGGCCGCCTTGGTGAAGATGCCGCCGCCGACCCGCATGAACATGGCGAGCAGCGCGGCGCCGAAGCCGAAGCCCTCCAGCACCGCGGGCGCGTCGCCCCGGTAGATCAGGACCACGATGGCCGCGCCGAGCAGGCCGAGGCCGACCGTGATCATGCCGGCCACGCCGCCGGTGCGGAAGGCGATCCGCATCGCGCGCTTCTCACCCGACTCGCGGGCCGCCGCGGCGACGCGGACGTTGCCGCGAACCGCCAGCCACATTCCGATGAAGCCGGTCAGCGCGGAGAACACGGCGCCGATGACGAAGAAGACCGACCGGCCGATGGCCGCGCCGGTCGAGGGGGCGGGAAGGAGGTACAGCAGGAAGGGGATCAGAACGACGAAGACGGCGAGCGTCCGGAACTGCCGCGCCAGATAGGCGGAGGCACCCTGCTGTACGGCTCGCGCGATGTTCTGCATGCGTTCGGTGCCCTGGCCGGCGGCCAGCACCTCCCGCACCAGGACACCCGCTACGGCGAGCGCCAGCAGGGCCACGACGGCCACGACGATCACTATGGTGAAATGGGAACCGCTCAGGGATACCGCTGGCTCATCGGCAACGGCTGATCGAAGCACAGACATCCGACTCTCCTCGGCAAGACGGGTTCACGTCCTGCCCGGAGTGCGCCGCCGTGGATGGTCGACAGAAGCGGCACACATCCGGGTATTGGCAGTGCCGCTTCCGGTTGCGTCCGCAGACCTCCTCCGGGGGCCGGACCCGCTGACGGGCCGGTCCGAAGGACAAACCTTGGCCGGTCCAGGGAGTCTACGCAGCGTGGCTGCGGATATAAAGCCTCCGCGCACGGTGAATTGACAGCGTGTTTGGCCGAACCTTGTCAAGGAGCCCGCTGACGAGGCCGATTCGTCTCACATGGTGAGCCCGAAACCAGATTTCAAGCATGTTTCGGTCTTCGGGGGCCAAAATTATGCTTTGGCCGAAAATGAGAGACCAGGAACGTGGGCGGCCGGGTGCCCCGGTGAGGCACCCGGCTACCGGAATCCGTGAACGTCGGATCGGGTCTGCCCCGGCGACCACCGGGCCAGACCCGGGTCGGACCCGGATCAGACTCGGGGCAGGCCGTTGGGCGCCGCGGGCCAGCTCATGCGGATGCGCATGCCCTTGGGGCTCGGATAGACCTGGACATCGTCCGCGAGCCCCGCGATGACCGCGATGCCGAAGCCGGACATCAGGGTGTCGGGGAGCTGCCCGAGCGGATCGTCGATCCGTAACATCCCGCGATCATGCTCCGACTCGTCGCTGGGGGCCGAGTCGGTGACGGTCACCTCGAAACGCCCCAGGTCGTCGGAGAGCTCGATGCGGATCGGCTCCCCCGGACAGTGAAGGCGGTGTGCCTCGACGGCCCGGGAGCACGCCTCACCGACGGCGAGCCGTACCTCGTCCAGCACCGACTCCTCCACCCCGGTGCGCCTGGCGATCGCGGTGGCGACCAGGCGTGCCGTTCGGACATGGGCGGGAAGAGCGCTGAACGTCAGCTCGACAGTGGCCATGACTACTTGTCTCGGCCGTGAGCTTCCTTGGCCTCATCGACCGAGGCGTAGATCCCGAACACCTTGGTCAGGCCGGTGATCCGGAAGATCTTCAAGATGCGCTCCTGGGTGCAGACCAGCTCCAGCGAGCCGTCGTGCGCCCGAACTCGCTTGAGCCCGCCGACCAGGACCCCGAGGCCCGTGGAGTCGAGGAAGTCGACCTTCTCCATGTTGACCAGGAGGTGGAAGTTTCCCTTGTTGACCAGGTCGATCAGGAGCTCACGCAATCTGGGCGCGGTGTAGACATCGATCTCACCCTCGACCTCAACGATGGTGAGACGATCCTCGGAATGGTGGTCCAACTTCAGATCCACAGATCCTCCAGCGCCTTGCCTGCGAAAGTACCGATTCAGGCGTGACTCCCCGGGGCCGGACGGCCCCAGACGACAAGCCCTGACGCGCGGCATTCAACCATGCGTACGCTCAGTGTCTATACGAAATCACGATTCCCGGCGACTCTGCCCACAGATGCCAGACTGGAAACCAGTGACTCCGCTCTCATCTTCGCCGCTCCGGGCGGGCTCCGCGCTCGCCCGCCTGCTCGACGTTCCCGCACGTCGTGCCCGCGTGACCCACGTCGAGCACGTCCCTCCGCGCCCCGCCGTACCGCTGAGCTGGCCGGATTGGGTGGACGAACGTCTGGTTACGCGCTGGGCGAACCTGGGCGTCACCGGCCTGTGGCGACACCAGATCGAGGTGGCCGAACTGGTCCGCGGCGGGCAAAACGTGATCATTGCCACAGGAACCGCCTCGGGCAAGACCCTCTCCTATCTCGTTCCGGCCGTCTCCGAGGTGCTCGACGGCGGCACGGTGCTCTACCTGACGCCGACCAAGGCGCTGGCCGCCGACCAGCTGCGCACGCTGACCGAGCTCGACCCGCCGGAGCTGCGCGCGGCCACCTTCGACGGTGACACCTCGTTCGAGGAACGGGCGTGGGCCCGCCGGCACGCCAACTACCTCCTCACCAACCCCGACATGCTCCACCGCACCCTGCTGCCCCGGCACGCCCAGTGGTCGGCCTTCTGGCGGCGGCTGAGGGTGGTCGTGATCGACGAATGCCACGGCTATCGGGGCGTGTTCGGCTCACACGTGGCGCAGATCCTGCGCCGGCTGCGGCGGGTGTGTGCCAGGTACGGCTCCCGCCCGGTCTTCCTGCTCTCCTCGGCCACCGCCAGCGAGCCCGGCGCCTTCGCCACACGCCTGACCGGCCTGCGCGCCGAGGAGGTGACCGCCGACGCCTCTCCCCGGGGCACCACCACCTTCGCCCTGTGGGAGCCGCCCCTGACCGAACTGCGCGGTGAGGGCGGCGCCCCCGTGCGCCGTCCCGCAACGATGGAGAGCGCCGAACTCCTCGCCGACCTGGTCGCCGGAGGCGTCCGCACCCTGGCCTTCGTCCGCTCGCGCCGCGCCGCCGAGTCGGTGGCCCTCACCACCCGGGCGAGGCTGGAGGACCTGGCCGCCGACGCGGGAAGGCCCGTCCACGAAGTGGAGAGATACGCCGACGGCGCGGGATCCACCGGCGGCGCGGGATCCACCGGCGGCGACGGGAGGCTCGCCGGTCTCCCGGACAAGGTGGCCGCCTACCGGGCCGGGTATCTCGCCGACGACCGACGGAGGCTGGAGCGGGCGTTCCGGTCCGGTGAGCTGCTGGGGCTGGCCACGACCAACGCGCTGGAACTCGGCGTCGACGTGTCCGGACTGGACGCCGTGCTCATCGCGGGCTGGCCGGGCACCCGAGCCTCCCTCTGGCAGCAGGCCGGCCGGGCGGGCCGGGACGGACAGGACGCCCTGGCTGTGCTCATCGCCAGGGACGACCCCCTGGACACCTATCTGGTCCACCACCCCGAGGCCCTCTTCGGCCGGCCCGTCGAGGCGATCGTGCTGGATCCCGAGAACCCCTACGTGCTGGGCCCGCACCTGTGCGCCGCCGCGGCCGAGATCCCGCTCACCCCCGACGACCTGGAGACCTTCGGCCCGTCCGCCAAGGAGGTGCTCGCCGGCCTCGTCGAGGACGGACTCCTCCGCCAGCGCACCACCGGATGGTTCTGGACCAAGCGGGAACGGGCCACCGACCTCGCCGACATCCGGGGAGCCGGCGGATCGCCGATCCAGGTCGTGGAGGCATCCACCGGGCGGCTGCTCGGCACCGTGGACGAACCCTCGGCCCACACGACCGTGCACGCCGGCGCCGTGTACGTCCACCAGGGGGAGACGTTCCTGGTGGAGGAGCTCGACCTGGACGCCGGGGTGGCCCTCGTGGAGACGGGAACACCGGACTACACGACCTTCGCCCGGGACGTCACCGAGATCTCCATCCTCGAGTCACTGCGTTCACGGCCCCTGGGCCCGGGAGAGCTCCACTTCGGCTCGGTGGAGGTCACCCGCCAGGTCGTGTCGTATCTCAAACGCCGCACCCAGAGCGGTGAACTCCTCGGGGACGAGGACCTCGACCTGCCGCCGCGCACCCTGCGTACCCGGGCGGTCTGGTGGACGCTGCCCGCCTCCGTGGTCACCCCCCTGGCCGAGGAGGGCCTGGACCTGGGCGGGGCCGCGCACGCCGCGGAGCACGCGTCCATCGGACTGCTGCCGCTCTTCGCCACCTGCGACCGCTGGGACATCGGCGGGGTCTCCACCGAGTCGCACCCCGACACCGGCCTGCTCACGGTCTTCGTCTACGACGGTCACGAAGGCGGCGCCGGCTTCGCCGAGCGCGGCTACGCCCGGGCCCTCGACTGGCTCACGGCCACCCGCGAGGCCATCGCCTCCTGCGAGTGCGACCACGGCTGCCCCTCGTGCATCCAGTCACCCAAGTGCGGCAACGGAAACGAACCTCTGGACAAGGCCGGCGCGCTCCGGCTCCTCGCCGTCCTGCTCTCCCTCGGGACAGGTTCCTAGGTCCTGTTCCGTGGGTCCTCACCACGGAACAGGACCCTCGGGACAGGTCCCGGTGCGATGGGGGAGCCGGACGGCCGGTCAGCCGCCTCATGGTCCCGCCGGCGACTCCGCCGGGGACTCGGCGATGTACACCGGCCCGGCCCGGGCGAGCGCGGTGATCGGTCGAAAGCCGAGACCGGGCAGCGGCAACCGTAAGGTCACCTGGATGTCGGCGATGCCGTCCTGGCCGACGACGCATCCGGTGACCTCCGCGCCATTGGCCCGGGCCAGCGCCTCGGCCCGCGTGCACCCACGGTCGGGAACCACGAAGGCCAGCCGGGCGGCGGCGAGCGCGCTCAGGTCCGCGGCGCTCTGTGCGCGATGCCTTCCCACCCTGGCCGCGCCGACGGTCATGATCACCGCCGCCATGGCCCATACCGCCGCCATCACGGCAACCGCCCAGATCGTCGCCGATCCTCGCTCTCGCTCGGCTCTGCTCCGCGCCGCCGTTCCGGCCTCGCGGCGAAACAACCCGTCGCCCGTCAGGTCGTTCGTGCCTCCCCGGCTCACGGCTCCCCCTCGGATCCCCCGGACGCTCCCGGCGTATCGGAAACTCCAGGGACTCCGGGCTCCGGCGCGGCGACGGCGGACGAGCCGACCTCGACGGCGGGGAGCAGGGAACCCCAGCGGGGCCGGACATGTGCGGCGACCTCGACTCGGACGGTCTCCGCGGTCACGTCCACCCTGACCACCGCTCCCATCGGGACGAGGGCGAGGACGTCGGCACGCACCCGCTCCACGGGCTCACCCCGGGCCGCGGCCCGGGCACCCGCCCGGGCCGCGTCGACGCATTGAAGCTGCGCCCCGACCGTCGCCACCGCCCACAGAGCGGCGGCCAGCACCACCACGACGGCGGGCAGCACCACGGCGGTCTCGGCGGTCACCGATCCCCCGGACCGGTGCGGGCGGGCGAGGACGCCGACCGGCCTCCCAAGCCGGTGGAACCGGGCGGACCGCCGGGACCGGGTGAACCGGCGGAGCCCGGCGGGCCGAGGAGCTCGGGCACCCGGCTTCGGGTGGATACGGGCACGAGATCTCGGACGAGGAGGAGCGAAGGCGTTCGCCGGGCTCATCCCGCCACGTTCAGCGCTCGGTTGATCAGCTTGGAGATCAGCTCCTGGACCTCCGGGCTCGTGACCACTTTGAAGAGAAGTGCGGCGAACGCACAGGCGGCGATCGTGCCGACGGCGTACTCCGCGGTGGACATGCCCCGGTCACGGCCGGGGCCGGTGAGGGCGGCCGTCCGCCGGGCCAGAGCCTTGCGCGCCCGCGCGGACAACCTCTCCGCCCAGCGCCGCGACCGCGCGTGCCATCCGCCCGGCGGGAGCGCCGGCACGCTGCGCAACGGCCCCCTCCGGACGCCGCCGGAGAGCGAGCCGGCGGCGGGTGAGCTCGGCGAACGAACCATGTCTCCTCCTGGATGCCGCGACCGGACCCCATGCCCGGTGCCTGCGAAGCCAGGGTCGCCGATGCGGGTGGACGCCGAAGGAGCCGAACGACGTTCTGGGGACAACTCGGAGGCCGAGGGAGCTCCCTGTGGAAAACTCCGCTCCCCCGCCCGAGGCGCACGGCGAGCGATGACGAGGCCTGGACAGATACCCGAAATCGTCGAGGGCGAGGTCAGAGGTCTTCCTGGATCCGCCTGACCGGCTCGGTGACGAGGCGGACCGCGGCGTCCACGGTCGCCTCATGAATCCCTGGATCTTCGGACGGGCTCATGAGGATCGCCCACATGAGCCCGTCGATGATCGAAAGAATGATCCGGGCGAGCGCGTCGTGGTCGATCCCTGAACGCAGTTCGCCGACGGACTCGGCGTAGCCGAAGACCCTGCCGAGGTTCTCGCGGGCCTCCCGGTTCAGTTCCTCGATCGATGCGGCGAACTCGGGATGGACGACGGCCCTGGCGTAGAAGGCGGCCCAGACACGGGCCTCGCCCCGCCTGCGCGCGTCGAGCGGCAGCAGTTCCATGATCGTGGCACGCAGCGCGTCGGGGAAGGTCATCCCGGCCGGATCCAACCGGATATGCCGCAGACGCTCTCTCTCCGCGGTGACGACGGCGTGCAGGGCGAAGGCCAGCATCTCGTCCTTGGTGGTGAAGTAGCGCTGCACCGCCCCAACGGAACAACCCGCCTCGGCGGCCACCGTACGGACGCTGACCGCTTCGAGGCCCTCGCGTTCGGTGATGCGCAGCAGGGCGGCCGTCATATGACGACGGCGCTCCTGATGATCGACGACCTTTGGCACTCGTCCAGTCTCCCGCACGTCTTATCAAATACAGTAGTATTAAATACGTTCGTATTCTAAAGTGGACGAGGTTTTACGATGAACCAGCGGACACGTAAGCGGATGGCGGGACGGTGGCTCGCCCTGGCCGGAGCCTGGCTCATGGCCCTCGTGACGGCGACGGCGGCGAGCACGGCACTGCTGCCGATGCCCAGCCTGTCCCTGTGGGCCATGGGCCTTCTGGCGCTGGAGTTCAGCCTGCTCCTTGTGCCGCTCGCCCTGGTGGGCGTCGTCCTGGCGGTGATCGCCGCACGTGGGAGGGCCGCCGCCGTACCGAACTCCGCGGAGACGGAGTCCGCCGGGCACGAAGCCCCGCCGACGGGCCGCCCACGCTCCGGAGGCGGAGCCGGACGGACCGGTCGCCGGGTGGCCGCGACGGCCGCGGGCGCGCTGAACGCGGTGGTGCTCGTCGCCGCCCTCCTCCCGGCGGTCTCGGCGTGGCGGACCGCCCAGGACCACGATGCCCCCCTGAGCCTGGCGGGCTATCTCGACGGGTTGTCCGACACCGCCGAACGCGGCCCCGACGCGACCGTACGGTACGCGCGAGCGGGTGGCACGGACCTCATGCTCGACGTCTGGCGACCGGCGAACCCGAAGGCGGGTTCGGGGCCGTTGCCAGTGGTGATCAACGTGCACGGCGGGGCGCAGGACACGCCGCAAAGCCCCTTTCCCCGATGGGACACCTGGCTGGCCGACGCCGGCCACGTGGTGTTCGACGTGGACTACCGCTTCTTCCGGGACTACGACTGGCGGTCGTCTCCCGGCGACGTCAAGTGCGCGATCGGCTGGGTGGCGCGCAATGCCGAACGTTACGGCGCCGACCCGAAACGGATCACCCTGATGGGCCAGTCGGCCGGCGGCTATCTCGCCCTGCTGGCCGCGTACACCACCGCCGCCGAACTCCCTCCCACCTGCGAGGTGCCCGAAGCCGAGCTGGACGGCGTCATCGCCTGGTACGCGCCGAGCGACATGACCGCCGAGATGCCCCCGGCCTTCCGGCTCTCCGAGCCGGTACGGCGGCAGCTCACCGAGGAGACATGGCGGCTGGCCGACGAGGATCGGATCCGCGCGTCGCCACGTCATCACATCCGGGCGGGACTGCCGCGAACGCTGTTGATCCAGGGCGGACGTGACATCCTCCAGCCCGCGGAGGACACCAGGGCTCTCGCCACCCGGCTGACCGGCGCCGGAGTCGGAACCGAGCTCGTGGAGATCCCTTACGCGGATCACCAGTTCGACCTGTCGTGGGGCGGTTTCGGCAGCCAGATCGCCAGGCACGTGGTCCTCGGCTTCCTGCGTCCCCCCACCACACCCTGACCGGACGTCATAGGTTCCTTCACCGCACCCCGCCGGACGTCAGGGAAGGAGCACCTCGTCGGCGAGACCCGCGACGACGGGGATGATCCCGAGGAGGACGAAGGCGGGCAGGAAACAGAGGCCGAGCGGTGCGACGGCCTGAACTCCGACTCGACGGGCCGCGGCGGAGGACACGGCCCGTGCCTCGTGACGGGAGTCGTCGGCCAACCGGCTGAGGACATCGGCCACCGGAGCACCGCTGAGAGCCGCCCGGCTCATCGTCCGTGCGAGAGGCGCCAGCGGGCGTTCGGCGGCGAGGGCCCGCCAGGCGCTCTCCGGCGCCGCTCCCAGCCTCAACTGCCCGCTCACCCAGGCCAGCCGTTCCGCGATGGGCCCGCCGATCGCCTCGGCCGTGACGTCGACGGCTCCGGTGACCGGTTGTCCCGCGCGAAGGCAGGCGACCATGAGATCCGCGGCCAGCGGCAGGTCCGCCGCCACACGGTCCTGCTCACGACGTGATCCGGGAGGCTCTCGCCTGCGGAGCGACACCCATGTGACCGCGGTGCCGAGCGCTCCCGCGGCGACCCCCGGGACGCTTCCGACAAGGAGGAGAACCGCGACACCCACGGCGGCGCAGAGCAGCGCCTCTCCCCGGCCGGGTCGTCGCCTCGCGGCCGGAGCGCCGTCCGCCGTGGGGGGCCGGAACAGGGACGCCCCGCCTTCCGCCCGCGACGTCCCCAGGTTCCACGGGCTCCACGGGCTCGCCGGAGCCACCGATCCCGGTGAGCCCGGTGAGCCCGGCGGGCCTGACGGACTTGATGGGCCCTTGGCTCGCCCGGCCCGGTGAATCCGGTGGACGCGCCGAGCCGGGTCGTCAGGTGGTATCCACAGCCATCCCGCGAGCGCGGTGAGCATGACGGTGATCAGTCCGATCATCTGCCTCTCCCGAGTCGTTCCTCACGCTTCCGAACCTCGAACTTCCGGCACCCCGGACTTCCGGCACCCCGCGCTTTCCGGACCCCGCGACTCTCCGGCTTTCGTGCCTTCGCGGGCTCACCGCCCCGGAGCGCACCGCCTCCGGTGCCCGTGGCCGCCTGAGCCCGCCGCTTCCCGGTCCGTGGCCCCTCCTTCCGCCGCTCCTTCCGCCGGCCTTCTGGTGGCCTTCTGGTGGCCGCTCCCGCTCCACGGTCAGGAGCGTTCCGCGCGAGCCGCCAGGCGGTGGGTCCACCACAGGCCGCAGCCGTCGAGCGCCAGCCCGGCGAGCAGGCAGCCGAACCCCGCCGGGCCGCCGAACAGGAAGCGCAGCGGCCGCATGCCGAGCCCGGTGGCCATGATCAGGCCGAGGGCCGGCAGGACCGCCAGTAGGCGTGCGGTGGCACGCGGGCCGGCGAGCTGGGCGGTGACCTCCTGGCGATGCGCCTGGGCCTCCCTCAGCGAAGCGGTCACCCGGTCGACGAGGGCCGACAATCCCGCCCCTGCGGTCGCACTCACCCGCCAGCAGGCGGCCAGACCGCGGAACGCCTCTCCCCCTTGCTCCGGTGCGGCGGCCAGCAGGGCGGCCGGAACGTCGCCCCCGTCTCTGGCCGCCGCCACCAGCGGCCGGACCGCCACCGGGTCGGGGAACTCCGCGACCGCCGCGGCCCGGGCCAGCGCCTCACCGGGTGTCCGCCCCGCGGTCAGCTCCGCCGCCAGCCCCTGGCACAGCTCCAAGGAGGCGGCCCGCCAGGCCGCGGCGCGTCTGGCGGGCCTGGAACGGCGGGTGACCCTCTCCTTCAGGGAGGAAACCCGGAGGAACGGACGACGGCCCATCCGGAGGAGACGCGCCGTCCCCGGGTCCGGCCCGGTCCACAGCCAGACTGCCAGGGAGACGAGGAACACGGCCGCCGCCGTCACGGCCATGCCTCCGACGTGCCGTGGCCAGGAGGCCCGGAGGCGGGAGGACCGGGGGTGTGACGCTCGGGGGTGGAGACCCGGCACACCGGACGGGCCGCCACGGTGGTGATGTCAGGGATCCGCGCGCTGAGGGCCACGAACCCGGGGCCGGGGATCACCTCGCCCCCGGACGGGAAGGTGAGGGCCGGTTCGGCCTCCACCAGACCCGAAGGGCGGCGGATCATCATGCAGATCTCGGCCACCCGGCGGCGGCCGTCGGCGTGGTCGCGGACAAGGTGGATGACGACGTCCAGAGCGGCGGCGATCTGACTGTGGACGGCCTCGCGGCTGAGACCCGCGGCGCACGCCAGGGCCTCCAGCCGGGGCGGCACATCGGTCGCGGTGTTGGCGTGGAGGGTGCCGCAGCCGCCCTCGTGCCCGGTGTTCAGCGCGGCGAGGAGGTCGACGACCTCGGCACCCCGCACCTCGCCGACGACAAGGCGGTCCGGGCGCATCCGGAGTGCCTGGCGGACGAGGTCGCGCAGGCAGACGCCGCCCACTCCCTCAAGGTTGGCCGGGCGGGATTCCAGGCGCACCACGTGCGGGTGCTCCGGCCTCAGCTCCGCGGAGTCCTCCACGAGCAGCAGCCGGTCACCGGGGTCGGCGAGGGACAGCAGGCTCGACAGCAGTGTGGTCTTGCCCGTGCCGGTGCCGCCGGTGACGAGGAAGGCGAGCCTGGACTCGACCACCGCGGTGAGCACCGGGACGGTGCCGGCTCCGATCGCGCCCGCCTCGACGAGGTCGGCGAGGGCGAAGGCGCGGCGGGGTGGGAGTCGCAGGGACAGGCAGGTGCCCCCGGGCGCCACCGGCGGCAGGACGGCGTGGAGCCGGACGCCGCCGGGGAGCCGGGCGTCGACGTAGGGGCAGGCGTCGTCAAGTCGCCGCCCCGCCGCCGCGGCGAGGCGCTGGGCGAGCCGCCGGACCGCGTCCTCGCCGGGGAAGACGATCGGCGTCCGGCGCAGACCGCATCCGTCGTCGACCCACACCTCGCGCGGGCCGTTCACCAGCACGTCGGTGACCTCGGTCTCGGCCAGCAGGGGCTCCAGCGGGCCCGCTCCGATCAGGTCCGCGCACAGGGCCCGGGCGACCGCCAGTATCTCGGCGTCACCGAGCACCGCGCGCTCGGCTCTGAGTGCGGCGGCGACGTGCGCGGCGCTGGGCTCGACGCCGGCCCGGGCCAGCCGTACGCGGACCGCTTCCACCAGGTCGGGTGAGACGGCCGCGGCCGTGCCCGCGGAGCGGTCGCCGGCACGGCCCACAGCCGGTTCCCGGCTCATGCCCCGGCGCCGTTCTCGGGCCCGTACAGCGAGTTCAGGAACGAGGAGCAGAAACGGCCGAGGGAGGTGCGGCGGCCGACCGGCGGGGCGTCACCGCGGTTGAGCGCGGCGGCGAGCCGGGGCTGGTCGGGCAGGACGCCCACGGAGGGGACGCCCAGCGAGGCGGTGACCATGCTCTCTTCGAGGACCCCGCCGCGCACGACGACGCGCACCTCACCCGTGTGCTCGCGCAGCCCGGTCAGGACCTGGGCGGCGGCCAGCACGCCGCGCACATCGGCAGTGACCACGAGCAGGGTGAAGGCGGCCCGGCCGAGCGCCTCCGCCGCGGCCGGATCGAGGCGGCGAGGGAGATCGACGATCACCAGATCGAAACCCCGCGTGCCCGATTCGAGGACCGAACGCATCGCCTCGGCGGGGATGGCCTGGGCCTCCCCGCGGTGGAAGGAGAGCAGGGTCAGCTCGGCGAAGGAGGGCAGGGCGGCCTGGAGGGCGGTGAAGCTGATCCTGCCCTCGCGGGCGACCAGGTCGGGCCAGCGGGCCCCTTCGGCCTCCTCCTGGCCGAGGAGCAGGTCGAGGCCGCCGCCGAGCGGATCGGCGTCCACCAGGAGGGTACGGAGGCGGCGACGGGAGGCGCTCAGCGCCAGCGACGCGGCCAGGACGCTGGCCCCCGCCCCGCCGCTCCCGCCCACGACGCAGACCACGCGCCCCGCTCGCTCGGCCGGCTCCACGACGTCGGCGAACTCGTCGACCAGTCGCCGCTCGGCCGACGGCAGTTCGAGGACGGACTGGGCGCCGACCGCCACACATCTGCGCCAGGTGTCGGGTTCGTCCGGAGCGCGGGTGACCAGCAGGACGCGAGGTCTGGGTGGTGGCCCGGTGGCGGCCAGGGCGTCGGCCAGGTCGCTGCCGACCACGACCAGCGGCGCGCGGTTCCAGTAGGGCCGGGCGTGTGCCGGGGCGTGGGCGACGTCCAACTCGGCTCCGGCTGCGGCCGCGACGCGGAGCAGGTCGTCGAGCAGGTCGGGGTCTTCGGTGATGACCAGCGGGCGGTCCATGGGTGCCTCCCTGAAATGCGGAAGGCCCACTTTCCGGGGAAGGCGCCCGTCCCCGGGGCGCCGAACACCGCTCTGTGGAAAACTCCGGCGGCGCGGCCACCCCCTGTGGACAGCAGGATCGGCGCGCCGTACGGACGGACCCGTGCGCCCTGCTCCGAAGGGGCCCGGGGCCGCGAAGGGGTACGAGCACGCGGGCGGAGGGGAGAACGGAGCCGGAACCAGGCCGGAGAGACCGCCGGGAAGACGACCGGGACTGAGGCCGGAAAAGCGGCGACCCCCGCAGGGGGGAGAGCGGGGGTCGCCGATCGGTCCGGCTCTGGGGGGGTAGAGCCGGTCCCGTTTCAGAAGAAAGCCTTCAGCGGTATCCGAGGCGGAACGGGATCACTTCCGAACGAACTCGTCCGTTGCCGCCCCGGTACGGGGATACGCCCTAATGCTGCCCGATCGACTTGAGTTTCGTCGAGGAGTAAACGGCGATTTCTTACGGTTTTTCTAAGGTAACGATTCCGTCGCGAGGAACTGCTCATTCACCGCTCCCCACCGTTGAGGCCCCGCGGACACGAAGAGTGACATGGCAGACACGATTCCCAGTTTGTACTCTCATGTCCCCTATGTCGGACAAGTGAGGTTGGTCCATGAATGTCCCTCGGGCTGTAAAGGTCTTGGTCTCAGGGGTTCCCATCCGCCTCGATCCGGCATAGAAAGGGTTCAACGGACCACTTGTCCGGGGCATGGCCATCGGGCACCCACGTGCCGCCGAGCCGCGGGAGGCATGTCGGAGCGGGCTCCAACCCGCTCAGTGACATCAGGGTGCACGCCTGGTAACCCGTCTGGACGTGCCAGCGACGGCGCTCCACACCAGGAGCGCCGTCTGCTATGTCCGCGACCGGGGCCGGGCCGCGCCTGTGACCGGGACGCGACTGCGGCCGGGCCGCGCCTGTGACCGGACCGGACGCCCCACCGGCACACCTGACCGGACCGAACGCCCCACCGGCGTACCCGATCGAACCGGACGTCCCACCGGCACGCCGTCCGCTTCGGAGTGCGGGAGGCCCCGGCGCATCCGGGGTCCGGTCAGCCGCGCTGCATGGACTCGCAGATCGCCGTGGCCTCCCGCACTCCGAGGGTCACCGCCGAGGCGCAGTGCCGCACCCAGCGCGCCACCCCTTCCGGGGTGCCGAGGAGGTAGGAACGCAGGGCCTCCGGGTAGCCGGAACCGAGCTCGGCGTGACCCACCTCGACGGCCACCAGGGACTTGGGGTCGAGGCCGAACTCCACCAGGCTCAGCCGCTCCGCGGCCCGGGCGACCACGCCGTCCGCCGACCCGAACGGCCGCAGCACCGCCAGCTCCGCGTGCACGATGGCGGCGAGCACCAGGGCCGGCGCCGTGGACGTCCCCGTGACGAGGCCCACCAGCCCGTCCACCCGGGCCACCGTCTCCTCAGGGCCGGGCGCGGGGCCCACTCCCAGGGGGTCGGGCGCCTCCGCGGCGGTCCGGGGCCGCCCGAGGTCCTCGGTCAGGCCGGTCGCGGCGAGGGTGTGCAGCCTGGCCAGCACCTGGCGCGGCGCCGTACGCCACGTGGGGCCGAGCCGGCCGAGCTCGGCCGAGACGCGCAGCGCGCCCTGGACGACCGGGTCGGTGGCCTCGGGGATGGCTTCGAGGGGGACGTCCGCACCGTCCAGCGCGGCGGACGCGCGTGCCCCGTGCAGCGCGGACATGGCCGACACCTGCGGGCTCTTGCGCCGCAGCACGCGATGCCGGTAGAGCCGGTCCACGGCCGCGCGCGCCTCGGCGACGGCCTCGGGCACCCCGGGGAGCTCGGAGATGGCAGCCAATGGGTCGTTCACGTCCCCGACCCTACCGGCCGGTCAACAAAGGACCGCCGCCGCCCGCCGGACGATCCCGGGACCGCTCCGAACCCCGGGCCCCGAACCCCGAGGGATCCGCGTGGCGAGCCCACGGCCGGGCGTCCCGGCCCGCCGGGCCTGTGGCCGCGCGTCCCCGTGGCGGTCTCCGGCCGCGCGCCCCGTACGGCGAAACCCGGCCCTCACCCGGCGAAGCGAGCGGCGAAACCCGGCCCTCGCCCGGCGAAGCGAGCGGCAGAACATCCGGCGGAGCATCCGGCCCGCGCTCCGGGTGGCATCGCACCGTTCTCCCCTCTCCCCGCGCCCAGTCTCCGTTCCTCCTCCTGCCCCCGATACGGCGCCGCCGGTCTCCGGCCGGGGCCGGACCGGACCGGATCGGATCGTCGGGCCGATTTGGCCCGTCGCCGAAACGCCCGGTGCGTGCGACGGGAAACGCGCGCCACGCCGTTCGGCGAACGCATACCACCGCCCACCGCAACCCCCTGTAAAACCATGTGAATAACGCTTTATCCATTCTTATGGTGTCGAAAGCACAACGGTTTTCCGACGCGCGTCATCGGCCGTCGAGACCTTTGTGAACCGCGCCGACCCCCTATCACCGGTTGGTACAGACCTGTCTAGACCTCTTGTGGCGGGCACCGCCAGCCTGGTGAAGTGGGACCGTCCAGACCGACCGGCCGTACGTAAGGAGTGCGCAGTGACCCCGGAGACCCCTGGTTCCGAGTCGCGTGAGACCCAGGAGACCTTGTCGAACCTGCTGCAGGAGACCCGGCGGTTCGCGCCTCCCGCCGCCCTCGCCGCGGCCGCCAACGTGACGGCCGACGCCTACACGGAGGCCGAGGCGGACCGCCTGGCGTTCTGGGAGAAGCAGGCCGACCGGCTCGCCTGGTCCAGGCGCTGGGACACCACGCTGGAGTGGAACCCGCCCTTCGCCAAGTGGTTCGTCGGCGGAGAGCTCAACGTCGCCTACAACTGCGTCGACCGCCATGTCGAGGCGGGCCGCGGCGACAAGGTCGCCTACCACTGGGAGGGCGAGCCCGAGGGCGACAGCCGTACCCTCACCTACGCCGACCTGCAGCGCGAGGTCTCCAAGACGGCGAACGCGCTGCGGGAGCTGGGCGTGGGCAGGGGCGACCGGGTCGCCGTCTACATGCCCATGATCCCCGAGCTGCCGATCACGATGCTGGCCTGCGCCCGCATCGGCGCGATCCACTCGGTGGTGTTCGGCGGCTTCTCCGCGAGCGCGCTCAGCGGCCGGATCAAGGACGCCGACGCCAAGCTCGTGGTGACCGCCGACGGCGGCTACCGCAGAGGCGCCCCCAGCGCTCTCAAGCCGACCGTGGACGAGGCGGTCAAGGAGTGCCCCGGCATCGAGCACGTCCTGGTCGTGCGGCGGACCGGCCAGGAGGTGGACTGGACCGACAAGGACGTCTGGTGGCACGACCTGGTGGACCGGCAGTCCGAGACCCACGAGGTCCAGGCGAACGGCGCCGAGGACCCGCTGTTCATCCTCTACACCAGCGGGACGACCGGCAGGCCCAAGGGCATCCTGCACACCACCGGCGGCTATCTCACCCAGGTCGCCTACACCCATGACGCGGTGTTCGACCTCAAGCCCGACACCGACGTCTACTGGTGCACCGCCGACATCGGCTGGGTGACCGGCCACTCCTACATCGTGTACGGCCCGCTGGCCAACGGCGCGACCAGCGTCATCTACGAGGGCACCCCGGACACCCCGCACCGCGGCCGGTTCTGGGAGATCGTGCAGAAGTACGGGGTCACGATCCTCTACACCGCTCCCACGGCGATCCGCACCTTCATGAAGTGGGGTGACGACATCCCCGCCAAGTACGACATGTCGTCCCTGCGCGTCCTGGGAAGCGTCGGCGAGCCGATCAACCCCGAGGCGTACGTCTGGTACCGCGAGCACATCGGCGGCGAGCGATGCCCGGTGGTGGACACCTGGTGGCAGACCGAGACCGGCGGCGTCATGATCAGCCCGCTGCCCGGCGTCACCGCGGCCAAGCCCGGCGCGGCCATGCGCCCGCTGCCCGGCATCAGCGCCGACGTGGTCGACGACCAGGGCAACTCCGTGCCCAACGGCGGTGGCGGCTACCTCGCGATCCGCGACCCGTGGCCGTCGATGCTCCGCACGATCTGGGGTGACGACCAGCGCTACATCGACACCTACTGGTCGCGCTTCGAGGGCATGTACTTCGCGGGCGACGGCGCCAAGAAGGACGAGGACGGTGACATCTGGCTGCTCGGCCGGGTCGACGACGTCATGCTCGTCTCCGGCCACAACATCTCCACCACCGAGGTGGAGTCGGCCCTGGTCTCCCACCCGAAGGTCGCCGAGGCCGCGGTGGTCGGCGCCACCGACCCGGTCACCGGCCAGGCCATCGTGGCGTTCGTGATCCTGCGCGGCAACGCCGAGGAGAGCGACGACGTCGCCGCCGAGCTGCGGAACCACGTGGCGAAGACGCTGGGCCCGATCGCCAAGCCGCGGCAGATCCTGGTGGTCCCCGAGCTGCCGAAGACCCGCTCCGGCAAGATCATGCGGCGTCTCCTGCGCGACGTGGCCGAGAACCGCAGCATCGGCGACGTCACCACGCTCGCCGACAGCACGGTGATGAACCTCATCTCCGAGAAACTCCCCAGCGCCAAGAGCGACGAGTGACCCCCGGCCCGTGTGGCCCCGCGGGCCGTGAATCCACGGACCCGCGGGGCCACACGGGCCGAAAAGGGATTTTCCACCCCATGTAGGCTGACGGGCAGGTGTGCCGGGAAGTCTGGTCGGCCGGTGGGGGAACGACCTCCGCCGCGTTGCCAGGAGGTCCCATGCCCCGTCCCGCACGCCGTCCCGCCGAGATCTGGCCTTTCGGACCCACCATCCGGTACAGCCGCCAGGTCGCCGAGGCGCTGCGCGCCGAGACCGTCGGCGGCGTCGTCATGCTGCTGGCCGCGGTCGCCGCGCTGGTCTGGGCCAACGTCTCCCACGACTCCTACGAGGCGCTGCGCGCCGCCTCCTTCGGCCCACAGGCCCTGGGCCTCGATCTGGAGCTGTACCGGTGGGCCCAGCACGGCCTGCTCGCGGTCTTCTTCTTCGTCGCCGGCGTCGAGGTCAAGGAGGAGTTCGTCCACGGCGAGCTCGCCAACCTCCGCAAGGCCGCGCTGCCCGTCATCGCGGCGATCGCCGGGATGGTCGTGCCCGCCCTGGTCTACCTCGTGGTGAGCCGGGGCGCGCCGGACGCGGCCCGCGGCTGGGCCATCCCCACCGCCACCGACATCGCCTTCGCCCTCGCCGTGCTCGCCGTGACCGCGAGCGCGATGCCGGCCGCACTCCGGGCGTTCCTGCTGACCTGCGCCGTCGTGGACGACCTCGGGGCGATCACCGTCATCGCCGTCTTCTTCAGCCACGACCTGAACCTCCTCGCCCTGCTGGCCGGAGCGGCGATCATCGCCCTGTACGGCCTGCTCCAGGCCCGCCGGGTCCGCGGTCTGTGGATCTATCTCCCGCTCGCCCTGGCCGCCTGGTACGCCGTGGAGATCAGCGGTGTTCACCCGACCGTCGCCGGGGTAGCGCTGGGACTGATGACGCGAGTGCACGCCGCGCCGGGTGAGACGGGCTCCCCCGCCGAACGGGCCGACCACCGGATCCGCCCCCTCTCGGCGGGCCTCGCCGTGCCCGTCTTCGCGTTGCTGTCCGCCGGGGTCCCGCTCGACCTGGCCGGGCTCGGCGACGCGGCCGGCGACCGGGTGGTGCTCGGCGTGGTCGCGGGCCTGGTCGTCGGCAAGTTCATCGGCGTCTTCGGCGGCGCCTGGCTGGCCGTACGGCTCGGCCTGGCGAGGCTGGCCGCGGAGCTGAGCTGGCGGGACATGGCGGCCGTGTCCACCCTGGCGGGAATCGGCTTCACCGTCTCCCTGCTCATCGGAGACCTGGCCTACGGCGGCGACCCGGGGCGGGCGAACGCCGTGACCGTCGGCGTGCTGGCGGCGAGCCTCATCGCCTCGGTCCTGGCGGCGGTCCTGCTCAGGGTGCGCGTGCGCGAACACTCCGCACGCAGGATGATGGTCGACACCGGTGCTTGATTGGAGAACCCTAATGACGCAGATCCCACCCGCGGAACCCCAGGAGGAGTCGCTGGGCTCGCTGGTCGCCGCGGCCACCGACCAGATCTCCACCCTGGTCCGCGCCGAGATCGAGCTGGCCAAGTCCGAGCTCAGGTTCGACGCCAAGCGGGCCGGCGTGGCGGCCGGTCTGTTCGGCGCCGCCGCGTTCATGGCCCACCTCTGCCTGATCCTGGCCTCGTTCGCCATCGCCTACGGGCTGGTCGCCCTCGGCGTCTGGACGTGGCTGGCGTTCGCGATCGTCACGGTGTTCTACCTGGTGGTGGCGGGCCTGTTCGTCTACCTCGGCATCCGCCGGCTCAAGGGCCTGACCGGGATGAAGCGGACGCTGCACTCGCTGAAGACGCTCAAGAGCGGCGAGAGCGACCTCCCCGTCGCGGCGGCGCCCGTCCCCCCGACGGCGGGCCAGGTCGGTTCGCACCGTGAGCCGGTGAGCCGGGACCTGTGAACGCCCCCGACGAGTCCCTGGTACGGGTCGAAGGCCCCTGGACCCACCGCTCGGTGCACGCCGGCGGGACCCGCTTCCACGTGGTGGAGGCCGGTGAGGGGCCGCTCGTGCTGCTGCTGCACGGGTTCCCGCAGTTCTGGTGGACCTGGCGCAACCAGCTCGTCTCGCTGCCCGCGGCGGGATACCGCGCCGTCGCCGTCGACCTGCGCGGCTACGGCGGCAGCGACAAGCCGCCGCGCGGCTACGACCTGCCCACGCTGGCCGGTGACGCGGCCGGGCTGATCCGGGCGCTGGGCGAGAGCGGCGCCGTCGTGGTCGGCCACGACTGGGGCGGGCTGCTGGCCTGGACGATGGCGGTGTGCGACCCCAAGGCGGTCCTGCGGCTGGTGACGGTGTCGGCCCCGCACCCGCGCAGGCTCCGCGCGGCCCTGTTCGGCGAGCCGTTCGGCCAGCTTCGGGCGGCCTCCTACGCGCTGGGCTTCCAGCTTCCGTTCCTGCCCGAGCGCCTCCTGACGGCCGGGGGCGGGGCGAAGGTCGGCCGGATGCTCGACGAGTGGTCGGGGCCGGGCTGGCCGGAGGAGGACGTGGCGAGGACCTACCGCGAGGTGTTCCGCATCCCCACGGTCTCCCACTGCGCGGTGGAGTATCACCGCTGGTTCGCCCGCTCCCAGCTCCGTCCCGACGGGCTGCGGTACGCCAGGATGATGCGGAAGGGGATCGACGCGCCCACGCTGCAACTGCACGGCGCGCTGGACCCCCACGCCCTGCCGCGCACCGCCCACGGCTCGGGCCGCTACGTGACCGGCCCCTACCGGTGGAAGATGATCGACGGCGCCGGGCACTTCCCGCACGAGGAGCGCCCGGAGGAGTTCGACGCCGAGCTGATCTCGTGGCTGGCCGATCCGGAGCCGGGCCGGTGATCCCACGCGACCGCGTCCCCGGGGCGTCCCCGGCCCGCTGTACGGCGAAGGAGTCCGGCCGGTGATCCCCAGAGACCGCGACCCGGAGGGACGGCCGCGCAACCGGCGGCCCCGGGACGCCTTCGGCAGGCCGCTGCCGCACGACGCCGAGGGCGTCGAGCGCGTCCCCGACGACTACGCGCCGAGCGCCGCCGAAGCCCTGTCGGAGGCGCGGCGGCTGCTCGGCGAGGGCCGGCCGTTCCACGCCCACGAGGTGTTCGAGGGCCGGTGGAAGAACTCCCCGGCCGGGGAGCGGGAGCTGTGGCAGGGGCTGGCGCAGATCTGCGTCGGCCTCACCCACCTCCAGCGCGGCAACCGTCGCGGGGCCGCGGCGCTGCTCGCCCGGGGAGCGGACCGGGTCGAGGGGTACGGCGCGCCGTACGAAGAGGTCGCCCGGACCGCCCGGACCCTGGGGGACGCGGACGCCGGGACGGCCGTCGCCGCGATCCGGGACCTCCTCTAAAGGGCCGGTCAGCCGCCGCTCTGGTCGCACTCCTGGGTGCTGACCCGGTTGACCAGCCGCGAGCCGTCCTGGGCGTCCGGCGTGACCTCGGCGGCGGTGAGGACGTATCCCGTCTCGCGCTGGTCGAGGGCCGCGGCGAAGACGACGCCGTAGACCTTGCCCTCGGGGGAGAGCAGCGGCCCGCCGGAGTTGCCCTGCCGTACCAGGCCGCGGATCGCGTAGACGTCGCGGAAGACCGTCTTGCGGTCGTAGATGTCAGGCCCCTTCGCCTTCTGCTGGCCCCGGATGCGGGCGACGTTGGGTGTGAAGCCGTGGCCGTGCGGGAAGCCCGCGACGATCGCGTCGTCTCCCTTCTCGGCGCCGCCGTCGAAGCGCAGGACCGGGAGGTTCAGGCCGGGGACGTAGAGGATCGCGATGTCCCGGTCGGGGTTGTAGAGCACGACCCTGGCGTCGTGGACGTTGTTGAGGTAGTCGGTGACCTGCAGGCCCTGGTCGACGCCCGCGACCACGTGGGCGTTGGTCATGATCCGGTTCTGGGAGTAGACGAAGCCGGTGCCCTCGATGTGCCTGCGGCAGCTCGTGGCGATGCCCTGGACCTTGACGATGCCCCGGCGGGCCCGCGAGAGCTGCGATCCCTTCAGCACGCCCTGGTCGGGCGGCGGCACCTCGACGAACTGGCCCGCCCCTATGGCGTCGAAGACCTTGGGGAAGCCGGAGGTGTCGATGAAGCTCTTGAACGGCTTCTGGAAGTCCTTCGCCGCGGTGGGCAGCGCCTGGTCGACGGTGCTGATCAGCAGCGACTTGTTGACCTGCTCGCTGAGCAGCGTGAACTGCGAGGAGGCCAGCAGCGATCCGATCAGCCAGGCGGTGACCAGCACCGAGAACGCGCTGGCGAAGGTGCCGCCCACCGCGTCGACGACCTTCGCGGGCTCCCAGGTGACGTGGCTGCGGACCACCGCGCCGATCGTCGAGGAGGCGAACTGCCCGATGGTCGCGCTGAGGAACACGATGACGATGGCGAGCAGCGCCCGCTCGGTCTCCCCGTCGACCACGGCGGCCGCGATCGGCGGGGCGATGAACATGCCCAGCAGCCCTCCGCCGACGAATCCGACGAAGCTCAGCGCCCCGATGATGAACCCCTGCCGGTATCCCGACACCGCGAAGGCCACCATCAGTGCGATCAGGATAAGGTCGAGGAGATCACCACTCACCCCTTTACGGTATCCACCGACCGGCCCGCGCGTGCACTCCTTCGGTGACGTGCGGCCCGTTATCGTGGCCGTATGGCAACGATCGGGGGGTCGGCGCCCGTGGCGGCTCTCATAGAGACCGCGCTGCGGGACCAGGAGGACGGCGAGGTCCGCTGGCACGTGATCGGGCTGCTGGGCGAGCGGCACGACCTGGAGACCCTCGCCGCGGCGCGGCGGCTGTGCGACGGCGGGACGGTGGCCGAGCGGACGCTCGGGGCCGACATCCTCGGCCGTCTGGGCCTCAACGACCGCGGCCTGCCCATCCTGCGCGCGCTGGCCGCCCGCGAGGAGGACCGGACGGTCCTGTACTCGGTGCTGATCGCCTTCGGCCATCTCCACGACCGCCGCGCGCTGCCGTCGGTGATCCGCCTGAGCGAGCATCCCGACCCGAGGGTGCGGTACGGCGCGGCCTACGCGCTGCCGAACATCGTGGGCAGACCGCCGGACCCCACGGGCCTCGCGGCGCTGCGGCGGCTGGCCGCCGACCCCGACGACGACGTGGCCGAGTGGGCCTGCCTGGGCCTGGCGCTGTCGACGGGCGGCGCGATCGACGGCGTCCGGCCGGCCGCCGCGACCGGTGACGGGCGGCCGGCGACCGCCGGCGAGGAGAGCGCGCGGCCGTCAGGCGGCGGGACCGGCGGACGGTCGCCAGGCGATGGCGGGGCCCGCGCCGGGCGGCCGTCAGACGGCGGGGACGGCGGGCGGCCGTCAGCGGGTGGCGAGGTTGACGACGTCCGGGGGGATGTCCTCGACCCGTGAGCGGTCCCAGGGCCGCTCGAATCCCGATCCGGCGAGCACGCCGTCGAGCACTCCGGCGGTGAAGCCCCACACCAGCAGCCCCCGCACCCGGAACGCCGGGCCGCTGTAGCCGCTCGGGTGGCGCAACCGGAGGCGGTTGACCGGGTCGACCAGCTCGGCCACCGGGACCCGCTCCACCGACTCCACCTCGTCGGGCGAGGCCGCGTGGACCGCGCACGGGGTGTGCCACCAGCCCAGCACCGGGGTCACCCGGTTGTGGCTGTGCGAGACGTACAGCTCCGGCATCGTGCCGACGACGTGCACCCCCGCCGGGTCGAGGCCGGTCTCCTCCCGCGCCTCGCGCAGCGCGGCGGCGACCGGGCCGCCGTCGACGGGATCGACCCCGCCGCCGGGGAACGCGGGCTGGCCCGCGTGCAGACGCCCGCGCCGGCTGCGCTGGATCAGCAGCACGTCGGGGCCGAGAGGGCCCTCACCGAACAGCAGCAGCACCGCGGCGGCGCGCCCTCCGGAGGCGGGCGGGCGCAGCATCGGGGGAACCGGCGCCTTGGCGACTCTTCTGGCGAGGGTTTCCAACCATCCGGGAACTTCCACGGGTACACCTCCGATCTTCTGCAACACCTCGGCCCGGCCGGTTGCTTCCCGGGTCCCGCCGCTTCCGGAGGGTTCGCGGAAGCCGGGGCTGCGGGGGCCGAGGGCGCGCGGGTTCCATGATCCTCTCCGGCCCGCCCGCCTCTCCGGCCCGTCCGCGGGAGGGCCGGGCGGCCGGATCAGGAGAACGGTCCGGGCCGCACCAGTTTCCCGGCCTGGACGGGATCGACCGGGCCGATGCCGTACGAGGGGCAGAGGGCGGCGAGCGGGCAGACGCCGCAGGCGGGTTTACGCGCGTGGCACATGCGGCGGCCGTGCCAGATCATGCGGTGGGACGCCATCGTCCAATCGCGTCTGGGGATCAGCTCCCCCACGACCTTCTCGATCTTCACCGGGTCGGTCTCCGTGGTCCAGCCGAACCGGCCGGCCAGGCGCTGGAAGTGGGTGTCCACGGTGATGCCGGGGACACCGTACGCGTTGCCCAGCACGACGTTCGCCGTCTTGCGGCCCACGCCGGGCAGCTTGACGAGGTCGGCGAGCCTGCGGGGGACCTCGCCGCCGTGACGCTCGCAGACGGCCTGGGCCATGCCGACGATGCTGGCGGCCTTGGCGCGGAAGAAGCCGGTGGACCGGATCAGCTCCTCCAGCTCGGCCCGGTCGGCGGCGGCGTAGTCCTCCGCTGTTCTATATTTCATAAAAAGAGCTGGAGTGACTAGATTGACCCTTTTGTCGGTGCACTGCGCGGACAGGATCGTCGCGACCAGCAGTTCGAGCGGGTCGCGGAAGTCGAGTTCACAGTGCGCGTCGGGGTAGGTCTCCGCCAGGATCCGGTCCATTCGCCGGGCACGACGGACCAGGGCGAGCCGGGTCTCACCAGCGGGGATGATGTTGCGGGCCACCCCGACAGCCTACGCGTACGGCCCCCTTTGGGACCGCGCGGTGGGATACGTCACAATGACTGCGTGAGCCGTGAAACAGGAGGCACTGTGAACACCGACGACGTGCTGGGCAAGGCACCTCTGTTCGCGGCGCTCGACCGTGAGAGCGCCGCGGCGCTGCGCACGAGCATCTCCGAGGTCACCCTGTCCAAGGGGCAGACGCTCTTCAGCGAGAACGAGACGGGCGACCGCCTCTACGTGGTGCTCGAAGGCAAGATCAAGCTGTCCAGGACCGCGCCGGACGGCCGGGAGAACCTGCTGAGCGTGCTCGGCCCGGGTGAGATGTTCGGCGAGCTGTCGCTGTTCGACCCCCGTCCCCGCACCGCCTCCGCCATCGCCCTGACCGACGTCCGGCTGGCCGGGCTCGGGCACGACGACCTGCGTCCCTGGCTGACGGGCCGTCCCGAGGTCGCCCTGCACCTGCTGCGGGCGCTGGCCCAGCGGCTGCGCCGCACCAACGACGTGCTGGCCGACCTGGTCTTCACCGACGTCCCGGGGCGGGTCGCCAAGGCGCTGCTCGACCTGGCCGACCGCTTCGGCCAGCGGATCGACGACGGCATCCGCGTCCACCACGACCTCACCCAGGAGGAGCTGGCCCAGCTCGTCGGCGCGTCCCGGGAGACGGTGAACAAGGCCCTCGCCGACTTCGCCCAGCGCGGCTGGCTGCGGATCGAGGCCAAGGCCGTGGTCATCCTCGATCTGGAGCGCCTGCACAACCGCTCCCGGTAGGACCCGCCGGGACCGTTGGGACCGTTCCCACGGCGTTCCCACGACCGGCCGGACCACGTGGCCGACCGGGCCCACGCGGCCGGCCCGGCCGGCCGGCCGTACGGGCGGGCGGGCCACGGCGCGGTCAGCCCTCCAGGTAGCCGAGCTGGGCGCGGACCGACATCTCGGCGGCCGGCCAGAGCGACGGGTCGACGTCCGCGTAGACGATCTCGACGATCTCCCGCGGCGTCGCCGCGCCCCGGGCGCGGGCCGCCCGGATCTGGTCCAGCCGCCGCCTGCGGTGCGCGACGTAGCCGTCCAGCGCGCCGACCGGATCGGCCAGCACCGGACCGTGACCGGGCAGCAGGGCCTCGGCCCCGGCCCGTTCGGCCGTCGCCCGCAGCCGGTCCAGCGACCGCAGGTAGTCGGCCAGGTCGCCGTCCGGGGCGATCACGGTGGTGCCCCGGCCGAGGACGGTGTCGCCGGTCAGCATCGCCCGGTCCTCCGGCAGCCAGAAGCACAGCGAGTCGAACGAGTGGCCGGGGGTGCCGACGACGTGCAGCTCCAGGTCGCCGGCGGTGACCACGTCGCCGTCGGCGAGGCCCTCGTCGCCGAGACGGTGCCGGGGGTCCAGCGCCCTGACCGGCGCGCCCACCAGCCCGGCGAACCTCCGTGCGCCGCCGCTGTGGTCGTCGTGACCGTGGGTCAGCAGGATCGCCGCCACCCTGCGCCCGGCCAGGCGGGCGGCGACCCGCGCGAGATGCGCCTCGTCGTCCGGCCCGGGATCGACGACGAGCACGTCCTCCTCCACGTCCTCACGGCCGATCACCCACGTGTTCGTGCCGTCCAGCGTCATCGGGGACGGGTTGGGCGCCAGCAGCGCCAGGGTGTGGGCCGTGCCGGAGCCGTCCGGCCCGCCCAGGGGTATCCGCAGCCCGCTCACACCCTCTCCTCCCGCCGCACGTCCCCGGACCGCCGCATGCCCCCGGACCGCCGCATGCCCCCGGACCGCCGGGCGGTCTCCGGTCCTCCGGGCGCCCCGCTCGCCGTGACCCCTCGCGCGCCCGCGCTCACCGGGGGTCCGGCCTGAAGTGCGCCCGCGCTCACCGGCGGCCCTGCCTGAAGTACTCGCCGTCGAGCACCAGGCACAGCTCCCCGTCCACCTCGGCGACCTCCGGCATGAGCGTGACGATCTCCCGCCGTACGGCGAGCACGTCGGCCACGGTCGCGTACCCGGCGAGCTCGCCGAGCGTGCGGTAGGTCGGGGGCATCAGGAGGATCCGCCCGTCCCTGGCCCCGGCGAGCGCGTCGGCGGGCCGGGCCCAGGTCACCTGGTCGGCCTCGCCGCCGACGTCGCGGGTGCGCTGGCCCGAGGGGAGGGCGGCGACGAAGAAGCGGGTGTCGAAGCGCCGGGGCTCGACCACCGGGGTGATCCAGTGGCCCCAGGGCCGCAGCAGGTCGGAGCGGAGGACCAGTCCGCGCCCGGCGAGGAAGTCGGCGAACGACAGGCTCCGGTCGATCAGGGCCAGCCGGTCGGCCTCCCAGTTGTCGCCGGTGGTGTCGGCAACGACGGACGTCGGGGACGAGCCGGCGAGCAGGACGCCCGACTCCTCGAACGTCTCGCGCACCGCGGCGCACACCAGGCCGCGGGCGAGCTTCTCGTCCGCCCCGAAGACCTCGCCCCACTCGGCGGGCGACGGCCCGGCCCATGCGACCGCGTGGTCGGCGTCCCGGGGGTCCACCGACCCGCCGGGGAAGACGTAGGCGCCCGCCGCGAAGGCCATCGCGGCCGTGCGCCGGAGCAGGTAGACCTCCACGCCCCCGTGCCCGGACCCCCCGGCGTCGATGCCTCCGGCGCTCCCGGAGTCTCCCGCGCCCCCAGCGCTCTCAACGTCCCCGGCGCTCTCAACGCCCTCGGCGTTCGCGGTGCCCTCGCGCAGCAGGACCACGGTGGCGGCGTCCCGGGCCGGAACGGGCCGCGCCCGCCCGGCCAGGATGTCGCGCGCGCGCTCGCCGTCCGCGCCGGAAAGCGGGAACCCGCCCATTCAGATCCTCCACCAGAACAACAGTCGGTCTCGGTGACCATCATGTGGCAGGTCCGCCGCTCCGGACAATCGCGGCCGGCCCCGGCGGCCGGGCCGGGACCGGCCCGGCCACCGGCGAGCCGCCGTCAGCGGACCTCGGCGATCAGCTCGACCTCCACCGGCGCGTCCAGCGGGAGGACCGCCACGCCCACCGCGCTGCGGGCGTGCCCGCCGGTCTCGGCGAACACCCTGCCGAGCAGGTCGCTCGCGCCGTTGATCACCTGCGGCTGCCCGGTGAAGTCGGGGGCGCTGGCCACGAAGCCGACGACCTTGACGATCCGCACGATGTTGTCCACGCCGCCCGCCGCCGACGCCGCGGCGGCCAGAGCGTTCAGCGCGCAGATCCCGGCGAGGCCGGCGGCCTCCTCCGCGGTCAGCTTCTCGCCGACCTTGCCCGTCGCCACGAGCCCGCCGTCCACCATCGGGAGCTGGCCCGAGGTGTAGACGTGGTTGCCCGTCCGGACGGCCGGGACGTAGGACGCCAGCGGCGCCGCGACCTCCGGCAGCGCGATGCCCAGCTCGTCCAGCCTCTGCTGCGGCGTCACTGCTTGGGCCGCTTCAGGTAGGCGACCAGCTGCTCGGGGTTCGGCCCCGGCACGACCTGGACGAGCTCCCAGCCGTCCTGGCCCCAGTTGTCGAGGATCTGCTTGGTCGCGTGGACCAGCAGTGGCACCGTCGAGTACTCCCATTTCGTCATGGGGGACACATTAGCGAGGCGGGCCCGGCCGGCGTCCGCCCTACGCCGCCCCGCGATCGCGCGCCCGTTCCGCCCCTGGTCCGTCCCCGTTTCGGGGCCGTACGGCCGGCCGCGCGCCGCGGAAGTGATCGGGATCACCGTGATGGGTCCCGGAGCAGGACGGTCCGGGCGAATCGTGAGGTGACGGTTGGGTAGCCTTCGAGACGTGAGAGCTCGCGACACCGACTGGGACGGCGTACGCCTCCACGTCGTCACCGGGAAGGGCGGCACCGGCAAGACCACGGTGGCCGCCGCGCTCGCCCTTGCCCTCGCCGCGGGCGGACGCAAGGTCCTGCTGGTCGAGGTCGAGGGCCGGCAGGGCATCGCGCAGGTCTTCGACCTGCCGCCGCTGCCGTACGAGGAGCGGCGGGTCGCCGTCGCGCCGGGGGGCGGGGACGTCCACGCCCTGGCCGTCGATCCCGAAGAGGCCATGCTCGACTACCTCGAGATGTTCTACGGCATGCGCCGGGCGGGCAAGGCCCTGACCAAGATGGGCATCGTCGACTTCGCCACCACCGTCGCCCCCGGCTTCCGCGACGTCCTGGTGACCGGCAAGACCACCGAGGCGGTCCGCCGCAAGAACAAGGACGGCAGGCGCGTCTACGACGCGGTCGTGCTCGACGCGCCCCCGACCGGGCGGATCACCCGCTTCCTCAACGTCACCAACGAGGTGGCGGGCCTGGCCAGGGTCGGCCCCATCAAGAACCACGCCGACCTGGTGAACGGCGTGGTGGCCTCCCCGGAGACCGCCGTGCACTTCGTCACGCTCCTGGAGGAGATGCCGGTCCAGGAGACCCTCGACGGGCTCGCCGAGCTGACCGCCGCCGGGCTCCCGCCCGGCGGGATCTTCACGAACATGGTCAGGGAGTCGCTGCTCCCCGCCTCCGTGCTGGACGCCGCGGCCGGCGGCCGGTTCGACCCGGCCGAGCTGGCGCTCGGTCTCAAGGCCGCGGGGCTCGCCGACGGCACCTCCGACGCCGCCGCGGTGGCCGAGGCGCTCGCCGAGGAGATCGTCGAGCACGCCCACCGCACCGGGCTGGAGCAGCGGGAGCGGGAGTCGCTCAACGCGTCCGGCCGCCCCCGCTACGAGCTGCCGTTGCTGGCCGACGGGGTCGACCTCGCCGGGCTGTACGAGCTGGCCGAATCGATCCGCAACCAGGGAGCAGCATGAGCGAGCGACCCGGCGGGCACCGGGACGTCCCGGTCCTCGACCTCGACGCGATCGTCGACGACCCGGACACCCGGATCATCGTCTGCTGCGGCTCCGGCGGCGTCGGCAAGACCACCACCGCGGCCGCGCTGGGGCTGCGCGCGGCCGAGCGCGGCCGGGCGGCCGTCGTGCTCACCGTCGATCCGGCGCGGCGGCTCGCGCAGTCGATGGGCCTCACCGAGCTGGACAACGTCCCGCGGCCGGTCGAGGACGTGGCGGGCGACGGCACGCTGCACGCCATGATGCTCGACATGAAGCGGACCTTCGACGAGATCATCGAGGCCCACGCCGACCCGGAGCGGGCCCGGCAGATCCTGACGAACCCCTTCTACCAGTCGCTGTCGTCCAGCTTCTCCGGCACCCAGGAGTACATGGCGATGGAGAAGCTCGGCCAGCTGCGCCGGTCGGGTGAGTGGGACCTCATCATCGTGGACACCCCGCCGTCGCGGTCCGCGCTCGACTTCCTGGACGCGCCGGAACGGCTCGGCCGCTTCCTGGACGGCCGGCTGATCCGCGTGCTGACCGCCCCCGCCAAGGCGGGCGGGCGGAGCGCGTTCAAGCTGTTCAACGCGGGCTTCGGCCTGATCGCCGGGGCCATGACCAAGCTGCTGGGCGCGCAGGTGCTCAAGGACCTGCAGACGTTCGTCTCCGCGCTGGACGCCGTCTTCGGCGGCTTCCGGGCGCGCGCCGAGCAGACCTACCGGCTGTTGCAGGCCCCCGGGACCGCGTTCGTCGTCGTGGCCGCGCCCGAGCGCGACGCGATGCGTGAGGCGTCGTACTTCGTGGAACGGCTCGCCGAGGAGCGGATGCCCCTGGCGGGCGTCGTGATCAACCGGGTGCACCGCTCGCCCGCTGAGGGCCTGTCGGCCGCGCGCAGCGCCGCCGCCGCCGAGGAGCTGGAGTCGCGGGGCGGGCACGATCTGGCCGCCGCCGTGCTCCGGCTGCACGCCGGCCGGATGCAGCTCGCCGCCCGCGAGCACCGCGAGCGCGAGCACTTCGTCACCGCCCACCCGACGGTGCCCGTCGCGGAGGTGCCGGCCATGTGGGAGGACGTGCACGATCTGGAGGGTCTCCGCCAGATCGGCAAGCTCCTGGCAGCCCAGTAGCGCACCGGTCCCGGCCGCGGTGCCCCGGTCCCGGCCGCCCGGTGGCGCCCCGGTCAGTGCCCCGGAGGCCTTCAGGCCGGCGGGCTCCCGGCCGTCCGGTGACGCCTCGGGGCCTCCCCCGGAACACGCCCCGGAACACGCGGATACGGCCGGCGCCGAGGCGCCGGCCGTACATACGTGATCGGAACGGACGTCAGCCGGCGATCAGCTCGTTCGTCCGCTCGTACTCCTCCTTGGCCATCTCCAGCAGATCGCGCCAGGAGTCGACGTCAGGTCGCCGGCGCAGCAACGCGCGGCGCTCGCGCTCGGTCATCCCGCCCCACACCCCGAACTCGATGCGGTTGTCCAGTGCATCGGCGAGGCACTCGGTACGGACCGGGCATCCCCGGCAGATCAGCTTCGCCCGGTTCTGGGCAGCGCCCTGAACGAACAACGCGTCAGGATCCGCACCCTTACAGGCCGCACGGGAGGTCCAATCCGTGATCCACATTCGACCCCACTCCCCTTAGGTGGTCAGTCGTGACTTGGGGCCGACGGGCGCGGGCGTCGGGCCTCCGTATTCAGTTGCCGCAGAAAGAGAACGTACGCAATCAGACGTTCGAGCCGACAGACCCCGGCGGGACCAATTTCCCGCATGGTCATCAGCGGCCACGTGGCCGGGAATGACTAGTCACCTGACTCGGTGCGCGGCCGTCGCCTGACTCGATACATGACCGGGTCAAGTCTGATTGGCGATCCGTTACCGTTTGGGACATCCGTCCGACGTACTCTTGACGTGTGCAAGCTCAGGGCAAAGATCATGTAACGGTGATAGGCGCGGTCGGAAAGGTTCTGCGGCTGGTCGCCGCGGGCGCCGCCGCGGGTCTTCTGGCGGCCGGCGTCGCGTTCCCGGCGGTCGGGGGCGCGGGACTCGGCGTGAACTCCGTCACAGAGGAGCTGCACCTACGCCCTGAGGCGCTCAAGGAACCCCCGCTGCCGGAGAAGACCGTCCTGCTGGACGCCGACGGCAAGCCGTTCGCGCAGTTCTACTACGAGAACCGCGAGTCGGTGAAGCTCGACGAGATCGCCGACGTCATGAAGACCGCGATCATCTCGATCGAGGACTTCCGGTTCTACGAGCACGGCGCCATCGACATCGAGGGCACCATGCGCGCGGCGGTGCGGAACGCGGGCGGCAGCTCCACGCAGGGCGGCTCCTCGATCACCCAGCAGTACGTCAAGCAGGTGCTCTTCAACAGCGCCGAGACCCCCGAGGAGAAGCAGGCCGCGATCGCGCCGACCATCTCCCGGAAACTCAACGAGCTGCGCTACGCCCTGGCGGTCGAGGAGAAGTACACCAAGTCGGAGATCCTGGAGAAATATCTCAACATCTCCTACTTCGGCGCCGGCGCCCACGGCATCCAGGCGGCGGCCAAGCGGTTCTTCGGCAAGCCGGCGTCCAAGCTGGAACTGTGGCAGGCCGCCACGCTGGCCGGCGCCGTACAGGACCCCAACGGCACCGACCCGGCCCGGCACCAGGGCGAGTCCTCCAAGCCCTGGAAGGCCCGCCAGCAGAAGCTGCTGGAGCGGCGCAACACCGTCCTGAACCGCATGTACGAGCTCGGCAAGATCACGAAGCAGGAGGCCGACGAGGCCAAGGCCAAGAAGCTCGGGTTCAAGGACGTCTCGGCCCCGGGCGGCTGCGAGACCAGCAAGTACCCCTACTTCTGCGTCTACGTGCGCGAGGAGATCCGCCACAACAAGCTGTTCGGCAAGTCCCCCGAGGCGCGCGAGAAGCTGCTCCAGCGCGGCGGCCTGACGATCAAGACGACGCTCGACCCGCAGGCGCAGAAGTCCTCGGAGAAGGCCATCAAGCAGATGGTCCACGCGAGCGACAAGCCGGTCGCCTCGCAGGCGATGGTCGTCCCCGGCACCGGCGCCATCAGGGCGATGGCCTCCAGCCGGAAGTTCGGCACGAGCAAGAAGAAGAACGAGAGCAGCATCAACTTCGCCGCCGACGCCCAGCACGGCGGCGGCATCGGCTTCCAGGCGGGCTCGACGTTCAAGGCCTTCACCCTGCTCACCGCGCTCGACCAGGGGATGAAGCTCAACGACGGCAACACCACCGGCAAGTCCTACAACGCCCCCAGCCACGGCGCGTTCCGCGACTGCAAGGGCAACGCGGTCGGCGAGCCCACTCATGACGTCTTCAACTCCAGCGAGGGCGGCGGCGGCTTCAAGTCGCTGACCACCGGCACGCTGGGCTCGGTGAACACCTTCTTCATGAAGCTGGAGGAGAAGGTCGGCCTCTGCAACGTCGTCAAGACGGCCAAGAAGCTCGGCATCCAGCGGTCCGACGGCGGCCCGCTGCGCGAGGTCGAGACCTTCACCCTCGGCGTCAACGAGATGGACCCGGTGACGGTCTCCGCCGCCTACGCGACCATCGCGGCCCGCGGCACCTACTGCGAGCCGATGGCCATCACCGAGATCCGCGACCGCTACGGCAAGGCCACGCCGTACAAGCCGAAGTGCGAGGAGGTCCTCGACGAGGAGGTCGCCGACGCGGCCACCCACATCATGTCCGGGGTGTTCACCAAGGGCACGATGAGCGAGATCGGCGGCATCGGCCGGCCGGCGGCGGGCAAGACCGGCACCACCGACGCCTACACCGCCGCCTGGTTCGCCGGGTTCACCCCCGACCTCGCCTCCGCGGTCAGCCTCGGCGACCCGCGCGGCGCCTTCACCCACGACCTGACGGGCGTGACGATCGGCGGCCGCTACTACGGCTACGTCTACGGCGCCACCATCTCCGGGAAGATCTGGAAGCTGTCCATGCCCGGCGCGCTGAAGGGCGTCGACCCGACCTCCTTCCACTCGGTCAACATGGACCGCTTCGGCGGCTGCTCCGGCAACTGCGCGCCCAAGCCGCCGCCGAAGAAGCCGGGTGACGTCGGCGGCGACTTCGGCGACGACGGCGGCGACAACACGGTCGTCAACGACGGCGGCACCTTCGGGCCCGGCTTCGGCCGGGGCAACGGACGGGGCCGGGGCCGGGGTAACGGCGGCGTCGTCAACGAGGGCACCCGCTAGGAACCCGTGGACGCCCCGCCGGTCCTTCCAGGGACCGGCGGCCGGACCGTCGGAGCCCTCCCCGCATCGCGGGAGGGCTCCCGGTGTTCTCCGGAGCGGGCTTAGGCGCTCAGGCGGGTCCGCACGATCTGCGCCACCCGGCCGCCCTCGGCCCGCCCCGCGACCTTGGGGTTCAGGACCTTCATGACCTGGCCCATCTCCCTGGGCCCGGAGGCGCCGGTCTCGGCGATGGCCTCGTCCACCAGCCCGGCGATCTCGTCGTCGGAGAGCTGGGCGGGGAGGTACTCCTCCAGCACCGCCTGCTCGTCCAGCTCGGCCTGCGCCTGCTCGGCGCGGCCCGCGCCGCTGAACGCCTCCGCCGCCTCCCGGCGCTTCTTGGCCTCCTTGGTCAGCACCTTGACGATCTCGTCGTCGGAGAGCTCGCGCGCCGTCTTGCCGGCCACCTCCTCGACGTTCACGGCCGCCAGGGCCATGCGGATGGTCCGGGTGCGGACCTCGTCGCGGCCCTTCATCGCGGCCGTGAGGTCGGCCTTCAGCTTGTCCTTCAATGTGCTCATGCGGTCCATCTTGCCGTCTCACCGGTCCCGGTGTATCCAGGGTTTCTCCCAGGGTGCCGGGTGTCGGGCATGATGAGGGTGTGAGGAAAGCAGCCGCGGTGCCCCTGTCCCTGCTCGGCGTCGGCCTTACCGGCCTCGCCTACGCCTCGGTCGTCGAGCGCAACGCGTTCCGCCTACGGCGGTTCGACGTGCCAGTGCTGCCGCCCGGCCGGCGTCCGGTGCGGATCCTGCACCTGTCCGACCTGCACCTCACCCCGCGCAGGCGAATGCTGATCAACTGGGTCCGCTCGCTGGGCGAGCTCCAGCCCGACCTGGTGGTCAACACCGGCGACTCCATCGCCCACCCCGACGCCGTCGGCCCGCTGATGGAGGCCCTGGAGCCGCTGCTGACCCGTCCGGGCCTGTTCGTCTACGGCTCCAACGACATGTACGCGCCGCGCCCCAAGAACCCGGCCCGCTACCTGTGGCGCACCTCCAAGGGCGACCACGTCCAGAAGATCCCCTCGCTTCCCTGGGAGGAGCTGGGCGCGGCCATGTCCGCCGAGGGCTGGCTGGACATGAACAACACCACGGCCCGCCTCAAGGTGGGCGATCTCGACGTGGCCGTGGGCGGCATCCACGACTCCCACATCAACCGCGACCGTTACGACCTGATCGCCGGGCCCGCGCCCGAGGAGGCGGACCTCCGACTGGGCGTGATGCACTCCCCCGAGCCGCGCAACATGACCCGCTTCGCCGCCGACGGCTACCAACTGCTGCTGGCCGGCCACACCCACGGCGGCCAGCTCTGCGTCCCGTTCTACGGCGCGCTGGTCACCAACTGCGGCATCGACCGCGCCCGGGTCAAGGGCCTGAGCCGTCACGACTCGGCGTTCCTCCACGTCTCGGCCGGCCTGGGCACCAGCCCCTACGCTCCGGCGCGGTTCGCCTGCTTCCCCGAGGCGAGTCTGCTGACCCTGGTACCGCGACGCCGGAATGACGCAAGCACCCGCGAAGTCCGCTAGACTTTCTCAAGCACGAGCAAGCCCGTCGTGCACCGGGGTGTAGCGCAGCTTGGTAGCGCGCTTCGTTCGGGACGAAGAGGTCGCAGGTTCAAATCCTGTCACCCCGACGCTTGGATTCCCGACACCAGGGGCCCGATCGCTGGAGACAGCGATCGGGCCCCTGGTCGTTTCACCGCGTCCCACCGCGTCCCGCTCGAATGCCCGGTCCCGGCGTCTCACGGCCTGCGGAATCGACACCGCCGTTTCATCCACGGTGATCGACGCCGTGAGCCTCCTGTCCGACGAGAACCGCATACCGGCCGACGCCATGCTTTCGGTCAGGCCGTTCGTCCGGACCACGGACTTCCGTCCCCGGCGGCATGAAGCGGGCACCGCTCCCCGGCGGTGATCGCGTTAGACTGGCCGCAACGCGATGACGGAGACGAGTAGTCCCGGGATCACGCGGGTCAGAGAGCCGCCGGCAGCTGCGAAGGCGGTCCCGCGCCCCGGGGCGAAGACCCTCCCGAGTGCGGGGAGGAACGGCGCACCCGCCCCATGCCCCGCCGGCCGGCCCCCGTGATCGGGCCGCGATGAGGCCGCCGCCCAGGCGGCGGCGAAAGTGCGGTGGCACCGGGAGCACCCTTCTCCCCCGCACTCCCAAGGGATCCGCTCATATTCCACGAGGAGTGTGATGATCTCTCGTATCCTCGCCGCCGACCTGCCCGCGCACGTCGGCCGCACCGTACGGATCGCCGGCTGGCTGCATCGCCGCCGCGAGCTGAAGTCCGTGTCGTTCCTGGTGGTCAGGGACCGCTCCGGTCTCGCGCAGGTCGTGCTGCGCGAGCCGGTCCACCTGGCCGAGGAGACCGTCGTCGAGGTCACCGGGACCGTCTCCGCCAACCCGCAGGCCCCCGGCGGGGCCGAGCTGGCCGACCCGGTGATCGACGTGCTCTCCGAGCCGGTCGAGCCGCCGCCGTTCGACCTGTACCGGCCCGTCGTCTCCGGCACGCTGCCCACGGTCCTCGACCACGCGCCGGCGGCGCTGCGGCATCCCCGGCTGCGGGCGCCGTTCGAGATCGCCGCCGCCGGGGTCGCCGGGTTCCGGGCCGTCCTGGACGGGCTCGGGTTCGTCGAGACGTCCACCCCGAAGATCGTGGCCTCGGCGACGGAGTCGGGCGCGAACGTCTTCGGCATCGACTACTTCGGCCGGCCCGCCTTCCTGGCCCAGTCGCCGCAGTTCTTCAAGCAGGCCCTTGTCGGGGTGTTCGAGCGGGTCTACGAGGTCGGGCCGGTCTTCCGGGCCGAGCCGCACGACACCGCCCGGCACCTGGCGCAGTACACGAGCCTGGACGCCGAACTGGGCTTCGTCCGCGACCACCGCGACGTCATGGCGGTGCTCACCCTCGCGCTCGGCGGCATGCACGCGGCCGTCGCCGAACGCGCCGGGGCCGCCGTCGCCCTGCTGGGGATCGAGACGCCGAAGGTCCCGGAGGAGATCCCCGCGATCGACTTCGCCGAGGCGCAGGAGCTCCTCGCCCGGCACACCGGGGAGGACCCCCGCGGCGAGCCCGACCTGGCCCCGGCGCACGAGCGGTGGCTCGGCGAGTGGGCGCTGCGCGAGCACGGCTCGGAGTTCCTGTTCGTCACGGGCTACCCGATGGTCAAGCGGCCCTTCTACACCCACCCCGACCCGACCGCGCCGGAGCGCTCACGCAGCTTCGACCTGCTGTTCCGGGGGCTGGAGCTGGTGACGGGCGGCCAGCGGCTGCACCGGCACGCCGACTACCTGGCCGCGCTCGCCGCCCGGGGCGAGGACCCGGAGGCGTACGAGGGGTACCTCGCGGCGTTCGCCCACGGCATGCCGCCGCACGGCGGCTTCGCCATCGGCCTGGAACGGTGGACCTCCCGCCTGACGGGCGCCGCCAACGTCCGCCAGACCACCCTGTTCCCCCGCGACCTGCACCGCCTCAGCCCGTGACACCGTGGACCGGCCGGCCCGTGCTCGACGGATCGGCCGGTCCACACGGTTCACGGCGGGAGCGTACGGCCGGCACGTCCGGAACCGTACGGCCGGCCGCGGGTGGGCGTCGCGGTGAGGTCAGCGGCGGGAGGAGGCGAAGGAGTAGTCGGTGTAGCCGTGCCGGCCGCCGCCGTAGTAGGTCGCGGGGTCGGGGCGGTTCAGCGGCGCGCCGGTGCGCAGCCGTTCCACCAGGTCGGGATTCGCCAGGAAGGCCCGGCCGAAGGCGATGAGGTCGGCCCCGGCGGCGAGCCACTCCTCGGCGGCGGCCCGGCCGCCGTCACCGGGGAACTCTCCTCCCGACCGCGGCGCCACCACCAGGGCGCCGGGCCAGGCCGCCCGGATCCGGGCGGCGAGCGGTGTGCCGGGCGCGACGCCCGCGAGGTGGAAGTACGCCAGGCCGAGCGGGGCGAGGGCGGCGGCCAGCGCCGGGTAGACCAGTTCGATGTCGTCCTCGGCGATGTCGTTGTGCGGGTCGCCCGGGGTGACGCGCAGCCCCACCCGGTCCCCGCCGACCGCTTCCGCCACGGCCGCGGCGAGCTCGACGGCGAAGCGGAGGCGGTCGCGTCCGTAGAGGTCACCGCGGCGGTTGGTGCCCGGGGCGAGGAACTGGTGGATCAGGTAGCCGTTGCCGCCGTGCAGCTCGACCCCGTCGAACCCGGCGTCGACGGCCAGCCGGGCGGCGCGGGCGAAGTCGCCGATCGTCGCCCGCGTCTCGGCGGTGCTCAGCTCCCGGGGGACGGGCAGGTCCCGGTGCCCGTCGAGGGTGAAGATCCGCCCGGCGGCCCGCACCGGCGACGGCGCCACGGGCCGCAGCCCGTTGACGCTCTCGTGGCCGATGCGGCCCGCGTGCATGAGCTGGGCGAAGATCCGGCCGCCGGCCGCGTGCACCGCGCCGGTCACCTCCTGCCACGCCCCGGCCTGCTCGGCGGTGTGCAGGCCCGGGGTTCCCGGGTGCCCCTGCCCGGCCGGGCTGGGCTGGGCTCCCTCGGAGATGATCAACCCCGCGGTGGCCCGCTGCGCGTAGTACACGGCCGTCTCCGCCGCGGGCACCCCGCGGTGGTCGGCGCGGCTGCGGGTCATCGGTGACATCACCAGCCGGTTGGGCAGGCGGAGCCGTCCCAGCCGCGCGGGCTCGAACAGGTCTGGCATGGTGCGTCCCTTCCGCGGATCGTTCTTGCGGCCCACGCCGGTCGTAGGTCGTTCCCGGGCCGGCGCACCGGATCGTTGCCGGGCCGGCGCAGCGGCCGCGGGGCGTTCCCGAACCGGCGTGCCCGGCTCAGACCGGCAGGTCGGCCTGAGCCGGGCGCGCCGGCTCAGGCCGGCACGTCGGCCGTGGCGGGTTCGCCCAGCGCCGCCCGGCAGGCGTCCAGCCGTTCCCGGCTGTCCTCGTCGCCGGTCGCGGCCAGCACGAGCTCGTAGTCGGCGACGGCCTCGGCGTAGCGGCCCGACTCCTGGTGGACGACGGCCCGGTTGAACCGCATCTCGGGCGTGCCGCCCAGCTCGACCGCCCGGTCCAGGTCGTGGGCGGCCCCGGTGAGGTCCCCGGCCGCGTAGGCGAGCTCGCCGCGCAGCGCCCACGCCTCGGCGAGCCGATCGTCGCGTCCGATCGCGGCCGACAGCGCCTCGCGGGCCGCGGCGGGGTCGTCCCGCTCGGCGAGCAGCCGCCCCTTCAGGCACAGCAGGTGGGCGTTGTCCGGCGCGAGCTCCAGCCCCTCGGTGACGTCCCGCCAGGCGGCGTCGGTCTCGCCCAGGTCGCACAGCAGCCCGGCGCGGTTCACCCGGGCGTCGAGGTGGGCGGGGTCGAGTTCGATGGTGTAGCCGAAGTCGGCCAGCGCCCCGCGCACGTCGCCGAGTTCGAGGCGGGCGTCGCCGAGGTTGTAGTACGCCTCGGGGAACGGCGGCGACAGGCGCAGCGCGCGCTCGTAGGCGGCGATCGCCTCCTCGTCGCGGCCGAGCCGCCGCAGGATGTTGCCGACGTTGAAGTGGTGCTCGGGGAAGTCGGGGTCGAGTTCGACGACCTCGAGGTAGTCGCTCAGCGACTCCTCCAGCCTGCCCATCATGCCGAGGACCTGGGCGCGGTTGTAGCGCAGCACCGCGCGGTGCAGGGCGTGCTCGCCGGGTTCCAGCTCCCGGTCCAGCCGGGCCATGCCGTCCTCCAGCATCCGCAGCGCCTCGTCCGCCCGCTTCTGGCGCACCTCGACCAGCGCGAGACCGTTGTGGCCGAACACCGAGTGGAAGGCCCGCTTCTTCGGGTCCTCCACCAGCGAGGCGATCGCGATGGACATGTTCATCCACATCCGCGCCCGCTGGTAGTCGCGCCGCGGCTCGGGATAGTGCCGGGCGTACAGCATGGCGGTGCTGTAGGCCAGCTCCATGTGGACGATGGGGTCGGCGCTGACCGCCCGCGCCTCGTCGTAGATGGTCATCGCCTCGTCGGCCCGGCCGAGGGAGGCGAGCGTGGTGCTGGTGGCGTTGGTGAAGTGCCACCACAGCTCCTCCTGCGTCGACCGGTCCACCAGCGCCCTGCCGCGCAGGCCCAGGTCGGCCGCGGCCTGGTAGAGGCCGATGCCCCGGCAGTGGTCCATCGCCAGTCGCAGGGCGGCGAGGCCGGTGCCGGACGGGTCGGTGCCGTGCTCGGCGTGGTACGGGATCGCGCCCAGCGACAGGGAGAACTCGCCCCGGCCGGCCAGCGCCGCCGCCCGCTCGTCGTGCAGCCGCGCGCGTTCGGCGGCGGGCAGCGCCTCGTAGGCGGCGAGCAGCCGGGGATCGTCGCCGGTGCAGTCGCCCTCGACGTAGGCTCGCGCGGCAGCCGGCCCGTCAGCGGTCTCCGGTCCGGCCTCCGGAACGGCGGGGGCGTCCACCGGTACGGCGTGGCGGGCGAGGACACGCGCCAGGGAGATCGTGACCTCCCCCGGCGGGTCGGGGACAGGCTCGGGCCCGGTGCCGACGACGACGGTCAGCCCGTCCAGGTCCCCGCGGCGCAGCAGCACGGCGACGAGCTCCTGGTCGGTCGGGTCGGCGTGGTGCACGTTCTCGAAGACGAGGGTGCGGGGCCCTCCGCCCAGCGCCTCCAGGTGGTCGCGCAGCAGCTCGGCCAGGCCGTTGGCGATGTTCAGGGTGTGCAGCCGGGAGTAGAAGCGGGTGCGCTCCCCCTTGCCGGCCTGCCACTCCAGCGAGGTCCAGGCGGGCGGCACCAGGTGGGCCAGCTCCGGGGTGCTGGTCAGGATCTCGATGTTGTGGGCGGGCCCCAGCTCGGGCCGGCGTTCCAGCGCCTGCGGCGCGATCGCCCGCATCAGCGTGCCGGCCGCCGTGTACGGCCCGCGCAGCCGCCGGTGGGCGTCGAGCACCATCAGCACCGGCGGCAGGCCGAGTCCTTCCCGCAGCAGGTCGCGGTCGCGGCGCCGGGCGGCCCGGATCCAGTGGTGGTTACCCATGGTGCGTCCCTTTCAGGTGATGACGTGTTCGAGCCGCTGTCTCCGGTCGCGGTATCGCTCCCGGGCCGCCACCCAGGCGAGAACGACGAGCTGCGCGAGGATGAATCCGCAGAAGACGAGCGAGTCCAGCAGCTCCGGCCAGGACGCGCCGTGGCCGGTGAACCGGCCGAGGATCCCGGTGAACATCTCGTAGACGATCGGGGCGACCGCGACGAGGAACGTGGTCAGGCTCACCGTGTAGCCGGCGACGATCAGCCAGGAGTACCACCGGGCGACGCGCCGGTCGACGGGGTGCCAGTCGGACTCCTCGACGAGCCGGTCGCGCCGGCCGAGCAGCCGGTTCATCCGGTTGGCCAGCATCTGCCGGGCCGTGGTGTGCAGGTCGACGCAGCCCAGCGCGGTGGAGACGAGGACGTAGAGGTCGGTGCGGAGGTAGAGGGAGAACTGCCAGAGGATCCGGAGCAGCACGGCGAAGGCGAACGCCAGGCAGAACCGCCCGGCGAAGGAGAGCGCGCCCCCCGGCTGCCTGGTGAGGTCGGCCGTGATCGTCAGGACCGCCATCACGACCACGTCCGCCAGCATCCCGGCCACGATCGGCAGGTACCGTTTCCGCCGGGGCACCGCGACCAGCCCGTCCAGCGACGTCTCCAGCACGACGAAGTAGAACCTGCGGGAGATCCGCAGGCTGGAGCGCAGACCCAGCCGCCGTCCGGCGAGCGCGTGGAAGCTCTCGTGCAGCAGCAGCTGCGGGATGGCCACGACGAACAGCGCCGCCTGGATGACGGTGTAGTACTCGGTGAAGAAGACGTTGCGGTAGCTCGGCACCAGGTCGGGCCGGCGCGCCATCGCGACCACCGCCCACGCGACGACGGCCGCGTAGCAGATCCAGGCGGGGACGGAGAAGAGGGCCGCGCCGAGCCGCCGCCAGCGGACCGGCCGGTCGGGAGCGTACGGCCCGCCCGCCGCGCCGGTCTGCTCGCCGGGGTCGCCGGACGCGCCGGTCCCACCGGGCTCTCCGGGCTCGCGGATGAAGCCGAGTTCGCCGAGCGCCGCGACCAGGTCGTCGATGTCGGGGTCCTCGTGGTAGCGCTCGGCGTACCAGGCGGCCGCCGCGCGCGGGGGGAGTCCCTCCTGGAGTCTGCGCAGCAGTTCGGCTCCGTCCACCGGGAAGATCGCGTAGGAGTCGGTGTCCGGACGGCCGACCGTCACCTCCTCCCCGTCCTCCAGGTAGACCAGGGGATGCAGCGGGAGCGGCCGGTCGGGGTCGTGGCGGGTCGCGGGGCCGCCGGTCACGGCCTCTGCGTCGGTCAACGGGCAGCCCTCCCAGGTGGTGTCGCGCGAGGGTGGTGGACGAGGTCGTGCGACGAGCGGGACCACGAGCGGTGGGTCCCGCGGCGGTGGCTTTCCACGGCGGTGGCTTTCCGCGGCGGTGGCTTTCCGCGGCGGTGGCTTTCCGCGGCGTGGGGCGGAGCGCCGGGTGCGGGCGTGCCGTACCCGGCGCACCGCCGGGAGCCGACGTCAGCTCACGTTCTTGTAGATCGAGCAGGCGGCGGCGGTCAGGCGGACCGGGCCGGCCTTACGGATCTTGATCTTCTTCATCGTGCACCTCCTCCCGAGGTCCGAAGGTCGTTGCCAACGATGGCCGCCGCCGCTGGAGCGGTGTCGCCGCGGCACTGAACCCGGCGCGCGCACGGGCGGGCGGCGCGGCCAGTGAACCGTCAGTGAATCGCCAGTGGACCCGGCGCGGTCCTGCGGCGGGGCGGTCCCCCGGCGACCGGAAAGGGGAGTAAGTGACAGCGGTGATGGCCGGGATTGGACACATCACAATCTCGCCTTACTTTCCGTCAAAACATATGATTCTCCAGATTTCCGGCACTGACCGTGGGCTTTTTCAGGAGAGAAATGGCGAACATACGGTTCAGCCTGCTCGGTTCACTACGGGTATGGCGCGGGGATACCGAGGTTGCGATCAGCTCGGACAAACAACGGACCGTTCTCGCTCTGCTGCTGCTGAAGGCGGGGACGCCCGTCCACCGCCAGGAGATCATCGACGCCGTGTGGAGCGAGGGAGTCCCGGACTCCGTGGTCAACCTCGTCCAGACCTACGTGGGACGGCTGCGCCGCCGCGTCGATCCGTCCCACGTGGCCCGGTCCGGCGCCTCCTGGCTCGCCGGCCTGGGACCCGCGTACGCGATCCGGCTCGACCGGTGCGACACCGACCTGGTCCGCTTCCGGACGGCGGTGGCGCGGGCCGGACGGGCCGGCTCCCCCAGGGAGACCCTGGAGCTGTTGCTGCGCGCCCTGCAGCTCTGGCAGGGTCCGTGCCTGTCCGACCTCGGTCACGCGGTCCGGGGGCACCCCTGGGTCCGCGCGGCCGACCAGGAACGCGTGGACGTCCTGCTGGAGGCGGCCAAGTTCGCCCTCCAGACCGGTCTGACCTGCGAGGTCATCCCGCAGCTGCGGGCCGTCGCGGCGGCCGAGCCGCTGAACGAGGCGGTGCACTCCTGGCTCGTGCTCGCCCTCGCGGGAGCCGGGGCGCAGGCCGAGGCGCTGGCCGAGTACGAGGCGACCCGCAGGAGGCTGGCGGACGAACTCGGCATCGATCCCGGCCCGCAGCTGCGCGCGGCGCACCTTCAGGTGCTGCGGCAGGAGACGGGCCCGGCCTCCTCCTACGAACCCCGCGAGCCCTACGAGCTCTACGAGTCCTATGAGCCCGCCCCCTCCGGTGGAACGTTCCGCCCGTCCCTCCTCCCTCCCGACGTCGCCGACTTCACCGGGCGGGAGAAGACGGTCGGCCGGCTCCGCGGGGCGTTGACCTCCCGCGGCACCGGGTCCGTCGCCGTGGCGCTCGTCACCGGGCAGGGCGGCGTGGGCAAGACCGCAACGGCCCTGCACGTGGCCCACCGGCTGGGCGAGGCGTTCCCGGACGGCCAGCTCCACGCCGACATGCAGGGCTCCGGCACGTGCCCCGCGGACCCGTCACGGGTGCTGGCCCGGTTCCTGCGCGCCCTCGGCGTCCACGCGTCCGCCGTCCCCCACGACCTGGAGGAGCGGATCGACCTTTATCGCAGCCGGCTCGCCGGCCGCCGGATGCTCGTGGTGCTCGACGACGTCGCCGACCACGCGCAGGCCAGGCCGTTGCTGCCCGGCTCACCCACCTGCTCGGTCATCGTGACCAGCCGTTCCCGGCTGCCCGGCTGGCCGGGCGCCGCCCGCTTCGAGCTGGAACCGCTGGAGCCGGGGGAGGCGGCGGACATGCTGGCGAGCGTCCTGGGCCGCGAGCGCGTCGCCGCGGAACCCGAGGCCGCCGCGGAGGTGGCCCGGCTGTGCGGGCGCCTGCCGCTGGCGCTGCGGGCGGCGGGGACGCGGCTGGCCGGCCGTACGCACTGGACGCTCGCCCGGTTCGCCGAGCGGCTGGACCGCGACGGCCTGGACGAACTCGCCCTCGGTGACCCGGACGTCAGAACCGGCATCGCCGCCGGCTACCACCGGCTGGACGAGGCGGCGCGGCGGGCCGTCCGCCTCCTCGGCGTCCTGGACCTTCCCTCCTTCGCCCCGTGGACCATCGCGATGGCGCTGGAGACGTCCCAGGAGGCGGCGGAGGAGCTCGCCGACTCCCTCACCGACGCCCGCATGCTGGAGACCACCGAGCCGGACGCCGCCGGCCAGACCCGCTACCGGTTCCACGAACTCGTCCGCCGCTACGCCCGCGAGCAGGCCGTACTGGAGGAGAGCGACACCGCCGTCGACGTGGTGGTCATCCGCACGCTCGCCACCTTCCTCACCCTGGCGCAGGAGGCCGACGAGCGTCTGCCGTCGGCCCGGTACACCCCGATACGGGGCAGGGCGCCACGCTGGCCGCCCCCGGCGCGGGTCCGCGAGAAGCTGCTCGCCGACCCCCTCGCCTGGTTCGAGAGCGAGCGCGAATCCCTGGTCGCCGCCGTGCTGCAGGCGTCGGTCCGCGGTCTGGACGAGCTGTGCTGGGAGCTGGCCGCCGCGATGCTGAACGACGCGGCGCTGCGGTCGTCCTGGACCGGTGTGGAGCGGGCCCTCCGGGTCGCCCTGGCGGCCTGCCGCCGGTCCGGGGACCGGCTCGGCGAGAGCGTGGCGCTGCGTGGGCTGGCCGAAGCGCGGCGGGGGCGCGAGCACTGCCGGGAAGGGGACGAGGTTCTGGTGACGGCCCGGGGCGGAACGGAACAACCGCAGGGGCCTGCGGAGAATGACCCGCCGATGGCACGATCTACCTATGCCTGACCCATCTGTCGTCACGACGGTGATATCGACGGTAGGGACGCTTCTGGGCGCTCTGGGAGGAGTGGCGCTGACCCAGGGAACCTCCGCCCGGCGCGAAAGGCGCCAGGCGGAGCGCGACCGGCGCGACCGACGGTGCGACGAGCTCCAGCGGGCGTGCGCGAACCTGTCCGAATCAGCCGCACAGCTTAAAATGACGATCGAGATCGCGGCCCAGCGTCACTGGCGGGACATGGACGTCAGGCTAGGCGCCGTCCAGGAACACGCGACGGCCACGGGGCTGCACGCCGCACAGGTGTCGCTGACGGCCCCCGAGGAGGTGGCGTCCGCCGCGCTGGCCCTGGCCGAGTCGGCCGGCCGGAGCGCCGCCACCGCGGTGAAGTCGATCGACCTGGCCTTCCAGGACGACATCTGCCTGGGCGGCCAGATGAGGAGCGCTCCCGACCTGCGTGACCTCGACGCCCGTCTCGCCGCCTTCCAACTCGCCGCCAGGCGCGAGGTGACCGGCGGCCCGGAGACGGGGAACACGCCGGACCCCGGCGCGGAGCGACGCCGGGGCGGAGAGGTGACGCGCCGGGCGGAGTGAACGCCGTACGGCTTCGCGCCGTCATGGCCCCGGATCGTCACGGTACGGCTCGTCCGGCTCCGAGGCCGCCAGCAGTCCCAGAGCGACCTCGCGCCGGTGAGGCGGCAACGGCGGGCCGGCGGCCGTCAGCGCCCTGCCCGCGAGGTCGGCGGCGCCGGCCCGGTCTCCCTCCGCCGCCCGTGCCCGCGCGCCGTACAGCAGTACGGAACCCTCGTGTGGAGCGTCGGCGAGCACGGCGGCCAGTTCGCCGTCGGCGGCCCCGAAGTCGTGCAGCGTGGCCAGCGCGAAGGCACGGGCCGCCCGGGTGACGGGTTCCGCGCGGTGCGGCACCCGGTCCAGGTCGCGCAGCGCCTCCTCGGCCTCGCCGAGGTCGGCGAGGATCTCCCCGCGTACGCGCAGGGCGTCCGGCGTGTTCCCGTCGACGGCCAGCACCCCGTTGAGCACCGCCACAGCGGCCCGCGAGCGGCCCAGCTCCCCGAGCGCCCGCCCGAGCTGGGTCTGCACCGTCAGGTCGTTGGGCACCCGCTCGACGGCCGCGCGCAGCAGAGTGAGGGCGAGAGCTCCGTCCCCCTGCCGCAGGCGCAGCCGGCCGGTCGCCGCCAGCAGCCGTCCCACCGCGGAGGTGTCCCCCAGGGCCTCGAACATGGTCGTGGCCGTGTCGTAGGACCGGACGGCCGCCTCCAGGTCGCCCTCCTCGCAGGCGATGTTGCCGAGCAGGGACCACGCCTCGGCACGCGGGCGCAGCTCGTCGTCACCGGCTTCCACGATCCTGCGGACATGCCCGCGCGCGAGCGCGGTCTCCCCCCGGGCGAGGGCCTGGACCGCGGCGTGCAGCGACGCCGCGGAGGACGTCGGCGCCGGAGGAACCGCCGGAACCGGGCCGCCGGCGGCGAGTCCGCGGACGACCGCGGCGAGACGGTCGTCGTACAGCGTGTACTCCCGCGAACCGGCCGCGCCCGCTTCGGACCGGAGGAGATGGAGGGCGGCCAGTGCCCGCAGCACGGAGCCGGGCACGCCGGACGCCTCCGCCTCCCGTTCGCCGACCTGCGCGCGTCCGGAGGGACCGGCGGTGAGCGCCCGTCCCAGCCAGTTGAGCAGCCGTTCGGAGTACAGGTCATGATCAGTGGCGACCCCGGAGACGACGCGCCGCCAGGTTTCGCCGAGGAACCGCTCGGCACCGCCCTCCCGGCGCAGGTGCGGTCCGGTGATGACGTCGGCGCCGGAGAACGTCTCCCACAGCGAGGAGCACGCCATCTGGACCAGCGCCGGGTACACCGCATCGGCCGGGGAGGCGACCGGTCTTCCTATGTCGTCGAGGAGCGTCACCGAGCGGAGGTCGTCGACCAGTTCCTCCGCCGCGCCGGGCGCGAACGGACGGCCCCGGGACTCCGAAGGGCCGCGGACCGCCCGTGTCGCCGCGTCGCGGTCCAGGGGCGCCAGGACGACCTCCGAGCCTGCGGCCGCCCCGAACCGGGCGCGGTAGGGCTCGAAGAGGTCGGCGAACTCCTCCCCGCCCGCGAGCAGCAGGTGCAGTCCCGGATGGTCGTCCAGAGCCGCGGCGAGCTCGCCGACGAACGCGCCGACGTGCCGCCGGTCCTCGCGGTCGTTGAACAGCTCCTCCGCCTGGTCGATGGCGGCCATCAGCGGCCCCGAGGCGGTGAAGCGGCCGGTGACCGCCTCGTATCTGCGCAGGTGTCCGGAGATCGTCGTCGCGGCCAGTCGAGCCGGCGACTCGTGGGGGAACCAGGACGCCAGCAGTGCGAGGACGTAGGGGTTGTGCTCGGGCAGCGCCACGATGGGGAAGGAGGATGCGTACGTCAGGCGGCCGAGGGGGAGGATCCGCATCCGCTCCGGCGCCAGCAGCGGGCGGACGCCAGCGTTCAGCAGCGAGGTCTTGCCGACCCCCGGTCCCCCGGTGAGAAGGGTCAGCCGGTCGGCTTTCCAGAGCCCGGCGACCTGCCGGGACTCCCGTTCCCGCCCGAAGAACAGGCGGCTCTCCTCGGTACGGAACGCGCGCAGGCCGATGTAAGGACCGTGGTCCACGGTATCGATCAGAGTCTCAACGGTCACATCGATCCCATCCGGTGCAATACAACCACTCGTCGACCGAATCCTGCGTCACTGCCGAAATAGCGGAGCGGTGTCCCGAGTGACCAAATGGAATGTGTGCACGAGTTTTACGCATCCTTGCTTCCGCCTCATCCGCGCGCGCCCATCGGGAGCACGGCTTCCGCCGTACCGCGAGCGGACGATGACACGCCGGCTCCGCTGACCGCGGAGCGGGCATCGACCGCACCCTCATCACCCACCTGTCATCGACGGGACCCGTCCGCGGCGCGCGGGGCGTCACACGGACGACTGGTGACCCGCGACCGGGTCGGCGTCCCGCTCCTCGACCTCCATGAGCCTACGAAGCGCATGCGCCAGGGCGGTCTCGTCGAGCCGGTCGAGATCTCTCAGAGAAAGCCCCGAGACGTCGATGAGCCCACTGTCCCGCGTGACGTCTTCATCCGACATAGGCGCTCCCGTCACCTTCGCTCCCGGTGCTCCGCTCCTCTATCTTCGCACGCCGCCCGACCATGGTCACGCGCCCGTTTGCGCATGTCCAAATTCGGTCGAATGTCGCAGATAAATTCACATGCAATGATTAATCGTATCATTCTGGACAACGGGGGCGACGCCCTCTATATTCCCCCACAGCAGACACCGATGAAACGCCCGCCTCTTCGACGATCGGGGGGTCGCGCGCTTAGGATGGCCATTGTGAAGGCTGAACACGGGCGTATTCCACACGTTTGGGGCAAAGTACCCCAGCGCAACATGAACTTCACGGGCAGGGAAGACCTTCTCTCCCGTCTGCGCGAAGGCATCACGATGGACGTCACCGCCGTTCTGCCTCACGCGCTCCACGGCATCGGCGGCGTCGGGAAGACTCAGCTCGCCGTCGAGTACGCCTATCGCTACCAGGGCGACTACGAGCTCGTCTGGTGGATCTCCGCCGACCAACCCCTCCTCGTACGCTCGTCGCTCGCCGCCCTCGCACCCCACCTCAAGCTGCCCTCGGCGGCGGTCACCGGCATCGAGGACGCCTCCGCCGCCGTCCTCGACGCGCTGCGTCGGGGCGAGCCCTACTCCCGGTGGCTACTCATCTTCGACAACGCCGACCAGCCCGAGGACATCAACGAGATCATCCCTCGAGGCCCCGGGCACGTGTTGATCACCTCCCGCAACCACCGGTGGGAGGGAGTCGTCGACACGCTCGCCGTCGACGTCTTCGACCGGGCGGAGAGCGTGGAGTTCCTCAACCGCCGCGTGCCCAAGGCCATCAGCACCGTCGACGCGGGCCGTCTGGCCGATGAGCTGGGCGACCTGCCGCTGGCGCTGGAGCAGGCCGGCGCCCTGCAGGCCGAGACGGGAATGTCCGTCGACGAGTACCTCCGGCTGCTCACCGAGAAGACCAGCCAGTTGCTGGCCGAGAGCAAGCCCTCGGAGTACCCCCTGTCGATGACCGCGGCGTGGTCGCTATCGGTGGAGCGGCTGAAGGAGCAGCTCCCCGAGGCGGTCGAGCTGCTCCGCTGCTGCGCGTTCTTCGGCGCCGAACCCATCCCCCGAGATGTGTTCCGGCCGCTGTCCGGCGACACGGCCGACGTGGACGGCCCGCAGGCCGCCGGCGCCCTGCGCCGTATCCTCGGCAACCCCATCCTGCTCAGCAGGGCCATCCGGGAGCTCGGCCGGTTCGCCCTGGCCCGCATCGACTCCCCCAGCCGGACCATCCAGGTGCACCGGCTGATCCAGGCGCTGATCCGCGACGAGCTGACCGCCCGGGAGCAGGCCCGCTACCGCGGTGAGGTCCACCTCCTGCTCGCCGCCGGAGCGCCGCTCGACCCCGACGACACGGCCAACTGGCCGCGATACGCCGACCTCCTCGCCCACGTGACGCCGGCGCTGGTGCCGGAGAGCAGGAACCCTGCCGTCCGGCGGATGGCGCTGGACCTCCTCCGCTACCTGTTCGTCTCCGGCGGCTACCAGTCCGCGCGCGCCTTCGCCGAGCAGTTCCTGCAGCGCTGGCGGGCAGATTCAGACCCCGACCACCCCGACGTGCTGGCCGCGCAGCGGCATCTGGGCGACGTCCTGCGCGAGTTGGGCGAGTACCGCGAGGCGTACGACCTCAACAGCCGGACGCTGGAGCAGATGACGCGGGTCCTGGGACCGGACCACCCACAGACGCTGGTCGTCACCAACATCCACGCCGCCGACCTGCGCGCCCGAGGCGACTTCGCCGCGGCTCTGGAAGTCGACGAGGAGGCCCGGCGGCGGCACGAGGCGGTACTCGGCCCGGTCCACCCCTGGACACTCAACATGATGAACAACCTCGCGGTCGACTACGGCCTGATCAGCCGGTACCAGCGGGCCCGCGAGCTGCACGAGGACACCTACCTCCTTCAGCAGCAGAACGTCGGCGTCAACGGCGTCAGCAGAACCGACGTGCTCTCCTCCTGGAACGGCCTGTCCCGGGTGGTGCGGTTGTGCGGCGACTACCCCGAGGCCCGTGACCTGGGTGAGGACGCCCACGCCTACGGCGTGCAGGAACTCGGCGCCGAGCATCCCTGGACGCTCCGCACCGCCAAGGACCTGTCCATCGCTCTGCGGCGGACCGGCCGGATCCCAGAGGCCATCGAGCTCGCCCGGGACATTCTCTCCCGCTACGAGCGGATCTTCGGCAAGGACCACCCGGACACCCTCGCCGCCGCGATGAGCCTGGCCAACGCGCTGCGCAGCAACGGCGACATCGATGACGCCTTCCACCTCGCCGAGGACACCCTCGAGCGGTACCCCGCCGTCTACGGCGCGGACCACCCCTACCGCCACGGCTGCGCCGGCAACCTGGCCGTACTGCGCCGGGTGCGGGGTGACGTGATCGGTGCCCGCGACCTCGACCGGGCCTCGCTCGCCGCCCTGGACGCCCGGCTCTCGCGCGACCACCACTACAGCCTCACCATCGCGACCAACCTCGCCACAGACCTGGTCATGCTGGGGGAACTGGACGAGGCCATCCCACTGCGGCGCGACACCCTGGAGCGGTTGCGGACCATCCTCGGCCGCGAGCACCCCGTCGCCCTGGCGGGCGCGGCGAACCTCGTGGCCGACCTGTACCGGGCGGGTGCCGAGGGGGAGGCGAAGAGTCTCTCCGAGGAGACCCTGGACGCCTACGCCCGGACCCTCGGGCCCGACCATCCGGATACCAGGGTCGCCCTGGAGGGCAGGCACCTCGACCTCGACTTCGACCCTCCGCCGATCTGATCCGGACCCGCCGGATCCCGCCCGGTCCGCCCTGATGAGCGGACCGGGCGGGTCGTGTGTGCCGGGCAGTAGGCGGGTGGGTGACCCGGGCGCGCCCCGTGAGCCACGCGGACGGGCCGTACCGGGCCGGTCAGGGCGAACCGTTGCGCAGGCGCCAGTCCCGCCGGTGCCGTTCGGCGGCGCGGCGGGCGAGCCCGAGAGCCGTGTCCGGCACCGACTCCCCGCACCAGCCGGCCAGCGTCCGGCCCATCGCGGAGACGAACGCCGTCCCCTCGGGGGTCAGCGCCCCGCTCGCCGTGAGCGTCCGCACGGCCTCAGCCGCGGCGTCCCGCCAGCGGGCGAACTCGGCGTTCGCCCTGATCGCCGAGTTCCCGTATTCGTGAAGGCGCTGACGTCGCCAGAACCCGGCCACCCCCAGGTGCGCGTAGACCCCCTGCAGCAGGCCGCTCACCGGCCGAGGGTCGTCGCGCCACGGCGCGTAGTAGCGTGCCCCGGTGTCCGGCAGGGTCAGCGGCACCAGATCGAGCAACGCCGTGAGCTTGGCGTGCTGGACCTCGTGGGCCAGCGTCACGGCCAGCACCCTCTCGTCCTCCGGCGTGGAGAGCGCCACGCAACCGAACGTCTCCCGGGACGACACGCTCACCTGCCCGCTCGCCGGTGGAGCCAGCGGTGCCAGCACCCTGACGATCTCGCCGATCTCCGCGGCGACGGTCCAGTGGTGCTTGACGAGCAGCTCCCACGCTCCGTCGAGGAGCGTCCACCAGTTCCCGGCCTCGGCTCCCGTCAACCGGCCGGCCGCGGTCGTCGCCGCGGGCAGGCAGTGCGCGTCCACGTCGTCGAGGAGCAGCTCGATCCCGGTCCCTCCCACCTCGGCTGACAACCGGCGCACGCCATGCCAGCCCGGGGCGTCGGTCCGATGGTCCGCCGGCACCCGCACGCGGTCGTCACCGGCCATGATCTCCGTCTCACGATGCGGAGTGACCCGCACGACCGCGCGGTCAGCGTCCCCGCCGGGGACCAGGACGGCACGGCCGAGAGTGGGCAGCACGACGGTCCCCTCATGAAGGGGCACCTCGATGACGGCCGCGAAACCCGCCCTGATCGCCGCCGCGACGGCGACGGCCGCGAGGCCCTCGGGAACGGCCGGGGCCCGCTGCGGACTCCCGCCGTCCGGAGCCGCCGCCCCGGCGTGCAGAGCGCGCAGCGTACGGCGGGCCCACGCGCCCGTGCCCGGATGCCGGATCACCGCCTCGGTCTCCGCGGGCGCGTGGGCCTGCACGTCCGCGAGCAGGTCGTAGGCCCGGCGGACCCGGGCGGCCTGAGGGTGGCCGGTTCCGGCCGCGGCGTCCACGACCCCGCGGATCAACAGGATGTGCCTGCTGTGCTGGGCTGCGGCCAGGTCGCGGACCGCGGCACCGCCGCCTCCCGCCGCGAGAGCCCGGAAAACGGTCTCTCCTAGGCGGTGCGCGCCGAGGTTCATGGGCGGCCCAGCCGTACGGCCAGATCCGCCTCGACGACCCGCTTCACATGGGTGACCAGGCGAAACAGGTCCGGGCAGTAGACCGACGGGTTGGCGAACCCGGTGCCGGACCGATAGCGATGCGCGTACAGTCCCGCCCCGCACACCCGGTGCACCGGGCAGGCCAGGCACGTCGCCGACAGCGCCCCGGTTCCGAGTTGCCTGGCCACCACCGCCGGCAGCGACAGCGCCGCGTCGAAGGGGTCGCGGTCCACGTGCAGACCGGTGTGCGGAGCCCCGTGATAGGCGGACTTCAGCACATCGGACTGCTCGATGCTTCCATCGGTCTCGATGACCAGCACTCCCACCGGTGAGAGCCCGATCGCCTCGCTGGTGGACGCCCCGCCGAAGAGGAGATGGAGGATCTCACCGAACAGACGCACCCGCGTCCTCTGCCGGGGCTCCCGGTACCACCGGTCGAAGACCGCGACGAGCCAGTCCCCGTACGGCGTGGCGGAGCGGTCCGGCCCGCGGCCCGGCGGCGGGTCGTCCCAGTTCCCATGGGGAAGCAGCAGGTCGATGACCGGCGGCCGGAACTCCACCAGGGCCTCGTAGGTGTCCAGCGGGTCGTTGCGCAGGTCCACGGCGCACAGCAGGCCGGCGAACAGGTGCCGGTGACGGGGGCTCGTCAGCCGTTCGAGGGCGGCCCGCACGGACGCGTGGCTGCCTCCGCCGTCCGCGCGGCGGCGGTGCCGGTCGTGCGCCTCGGCCGTGCCGTCCAGGCTGACCCCCACCCGGACGCCGAGCTCGTCGAACAGGCGGAGGTAGTCCTCGGTGAGGCGGACCGCGTTCGTCTGGACGACCACGTCCGTCCGCGCGGAGGAGCCGATCTCCGCTCGCAGGGCGTCCACCAGGCGGCGGATCGCCGTGGGCCCGGCGAGCAGGGGCTCACCGCCGTGCAGCACGACCCGGATCGCGGTCAGCCCGTGGGACCGTACGTGCTCGGCGACGCGGGCGGCGACCCGGTCGAGGGTCTGCGGGGACATCCGGACGGGGCGGGAGCGCCACGTCTGGTCCGCCATTTCGTAGACGTAGCAGTAGTCGCACGCGAGGTCGCACCGGCTGTGGATCTTGACGATGAACTCCCGGAACGGGGTGGGGCGCCAGCCCGCCGCGGTCAGGGCCGGAACGTCCAGTGTCGCGGGCCATTCCTTCCCGCCCTCGGCGGAGAAGGGCCGCTGGGCACGCATGGCCACGCGCGATCCGCCTCTCGTCCGCGATCCGCCCGAGCGGCCGGGTTCGCCGCCGTCCTGTCCGTTCTGTTTCGAGGATCGCAAAACTCAGAGTCAGACACAATACGCTAAACCCCATCAAAACCCGATGCCCTCCCTTCTTCCCCAAAGGTGACTCCTTTCCCGCGGCACTTATCTGCGAGCCGGAGAAGCGAGGAGATGAGAGAAAAGAGAAATCGGAGTAACGGCCTTTTCATATCCGGCGTCCGAAACCCCGCTCCCGGGGGACGGGGCATGGGGACGGACGCCGTCTAGACGTCGGGCCAGCCGAGGGGGTGGGCGGCGCCCACCGGCGGCTCGCCGCCCGCCTCGTTGAAGGCGGTCATCGCCGAGACGAGGGCGTGGCGCTGGCCGGCGGACATCCGGGAGACGATGTCGGCGATCTCCTGGCGGCGGTGGGCGGTGACCTCGTCGACGATGCGCCGCCCCTCCTCGGTGAGGCGCATCAGGGTCTCCCGCCGGTTCCGCGGATTGACCTCGCGGACCACCAGCCGGGAGGCGGCGAGGCGGTCGGCCATCCGCATCGCCGTCGAGGGGTTGACGTTGAGCCGCTCCGCCATCGTGACGAGCTTGGTGTCCCCGTGGCCCGCCAGGACGACGAGCATGCGGAACTGCGGCAGGGTGACCTTGTCCTCGACCGCGCCGAGGGACCGGGCGGCGATGGCGACGAGCAGGCGCGAGCCGGTGAGCACCGCCGAGACGACCGCGGAGGGGTCCTCCCCGTCCGTGCCCACCCGGCTCGCCTGATGCTCCGACATAGGTTCTGTTCTACACGGCGGGTCCGTCAGACCCGTCTTCACCTGGCCTGTTCCACCGCGGGCGTCGCCGCCCACCGGCCCCGCGCCGCCCCGGCCGTCCCGACACCCTCGCGGGTCCCGATCCGCCGCGCCCGGTCGCCCCGGGCGTCGTCACCTGTCCTCCCGGAACGGCGCCAGGTGCTCGGCGGCCTCGTCGACCGTCGCGTACGCCCGGAGCTCCCGGGTCAGGCCGGTGAGCGCGAGCAGGCGGGCGAAGCGCGGCCGGACCCCGCTGAGAACCAGCCGCCCGCCCGCGGCCAGCACGCCGCGCAGCCCGCCCACCAGGACGCTCAGCCCCGACGAGTCGCAGAAGAGGAGCTCCTCGGTGTCGATGACGATATGCGGCGGGGTGATGAGCGCCATCGCCTCCGAGAGGCGTGCCCGCAGGAGGGGCGCCGCGGCGAGGTCGAGCTCGCCGGCCAGACGCAGGATGACGACGTCGCCGCGCAGCCCGGTGGTCACGGAGAAGGCGGCAGGTCGACCGTGGCCCGTTCTTTCCCGCACGACATCCTCTTCGCCCGCTCGTCTGGGCGGCGGTCGCGCCCGAGCGGCCCTTCGTCCGTTTCACCCTGGACCGTCCGCGTGCGGCCCGAGCGGCTTGCCGATCCATCATTGCACAGTGCAATTGAACCGGGAAAAGGCCCCCCGACCAGGCCGCGCCCCTGTCGCGCGCTCGGTGACCAGCGGGTTCACCGCGGTGCGGGCCTCCCACCGCATCAGGGCGGGCCGGGGGCGACCGGTATCCGCCGGATAACGATTCGCTGTCACCGCCATCCCGGCGGAGCCCGCGACCGTCTCAGAGAAGCATGAAGATGCTGATGCTTCGGCTGGCCCACACCCTGCGCATGATGCGGGCGCGGACTCTGACGAGCCACCTCCCGGCCACATCCCTGGAGTATCTGTACGTTCATTTCGGCCGCGAGATCCTGGCCAGGGCCGCCACGGACCGGGCCCTGTCCGACGCGATCGCCCGCGAGGTCGCCGTCATCGACGAGACCCTGCGGCGGGAGGGCGACCGCCCCGGCCCCGTTGAGCTGCGTTCCTTCCTCATGGGGTACGGCCAGGGCGTGATCGACTCGGCCGTGATCCGCCCGGACCTCGTCGCCCAGGACACGAGCTGCGAAGGCCCCTACCCCAGCTCCGTCGTACGGCTCGGCGCGCTCAGCCAGAAGGCGTTCGCCGACGGCCTGCTCCGGCTCCGGCCCGGAGTCTGACGAACCGCCTCCGCCGGGGCCGGCGGGGTTCCGCTTCCGCCACGACACCGTCCGGGTGCAGGCCGCGCTCACGGGCCGCCCGGGTGGTCAGGCGCTCCGGGCGGTCCAGCGTCCCGGGCGGTCGGGCGGTCGCGGCCCGGACGCCCGGCACGGTCACGGGCCCTCCAGGCGGCCGGGCGCTCCGGATGCTCCGGGCGGCCCCACCGCCTGGAGCGCCGCGCCGCGCTCCTCGATCCGCCGTTCGGCCCAGTCCGCCCACTCGCGCTGCATGGCGCTGAAGCGCAGGCCCCATTCCAGGGCGAGCCGGCCGTAGAACGCCAGGTCGTCCTCCTCCGCCGAGACGGCGTCGCTCAGCGCCGCGAGGTCACGCCCGGACCGCTCGGCGGTCTCCGCCAGCCGCCGCAGGTAGGCGCGCGCCTGCTCGGGCTCGACCTGCCCCAGGAAGAACACGCGCAGGAGCGTCTCGCTGCGGCCCGTCCGCACCGGCGCGACCTCCGTCAGCCAGTGCCGGAGCTCGGCGCGGCCGGATTCGGCGATGGCGTACTCCTTGCGGCCCCTCGGCCCCTCGGCGACCACCTCCACCAGGCCGGCCTCCGCCAGACGGCCCAGCTCCGCGTAGACCTGGCTCTGGGTGGCGGGCCACACGTTGGCCAGTGAGACATTGAAGATCTTCAGCAGGTCGTAGCCACTGGCGGGCTCTCCGGACAGAAGGCCCAGCAGCGCGTGTCGAAGGCTCATGAGCCCACCCTATATTCCTGCGTTGACATGTCGTGACAGGAGGTTCTAGTCTCGACATGTCTAAACAGGAACGTCAGGAGCCCCCACATGGTCCGCAGTCTGCTCGGCTTCCTTCCGTGGATCGCCTACGCCGTCGTCGCCACGAGCGACGAGTGGCGCTACGGCGCGATCCTGGGGCTCGTGATCGCCGCCGGGGTGATCGTCGCCGACCGCCGGACCGGCAGCACGTGGGACCAGATGGTGATCGAGGTCAGCGCCGCGGTGTTCTTCCTGCTGGTCACCCTGCTCTCCTTCGCCGACCCCGGCTCCCCGCTCATGCCGTACGGCCCGGCCCTGGTCAACGCCTGGCTCGCGCTCACCGCCTGGGGGTCGCTGGCCGTGCGCAGGCCGTTCACCCTCGGCATCGCCCGCCGGACGACCCCGCCCGAGGTGTGGCGGACCCCGCTGTTCCTCCGGGTCAACGCCGTCATCACCATGGTGTGGGGGGCGGCTTTCACCGCCGCCGCCGTCACGCTCGCCGTCCTGCTCCACGAGGCCCCGCACGCGACCGCCGCCGTCGTCGCCGTCAAGGTCCTCAGCTTCGCCGCCCCGGCGGTCTTCACCGTCCGCTACCCGAAGGCCGTCGCCCGGCGCCACCGGGCCGCCGGCCACGCCGCCGACCGGACCACCGGCCGGACGACCGACCACGCCACCGGCCACACCGCCTGATCCGCACGAACCGAGACCGCGAGATCCGGAGCCGCACATGACCACCGAGACACCGTTCTACCTGGCGGGCCACCTCGCCCCCGTCCCCGACGAGATCGACGCCGCCGACCTGCCGGTCACCGGCGCGCTCCCGGCCGAGCTGACCGGCCGCTACCTCCGCAACGGCCCCAACCCGCTGCCCGGACAGGACCCGGGCCACTGGTTCACCGGCCACGGGATGCTCCACGGCGTGCGGCTCCGCGACGGCCGCGCCGAGTGGTACCGCAACCGCTGGGTCCGCACCCGGCGCCTCACCGAGGGCGCGCCCTTCATCCACGTCGACGGCACCGTGGACCGCACGGCCGTCCCCGCCAACACCCACGTCGTCCACCACTCCGGCAGGATCCTCGCGCTCGTCGAGAACGGCCTGCCGTACGAGGTGACGCCCGAGCTGGGCACGGTCGGGCCGTGCGACTTCGGCGGCCGGCTCACCACCGCGATGACCGCGCACCCCAAGCAGGACCCGGTCACCGGGGAGCTCCACTTCTTCGGGTACGGCTTCACCGCCCCCTACCTGACCTACCACCGCCTGTCGGCCGGCGGCGAGCTGGTGGAGAGCCGGGTCGTGGACGTGCCGGGGCCGACCATGATGCACGACTTCGCGATCACCGAGCACCACGTCGTGTGGCTGGACCTGCCCGTCGTCTTCGACATGGAGCTCGCCGGACGCGGCGGCCTGCCGTACCGCTGGGACGACGCCTACGGCGCCAGGATCGGCGCGATGGACCGCGCGGGGCGGGTGACCTGGTTCGAGGTCGACCCCGGCTACGTCTTCCACGTCGGCAACGCCCGCGAGGACGCCGCGGGCCGGATCACGCTGGACGCCGTCCGCTACTCCCGCGACGCCTTCACCGGGATCTGGCCTCTCGTCGGCGGCGGCCCCGACCCCGCCTCCCGCACCGGCGGCGCCGTGCTGCACCGCTGGACGCTCGACCCGGTGAGCGGCACGGCCGCCGAGGAGCAGCTCGACGACCGCCCCGTGGAGTTCCCCACGCTGAACGACGCCCACGTCGGGAGGGCGAGCAGGTTCCGCTACGCGGTCTCGTCCGGCGCGGTGGTCAAGTACGACACCGAGACCGGCACGAGCCGGGCCGTCGAGCTGGACGGGCGGCCCGGCGAGACGGTCTTCGTGCCCGCCTCCGCCGCCCGGTCCGAGGACGACGGCTGGCTGCTGTCGATCGTCACCGACCGGCGGGGCGAGAGCTCCGAGCTGCTCGTCCTCGACGCCGCCGGGCTGGACTTCACGGCCTCCGTACGGCTCCCGCGCCGCGTCCCTGCGGGCTTCCACGGCTCCTGGATCCCCGACGGGAACGACTGAACCGTGCTCATGGCGACGCTGCGCGTCGCGGCTCGGGGGCTCTTGATCCGGTGTCTTCCCTCGTCTCTCCGCCGCTTCGCGGCTGCGTTCCTCAGTCCAGACACCGGCGCCCCCTCGCGGGCTCATGGCGACGCTGCGCGTCGCGGCTCGGGGGCTCTTACCCGGTGCCTTCCCTCGTCGATCACTCGCTGCGCTCCCTGTTCATGGCGACACTGCGCGTCGCGGCTCGGGGCTCTTGACCCGATGTCTTCCCTCGTCACTCCGCCGCTCCGCGGCTGCGTTCCTCAGTCCAGACACCGGCGCCCCTCGCGGGCTCATGGCGACACTGCGTGTCGCGGCTCGGGGCTCTTGACCCGGTGTCTTCCCTCGTCACTCCGCCGCTCCGCGGCTGCGTTCCTCAGTCCAGACACCGGCGCCCCTCGCGGCTCTCCTCAGTCCAGGCACCGGCGCCCCCGAGCGGGTCCAGAACGCCGGCGCCCCCGAGTGGGTCCGTGGACCGTCCGGAGGCTCACCGGGGCGGACGGGCCGGGCGGCGCGCCCGCCACTCCCGCGAACCTCACGTTGAGACCCATGACGATCACTCTCCGATACGATCGGATCCCTGTCATGATCATCGGAACACGGTCTCGACGTGGGGAGAGACGTGAAGAACCACAATCGGGCGAGCCTCGCCCACCAGATCCGGTACGCCCTCCGCCGCCCCGGGCGGATCCCCCGGCACCTGCGGCGCGCGACCAGGAACGCCTGGCTCCGGCTGCGCACCTCCGACCATGTCGGCTACTACCGCGCCATCATGAGGTCCGACGCCGCCCGCGGCGCCCACGCGGCCGTCGGCGGCAAGGCGCACCGGCGCTGGCTGGCCGCCGGTCAGATGCAGTTCGACTACCTCGTACGGCACGGCCTCGCACCCGGCCACCGCATGCTGGAGATCGGCTGCGGCAACCTGCGCGCCGGACGCCTGTTCATCGGCCACCTGGGCACCGGCGACTACTACGGCGTGGACATCTCCCCCGACATCCTGTTCGCCGCCCAGGACGTCGTCGCCGGCCACGGCCTGCGCGAGAAGCTCCCCCACCTCACCGTGATCAGGGACATGCGCTTCGACTTCCTGCCCGACGCGATGTTCGACGTGGTGCACGCGCACAGCGTGTTCTCCCACTCCCCGCCCGAGGTGATCGAGGAGTGCTTCGCGCACATCGGGCGGATCATGAAGCCGGACGGCTGGTTCGACTTCACCTTCGACCGTACCGAGGGCGAGGAGCACCAGGTCCTCGGCGAGGACTTCTACTACCGCACCGAGACCCTGGTCACCCTCGCCGGGAAGCACGGCCTGCGGGCGACGTTCATGGACGACTGGGAGAGGCTCTCCCACAGGCAGTCCAAGATCCGTATCACGTTCCCGGACCGTGTCACCGCCGATCTCCCCCGTCCGGGCGTCGCGGCGGTCCCTCCCCAGGCTCCCGCCGCCGGGGTCCAGCGCTGACGGCTCCGGATCCGGAGAACCCGGGCGGCTCCTCAGGCCACGGCCCGACGGTAGGCGCCCGGAGTCACCCCGTAACAGCGGACGAACCACCGGGTCAGATGCCCCTGGTCGGTGAACCCGGTCTCCGCCGCGGCGTCGGCGATCGGCACGCCGCCAGCCAGCAGGTCGCGGGCCGCCCGCAGGCGGAGCTGCCGCCGGTAGTCGCTCGGCGCCATGCCGTACACCGCCCGGAAGGCGCGGTAGACGGCGAAGCGGCTGGAGCCTGCCGCCACGGCCAGCTCGTCGGCGGTGATGTCGGCCCGGTAGTCCGCCCGCAGCGCCTCGGCCGCCCGCGCGGCGAGGACTGCCGCGCCGCGGGAAGCCGGGGCCCCGCGGCTCCACCGGGGACCGGAGGCGGGGCCCGAAGCGGCGGCGCGGGCGGCCATGGCGCGTACGGCGGCGTCGAGCAGCTCGTCGCGGAGCAGCGCGGGAGCCCCGCCGAGCAGCGCCGCGTGCAATCGGCGCAGCGCCGTCGCGAGGACCGGGTCGTGGACGACCGGATCGGGGAACAGCGGAAGACCCACCGGGCGGCCCGCGGCGTCGGACAGCGCGCCGGCGACGAGTTCGGGGGCGAGGTGGACGATCCGGTAGGTGAACCCCAGCTCGTCGCCGGCCCGGCCGTCGTGCGGCTCGTCGGGGTTGAACGCCAGCACCATCCCAGCCGTGCTCCGGTGTCGCCCGCCCCGGCAGGTGAACGCCTGCACCCCGGCGTCGGTGACCCCGAACGAGTAGGTCTCGTGGCTGTGACGGTGGTAGGTGTGCCGCTCGAAGTGGGCGTGCATCGCCTCCAGCCCCGGGCGGGGCGATCTCCAGTACCGGGACCAGTCACGCGGCATGCGTCCATTGTCCCGCCTGAACCGCCCGAACCGCCCGTGCCGCCTGTCCTGTGGTCCCGTCTGCCGGACCTGACCCTCCCTGCCCGCCTGCCCCGCTGTTCCGCCGTCCGACCCGTCCCGCCCTCCTGCCGTCCCGCCGGCCCGCCGGCCCGCCGCACGAGCGTCCAAGACCCGGCGGGGACCGCGCGGTCAGGCTGGGCCCATGCGTTTCGATACGAAGATCGGCATCGTGGTGCGCGAGGACCTCGCGGTCTGGCAGAAGCTCAACGTCACGGCCTTCCTGGCGAGCGGGGTGGCCGGCGGGGAGCCGCGGGTGACGGGCGAGCCGTACGCCGACGGGTCGGGCAACTCCTACCTCGCGATGTTCCGCCAGCCCGTCCTCGTCTACGCGGCCGACGCCCCGGGTCTGGCCGCCGCCCACTCCCGGGCGCTGGCCCGCGGCCTCGATGTGGCCCTCTACACCGAGGAGCTGTTCAAGACCGACAACGACGAGGACAACCGGGCGGCGGTGCGCGACGTGCCGGCCGAGGAGCTGCGCCTGGTCGGCATCGCGGTCCACGGACCGCGGAACGCCGTGGACAAGGCCCTCAAGGGACTTCGCCTGCATCAGTGAGCCGCACCGCGGCGGGTCCGGCCCGGCCGGCCGGACGGGCCCTCTCGGCCCAGCGTACGGCCGGGCCCGTCGCCAGGCCCGCCAGCAGGAACAGCCCGCCCAGCGCGAACCAGCCCGGGGCGCCCCAGCCCACGACCATCGTGGTGAGCAGCAGGGGGCCGAGCATCCTGGCGACCGCCGTGCCCGCGCCGTAGAAGCCCTGGTACTGGCCCTGCCGGTCCGCGGGGGCCAGGCCGAACCCGATCTCCCAGGCCCCCGGCGCCTGCATCAGCTCGCCGGCCACCTGCAGGCAGGCGGCCACCACCAGGACCGCCCCGGCCGCCCAGGCGGAGGGGACGGCCGCCGACAGCGCGAACACCGCGCACGAGGCGAGCATCGTCGCGCCGGCCCGCCGTACCGAGCGGGCGGCGGAGGCGAGGCCGGTCACCCGGCGGGCCGTCCGCACCTGGAACAGCACCACGCCCGTCGTGTTCAGCACCAGCAGCGCCGAGACCGTCCAGCCCGGCGCCCGGGTGTGCTGGGCGATCCACAGCGGGACGACCAGGCTGAGCATCGGCATGTACAGCAGCATGACCGTGTTCAGCAGGGTCACCAGGGCGTACGGCCGGTCACGCAGTACGGCCAGCGCGGGCTCTCCGGGCGGGGCGGGCGGCGCGGGCGGCACGGCGGGGAGGCGGAGCAGCACCAGCGCCGCCACCAGGAAGCTCGCCGCGTCCATCGCGAACACCGCCAGGTACGCCTCGCGCGTCCCCGCGTACAGGGCCAGCCCGCCCAGCGCCGCGCCGACCGCCAGCCCGGCGTTCACCGTGGCCTGGAGGTACGCGCGGACCCTCGTCCGCTCCCCGGGTCCCACCAGCGCGGCGAGCAGGGCCTGCCGGGCGGCGGCGAGGCCGCACTGGCAGCACCCGTACAGGCAGGCCGCCACCACGAAGGCGCCGAACGAGCCGGCGAGGAGGAACCCGGCGACCGCCGCGCCGGTCGCCACGGCCAGCAGTACGGCGACCCCCCGGGGCCCCCGGCGGTCGGCCAGGTGCCCGAGCGGGACCCCCGCGGCGAACCCGGCGGCCCAGCCGAGGGTCAGGCCGAACCCGACCTGCTCGGGGGAGAGCCCGGCGACGCGGGTGAAGTACAGCGCCGAGCACACGTAGTACGCGCCGTCGCCGAAGGAGTTGGCGAGCTGCGCCAGCGCCAGGACGCGCGGCGTCCCGGGAGGCGGGATGATCCGGCCGGCCATGTCCGCCTCCCGCTCAGCGGGTGACCGGCGGGCGCGTGCGGCTCCGCTTCAGCTCGAAGAACCCGTCGGCGGAGGTGACGAGCAGGACGCCGTCCCAGAGGCGCCCCGCGTCCTCACCGCGCGGGATCGGGCTCACCACCGGCCCGAAGAAGGCGTTGACCGTGCCGTCCGGGCCGTGCACGTGGATCGCGGGGGTGCCGAGGTCCTCGCCGACCGGCCCGAGGGCTGCGCGGTTGGCGGCCTCCAGCTCCCCGTCCAGGTCGTCCGTGCCGGCGGCGTCGGCGAGTTCGGCGGGCAGGCCGGCCTCGGCCAGCGCGGCGAGGTAGAGGTCGCGGCCGGGCGGCGTCCTGTCGTGGTGGAGGCGGGTGCCGAGCGCGGTGTAGAGGTCACGGGTGGCGGCGGCGCCGTACTTCCGCTCGGCCGCGAGCGCCACCCGCGCCGGGCCCCACGCCTGGGCGAGCCACCCGACGTACCACTCCTCCAGCCCCTCGCGACCCTCGTTCAGCACCGCCAGGCTCATCACGCGGAAGCGGACCTCCACCTCGCGGACCCGCTCGACCTCCAGCAGCCACCGGGAGGCGATCCAGGCCCAGGGGCACTTCGGGTCGAACCACATGTCGACCGTCGTCATCTCGTCTTCCTCCTCATCGGGCACGCGCACAGGGCACGCGCATCGGGCACGCGGGGAGCCCGGCGGACGCCGGACCGGCGGCAGGGGACATCGGGGGGCGTCAGGGGGACACGTGCGGCCCGGTCGCGGTGCCGATCACGTTCGGCACCCACGTTACGGAGCCGATTGGCTCATCGTAAGATCCAATATCCGGCGAACCGGCCATGCCAATCCGAGGAGATCGAGGAGGGGGCGGATGGACGTCCATGTGACCCTGACCGGCCGCGGCGACCTGTCCGCGCGCATCTACCGGCAGCTCCGCGAGGCCGTCCTGGACGGCCGGCTCCGGCCGGGCGAGCGGCTGCCGCCCACGCGCGAGCTGGCCCGGCGGCTGGAGGTCTCCCGCAACACGGTGTCGATCGCCTACGACCGGCTGACCGCGGAGGGCTTCCTCGTCGGCCGGGTCGGCGCGGGCACCTTCGTGTGCGACGAACCGCCCGGCCGGACGCTCCCGAGGAGCGCGCCGGCGGGCGGCGACGTACTCCCCCGGGCCTTCTGGCGCTTCGCCGCGCCGGAACCGCGGACCGGGACGGCGGCCCTTCCGGAACCGGAAGCCAGGACGGCGGCCCTCCGGGAACCGCGGACCGGGGCGACGGCCCTCCGAGAGCCGGAAACCGGGGCGGCGGCCCTCCGGGATCCGGGGACCGGCGCGGCCGTCCCGCCGCCCTACGACTTCCGGGTGGGCGTCCCCGACCCGGAGCTGTTCCCGCTGGAGACCTGGCGCCGCCTCCTGGCCCGCGAGCTCCGCGCCGCCCTCGTCCGGCCCGCCGGGTACGCCGACCCGGCCGGGCATCCCGGGCTGCGCGAGGCGATCGCCCGGTACGCGGGGGTGTCCCGTTCGGTGCGGGCCGGTGCCGCCGACGTGCTGGTCACCGCCGGCGCGCAGCAGGCGCTGGACCTCGTCGGGCGGGTGCTGATCGAACCCGGCGACCTGGTCGCGGTCGAGGAGCCGGGCTACCCACCGGCGCGGACGCTGCTGCGGTCACTGGGCGCCCGCGTCACCGGCGTGCCGGTCGACGCCGAGGGGCTGGTCGTCTCCGCCCTCCCCGACGCCGCCCGCCTGGTCTATGTGACGCCCTCCCACCAGTTCCCGCTCGGCACGCCGATGTCCCTGAACCGCCGCGCCGCGCTTCTGGAGTGGGCCGTACGGCGGGGCGCGGTGGTCGTCGAGGACGACTACGACAGCGAGTTCCGGTTCGAGGACCGCCCGCTGGAGCCGCTGCAGAGCCTCGACCGGGACGGCCACGTCGTCTACGTCGGGTCCTTCTCCAAGACGCTGCTGCCCGCGCTGCGCCTCGGCTTCCTGGTGGCCCCGGCCTCGCTGCTGCCCGCGCTGCGCGCCGCCCGGCTGCTCACCGACCGGCACGGCGAGCCGTCCGCGCAGGCGGCGCTGGCGAGGTTCCTCGACGAGGGACTGATGGGACGGCACATCCGCCGGGCGACGCGCGAGTACGCTGCCCGCCGGGAGCGGATCGCCGCCGCGCTCCGGCGGGACTTCGCCGGACTGCTCGACCCGGTGCCCTCCGCGGCGGGCCTGCACCTGTGCGCCCGGGTCTCCTCCGGCGTCCGGCTGGACCCGGGCGAGGTGGTCTCGCGCGCCCGGACGGCCGGGGTCGCGGTGGAGGCGCTGGCCGCCTACTGCGCCGAGCCGCCCGCCCAGGCGGGGCTGGTGATCGGCTACGGGGCGATCACGCCGGAACGGATCGCGCCCGGGATGCGGCGGCTCGCGGAGATCGTCCGGGCCGCCGCCCGGGGCTGACGACGGGCGGGTCCCCGGGTCGCGCGGGAGGTCACCGCACCACCCGGGAGACCTCCCGGAGTCCGATCCTCCGCCTGGCCCCGTGGAACCCCTGACCCGGATCCCTATCCGGCCCGCTCCAGCAGCTTCTCGGTGGCGACCAGCCGCACGCAGACGGTCAGCCCGGTGATCGCGAGCTCCAGTTCCGCCGGGTCAGGGTAGGTCGGCGCGATCCGGATCGTGCTGTCGTGGGGGTCGTCCCCGTACGGGTGGGTGGCGCCCGCGGGGGTCAGCGCGATGCCCGCCTCGCCCGCCCGGCGCACGACCTCGCGCGCGCAGCCCGGAAGGACGTCGAGCGTGACGAAGTAGCCGCCCGCCGGGGTGGTCCAGGAGGCCAGGCCGGTGCCGCCGAGCTCCTTGGCGAGGACCGTCTCCACCAGGTCGAACTTCGGCCGGAGCAGCTCGGCGTGGCGGCGCATGTGCGCGAGGACGCCGTCGGTCTCGCCGAAGAACTCCACGTGGCGGAGGTGGTTCAGCTTGTCGGGGCCGATGGTGCGCTTGGCGGTGTTCTTCAGCATCCAGGCGACGTTCGCCTCGGACGAGCCGAAGAAGGCGACGCCACCGCCGCTGAAGGTGACCTTCGAGGTGGAGCCGAAGACGAAGGCGCGGTCGGGGTGACCGTGCTCGGCGCAGAGCGCCAGGACGTCGGCGATCTCCACCGGCGTGTCCGTGAGGTGGTGGACGGCGTAGGCGTTGTCCCAGAAGATCCGGAAGTCGGGTGCCGCCGCGGACATCGCCGCCAGGCGCCGCACCGTCTCGTCGGAGTAGGAGACGCCACTGGGGTTGCTGTACTTCGGTATGCACCAGATGCCCTTGATCTGGGCGTCCTCGCTCACCAGGCGTTCCACGACGTCCATGTCGGGGCCGTCTGCGGTCATCGGAACGGAGATCATCTCGATGCCGAAGCGCTCGCACAGGGCGAAGTGGCGGTCGTACCCGGGAACCGGGCACAGGAAGGCGATCCGCGGCTCGTCGACCCAGCGGCGGTCGGCGCCGGGAATCCGGTCGAGCAGGGCGTGCACGATGGAGTCGTGCATCAGCGCGAGGCTGGAGTTGCCGGCCGCGACGAGCTGACCGGCCGGGACCTGCAGCGGTCCGCTGAAGATCTCCCGGAGCTCGGGGAGCCCCTGGAGGCCGCCGTAGTTGCGGCAGTCGGCCCCGTCGGCGGCGGTGTGGCCGCCGGGCAGGGTGAGCATCCGGTCGGCGAGGTCGAGCTGGCGTGCCGACGGCTTGCCCCTCGTGAGATCGAGGGAGAGCGCGCGCGCCTTGAGCGCCTCGTAGTCGCGCAGGGCGCTGTCGTGCCGGGCGGCGAGCTCGCCGGGGTCCGAAGCGGGAATCGTCACGGGGTTCCTCCGCCTGACGGTCGCGGGTGGGGCTTCGCACGAAAGGATAGGAGATCGCCACGGCCGGATCGCGGCATTGACCGCTGATCCGGGAATCCCGCAGCGTCCCGGGAGGCCGTACGGCGTCCCCGGGCGTCCCCGGGGCTCAGCGGCACTGGGCCAGCATGACCTTCTTGTCGCTCCGTCTGACCGGGAGACCGTACTTCAGCGCGACCTGCGCGAAGCGGACGACGTAGGCGCAGCGGATCCGGCGCGACGGCGGCAGCCAGGTGGCCGGTCCCGCGCCGCCCTTGGCCTGGTTGGCGGCGCCGTGCACCGGCATGAGGTTGAGCGGGTCGTTGGCGATGCGGATCCGCTTGGACAGCGGCCACCGGGAGGCGCCCATCCGCCACTCGTAGGACAGCGGTATCACGTGGTCGACCTGGACCGCGCCGGCCCGCTCCCTGCGCCACCGGATCGTCCTGCCGGTGTACGGGTCGCGCAGCCGCATCGCCACGACGACGCAGCGCGACCCCTTCCGGCGCGTGACGCCGTCGCCGTCGCGGGCGAGGACGTCGTCGCGGGTCCGGCAGCCGTTGCGCGCGTACGGCACGCCCCTGGCCCGGTCGCTCCAGTTCTCGCCGAACCTCGTCCGGCTGTACCCCTTCACCGGCCCCACCCGGCCGACCCGCACCCTGGCGATCAGCCTGCGAGCCACCGCCCGGTCCCGCGTGGACAGGACCGGCGCCAGCCCCGGCCGCACGCCCCGGGGGTTGTCGAGCGGGACGGCCCTCGCCCGGGTGCCGCTCCGCGCCGACGCCGCGGTGTCGCTGTCCGCCCGGGTGCCGGACTGCCCTGTCAGCGAGAACATCACGGCCGCGCCGAGCACGGCGGCGACCACCCCCCGTGCGCCCAATCGTGCCTCCGGAACGAGTGACAGGCCCAGAAGCTCTGGGGCTACCCGCGCATGTACGGATCACACGAACCGTTTCATCACTTCTGGCGCACCCGGAGGTGAGTCGTCCGGAACACCTGGTCAACCGCGGATGTCCCGTGGGCCGGGAGTGCCCGGTGAGCGGGATGAGCCGCGGGGCGGCGCGGCCGGAACCCGTTCCCCGAGTCCCGGCACGGCGCGGAACCCGCGGGACGGAACCCACGGGACCCGCGCGGAACGTCAGAGCCAGCCCTTCTTCTTGAAGACCACGTACAGGGCGGCCGAGGCCACGAGGATGGCCGCGGTGGAGGTCCAGAAGCCGCCCGGATGGCCGTAGCCGGGATACGGCACGTTCTGGCCGTAGTAACCGGTGATCATCGTGGGCACCGCGACGATGGCCGCCCAGCTCGTGATCTTCTTCATGATGTCGTTGAGCCGGAACCCCTGCTGGTTCATGTGGGCCTCGCGCACGTTGCCCACCAGCTCGCGCAGCGAGTCCGTCCACTCGGCGACGCGCAGTGAGTGGTCGTGGACGTCCTGGTAGTAGGGGGTCAGCACGGGGTCGAGGGTCTCCACGTTCCGGCGCAGCAGGCTGCCCACGACCTCCCGCGTCGGGACCGCCATCCGCCGGAACCGCACCAGCTCCCTGCGCATCTCGTAGGTCTGGCGCTGGATGTGCGCGCGGTCGCCGGGCTGCTCGTCGAAGAGCTCGTCCTCCAGGTCCTCGACCCGGTCGTCCAGCTCCTGGAGGACCTGGAAGTAGCCGTCCACGACGTGGTCGAGCAGGCCGTGCAGCAGGTACTGCACGCCGTACTTGGCCATCGCGCCGTTGGCGTCCCAGCGCCTGACGACGTCGGCGATGTCGAACTCCGCGCTCTCCCTGACGGTGACCAGGGCGTTCTTCGTGACGAAGACCGACAGTTCGATGAGGCCGAGCCGCCCGCCCGCGGACTTCGCCCCGTAGACCGTGAGGAACAGGTGGCTGTCGTAGATGTCCAGCTTGGGACGCTGGTGGCTGTGCAGGGCGTCCTCGACGGCCAGCTCGTGCAGGCCGAGCTCCTCGCTGATCTTCGCCAGGTCGGCGGGGGTGGGGGAACAGAGGTCGAACCACACCACGGCGGACGGATCAGAGACGTGGTCGGAGACCTCGTCCACGGGGAAGCCCTCCGCTTCCAGGACGCCGTCGCGGTACAGGCGGGTACGGTTCATGGCCGTCAACGGTAGCCCGCGCCCCGGCGAGGCGGCATCGCCCCCCGGGCACGGCTCCGGCACCCCGGGCACGGCTCCGGCACCCCGGGCACGGCTCCGGCACCCCGGGCACGGCTCCGGCACCCCGGGCACGGCTCCGGCACCCCGGCGACCGGTTCGTCCGCTCCGGCTCCGCGCGTCCCTGCGCCACCGCCCCGGCGGATCCCGGCCCCCGGCGTCGTTCCCTTCCTGACGACTCCCGTCCGCGCTCCCGCCCAGGTGAGCCCGTGAAACCCCGGCCGCGCCGCCGTTCCCGCGGCTTCCGGTGTCCGGGCCGCGCGCATAATCCCATCTCTCCGGGGCAGAGGCGGGGGCACCACAGACGCAGCCCGAAGTGAGGTCAAATGATAGTTCTGGGACTCCTCATGATCGTACTCGCGGGCGCTGCCGTGATCGCGGTCTCCTGGGACGAGACCGCCACGGCGACCACCCCCGCGTCGTTCACGGTCTTCGACCAGACGATCCAGCTCTCCCAGCTGGAGTTCTTCTTCGCCGGCGCCATCACCGGCGCCGTGTTCCTGCTCGGCCTTTCGATGATCTTCAGCGGGATGCGTCGCGCCTCCGAGAAGCGCCGCCGTTTCCGCGAGACCAAGCTGGAGACGCGTGAGCGCGTCGCCCGCCTGGAGGCCGAGAAGCGGGAGCTGGAGCGCAAGCTGGAAGAGACCCCCGACACCGTGACCACCGCTCACGTGCCCGAGCGCCGGACCCCGGTGTCCGACCGCGACGGCGACGGCGTCGCCGACCGCGCCCCGGTGTCCGGCCTGGACCGCCACGGTGTCGCCGGCCGCGCCCCGGCGCTCGACCGGGACCGCGACGGCATCGACGACCGGAACGAGACGACCGCTCCGCACCCCCGGGTCGACGTGCCCCAGCAGTCCAGCGCCGACCGCCTGGTGGCCGGCCGCCACGGACGCCACGAGACCACCCGGTGACCACGCTCCGGCCTGGTTCACCACGACTTCCTCGCCGGTACGGCCCGCGGGCCGTACCGGCGAGGAGGCGTCCCGGCAGGGGCGCAGGCGGCCCGCTCGCCCGGCGATAGCTCGGCTGTCACCGCTGGGCGAGCCGGGCCTCCTCCCTGGACGCACCGGCCTCCTTCCCGGGGAGCCCAGATCCCCCGGGAGCGCCGGCGCCCTCGGCTCCCTCCCCGGAAGCGCCGGCGCCCTCGGCTCCCTCCCCGGAAGCGCCGATGCCCTCGGCGCCCCCTCCGGCACCACCTGCGCCCTCGGCGTTCCCCCTGGCACCACCTGCGCCCTCACCGCTCTCACCGGGGTCTCCGTCCTCCTGGACGTTCTCCCCCGGCACGGCCCGGTCCTTCCTCCGGCGGTGCAGGAGCGTCATCGCCCCGCCCGCGACCAGCCCCCAGAAGGCCGCCCCCACCCCGAACAGCGTGAACCCCGAGGCGGTGACCACGAACGTCGCCACCGCCGCCTCCCGGCGCGCCGGGTCCGCCACGGCCGCGGTGACCGCCGAGGCCAGCGCGCCGAGCAGCGCCAGGCCCGCGACGGCCTCGATCAGCACCGGAGGCGAGAGCAGCACCAGCGCCGTGGCCAGACCGGAGCCGAGACCGAGGACGATCATCGATCCCCCGGCGGTGACCGAGGCGATCCACCGGCGTCCGGGATCGGGGCCGGCGTCGGGACCGGCGGCGAGCGCGGCGGTGATGGCCGCCAGGTTCACCGCGTGGCCGCCCAGGGGCGCCCCGGCCGCGGTCGCCAGGCCGGTGCCGACGAGGATGCCGCCCAGCCGCGGGCGGTAGCCGTACCCGGCGAGCACGGCCATGCCCGGCACGTTCTGCGAGGCCATGGTGACCAGGAACAGCGGGAGCGCGATGCTCACCATGGCCTGCGCGCCGAAGGACGGCACGGTCGGCACGACCACCGGGCGCACGTCCACCGCGCCGAGGCCGGGGCCGGTGAGCGCGATCGCCGCGACCGCGACCAGCAGCGCCCCCGGGACCGCCCACGTGCGGGCGAACCTGCTCAGCAACGCCCAGGTCAGCACGACCGGTACGGCCATCGCCGGGATCTCCGCGAGCGCGCGGACCGGTGCGACGCACAGGCCGAGCAGCACTCCGGCGAGCATGGCACTGGCGATGGTGGCGGGGATGGCCGCGATCCAGCGCCCCAGCACGGGGAAGAGCCCGGCGGCCACGACCAGCAGCCCGCACACCGCGAACGCGCCGACCGCGGCGGGGAAGCCGCCCTGCACCGCACCGGTCGCGACCAGCAGCGCCGCGCCCGGAGTGGACCACGCGATGGTGATCGGCATCCGATGCCGCAGGCCCAGCCAGATCGCCACCACGCCGTTGGCCAGGCAGAGCGCGAGCAGCCCCGACGCCGCCTGCCGCTCGTCGGCGCCCACCGCCCGCAGACCGGCCAGGACGACGGTGAAGGAGCTGGCGAAGCCGACGACCCCGGTGACGAGACCGGCCAGCACCGGTTGCAGAAGACGTGTCATCCTGTGCTCCTCTCCGGGGGTCGCGTACGCTCGTTCCGTAAACGGAACGGCGGCGTGTTGCACGATAGCCCTCATGAAGCCCGGCACACCAGTCCCCCGTCCGGCGCTCGACACGGGCGCCCAAGCCGTCGGACCACGGATCCGCAGGCTGCGCGAGGAGCGCGGCGTCTCCCTGTCCGAGCTGGCCCGGCGCGCCGGCGTGGGCAAGGCGACGCTCTCCGGACTGGAGAACGGCACCCGCAATCCGACCCTGGAGACGCTCTGGGCCGTCACCGCCGAGCTGGGCGTGCCGCTGGCGCTGGCCTTGGGCGCGGACGAGGCCCGGCATGGTCGGCACGGCCCCGGGGAGACGGGGACCGCCGGCGCGGCGGGGGCGGTCGTCCACGGCGCCGCCGTACAGGCCGCGTTGCTGGAGGTCTTCCAGGACGAGGCGGTCACCTACGAGCTCTACCGGCTGACGGTCCGGGCGGGGACCGTCCAGACCTCCCCCGCCCACCACGCGGGCGTCACCGAGCACGTCACCGTGTTCGGCGGGACCCTCCGCGCGGGCCCGGCCGACGCGCCCCTGACCGCCGGGCCGGGCGAGCACGTGAGCTGGACGTCCGACGTCCCGCACACCTACGCGGCGGCCGGCGACGAGGACGTCCGCGCGAGCCTGCTCATCCGCTACCCGCGCCGTCCGCCGGCCCCCGGGCGGTGACCCCCGTACGGCCGTCGCCGGACGGGGCTCGTCAGCGGACGGGGCTCGTCAGCGGACGGGGGTGAAGGGCTCGGCGAAGTGGGCGGTGGCGATCAGCCCGTTCTCCGCCCTGACCCGCTCCAGCAGCTCGGTCCGCGTCGCCGCGGCCAGATCGGGGTCGGCGTCGTAGAGGTAGGGCACCTTCGGGTCGGCGAGCTGCACCGGGTGCAGCACCACGTCACCGGTCAGCGTCAGCTCCCCCACCCGGACGACCTGGTGGCCCGGGGTGTGCCCCGGCGCATGGAGCAGCCGGATGCCGGGCAGCACCTCGGTGTCCCCGTCCACCACCCGCACCCGCTCGCCCAGCGGCCGGACCACGTGGTCGAGGACCGCCTCGGCGGCGGTGTCGATCTCCGCCCGCTGCAGGAGGTGGTCGGCGTTGGAGAAGACGGGCACGCCGCCGATCACCGCTCCGCTCGCGTGGTCGCTGTGCAGGTGCGTGATCACCACCGCGTCCACCTCCTCGGGGGCCATCCCCACCCGCGCCAGCTCCGCGCCGAGCGCTCCGGGCGCCGGCGCCCAACTCGCCGCGGGGGAGTCCTCGGGTCCGACCCCGGTGTCCACCAGCACGGTACGGCCGGCCGCGTCGCGCAGCAGGTAGCAGTGGAAGTGCAGGATCCACTCGGCGTCCTCCTGGACGCCGCCGGGGAACAGCTCCGGCAGCGGGCGCCGGACCTCACCGCCCATCGGCCCCACGGCGTCGCACAGCGGGAACACCTCGACCCCCGCGACGGTCCTCGGCTCGTGCCGCATCCGGTCCTCCTGCTCACCCGTTCCACCGGATTCCCAGTGATACCGGACATCCACCCCGCCCACCAGCCCCGACGGGGGTTCAGAGCCGCCGGCCCAGGAACCCGTCGCAGATCATCGATCGGAGGCGCAGGACGGGGACGGGACCACATCGAGAACCGTGGGGGCGTCGAGAAGTTCGCGAAGCCTCGGAAGATCCCTCGCAGGCCGGTCCGACAACGCGTCGAAGGCCGCCCACTGCTCCTCGCTCAGCCTGAAGACGGTCCGGTCGGCCAGAGCATGCTCCGCCGCGACGGTCGCCGCTTCCAGGACGAACTCCGGGACGGATCTTCCCTCGGCCGCACTCGCCGCCTCGAACAGCCGCTTCCGCCCGGCGCCGGTCGGGAGACCGATGCCTTCCTTCTTCGCCATGGCAGCAGGGTACGCATGTCGCACACGCATGAGGCGCGGATTCCGGATCAGCCCTCGCCGGACTCCGGCGGGGCCGCCGAGGCCATGCGGCGATGGTCTCGGCTCTGGCGGGGTCGACGTGGCAGCGGGAGGGCATGCGTCTGGCGTCGAGGAGGCAGACCCGCACGTCCACCCGGGTGATCTCACCGTCCGGCAACGGCCGAAGGGGGCGCCCGCCCGTCAGGTGGTGCTCGGGCGTCCGGCTGTTTCCCGGACGGGGGTGTCCTGCGACTACGCTGCGCCGGTAAGGCCGTCCTCGTCGATTGGTTTCCGGTGAGCCTCACAGACGTCGTCGAACACCTCATCTGCCCGGTCTGCGGGGACGGGCTCGGCCTCGGCGACCGGGTGCTCCGCTGCCCGCGCGGGCACGCCTTCGACGTCGCCCGGCAGGGGTACGTCAGCCTGCTGACCGGCTCCCAGGCGCCCGGCACGGCCGACAGCGCCGCCATGGTGGCGGCCAGGGACTCCTTCCTCGGCGCCGGGCACTTCGCGCCGCTGGTGGAGGCCGTCGCCGCGGCCTGCCGTACCGGCAGGGGGGCGGCGGACGTGCGGGTGGTGGCGGACGCGGGCGCGGGGACGGGCCACTACCTCGCCGGGGCGCTCGACCGGCTGCCCGGGGCGGTAGGCATCGCGCTGGACGTCTCCAAGAACGCGATCAGGCGGGCGGCGCGGGCGCACCCCCGGCTGGGGGCGGTGGTGGCCGACGTGTGGCGGCCGCTGCCCGTCCGCGACGGCGCGGCGGACGTGATCCTCAACGTGTTCGCGCCCCGCAACGGGCCGGAGTTCGCCCGGGTGCTCGGGCCCGGCGGGACGCTGGTCGTGGTCACCCCCACGCCGCGGCACCTGCGGCCGCTGGTGGGACGGCTGGGCCTGCTGTCGGTGGACGAGGACAAGGAGCGGCGGGTGGCCGCGAGCCTGGGCGACCGGTTCACCGAGGCGGAGCGGAGCGTCCACGAGTTCGAGATGGCGCTCGGCCGCGCGGCGGTGGAGGCCGTCGTGGGCATGGGGCCGAGCGCCTGGCACACCGATCCGGAGAATATGCACCATGAAATTGCGAAACTTCCGGAAACGAACTATGTGACGGCTTCTTTTCGCATGTCTATCTTTCAGCGGAGCCCGTGAGCAAGGGCCCGGCTTGACAGCGGCCTATGGGGCGCATGTTACTCAAGTGACATATAGTCCGAAATTGCCACACATTAGCCGCGCGAAACACGGGGCGAACCGACATACTGGACGGCAATCCGGCGATCCCCACGCCTGGATCACAGCCATGCCGTGACGGAGGGAAGCGCCGTATGCAGGCCGAGGAACGCTGGCGGACCAGGTTCCGGGCGCCGCGCGCGACGCTGCCCGTGTGGGCGCCCCAGGCCCCCGCGCGGGCGGTCTACCGCAGCAACGCCTCGGGCACCTGGGAGGTCTACGCCTGGGACCGTTCGACGGGCTCCGTCCGCCAGGCGACCTCCCGCCCCAAGGGCACCTCGCACGGCGTGATCGACCCCTCCGGCCGGTGGATCTGGTGGTTCGCCGACACCGACGGCGACGAATGGGGCCGGTGGATGCGCCAGCCCTTCGGCGGCGGCCCCGACGAGCCGGTCGATCTCCCGCCCGGCGCCCCGGCCGGCCTCGCCCTGTCCGCGACGGGCGAGGCGGCGGTCGGCATGGCCCGGCCCGGCGAGGGTTTCACGATCCACCTCGTCCGGCCCGGCCACCCCGCGCGAGTGATCTACGAGCACGCCGAGGCCGCCTCCGTCGCCGCCATGTCGCTGGACGGCTCGCTGATCGCGATCAGCCACAGCGAGCACGGCGACTCCCGCCACCCGGCGCTGCGCGTGCTGCGCCCGAACGGCGAGACCGTCGGCGAACTGCACGACGGCCCCGGCCGGGGCGTCCTCGGCCTGCGCTTCGCCCCGCTCCACGGCGACCGCAGACTGCTCGCCCTGCACGAGCGCAGGGGACGCCGCGAGCCGCTGGTCTGGGACCCCGAGAGCGACGAGCAGCGCGAGATCTGGCTGCGCGACCCCGGTGAGATCACCGCCGAATGGTACGGCGACGCCCGCTCCCTGCTCATCGTCCGCGCCAACCGCGGCCGCACCTACCTGCACCGCTACGACCTGGCGGGCGGCCGCCTCTTCCCCGTCGAGACCAGGCTCGGCGTGATCGACGCCGCCGTCCCGCGGCCCGACGGCTCGGTGGAGTACTCCTGGTCCAGCGGAGCCCACCCGCCGGTGATCCGCTCCAGCAACGGCAACGTGGTGATCAGCCACGGCGGGCCGACCCCGCCCCCGTCCGTCCCGGTCCAGGATCTCGACGTCCTGGGTCCCGGCGGGCGCGTCCACGCCCTGGTGTCCCGCCCCGAGCGCGGCTCGGGGCCGCTTCCGGCGGTCTTCCTGCTGCACGGCGGGCCGGGCAAGCACGACGACGACTCGTTCCTGCCGCAGGTGGCCGCGTGGGTCGACCTCGGCCTCGCGGTCGTCCGGGTCAACTACCGGGGCTCCACCGGGTACGGCTCCGCCTGGCGGGACGCCCTGGTCGGCGACGTCGGCCACATCGAGCTGTCCGACGTCGCGACCGTCCGGGACGCGCTGGTGGCGCAGGGGGCCGTCGACCCCGGACGTCTGGTGCTGGCCGGCGCCTCCTGGGGCGGATATCTCACGCTGCTCGGCCTCGGCACCCAGCCCGGGATGTGGGCGGCGGGCGTCGCGGCGGTGCCGCTCACCGACCACACGGCCGCCTACGCGTCCGAGCCGGAGGCGCTGCGGGCCTACCACCGCGCGCTGTTCGGCGGCCCGCCCGGCGAACACCCCGAGCGCTACGCCGCCAGCTCCCCGATCACCTACGCCGACCGGGTCGAGGCGCCGTTGCTGATCCTGGCCGGGGAGAACGACCCGCGCTGCCCCATCGGCCAGGTCGAGAGCTACGTCGCCCGGCTGGCCGGGCGCGGCCACGAACACGAGGTCTACCGGTACGACGCGGGCCACGGCTCGCTGGTCGTCGCCGAGCGGATCACGCAGATGGCGATCCAGCTCGAGTTCATCCGGAAACACGTCAAGCTGGACGACTGACGCGCCGCTCCGCCGTACCGGCGGGCGCACCCGGCCGCGGGATCGGTGCTCAGCGGGCGCGCAGGACCACGATCGCCATGTCGTCGGCGCTCGGGTCGGGCGCGAAGTCCTGTACGGCGCGGCGGATCCGCTCGGCGACCGCCCGCGCCGACAACCCCACGCACTCGGCGAACAGCTTGGCCAGCCCGCCGTCGTCGTCGAGCAGCCTGCCGTCACGGCGACGCTCGGTGACCCCGTCGGTCACCGCAAGCAGGACGTCACCCGGGTCGAGGTGGACCGTCTCGGCCTTGAACTCCGCCTCGGGGAAGACGCCCAGCAGCGTCTGGGAGGTCACCACCGTCTCCACCAGACCGCTCGGCCGCAGCCGCAGCGCCTCCGGGTGACCGGCCGAGACCAGCGACGCGTCGAATCCGGACGCGGCGGGCACGAGCTCCCCGTGCAGCAGGGTCAGGAAGCGCGCCCGGTCGCCCTCGTCCAGGATCGCCTGGTTGAGCCGGTCGAGGACGGCGGCTATGCCATACCCCTCGCGGGCGAGCAGGCGCAGGGTGTGCCGGGCCAGGCCGGTGACCGCGGCGGCCTCGGGACCGGTGCCGCAGACGTCGCCGACCGCGAAACGCCAGGCGCCGTCACGGGCCGCGAACAGGTCGTAGAAGTCGCCGCCGACCTCGTTGGTCTCGCCGGCGGGCTCGTAGACCACCGCGGGGTCGAGGCCGGGGATCTCACCGGGCTCGCCCGGCGGGAGCAGGCTGCGCTGGAGCGCGCGGTTGGCCGCCGCCTGCGTGGCGTAGAGGCGGGCGTTGTCCAGCGCCAGGGCCGCACGGCGGCCGATGTCCTCGGCGTACTGGAAGGCGTCCTCGGCGAAGCGGTCGGGCCGGCCCAGGCACATCACGCCCAGGGCGCGCCCCCGGGCCAGGAGCGGGATCACCAGCATCTGGGAGTCGCCGACCTGGAGGACGCCGCCGGACTGCGGGATCTGCACCGTGTCCAGCTCGTCGCGCAGCGCGTCGATGCGCCGTTCGTCGGCGTGCCACACGTACGCCGGGCGCTGCGGGCCGCCGCCCTCGTCGGCCCAGGTGTAGACGGCGCACCAGCTGGCCAGCCGGGGCACCACGATCTGCGAGATGATCGCCGGCACCATGTCCGGGTCGAGGGTGCCGGCCAGCAGGTCGCTGGCGTTGGCCAGGAAGCCCATCCACAGCGGGCCCCTGCCCGACTCCGCGATCTCCCACTCACCGGTCGCCGGGCCGCCCGCCTCGGGCAGCCGCAGCCGCGCCCAGTGGATACGGGCCTGACCTGCGAAGGTGACTCCCCACTCCTCCACAGGTACGGTGGGAGGAGCAGGGGTCTTCTCAGGAACACCCCGCTGGCGGACCTCGATCTGGACGCTGTCTCCCAGGTGGCTCCAGACGACCTCGAACGGCTCGTCGACCACCTGCGAGGAGAGTTCTCCCGCCAGATGTTCGGCCGACGCCGTCACGGACACGGCCGCCCAGGCGGTCATCACCTCCGTGGTGAACCGTCTGGCGGCGAGGACGGCCGTGTCTGCTGGGGCGAAAGCCGCAGCCAGGACGGCTCGGGGAGCGTTAGTCATTGCCTCGTGCCTATCACACTTGACGGCGGCATGGGGTAATTCGAAGGCAGGACTCCGGGTTGCGCACCGTGACAGACTGGGATGACTCACGGACGCGCCCCCCGGGAGTCAAGGAGGTCTCATGACCACGGCCGACACCGTGTCCCACGCCGAGGAGCGGCGATACAGCGAATCGGACCTCAGGCCGATCCTGCAGACACTCATCACCTGGCGCGACGGCGACTTCCGCCGCCGCGTCCCGCACGCTCCCCCCGGGATCCTGAGTGAGATCCGCCTCCTGCTGAACGAGGTCGCCGACCGCCGTGAGCACCTGGCCAACGAGCTGCACCGCGTCCGCCGCGAGGTGGTGCGGGAGGGCCGGTTCGGCGAGCGCCTCACCCCCGGCCCCGGCGTCGGTTCCTGGGCGGAGAGCGTCGACTCGGTGAACCTGCTGATCGACGCCCTCGTGGGGCCGGTCACCGGCGCGGCCGACGTGATCGACGCGGTCGCCAAGGGCGATCTGTCCCGCCGGATCGACCTCAGCCGGGGCACCCGGGGCGAGGTGCGCCGCCTCGGCAAGGCCATCAACGGCATGGTCGACCAGCTCTCCCTGTTCACCTCCGAGGTGACGCGTGTCGCCCGCGAGGTCGGCACCGAGGGCCGCCTGGGCGGACGGGCCAACGTGCGGGGCATGTCGGGGAGCTGGCGCGACCTCACCGAGGCCGTGAACACGATGTCCAGCCGCGTCTCCGCGCAGGTCCGCGACATCGCGCTGGTCACCACCGCGGTCGCCAAGGGCGACCTGAGCCGTACGGTCACCGTCGACGCGGTCGGCGAGATGTTCGAGCTGAAGAACACCGTCAACACCATGGTCGACCAGCTCTCGGCCTTCGCCGAGGAGGTCACCCGCGTCGCCCGCGAGGTCGGCACCGAAGGCCAGCTCGGCGGCCAGGCCCGCGTCCGCGGCGTCTCCGGCGTGTGGAAGGACCTCACCGACAACGTCAACGTCATGGCGAGCAACCTCACCACGCAGGTGCGCGCCATCGCCGACGTGTCCACCGCGGTGGCGCGGGGCGACCTGTCGAAGAAGATCACCGCGGACGCGCAGGGTGAGATCCTCCAGCTCAAGGACACCCTGAACACCATGGTCGACCAGCTGTCGATGTTCGCCGACGAGGTCACCCGCGTCGCCCGCGAGGTCGGCACCGAAGGCCAGCTCGGCGGCCAGGCCCGCGTCCGCGGCGTCTCCGGCGTGTGGAAGGACCTCACCGACAACGTCAACTCCATGGCCAACAACCTGACCTACCAGGTGCGCAACATCGCCGAGGTCACCACCGCCGTCGCCAACGGGGACCTGACGCGCAAGATCGACGTGGACGCGCAGGGTGAGATCCTCGCCCTGAAGACCACCATCAACACCATGGTCGACCAGCTGTCCTCCTTCGCCTCCGAGGTCAGCCGCGTCGCCCGCGAGGTCGGCTCCGAGGGACAGCTCGGCGGCCAGGCGCAGGTGCACGGCGTGTCGGGAGTCTGGAAGGACCTCACCGACAACGTCAACGTCATGGCCAACAACCTCACCACCCAGGTGCGGCAGATCGCGGCCGTCTCCACCGCGGTGGCCCAGGGCAACCTGTCGAAGAAGATCACCGCGGACGCCGCGGGTGAGATCCTCCAGCTCAAGGACACCCTGAACACCATGGTCGACCAGCTGTCGATGTTCGCCGACGAGGTCACCCGCGTCGCCCGCGAGGTCGGCACCGAAGGCCAGCTCGGCGGCCAGGCCCGCGTCCGCGGCGTCTCCGGCGTCTGGCAGGACCTCACCGACAACGTCAACTCCATGGCCAACAACCTGACCTACCAGGTGCGCAACATCGCCGAGGTCACCACCGCCGTCGCCAGCGGCAACCTCACCCGGAAGATCGACGTGAACGCCCAGGGTGAGATCCTCGCCCTGAAGACCACCATCAACACCATGGTCGACCAGCTGTCCTCCTTCGCCTCCGAGGTCAGCCGCGTCGCCCGCGAGGTCGGCTCCGAGGGCAAGCTCGGCGGTCAGGCCCGCGTCGAGGGCGCCGAGGGCATCTGGAAGCGGCTCACCGCGAACGTCAACGAGCTGGCCGGCCGCCTGACCACCCAGGTCCGCGCGATCGCCGAGGTCACCACCGCCGTCGCCCGCGGCGACCTGACCCGCTCCATCACCGTCGACGCCGAGGGCGAGATCGGCGAGCTGAAGGACAACATCAACACGATGGTGTCGGTGCTGCGCGACACCACCACCGCCAACCAGGAACAGGACTGGCTCAAGTCCAACCTGGCCCGCATCTCCCGCCTCATGCAGGGCCACCGCGACCTGATGGAGGTCGCCAGGCTCATCATGGGCGAGCTGACCCCGCTGGTCTCCGCCCGCTACGGCGCCTTCTACCTCGCCGACGCCTCCGGCGACCTCCATCTGATCGCCGGGTACGGCACGCGCCCCGGCTCCGGCGCCCGGGAGCACTTCCCGGTCGGCCAGGGCATCGTGGGGCAGGCCGCCCAGGAGGGCAGGCGGATCGTCCTGGACGACGTGCCCGCGAAGTACCTCACCGTGGACACCGGCCTCAGCTCCTCCTCCCCCGCCCAGATCGTCGTGCTGCCCATCCTGTTCGAGACGCAGGTCCTCGGCGTGCTGGAGCTGGCCTCGTTCCGCCAGTTCGGCGAGGTCCACCACGACTTCATGACCCAGCTCGTCGAGACCATCGGCGTCACGATGAACACGATCATGGCGAACTCCCGCACCGAGGACCTGCTGACCGAGTCGCAGCGCCTCACCACCGAGCTGCAGGAGCGCTCCGACGAACTCCAGAGGCAGCAGGAGGAGCTGCGCCGCTCCAACGCCGAACTGGAGGAGAAGGCCGCGCTGCTGGCCAAGCAGAACCGCGCCATCGAGATCCAGAACTTCCAGATCGAGCAGGCCCGCCGGACGCTGGAGGAGCGCGCCGAGCAGCTCGCGGTCTCCTCGCGCTACAAGTCCGAGTTCCTCGCCAACATGTCGCACGAGCTGCGCACCCCGCTGAACAGCCTGCTGGTGCTGGCCAAGCTGCTCACCGAGAACACCGAGGGCAACCTCACCGTCCAGCAGGTCGAGTTCGCCCGGACCATCCACGGCGCGGGCTCGGCCCTGCTCCAGCTCATCAACGACATCCTCGACCTGTCCAAGGTCGAGGCCGGGCGGATGGACATCCACCCCCAGCAGATCTCCCTGCCCAAGCTCGTCGACTACTTCGAGGCCACCTTCGCCCCCGTGGCGCATGACAAGGGCCTGTCGTTCGCGGTCGAGGCCGACCCTTCGGTCCCGCAGGAGATCCGTACCGACGAGCAGCGCCTCCAGCAGGTGCTGCGCAACCTGCTGTCCAACGCGATGAAGTTCACCCCCAACGGTGAGGTGCGGCTGCGCGTGAGCCACGCGCAGCCCGGCGTGACCTTCGTGGACGACACCCTGCGCGGCGCCGCCGGCATCCTCGCCTTCGAGGTCGTGGACACCGGCATCGGCATCGCCGCCGACAAGCAGGAGGTCATCTTCGAGGCGTTCCGCCAGGCCGACGGCACCACCAGCCGCAAGTACGGCGGGACGGGCCTGGGCCTGTCCATCTGCCGGGAGATCGCCCGCCTGCTCGGCGGTGAGATCCACGTGATCAGCGAGGTCGGGAAGGGAAGCACCTTCACCCTCTACCTCCCGCCGGTCTACAGCGGCCCGCTGTCGTCGCGCGACGGCGGAGCCGCCGTGCCGTCCGTCTCCGCCCCGCCCCACGACGAGACGCCCGTCCTCGTGCCGGACGAGACGCCGGTGGAGCCGCCGATCCAGCTGCCCGAGCTGGAGGCGATGCTGCCGGAGAGCCTGCCGGCCCCGAACCCCTGGCAGAGCGAGACGAAGCCCTGGAAGGGCGACGACCCGCTCACCGGCGCCAAAATCCTGATCGTGGACGACGACATCCGCAACGTCTTCGCGCTGACCAGCGTGCTCGAACGGTACGGTTCCACGGTCATCTACGCCGAGAACGGGCGTGAGGGCATCGAACAGCTCGAACGCAACGAGGACGTGGCGCTCGTGCTGATGGACATCATGATGCCCGAGATGGACGGTTGGGCCACCACATCCGCGATACGCCAGATGCCGCAGTTCGCCGATCTGCCGATTATCGCGCTAACCGCTAAGGTCATGCACGGCGATCGGGAGAAGAGCATCGCGTCCGGCGCCTCCGACTACGTGCCGAAGCCCGTGGACGTCGACCGCCTGCTGGAACGCCTGCGCGGCTGGCTGAGCCGCGGCAAGGCGGCCGACGACTCCCACGAAGGGGCCTGATCGATGTCCGACCGAGCGAAGATCCTCCTGGTTGACGACCGGGAAGAGAACCTGATCGCGCTCGAGGCCATCCTCAGCTCACTCGACCTCGTCCCCGTGCGGGCGAGGTCGGGCGAGGAGGCGCTGAAGGCTCTGCTCAACACGGAGTTCGCGCTCATCCTCCTGGACGTCCGCATGCCCGGCATGGACGGGTTCGAGACCGCCGCCCACATCAAGCGGCGCGAACGCACCCGCAACATCCCGATCATCTTCCTGACCGTCGTCGACAGCGCCCCCGACTACGCCTTCCGCAGCTACTCCGCCGGCGCCGTCGACTACCTCACCAAGCCGTTCGACCCGTGGGTGCTGCGGGCGAAGGTCGCGGTGTTCGTCGAGCTCTACAACATGAACCGCCGCCTGACCGAGCAGGCGTCCATGCTCCGCGACCGGCTCGCCGGCGAACTGCCCCCGGGCGACGCCTCCGACCAGGGGGCCGTGCTCCCGGAGCTGTCGAGGCGCCTGGCCGCGGTGGAGGACGAGTTCATCCGGGTCGGCGAGCTGGCCCGCAAAACCGGCGACCCCAGCCTCACCGGCGCCCTGGCCGACCTCTCCCACCGCCTCGACCACCTCCGCGCCGGCCTCGACGCCCTCTCCTGAACACGTCCCGGCTCTGAGGCTTTTCCCGCTCGGGCATGTTTCCCTGTGGCTTGGGCGGGTCGGTGGTTGCCGTGTTGGTCGGTGGTGCGCGCTGCGGTGGGTGGGTGTTCCGGCCGGCGTTGGGGCTGGGCTCTGGTGCCGACCGGCCTTCGGCCTTGGTGTCGGGCGCGGTGGTTTCTGGCGTTTTGAAGCCGGCCGGAACACCCACCCACCTCCGCGCCATACCTGCGTCGTCCGTACGGATGACCCGCCGTAGCGTCTCCCTTTCCGCGGGCCGACGGTTCCCGCCGATGCTGAAGCGACCTGTTGCTCCCCGCTCGGAGCGGGTCACCGTAGCCTTGCGGCCACACTGACGGGGGAGAGCGCAGGGCCGGGCGCCGTAGCCCCTCCCTTACGGACCGCTCAGTGAGCGGTGGTCCGCGCGCGTTCCAGGTATGCCAGGAGTTCGACCATCTTCTCGGTCGGCCAGGGCAGGCGGGCGCTGAGCTGGTCGCTGCGCTCCTGCCACATCCGCCGGGCCGCCGCCCTGGTCTGTTCTCCCCTGGCCTCTTCGGCGTGGAAGGGGGTGGCCAGTTCGTCCCAGCGCCGGACGAGTTCCTGTACCTGCGGGTCGTCGACAGGGGTGCCGTCCTGCACATGCCCCAGGAGTCGCCCGACCAGCTCGACGAAGCGGGCCTTGGCCTCCTCGACGGCCTCGGCACCCAGCTCGCCGCGGCGGCGGGCGAGTTCCTCGCGTTGCTCCCGTGTGAAGTAGGCGTCCAGCATCGAGATCATCTCCAGGGTCGTCATGAACTGGTCCGGATCGGGCATCGACGCCTCGTCGAGCTGTCGCAGCAGCCCGTGGATCTGTTCGATCAGCTGTCGGATCCGTTCCGCCTGGAACGTCAGCTGCCGCAGCTGGGTCATCAGGAGAGTCCGCATCGCCGCCGGATCTTCCGACGAAGGCGTGAGCACCTCCTTGATCTCATCCAGCGACATGCCCAGCGCCCGCAGCGTCCGCACCCGATACAGCCGCCGTAGGTCAGCCGCGGTGTACCGGCGATGACCCGACGCTGTGCGTTCGCCGGATCGCAGTACGCCGATCTCGTCATAGTGCCGCAGCGTGCGCACCGTGACACCACTGGCCTGAGCCAGTTCACCGATGCTCCACCGGCGTGCGGTGGCGTCTTCCCCGATCACGTCAGTAACGCTAAGACCTCACGCGACGAGAGGTTCAAGCCCCACCTTCCTCCCTCGGATTGCTCTTTCGGCCCCCGCTCTCTTGTCTCCGGAGCGAGATGGCTTCTCCGAGGCGGGGCCGTGGGAGGCCCGTGTTCCTGCCCCGGAGGTGAACCATGGGAGACCAGCGCTTCTGCTCCCCGGACCGGAGCCGTGGATGACCGGGAAGAGCGAATGAGCAGGGAGTGAGCAGGAAGGCGGGGGCGGGGGCCGTGGGCGGTCCGTAAGGGAGGGGCTACGGTGCCCGGCCCTGCGCTCTCCCCCGTCAGTGTGGCCGCAAGGCTACGGTGACCCGCTCCGAGCGGGGAGCAACAGGTCGCTTCAGCATCGGCGGGAACCGTCAGCCCGCGGAAAGGGAGACGCTACGGCGGGTCATCCGTACGGACGACGCAGGTATGGCGCGGAGGTGGGTGGGTGTTCCGGCCGGCTTCAAAACGCCAGAAACCACCGCGCCCGACACCAAGGCCGAAGGCCGGTCGGCACCAGAGCCCAGCCCCAACGCCGGCCGGAACACCCACCCACCGCAGCGCGCACCACCGACCAACACGGCAAGCAGCGCCCCGCCCGAATACACGGGAAACGCCCCGAAGCGGGAAAGCCCCCGCCTGACCGGCCGTACGGGGCGGGTCTCGGGACACGGCCCGCCGTGGCCGTCAGCGGCGGGCGCGTTCGAGGGCGTCCCAGAAGCCGCGGCGGAGGGCGTGACGGACCTCGTCGTGGAGGAGGAAGTCGATCGGCAGAGAGGAACCCTGGAGGAGACGGGCCTCGAGGTCGGAGGGCATCCGGGGTTTGCGGGCCAGCACGGCCTCCAGCCACAGGGCGGGAGCGTCCTTGGCGACGGACTCGCCGAAGTCGTAGCCCTCCTTGTGCGCGGCCTTGACCGCGTCGGCGAGCGTGGTGGCGACGCCTGGAGGCGTGCCCTGGAGCGGCACCGGTGCCGCATGGGGGCCGGTGTAGGAGGACTGGTAGCCGGACATGCCCCCGGCCCCGTTCGACGTGTACGGCGAGGCGGAGGGCAGCGGGCCGGTCGGCCCGTTGGGGGTCGAGGGCGCCGGAGACGAGGGCGGTGAGATCGGGGCGGGAAGCTGCGGCGTCGTGGCGGGCGGGAGGGACGAGGACGGGTCCTGGGTGTAGCCGGAGTAGGAGGACGGCGCGGGCTGGGAGGTCTGGGCGTGGCTGGCCCGGCTCCTCCTCTGCGGCAGAGGGGCGGGGGCCGGAGCGCCACCCGTGCCGGTGTTCAGGCCGTCGCCCGTGGCGCCGCCACCCTGGCCGCCACCTGATGCGGTGCCGATGCCCTGGCCGCCCGTCGCACCGTTGCCCGGCGCACCACCGCTCAGACCGCCGCCCGCCGTGACGCCGCCCTGCGCACCGCTGTTCGGGCCGCTGCCCGGACCGCCGCCCGCCGTACCGGAACCCGGGCCGGTGCCGAGACCGCCCGCGGTGCCGGGGTTCATGCCGCTGCTCGGGGTGGGGTCGTCCAGGCTGCCCAAGCCGCCACCCGGCGTACCGGAGCCCGGCCCGCCCGTGCCCCCCGGACCGGCCGTACCGCCGCTGCCGCCCAGGCCGGTCGGGCCGCCGCCCAGACTCCCGACCGGCGCACCGGAGCCCAGGCCGTTCGAACCGCCCACCGGCGCACCGGAGCCCAGGCCACCGCCCGTGCCGTTTCCGGCGAGGTCGCCGCCCAGACCCCCGCCCAGGCCGCCCGCACCGCTCATGGAGCCGTTCCGGCCGGCCGCGCCACCGCCCAGGCCGGCGCTCATGCCTGCTTCGAGGCCACCCGCGCCGCCGCTCGGCGATCCGCCGGTCAGGGGTGGGATGACCTGGCCGTTTCCGGCGGCGTGATGTCCGTTGCCGCGGGCGGGCGAGTCGGCCGCGGCGCCGCTCAGGGTGACGTAGGGCCGTAGATGACCGCCGCCGATCTCGATGAGGTCGTCGCACTCCTGGCGGAGCGAGCGGGACACCGCCCAGCTCCCGTCGGCGCCGATGTGCACGACGGTGACGCGGACGCCGAGGTCCTGGGCGTCGCAGACGACCTGGGCGAGGTCCTCGTCGCCGCTGACCACGACGGCGTCGCAGACCGCGTTGTTGCGGGCGAGCGTCATCAGGTCGCGGTGGACCTGCGCGTCGACACCCTCCCGGCGGCCGGGGCGGATGCGCGACAGCCTCAGTTTGAGGCCGGGGATGTCGGCCAGCGTGTCGTGCTCGGGCGTGCGGCGGCCCTCGACGGTCGCCTCGTACCAGTAGCAGCGCAGCACGGGAAGCCCGGTCCGCTCCCGGCACAGGGTGTTGAGAAGCTTCAGCAGGCCCGGGTAGTCCCAGGTGACGGCCTCGCGATGGCGGGTCCCATGCGCGGCCATAGCGCCGTCGGCCAGCAGATAGCCAGCGTCCACGAACAGCGCGCAGCGATCCACGCGACACCGCCCTTCCTACGTGGCCCGCCTTCGGCCCGAGAAAGCCAGAAAGCACCTCTGAGGGATCAGGCAGGCGGCCCTTCCTCAGGGTAATCAAGCAACTGATCGTCTGAGGCTGAATCCCGGCGATTCGACCCGCGCCTGACCATACGCCAGTGTGTCCACGCAGACCGTACCAGTTTGTCCTGTTATTGAGGTCTTCCGTAACCGGCGGATTCACCCGGCCGGTTCCACCGGTGTCCGGGTCCTCCGGGGCGGATCACGGCCGGGAAGGACCGCTCCCCGCTCCCGGCGTCCGGGCGGGCGGGCCCGTAGCGCACCGGTCCGCCGGGGACGCCGGGGACGGCGCGCCAGGCGACGGGAACGGCTCGCCGGGCGGCGGAGAACCGGACGGCGAGACCGGCGGGCCGCCGGCGGACGCCACCGTGAGCGCGGCGGCCAGGGTCGCCGTGGCGGTCAGCGCGACGACCGCCGCGACGGCCGCGAGGGGACGCCACCATGAGCCGGGCACCCGCCACCGGCGGAGCCGCCCGCGCACGCCCCTCGCCCGTTCCAGCCCGGCGAGGTAGGCGGGGAACGCCGGGCCCGCGACGAGGGGGCCGACGGCCCGGCGCAGCGCCCGGCCGACGTCGGCCAGCTCCAGGAAGACGGCGTGGCAGCCGGCGCAGCCGTCCATGTGCGCCTCCAGGGCCGTCGCGGCGCGCCGTTCGAGGTCCCCCCGCAGGTGAGCGGGCATCTTCCGGAGGGCGGGACGGCAGCCGATCCGCAGGTCCCCGCCCAGGCGGGTCCGGATGTACGCCTGGCGCAGCCCCTCCCGCGCGGTGCGGGCGAGCGCCGCCGCGCCGTCGGGGGCCAGGCCCAGCAGGGGCGCGACCTCGGCCGGTCCGGCCCGCTCGGCTCCCGTGTGCCACAGGACGAGCCGCCAGCGTTCCGGCAGCGAGAAGAAGACGCGCGCCATCGGCGCGCGTTCCGGACCGGTCGGGGCCGGGTCCGCCGGAGGCGTCCCCCGGCCGGGCCCGCGCCTCCCCCGTCCGCGGTCGCGGACCGTGCGGCGGAGCGCGGCGAGCAGCCAGGGCCGGAACGCCTCCCGTGGGCCGCCGCCGTCCCTGACCAGCAGCAGGAGCGCGGTGAAGGTCTCCGCGACGGCGGTCTCGGCCTCGACGGGGTCGCGGACGAGGCGGCGCGCGAGTATCCGGGCGGCCGGGGCGTGCCGTTCGTACAGCGCGCCGTAGGCCGCGGCGTTCCCCCTCCGCGTCGCGGCCAGCAGGTCGGCGTCTCCTTGAAGCCCTACCGCACCCATCGCGAACTCCTCGTTACTCTGCGTAGCAGTATCGGTGATTCCGCATCCGGGGTGATGGCTAAACCAGGATCACGCCTTTGCCTGGGTCACGGCCCGGGTGAAGCGGCCTCCCGGGAGCCGGGGAGAGCGGGTACGGCGCGACCCGCGAGGCGGGAACGGCGGCGCGGGCGGGGACGGAGCGGTGAGCGGGGCGGAGGCGGCGTGCCGGGGAGGCCGCCCTAACCTTGTTGCCATGAGCGATCGTGAGAGCCTGCTGGCCGAGATCAAGAGCAAGGGCGTCGTACAGGGCAAGGTGGTGCTGTCCTCCGGCAAGGAGGCGGACTTCTACGTGGACATGCGGAAGGTGACCCTCGACGGGCAGGCGGCGCCGCTGGTGGGCCGGGTCATGCTGGACCTGACCGAGGACCTCGACTACGACGCGGTGGGCGGCCTCACCCTGGGAGCCGACCCGGTCGCGACGGCCATGCTGCACGCGGCGGCGGCCCGGGGCCGCAGGCTCGACGCGTTCGTGGTGCGCAAGGCGCAGAAGGTCCACGGGTTGCAGCGCAGGATCGAGGGCCCGGACGTCGCGGGGCGGCGGGTGCTGGCGGTGGAGGATACCTCGACGACGGGCGGGTCCGCGCTGACCGCGGTGGAGGCGCTGCGCGAGGCCGGCGCCGAGGTGGTGGCCGTGGCCGTGGTCGTGGACCGGGGCGCGGCGGCGACGGGGGCGGTGGCCGAGGCGGGCCTGCCGTACCGGAGCGCCTACGGCCTGGAGGACCTCGGCCTGGCCTGAGATCGATCCGGCCCGGGGCGGCGCGGGGCCCGGCGGTGACGCGGGGTCACCATTGGTCGTCGCCCCACGGGGAGGACGCGTCGCGGTGGTGCCTGCCCCGGGGGCGGGCCACGCCGGCCTCGCCCTGCGAGCCCGGGGCGCCCGGAACGCCCGGGGCGCCGGGGACTCCTGGGACACCGTGAGGTCCGGAGGCGACCGGCCCGCCGGGAACGTCGGAGATGCCGGGGACGCCGGGGGCGTCGGTGACGCCGCCCCTGCGGCCCTTCACGATCTCAATGATGATCGGGATGACCGAGAGCAGGATGACGACCATCGCGCCCGGCAGGATGTACTTGTCGATGTCGGGCACGGCCGAGCCGACCAACCGGCCGAAGAGCAGCATGCCGTCGGTCCAGACGACGCCGCCGATGCAGTTCCACAGGAAGAACCGCCTGCGGTCCATGCCGAGCATGCCGGCGACCGGGTTGAGGAACGTCCGGACGATGGGGATGAACCGGGCGAGCACCACCGCCTTGGCCGGGCCGAACTTCTGGAAGTAGTGCTCGGCCTTGTCGACGTACTCCTTCTTGAAGAGCCTGGAGTCGGGGCGGTCGAACATCCTGCGGCCGTAGGTGGCGCCGAGGTGGTGCCCGAGCTGGGCGCCGGCGATGGCGCACAGGGGCGCCAGGATCAGCAGCAGCGGGAACGACAGCGGCGCGAGCCCCGGGATGGCGGAGGCGGCCTCGGCCGTGCTGAAGATGCCCGCGGCGACCAGCAGCGAGTCTCCGGGCAGGAAGAAGCCGAGCAGCAGCCCGGTCTCGGCGAAGATGATGCCGAGCACGCCGGCCGTGGCGAACGGGCCCAGCAGGCCGAGCCACCACTTGGGGTCGAGGAGGTTGTGCAGGAGGTCCATCAGCGTGAAGCCTACCCCGCCGGGGATTATCGGCGAGGTCGTCTGGGCATGCGAAGGGGCGGTGGCGGAACTATCGGGCCGGACCCTGACCCTGGATACTGGCCAAGGGCGCGGTCCGCGCCGGACCCCGCGCCAGCCGCCTTAAGCCGTCTCGTAGGGAGATGACACCATGCCCATCGCGACCCCAGAGGTATACGCCGAGATGCTGGACCGGGCGAAGGCGAACGAGTTCGCCTACCCGGCCATCAATGTGACGTCGTCCCAGACCCTGAACGCAGCGCTCCGCGGCTTCGCCGAGGCGGAGAGCGACGGGATCGTCCAGGTGTCCACCGGTGGCGCCGAGTTCCTGTCGGGTGCGACCGTGAAGGACATGGTGACGGGCGCCAGGGCGTTCGCGGAGTACGCCCGCGTCGTGGCGGAGAAGTACCCGGTGACGGTCGCGCTGCACACCGACCACTGTCCCAAGAACAAGCTGGACACGTTCGTCCGGCCGTTGCTGGACATCTCCCTGGAGCGGGTGTCGCGGGGCGAGGACCCGCTGTTCCAGTCGCACATGTGGGACGGCTCGGCCGTGCCGCTGGACGAGAACCTCCAGATCGCGCAGGAGCTCCTGGAGAAGGCGGCCCGCGCGAAGATCGTGCTGGAGGCGGAGATCGGCGTCGTCGGCGGCGAGGAGGACGGCGTCGTCGGCGAGATGAACGAGAAGCTCTACACGACGGTCGGGGACGCCATGGCCACGGCCGAGGCGATGGGCCTGGGCGAGCGTGGCCGCTACATGCTCGCCGCGACCTTCGGCAACGTGCACGGCGTCTACAAGCCGGGTCACGTCAAGCTCCGGCCGAGCGTGCTGAAGGACATCCAGGAGGCCGTGGGCGCCAAGTACGGCCAGGAGAAGCCGTTCAGCCTCGTCTTCCACGGCGGCTCCGGCTCCGCCCTGGAGGAGATCCAGGAGGCGATCTCCTACGGCGTGGTCAAGATGAACATCGACACCGACACCCAGTACGCCTACACCCGGCCCATCGCCGACCACATGTTCCGCAACTACGAGGGCGTGCTGAAGGTGGACGGCGACGTCGGCGACAAGAAGACCTACGACCCCCGCTCGTACGGCAAGGCCGCCGAGGCCGGCATGGCGGCCCGCGTGGTCGAGGCCTGCCGGCACCTGAGGTCCGCGGGCACGAAGATCTCCTGATCCGCGGCGCCGGGGCGGTTCCCCGGCGACGCGCGACGTGATGGCGCCGGAAGCGACTCCCGGACGGCGCCCGGCGGCCGGGGAGCCGCTCCGGACGCCCGGCGCGGCGCCTCCGCGACTCCCCGCTCGCGGACAACCGGGGGTCGTTCTCCGCCAGGACCGACGGAAGAGGTAGGACTGTCCCCATGGAAACGCACGAGAACCTTCTCGCCGGCCCGCCGCCGACCCGGCTGCCGGACCTGCCCGAAGCCAGGGAGGCGCTGGAATCCGGCGTCCAGGCATCCGACGTCGCCGCGCGCTTCCCCGCCTACCCGGCGGCCTGGGCCACGCTCGCGGACGAGTACTTCGCGGGCGGCCACGCGGTGACGTCGTACGCGTTCGCGCGCACCGGCTACCACCGCGGCCTCGACCAGCTGCGCCGCGCGGGCTGGAAGGGCCACGGGCCCGTCCCCTGGGAGCACGAGCCCAACCGCGGCTTCCTGCGCTGCCTGCACGCGCTGTGCCGGGCGGCCACGGCCATCGGGGAGAAGGACGAGGCCGAACGCTGCCTGCAGTTCCTGAAGGACGCGAGCCCCGAGGCGGCCGAGGTTCTCGGCTCCCGCTGACACCGGTGGATCTCCCGCCGGGAGGGCGGGAGATCCCCATACCGGATCCGTTCGGGTATTCTCACCACGCAAGAGCCCCAGTCGCGATTGCGTCCGGGGTTTTCGTTTTTGTGGTGGGAGAAAAGCGATGCCGGCAGTCGTTCTCGTGGGTGCCCAGTGGGGCGATGAGGGCAAGGGTAAGGCGACCGACCTTCTCGGCGACCGGGTGGACTACGTCGTCAGATACCAGGGCGGGAACAACGCCGGTCACACGGTCGTCATCGGCGACCAGAAGTACGCTCTGCACCTGTTGCCCACCGGCGTGCTCTCGCCGAACGTGGTGCCGGTCATCGGCAACGGCGTGGTCATCGACCCGGGCGTGCTGCTGAGCGAGATCGACGGTCTCAGCGAGCGGGGTGTCTCCTCGGAGCGGCTGCTGATCTCCGCGGACGCGCATTTGATCATGCCGCACCACAAGGCCATCGACAAGGTGTCCGAGCGCTTCCTCGGCAAGGCCAAGATCGGCACCACCGGCCGGGGCATCGGCCCGGCCTACGGCGACAAGGTCTACCGGATGGGCGTGCGGGTCCAGGACCTCCTCGACCCGGGCATCCTGCGGAAGAAGATCGAGGTCGCCCTGCAGGAGAAGAACCAGATCCTCACCAAGCTCTACAACCGCCGGGCGATCGAGGCCGACAAGGTCCTGGAGGAGTACCTCGGCTACGCCGAGCGTCTCAGCCCGCACATCGCCGACACCTCGCTGATCCTGAACAGGGCTCTGGACGAGGGGAAGACCGTGCTGCTGGAGGGCGGTCAGGGCACGCTGCTCGACATCGACCACGGCACGTACCCGTTCGTCACCTCCTCCTCCCCGACGAGCGGCGGCGCCTGCGCCGGCTCGGGTATCCCGCCGACCCGGCTCACCCGCGTGATCGCCATCCTGAAGGCGTACACCACCCGCGTCGGCTCCGGCCCGTTCCCCACGGAGCTGACCGACGAGATGGGCGAGTGGCTGCGCACCACCGGCGGCGAGTACGGCGTCACCACCGGCCGCAACCGCCGCTGCGGCTGGTTCGACGCGGTGATCGCCCGTTACGCCAGCCGCGTCAACGGTGTCACCGACTTCTTCCTCACCAAGCTCGACGTGCTGTCGGGCCTGGAGCGGATCCCGGTCTGCGTGGCCTACGAGGTGGACGGTGTCCGCCACGACGAGATCCCGATGACCCAGACCGACTTCCACCACGCCAAGCCGGTGTACGAGGAGTTCCCGGGCTGGCAGGAGGACATCTCCGGGGCCACGTCGTTCGACGAGCTGCCGCCCAACGCCCAGGCGTACGTCAGGGCGCTGGAGGAGATGAGCGGCGCCCGGATCTCCGCGATCGGCGTCGGGCCGGGCCGTACCCAGACGCTCCAGCTCCACTCGCTGATCTGATCTCCTTGACCTGAGGTTCACCCCCGCGACACGCGCCCGTTGTACGGCGGGCGCGTGTCGTACGGGCGTTCGGCACGGGAGATCGGTAAGGTCCCCCCGTGCATGTCGAGATTCACGGCCACAGGGGGGCTCGCGGGCTCCGTCCGGAGAACACGCTCCCCGGTCTGGCTCACGCCCTGGAGCTGGGAGTCGACGCGCTGGAGTTCGACGTCGTGATGACGGCCGACCGGTGCCTGGTGCTCAGTCACGACCTGACCGTCTCCCCGGTTACCAGCGCCGACCGCGGGCCGGCCTTCCCCGGCGACCCGCTCTTCCCCTACGTCGGCAGGCCCGTCGGCGCACTGACGCTGGCGCAGCTGCGCACCCTCGACTGCGGGGTCCGGCGCCCCCGCGCCGGGACCGACCGGTTCGCCGCGACGCAGGTGCCGGTGCCCGACACCCGGATGCCGACGCTCGGCGCCGTGCTGGGCCTGGTGGACGCCTACGGCGCGGACGACGTGCGGGTGCACGTGGAGCTGAAGTCCGACCCGTCCAGGCCCGACCTCACCGCCGATCCCGCGGAGTTCACCGAGGCGGTGGCGGCCGAGCTGGCCCGCCACCGCAGGCTCGACGGGGCGGCGATCCTCAGCTTCGACTGGCGGATCCTGGACGTGGCCCGTTCGCTCGTCCCCGACGTCCCCCGGTACGCGCTGATCGAGCAGGCCACGATGGACGCCGTCTGGCTCGCGGGCCTGAGCCTCGACGACTTCGGCGGCGACGTGCCGGCCGCCGCGGCGGCGGCCGGGGGCACCGTGCTGTCGCCCGCGCACGTCCTGGTCGACGTGGAGCTGGCGAGGCAGGCGGAGAAGTACGAGTTGCCGGTGGTGCCCTGGACGGTCAACGACCCGGGCCGGGCCGCCGAGCTGCTCGACCTCGGGGTGGCCGGGATCGTGACCGACTACCCCGACCGGATGCGCGCGCTGTGGGCGGAGCGGGGCCTGCCGGTCCCTCCGCCCGTCGCCCTCCGGCCCCCCACTCGGGTCCCGGTCCCCGCCTAGGTTCTGTACGGAGTCGAGATCAGAGGGATCGCCTGCGGTATGGCCGGTGGCCCTGGTGGGCCGAACTCCGTACAGGCTCCAGCCGTCCTCGTTCCCGATGGCGGCGCCGCGGTGGACGTTCGGCGTGTCCGGCGACGCGCGCCGTAGCGTTCTCAGGCGATCCGTACGACGACCTTGCCGCGTACGCCGCCCTGCTCCAGTGTCCGGTGTGCCTGGGCGATGTCTTCGAAGGGGAAGACCGTGTCCACGACCGGGCGGATGGCACCGCTGTCCACGTACCGGGCGAGGTCGGTGAAGAGCCGGGTGGTGGGGTTGCCGCTGAAGAAGCGCACCCGCCGCCGCCCGTGAACGGCCGAGGCGGCGATGTACGCCAGGGACGCCGCGATCCTGCGCGGGTCGAAGGCGATCGCCACCATTCGGCCGGACGGCGTCAGCAGGCGGCGGAAGGCGGCGTGCTCGGTGCCGGCGGTGTCCAGGATCACGTCGAACCCGCCCAGGTCCGCCGGGGCGACGGCGGCGTAGTCGTACGCCTCGTGCGCGCCGAGGTCACGGACGAGGTCGAGGCTGCGCGCCCCGGCGAGGGCGGTGACGTGGGCGCCGAGCGCCCGGCCGAGCTGTACCGCGATGACGCCCACGCCGCCGCTGCCACCCCGGACGAGCAGGCGTTCGCCCGGCCTGAGCGCGGCCAGGTCGCGCAGCGCCGTGATGGCCGTCGTGCCCACCGGGAGCGCCGCAGCCGTCACCAGGTCGAGTCCCGCCGGAGCCGGGGACAGACGGCGGGGGCGGATCGCCACGTACTCGGCGGCGCTCCCGAACGTGCGCCCCAGCATGCCCCACACCCGGTCGCCCGCCTTCGGGCCGGTCACCCCGGGGCCGAGGGCGACGATCTCGCCGGTGAGGTCGACCCCGACCCGTTTCGGGAAGCCCCGCTGCATCAGCCCGGTCACCAGGCGCAGCCGGCCCGTCCGGCCGTGCACCTCGCCGCCGTTCACGCTGACGGCGTGTACCCGCACCAGCACCTGTCCGGGGGCGGGGACCGGCTTCGGCACCGTGCCCACGTACAGCTCCTCCGGCGGTCCGTACCGGTCGAACAGGGCCGCACGCATCTGATTCGTCTCCATACGGGAGACGCTAGCTCGCTAACCGGACGAGCCCGTCCACTTACGCTAATGTGAGAAATATGGCTGATCATCCCTCTCAGTTGGCGTCGGCCAAGGAACTGCGGGCGGACGCGCGGCACAACCGGGTGCGCATCCTCGACGCGGCGCGGGAGACGTTCGCCGCACGCGGTCTGGACGCGCCGATGGCGGCCATCGCCCGGCGCGCCGGGGTCGGGGTGGCCACCCTCTACCGGCGGTTCCCGTCCCGCGAGTCCCTGATCACGGAGGTGTTCAAGGACGAGCTGGCGGCGTGCGCGTCGGTCGTGGACGACGCCCTGGCCGACCCGGATCCGTGGCGGGGGTTTCGCGGGGCGATCGAGAAGGTGTGCGCGATGCAGGTCGCCGACCGGGGGTTCACCGACGCCTTCCTCACCGTGTTCCCGGACTCGATCGACTACGAGCGCACGCGGTTGCGGGCCGAGCGGGGCTTCGCCGAGATGGTACGGCGGGCCAAGGCCACGGGCCGGCTGCGGGCCGACTTCGACGTCGCGGACCTGGTGCTGCTGTTCAGGGCCAACTGCGGCCTCCTCGCCGGTGCGGGAGAGGGGGTGGAGGCGGCGTCGCGGCGGTTGGTGGCGTACCTGCTGCAGTCCTTCGGCACCGGGCACGCCGAACCGCTGCCGCCACCACCGCCGCTCACGCTCGGCCACATGATCCGGACTCTGAGCAGCTCCTAGGACACCGGCTCCCCGTCCCGGACCGGGGCCGGGGAGAGGCCGGCGGAGGCCGTGCCGCGGGACCGCCGCCACATCGAGACGCCGACGAACAGGCTCCACAGCTGCACGACGATGGACACCAGCAGGCCGTAGACCAGGAATCCGGGAAACAGGTCCTCGCGCATGAGCAGCGCCACGGAGGAGACCACCGTCGTCGCGCCGATCACCAGACCGGCGCGGCCGAGCCAGACCGGGTGGCCCTCCAGCGTCAGGGCGCGGCCGTACAGCATGGGGGCCAGCCCCCACAGCAGGATGATCGCGATCAGGGACGGGCCGCGCAGCATCTGGAACGCGGTGTGGGCGGCCAGGTCCAGGTTCGCCTGCCCGGCGGGCGCCGCCCCTGCCCACATCCCCGCCAGGCTCTGCCCGGTGACGCCGTCGATGGAGTGCTCGGTGCCGTAGATCGCCGCGCCTGCCAGCACGCCGGCCGCGCCCATCCTGCCCAGTACCCTGCCGAGCGGGTGCGTGAGCGTGCTCGCGAGGGTGACGAATCCCGCGGTCCAGGTCAGCACGCCGAGGATCGCGCCGATGTGGACCCCGGCGTAGAACGGGTGGGCGCTGATGAACCCCAGCGCGGCGTGCGCGTCGGCCGCCGGGAGGTCTCCGTGGTTGAGGCGGAAGCCGGCGACGGCGACGCTGCCGGCGACGGCGCACGCGCCGCCCAGCCGCAGGGCCGTACGGCGGGCGGTGGACGGTGTCTCTTCCTGACGCATGGATCTTCTCCCGTGGGGGGTGGAGGAGGGACACCCGCAATGGTCGTCACCCGGCGGGCGGCACGCGTCCGCCCCGCGAAGACACCCTCCGGCCGCGCCTACCGCGGCGGTGTACCACGGGGGGAGTACGCCGCGGGCGTGACCAGACCGCTCTCGTAGGCGAACACCACCAGCTGCGCCCTGTCCCGGGCGCCCACCTTGACCATCGCCCGCGACACGTGGGTCTTGGCGGTCAGCGGGCTCACCACGAGCAGCGTCGCGATCTCGTCGTTGCTCGACCCGGCCGCGACGAGCCGGACGACCTCGCGTTCCCTGGCGGTCAGCACGGCCAGCTCCGGCGACTCCCGCCGCGGCCCGGCGGGTCTCGCGCCGACGGAACGGGCGATCACCGCCCGGGTGACGCTGGGCGACAGCAGCGCGTCGCCCCGCGACACGACGCGCACCGCCTGGAGCAGCTCTTCGGGTTCGATGTCCTTCACCAGAAACCCGCTCGCCCCGGACCGCAGCGCCGCGAAGACGTTCTCCTCCTCGGCGAAGGTGGTGAGCACGACCACCCGCACCCCCGACAGGCGCTCGTCGTCGGTGATCCGGCGGGTGGCCGTCACCCCGTCCACGCCGGGCATCCGGATGTCCATCAGCACCACGTCCGGCAGCAGCTCACGGGCCAGCGCGACCGCCCGGCCGCCGTCGCCGGCCTCGCCGACCACCTCGACGTCGGCGGCGCTGTCCAGGAGGGACCGGAACCCGGCCCGCACCAGTGCCTGGTCGTCGGCGAGCAGCACCCGGATCACGCCGCCTCCAGCGGCAGGCGCGCCCTCACCCGGAAACCCCCGCCGGGCCTGGCCCCGGCCTCGAACCCGCCGCCCAGCCCTTCGGCGCGCTCACGCATCCCCGCCAGCCCGTGACCGCCGCTCCTCGCTTCGGGGCCGGCGCCGACGCCGTCGTCGTCGACCTCGATGACGAGCCATTCCGGCTCGGAGAGCAGGCGGACCCGCGCCCGCGCCGCCAGCCCGGCGTGGCGCAGCACGTTCGTCAGCGACTCCTGGAGGATCCGGTACGCCGCGTGGTCGACCGGTGCGGCCGGTCGCCGGTCCCCCATGCCGCCGTCGAAGGTGAGCTCCAGGCCGGCGGCCCGCACCGCGGCCAGCAGGTCGGGCAACCGGTCGAGGCCGGCGTCCCGATCGGCGGCCGCGGGCTCACCGTCGGCCCGCAGCATGTCCAGGGTGGCCCGCATCTCGGCGAGCGCCGCCTTCCCGGTCTGCCGGATCGCCGTCAGCGCCTCCCGGGCGCGGTCCGGTTCGCGGTCGACCAGGTGCAGCGCGACGCCCGACTGGACGGTGATGGTGGTGATCGCGTGTGCCACCGTGTCGTGCAGTTCCCGGGCGATGCGCAGCCGTTCCTGGATGACCCGCCGCTCGCCGTCGCGTTCCCGCTCCTCCTCGGCCATCCGCAGTCTCCGGCGCGCCTCCTCGGCGTGCGCCCGCCGGCTGCGCACCAGCGCGCCCAGCAGCATGGCCACCGCCGTCACCGCGGTCTGCGGCAGGAACGCCGAGACCACGTCGAGCGGCGGCATCCCCCGGCGCAGCGCGGTGATGTGCCCGAGGACCAGGAACACCACCGGCACCGGCAGTGCCCGCCACGGGCGTCCCGCCCGCACCGCGTCGTACAGCGGTACGGCGAGCACCAGCGCCGGGGGGAAACCCGGATAACCCAGCGCGTAGAACAGCATCAGCGCCGCCGAGACGAGGTACAGCGCGCCGACCGGGAACCGCCGCCGCAGCAGCACGGGGGCCGCCATCGCCACGCCGAGCGCGTACGCCAGCGGATCACGCGAGATCGAGTCCGTTTCGCGACCGGTCACGATCGCGATCTCCGCCGCCGCCAGCACCGCGCCGGCCAGACCGACGTCGGTCAACCATCGCCGTAGCACGCGCTCACCGTACACACCGGGACGCCCCCGCCTCCACAGGTCCGGCGGGCGCTACATCCAGCCGTTGCGGCGGAAGCCCCGGTAGAGCAGCGAGCAGGCGACGACCATCACGGCGAGCACCAGCGGGTAGCCGAAGACGGAGTTGATCTCCGGCATGTGGGTGAAGTTCATGCCGTAGATGCCGGCGATCATCGTCGGGACCGCCATGATCGCCACCCACGCGGAGATCTTCCGCATGTCCTCGTTGGCGAGGGCGTTCGAGCGGGCCAGGGCCGCCTGGAGGATCGAGTTGCACAGTTCGTTGGACGACTCGACCTGCTCGCAGACGCGGGCCAGGTGGTCGACGACGTCGCGGAAGTACTCCCGCATCTCCGAGGGGATCATGCGGCGCTGGGCCAGTGACGACATGGGCGACTGGAGCGGGGTGACGGACCGCTTCATCTCGATCATCTCGCGCTTGAGGTTGTAGATGCGGCCGATGTCGCGGGCGCTGACGTCGGCGAAGACCATGGCCTCGACGTCCTCCAGCTCGGCCTGCATCAGGTCCGCCACGGTGAGGTACTTGTCCACGACGTGGTCGGCGATCGCGTGCAGCACGCCGGTCGGGCCGCGGTCGAGGAGCCGGGGGTCGCCCTCCAGGCGCTCGCGGACCACCGACAGCGGGCAGAGCCCGCCGTGCCGTACGGTCACCACGAAGTCGGGCCCGACGAACATCATGATCTCGCCGGTCTCGATGATCTCGCTGGTGGCGGTGAGCACGTCGTGGTCGAGGTAGGCGACGGTCTTCAGGACCATGAACAGCGAGTCGCCGTACCGCTCGACCTTGGGGCGCTGGTGGGCCTTGACGGCGTCCTCGACGGCGAGCGGGTGCAGGGCGAAGACCTCCGCCAGCCACTCGACCTCGGGGGCGTCGGGCTCGTGCAGTCCCACCCAGACGAACGCGTTGCCGTTCTCCGCGGACGCGTTGTGCCGGCGGACGATCTCCAGGGCGTCGGGGATGCCCAGCGCGTGGATCTTCTCGCCGTCGATGTAGGCGGCGTACTCGACCAGCGAGTCGCTGGGCGGGACGCACCGGCCGACGGTCCTGACGCGGGAGGAGGCTCCGGCGGAGGCGTGCGGCACCCGTACGACGCGGGCGTGCTTGATCCGGGGAAAGAGAAGCGAGGAGCGCATGGCAGGCCTTCCCGCCCGGCCCGGGCCGTTCGCGCGCGACGCGATGTCACCTCGGTTCCAGGAGACTCGCTTCCGAGAGACCCTCTTCCAGGAGGGTTCAGGGCTCGGTTCTAAGAGAGAGGCGCGCGGTGCCCGCCGGGCAATGATGCGGAGTGGTCGAGGGTGCGCACCGAAGCCGTGCGCGTGCACGTACTGCTGGGATCGCCAGAGGACATCCCCAACCACCTCCAATCACCCTGAGAGAGGCAAAGCCGGCCAAACCTAGCACAGAAGTCGGATGCCCTCCAGGATACTCCCGGCCGCGACGGCCGTCCGCCGAACCGGGAGGACCGCCGCCCCGCGGGGGACCGATAGGCTCTCGCACGTGCGCGTTCTTGTGATTGGTTCCGGCGGGCGCGAGCACGCCCTGTGCCGGGCGCTGGCGGCGGATCCCGAGGTAACCGAGGTCCACTGCGCTCCCGGAAACGCGGGCATCGCGCGGGTGGCGACCCTCCACGCGGTGGCCCCGGCCGACCCGGAGCGGGTCGCCGGGCTGGCCGTGGAGCTGGAGGCCGACCTGGTGGTGGTGGGCCCGGAGGCGCCGCTGGTCGCCGGGGTGGCCGACGCGGTCCGGGCTGCGGGTGTCCCCTGCTTCGGCCCGTCGGCCCAGGCGGCCAGGATCGAGGGGTCCAAGGCGTTCGCCAAGGAGGTCATGGCCGCGGCGGGCGTGCCCACCGCACGCTCGCGCACCTGCGTCACGCCGGAGGAGACCGCCGCGGCGCTCGACGAGTTCGGCGCGCCGTACGTGGTCAAGGACGACGGGCTCGCGGCGGGCAAGGGCGTGGTCGTCACCGATGACCGCGACGAGGCGCTGCGGCACGCCGCCGCCTGCGGACGGGTCGTCGTCGAGGAGTTCCTCGACGGCCCCGAGGTGTCGCTGTTCGCCCTGTGCGACGGCTCCACGGCCGTGCCGCTCCAGCCCGCCCAGGACCACAAGCGCGCCTACGACGGCGACGAGGGGCCCAACACCGGCGGCATGGGCGCCTACACGCCGCTGCCGTGGGCGCCCGCGGACCTCGCGGAGCGGGTGATGGCCGAGACCGTCGTCCCGACGGTCGCCGAGCTGGCCCGGCGCGGCACGCCGTACACCGGGGTGCTGTTCGTGGGCCTCGCCCTCACCGCCGGCGGGCCGAAGGTCATCGAGTTCAACGCGCGGTTCGGCGACCCGGAGACCCAGGTGGTGCTCGACCGGCTCGCCACGCCGCTGGGCCGGCTGCTGCTGGCCTGCGCGAACGGCACGCTGGACGGCTTCGGGCCGCTGTCGTGGCGCGGGGGCGCCGCGGTGACCGTGGTCGTCGCGGCGGAGAACTACCCCGGCGACCCGGTGAGGGGCGACGTGATCGAGGGGCTCGCCGACGTCGGCGGGGACGCCTACGTGCTGCACTCCGGGACGGCCGCCGACGGCGACCGCGTCGTCTCCAGCGGCGGGCGGGTGCTCAGCGTGGTCGGCACCGGTCCCGACGTGGCGGCGGCGCGCGCGGCGGCCTACGAGGCGGTCGGCCGCGTCCGGATGCGCGGCTCGCACCACCGCACCGACATCGCGTCGCGCGCCCTCTGATCCGCGGGCGCGGCGCCCCGGGCCCGTCCCGCGGCTCCGCTCCCCGTACGGCCGGCACGGACGTCCGCGGGACACGCCGGAGGTGCCGCGACGGGGCCGCGGGGGCGCGGGAGACGTAGCGTGGAGGAGGCATGCCCCGATGAGCAGGGGGCAGGTGCCGCCCGTCCCGCCGTGTCCCTTCCGCCCCCCGGAGGAACGATGACGCTCGACTCCCCGGTGTCGCTCGAACGGATCGGCGACACCGGCGTGCTGCGATGGCCGGGCACCTGGCGGGTGTACGTCGCCACGCGCAGCGAGGAGATCAGGGCCGACGCCGAGCGCGCCCTGACCCTGCGCGACGAGGCGGGCCAGCTCGTCTCGGTCGGCGAGGGCATCGGCACCCACCTGGCCCGCGCGGAGACCTACGCCCGCAGCAGGCACGGGCTGCGGCGCTGGCTGACCGGCCAGGCCATCGAGGGCGCCTGGTCCAACATCAACAGCGCGACCGTCATGCTGTACGGCGTGCTGCCCACGGTGGAGCTGTGCGGCAGGTGCCCGGAGGTGGTGGCGATCGGCCGGGCCTACCTCCCCGCCGACGACCCCCGCCTCGTGCACCTGCAGGCCAGGCTCGCCGCCGGCGACCTGGGCGAGGACGACAGGCCGCTGATGCAGTCGGTGCTGCGCGCCGCCTACACCGCGCAGGCCATGGAGACCGGGCGGGTCCGCAGCTTCCGCAACCTGCTGCTCGCCGGGGTGGTGATGCTCTCCCTGCTCGTGCTGGGACTGGTGGCCGTCGGCGCGATCTGGCCCGACGTCGTCCCGATGTGCGGGAACCAGGCGGTGATCCAGGCGCAGGGGCTGATGCCCGCGCAGATCTGCCCGACCGGCGGGCGCAGTCCGGGCCACGGCGACGTCCCCCTCGTCGCCCTGGTCGGGATGCTGGGCGCGGCGCTGGCCACCGCGGCCTCGCTGTCCACCCGGTCGGAGCAGTCCACCCGTTACTCGCTGGCCGTGGTGCAGAACCTCCTCAAGGCGCCGGCCGGGGTCGCCACCGCCGTGCTCGGCCTGCTGATCCTGAACTCCGGCTTCGTCCCCGGTTTCGCCGGGCTCGGCTCACAGCCGGCGATCCTGGTGTGGGCCATGGCGTTCGGGTACGGCCAGCAGATCGTCACCCGTTTCGTCGACCAGCGCGCCGACACCCTGCTGTCCGCCGCCTCCCCGCTGACCCCCGCGGCGCGGGGGACACGGGCCGGATGAATAAAATCGTTCCCCCCGGGACCGCCCGGCGGACGCGTGACCGCCACCCCGGTCCGCGCCTTCCGACTGTTCGGCCGTTCGAGGGGTAGTTCCCGCACGAAGCGGCCTGTTCAGGGACATCCAGCGGCTACTGTTGGCCGGTAGCCGCCCCGGCTGTCGCGCTTCGCCGTAGACGTACAACCGCCCCACTTGCAAGGAGCATTACGAATGGTCCGTTACCGCGTGCGCGGTGGCAATCCCCTCCGTGGAACCGCCTTCATCCAGGGTGCCAAGAACGCCGTCCTCCCCATGATCGGCGCCGCGCTCCTGGCGGCCAAGGGCCGGACCGTTCTGCGCAACGTGCCGATCATCGAGGACGTCCGCCGCGCGGTCGAACTGGCCGAGGCGATCGGCGCCAAGGTCGAGCTCCACGAGGCGGAGCGGACGCTCGTCATCGACGCCTCCACGCTGAAGAGCCCGGTGCTGCCCGCGGAGATCGCCCGCCGCTTCCGCGGCTCGGTGCTGTTCGTGCCCGCGCTGCTGCACCGCCTCGGCGAGGCGATCATCGAGGGCGTCGGCGGGTGCAACCTCGGCAGCCGCAACCTCGACTTCCACTACCTGGGCTACAAGCGCCTCGGCGCGGTGGTGGACGAGGGCGACGCCGTCATCCACGTCAAGGCCGCCGGCTTCACCGGCGCCACCCTCTACCTCGACACCCCCTCGCACACCGGCACCGAGAACCTCATCATGGCGGGCGTCCTCGGGCGCGGCACCACCGTGATCGAGAACGCGGCGCTGGAGCCCGAGGTCCTCGACGTGATCGACATGCTGACCCGGATGGGCGCGAAGATCAGCGGCGGCGGGACCGGCTTCATCACCGTCGAGGGCGTGGAGGAGCTGCAGGCCGTCGAGCACACCGTGATGCCCGACCGTCTCGACGCGGGCGTGTTCGCCATGGCGGCGGCCATCACGGGCGGCGAGGTCAACCTGGTCGGCGCCGACCTCGACCACCTCGGCGTGGTCCGCTACAAGCTGGAGCAGATGGGGGTGGAGTTCGCCGACCACGGCGCCGTCCTCCACGTGCGCCGGGACCGCCCGCTGCGCCCGATCAACGTCATCACCGACACCTATCCCGGCTTCGCCACCGACCTCCAGTCGCCGATCATGACGGTCGCCTGTCTCGCCGACGGCGCCAGCTACATTCACGAGCGCATTTTCGACGGCCGGTTCGCGCTCGCCTCCGAACTGAACAAGATGGGCGCCGACATCGAGGTCAAGGAGAACAGCGCGGTCGTCCGCGGCGCCACTCCGCTGACCGGAACGTCGGTGACGGCACACGACCTCCGTTCGGGAATCGCCCTCGTGCTCGCCGGTCTGGCCGCCGAAGGAGAGACCGTCATCGAATCGGGATATCTCATCGACCGCGGCCACTCATATCTCGCCGACCGTATGCAGGCCCTGGGCGGCGATGTGACCCGGGAGATTTCTCCCGCGTAATCGCCGGGTTCGCACCTCCCCTGAAGCCAGGATGACCTGTGTAAACGGCGGAAGTAAGGGGTTTAGCCCCGAACTTGCCTCCAGAATTGACATCAAATCAGGCGTGACATTACGGCCTTCACAAGCGATCGTTCCAAAAGAGAGCCGAAACAAACGGATGGCATGATGGGACGAACATTGGTCGAGCGGGCTGAAGAAGCTCCACGAGTGTCACGCCCGGGTGCCATGACACCGGACCTAACTATCGGTGTCGTGGGACCCCATGACCTCGTCGAGCGAGTGATGTTGATGGGACACGCGGCGGCCCCGCTGCCCTGTCGCCTGGTAGCCGCTGCGTACCGGGACGAGCAGGAGGCCTCCGACAAGGTCAATCGCCTGGGGGCGGGGGTGGACGCCTGCCTGTTCGCCAGCCCCGTCCCCTACGACCTGGCCCGGCGTTCGGGGGTGCTGACGATGCCCGCGACGTACGTGCAGCTCGGCGGCGCCGCCCTGATCGCCGCGCTGGCGAGGGCGGCGCTGGACGAGCGGATCGACCCGCGGCGGGTCAGTGTGGACGTGTTGGGCCGCGCCGACGTCGAGGAGGCCTACGCCGACCTGGGCCTGCCCGCCGGCGAGGTGCACAGCCGTGACGAGCCCGGGGCCACCGGGACGATCACGGCCTTCCACGAGCGCCTCGTCCGCCAGGGCCTCAGCAGCGGCGCGCTGACGTGCCTGCCCGCGGTGGCCGACCGCCTGCAGGCGGTCGGGGTGCCGGCGATAAGGATCCGCCCGACCTCCGCGGCGATCCGTACGGCGCTGCACACCGCGACCCTGCTGGGCGCCCACCACCGGCTGGAGGAGTCGCAGCTCACCGTGATCCTGGTGGAGGTGCCCACGCTGCGTGAGCCGGTCCGCCGGGCCGCGCCGCGCCACTGGCGGGACGAGCTGCGGCTGTCGCTGCACCGGTTGCTGGTGCAGGAGGCCAACCGGATCAACGCCGCGGTGACCCCGGTCGACGACCACAGCTACATGGTGACCGCGACACGGGGTTCGGTGGCCACGGCCACCGAGGGGTTCCGGGTCCTGCCGTTCGCGGCGCGGGTCCGGGAGGAGCTGGGTCTGGCGGTGGAGGTGGGGGTCGGCATGGGCCGTACCGCCCACGACGCCGAGTCCCATGCCCGCGCGGCCATGGCGCGCACGCAGGCGGGCAAGCAGGCGCAGGGCTTCGCGGTGGACCGCGAGGGCCGGGCGCTGGTCCCGGCGCCGAGGATGCCTCCCCAGGGCGGCGGGCAGCTCAAGCCGAAGGGCGTGGAGGTGCTGGCCAGGCTGGCGGCCAAGCTGGAGGGCGGGGACACGGTGGTGGACGCCGAGAGCGCGGGCAAGATGCTCGGCGTCACCCCGAGGACGGCACGGCGGTTGCTGCGCACGCTGGTGGACGAGGGACTCGCGTGGCCGCTTCCGCCGAACCGCACCCCCCAGCCGGGCCGGCCCCGCCAGCTGTACCGGCTGATCGTGGAGAAGCTCGGCGGCCACTGAGGCGGCCACTGAGGTGGCCACCGGCACGGCCACCGATCGACCGCCGTGCGGTTCGCCGAGCGGCCACCGAGGCGTCCGCCGACCGGCCGCTGCCCGGTCAGCGAGCGATCACCGAGGCGACCGTGGAACGGCCGCCGTGCGGTCACCGAGCCCCTCGCGGCCTTCCGCGGCCGGGTGGCCCCGCCCTCGTACGGCGGGGCCCCCGGGCTCCGCGGTTCACCCCCCAGGCCGGCGGCTCCCTTCCGCGCCCGGCGGCTTCCCGGGCTCCGGTGGTCCTGCCCGGCGCTCCCGTCCGGTGGTCCTGCCCGGCGCTCCCGTCCGGCGGCCCTGCCCGGCGCTCCCGTCCGGTGGTCCCGGAGCCGGCGGTCCACCGCCCGGTTTCCGGGCTTCCCCGGATCCGGCGCTCCCGCCCCCTGCTCCCGTCCGGTGGTCCCGGAGCCGGTGGCTCCCTTCCCGGCTTCCCCGGATCCGGCGGTTCACTCCCGACCCGATGGCTCACCCCCCGCCCGGCTCGGTGTCCGAAACATATGACATGAATGTCTGAAATATGCGATGTGACGATCGGCCACAGAGGCTATTGTCATGAGTCATGAGCCGTGACACTGCTGTCAGCCCCCGGCCGCTCCTCGTGTGGGGAGCGCTGGCGATCGTGTACGTCGTGTGGGGCTCCACCTACCTGGGGATCAGGTTCGCGATCGAGACGATCCCACCGCTCAGCAGCGGCGCGATGCGCTTCCTGCTCGCCTCCCCGATCCTGGCCCTCGCGGTGCTCGCCCTGCGGGGACGGCGGGCCTTCCGGATGACCGCCAAGGAGGCCGGTGGGGCCGCGCTGGTGGGGCTGCTGCTGCTGAACGGCGGCAACGGCATGGTCGCCGTCGCCGAGCAGCACATCTCCAGCGGGCTGGCCGCGCTGCTGGTCGCCTCGGTGCCGCTGTGGCTGGTCGTCCTGCGGCTCGTCGCCAGGGACCGGCCGCGGGCGCTGACGCTCGCCGGGGTGCTGCTGGGGTTCGCCGGGGTGGCCGGGCTGTCGCTGACCGGCGGGGGCGGCCACAGCGACGGCACGGGGATCGCCGTCATCCTGCTGGCGTCGCTGTCGTGGTCGATCGGCTCGTTCCTGTCGGCCAGGATCCCGATGCCCGCCGACCCCTTCGCCGCGAGCGCGGTCGAGATGGCCGCGGGCGGCACCGGGCTGGTGCTGACCGCCCTCGCCGTCGGCGAGCGCGTGGACTTCGGGGCCGTCTCCGGGACGTCCTGGGCGGGGCTGGCCTACCTGGTCGCGATGGGCTCCCTGGTGGGCTTCACGGCCTACGTCTGGCTGCTGGGCAACGCCCCGATCTCACTGGTCTCCACCTACGCCTACGTCAACCCGGCGGTGGCGGTCGCCCTGGGCGCGATCATCGTGGGAGAGGTGGTCACCGTCCCGATGCTCGTGGCGGGCCTGGTGATCGTCCTGGGCGTGGCCCTGGTGGTCTCCACCGAGCGCCGCGGCCGGACGCCGGCGGCCGTCGAGGAGGAACCGGCGGCCGTGTAGGTGAACCCGGCGGCACGCCGGGGCGGGGCCGTACCCGCGGACCCGTCGCGGGCCCGGCGGCGCGGGCCCGCGGCGGGCCGTCAGGCGCTCCGGAACGCCTCGGCGGCGGCGAGGAAGGTGTCGTTGGCGTCGGGGGAGCCGATGGAGATCCGCGCCCCCTCCCCGGCGAACGGGCGCACCGCCACGCCCTCGGCCGCGCAGGCCTCGGCGAAGGCCGTGGTGCGCTCGCCCAGGCGGAGCCAGACGAAGTTGGCCTCGGTGACGGGCACCTCCCAGCCCTGGCCGATCAGGCTCTCGCGGACCCGGGTGCGCTCCTTGACCACGGCGTCCACCCGCTCCAGCAGCTCGTCCTCGGCCGCGAGCGAGGCGACCGCGGCGGCCTGCGCGAGATGGCTGACCGCGAAGGGCACCATCGTCTTGCGCACGGCGGAGGCCACCGGCTCGTCGGCGATAAGGTAGCCCACCCGGAGCCCGGCCAGGCCGTACGCCTTGGAGAACGTGCGCAGCACCGCGACGTTGGGCCGGGAGCGGTAGTAGGAGAGGCCGTCTGGCACGTCGGCGTCCCTGACGTACTCGCGGTACGCCTCGTCGAGGATGACCAGCACGTCCTCGGGGACGCGGTCCAGGAACGCCTCCAGCTCGGCCGAGTGGACGACCGTGCCGGTGGGGTTGTTGGGGTTGCAGACGAGCACCATGCGGGTCCGCGGGGTGATCGCCTCGGCCAGGGCGTCCAGGTCGTGCGTCTCACCCGCCAGCGGGACCCGCACCGAGGTCGTCCCGGCGAGGTCGGCCAGCAGCGGGTACGCCTCGAACGACCGCCAGGCGTAGACCACCTCGGCGCCCGGCTCGCCCACGGTCTCGAAGAGCTGCTGGGCCACCGCCACCGAGCCGCCGCCGAGCGCGACGTGCTCCGGCGGCACGCCGTACCGCTCGGCCAGGGCGCCGGTCAGGCCGGCGGCGGCCGGGTCGGGGTAGCGGTGGATCTCCGTGGCCGCCTTGGCGATGGCCTCGACCACCGAAGGCAGCGGCTCGTAGGGGGATTCGTTCGAGGACAGCTTGTAGGACCGGCCGTCGGGTGACACGACGGCCTTGCCCGCCTTGTAGGCGGGCATGGTGTCCAGGATGGCGCGGAAACGAGGCATGCTCTTACTTTAGGAGGATCGCCCGGACGGGAGAACGGCGGGCGCACGGGGCATGATCCTGGAACACTGGAGGTGAGAGGCTTGCCCGACCGGGAGGACGACATGAGCATCGCACCGCCGCACGTGGCCGAGACCTCCGATGCCGACGTATCCGAAACGGAGCCCCTGCCCTCCTGGGTGATCCCGCCCACGGGGGGCTTCACCGCCGATGACCTGGACCGGCTCAGGGGAATCCCCCCGCACACCGAGCTGATCGATGGCACTCTCGTCTTCGTGAGCCCCCAGACCCGCTTCCACGCCGTCATGATCTTCGCTCTGCAGAAGGAGCTGGATCAGGCGGCTCCCGACCACCTCCGGGTGGAGAGGGAGATGACGTTGAAGCTGGGCGAGCGCCAGCGGCCCGAGCCCGACATCGTGGTGCTCCACGCGCACGCGGCCTCCGACATGATGCGGACCTTCTACGAGGCGTCGGACGTGCTCCTGGCCGTCGAAGTGGTCTCGGCGGAGTCTGCGGAGCGGGACCGCAACAGGAAGCCCCAGCTGTACGCGGAGGCCGGCATCCCCCACTTCTGGCGGGTGGAGTACGAAGACGGCCAGCCCACCGTTCACGTCCACCAGCTCAACCCCGCAACGCGCGCCTACACCCTCACGGGCTCCCATCGTGACCGGCTCAGGCTGAGTCTTCCCTTCGAGATCGACATCGACCTGGCGGCCATCGTCAAACGTTGAGCCCCGTGGTCTTCCGGAGGGGTCACTTCAGGAAGCCGTCGTGGTCAGTCCTTCAGGGAGCGGAGCATCGGGGGGTGCAGCAGCGTCGCCGGGCCGCGGCGGTAGAGCTTGGCGGGGCGGCCGCCGTCGCGGGTGGTCGTGCGGCCGGTCGGCACCAGGAAGCCCTCGGCCCGGGTGACCTTCCGGTGGAAGTTGCGCGGGTCCAGCGGGCGGCCCCAGACGATCTCGTAGACCCGGCGCAGCTCGGCGACGGTGAACTCCGGGGGGCAGAACGCCGCGCCCAGCGGGGTGTACTCCAGCTTGCTGCGGGCGCGCTCGATCCCGTCGACCATGATGCGCCGGTGGTCGAAGGCCATGTCGCACAGCGAGGAGACGGGCTCCCAGCTCATGTGCGCCTCGGTGGAGGCCGGCAGGTCGGGGGCGAGGCCGAGGTAGGCGACGCTCAGCACGCGCTGACGCGGGTCGCGGTCGGGGTAGCCGTAGGTCTGGAGCTGCTCCAGGTGGACCGGGGCGCCGGGCAGACCGGCCCGTTCGGCGAGGATCCGCGCAGCGGCGGCCGGGAGGTCCTCGTCGAGCTGGATGAATCCGCCGGACAGGGCCCAGCGTCCTTCGTAGGGGGGCCTGTCGCGGCGCCAGACGAGCGCGCTCAGCGCCTGGCAGCGCACCGTGAGGACGACCAGATCCACGCTGACGGGAATGCGCGGAACCATGTCAGGCACGTTACACCGGTCAGAGGGCGACGCGGACGTGCAGCGCCTCGGCGGCGGGCCGTCCGTCGGGGGCGGTGACCTCGATCTCGACCCACTGGCCGGGCGGCACCTGGGTCCAGTCGAAGGGGACCCACGCCGTCTCCATCCGGGCGGGCTGGTCCGGCGGGGGCGGGTTGAGGTTCACCCCGGCCACCTCGACGACCTTGGGGGTCTCCTGCCCCTCCCACTTCAGGGTGACCTTCGCGCCCATCGGCAGGTTGTAGCCCCGGATCTCCACGCCGTCCTGGATGTCGCGCGGCCGGCGGACGGCGTCCACCGGGATGGGCCGGTTCCAGTCTCGGGTGATCTCCTCCGACAGCGACGGCGAACCGCAGGTGAAGAAGTCGCTCCACATGTAGGAGACGACCTTGGAGACGTAGCGGCCGACCTGGGTCACCGCCGCGTCGAGCCGCTTCTTGTCGGTACGGCCGCGGCTGCCGGTCCGCACCTCGCAGGGCTCGCCCTTCGACGGCTCGAACGCCTCCACGTTGGCCCACAGCTGCACGTCGTGACCCTGCTCGGCCATCCGGTCGCGGGCCGCGGACATCTCCCGGTAGTAGTCGCGGGTCGAGCCGTGGTAGGCGGTGCCGTTGTCGGCCTCCCCGACGACCGGGCGCAGCCGCTCGTCCACCTTCTCGTCGCGCTCGTCGGGCCAGAACAGCCCGACCTTGCCGGTGCCGCGGCTGTCCTGCGGCGCGATGATGCCCACCCCGGTCCTGGCGAGCGCCTCGAACCCCCGGGCGACCTCCTTGGGCGTGGCGCTGATCGGAAGCCTCTTGCGGGCGTCGAGGTAGGGGCTGACGAGGATGGGCCTTCCCGGCATCTCCTGCTCGACGATCTCGTGCTGGGAGGCGTAGACCCGCAGCGTCGGATGGTCCTTCGCCGCCTCCTCGGGGTCGTTGGACCCCGAGTAGCGCATGTCGCGCATCTGCACCTCGAACGGCTGGTAGAAACCGCCCAGCGAGGTCCGGTCGCCGAAGCGGTCACCGTAGTCCTGCAGGATGCGCCGGGTGAGGGTGGTCAGGGTGTTCGTGCCCTGCCTGGCGGCCCGGGACTGCTGCGCCGGGTCGCGCGGGGCCAGCGGCAGGGCGGGGAAGACCTTCACCCCGAACCGGTCGCCGAGGTCGAGCAGTTCGGTGAGGCTGTCCTGCTCCGCCGCGGCGATCAGGATCACGTGGTAGCCGCGGCCCTTGGCCCTGATGTTGTCGCAGGTCGGGTCGTCGCTGCCGTCCTCGTTGACGATGAGGCGGTAGAAGACGGTCTTGCCGACGGGGATCTTCCGCTCGAACTCCGGGCAGCGGAACAGGCCGGGGCCGAACGCCTCGTCGGTGCGGTAGACGAACGTCCAGCTCACCCGGTTGCCGGGGTTGGCGGCCTTGAGGTCGCGCTCGGCCGCGGCCTCGCAGGACAGCCCGTCCTCCACGCACGGCTCGTAGCGGGGGTCGATCTCCTCGCCGGCCTTGTCGAGGACGCGGCCCTGGTCGTCGACGCGGCGGGCCTGCAGGCCCCAGCCGATCCGGATCACGGTGTCGCCGCCCAGCCGGTGGATGGCGGAGAACTGCCGCCGCCAGGTGCAGTGGTCGGCCGTGGGGATGAGCCAGTAGCCGGTCACCGCGTACGGCGTGGGCACGGCGGTGTCGAACGTTCCACAGGGATCGGTGAACTCCTCGGCCTTCGGGGCGGGGGTCGAGGGGGTCCGCGCGGGGACCGACGACGACGCGATCGGCGTCCCGTCGCCGGTCGCCTTCCCGCCGGTCCGGGGGAGGACCAGGACGACCGCCGCCACCGCCGCGAGGATCGCCACGCCGAGCAGAGCCGTGAACCAGCGCACGATCAGGACACTACCGTTCTCGTGATCAGGTGGACGTAAGCCATTTCGCCGTACAGCCCGTACAAGAGGTCAGCTCTTGACGCCGCCCCACTCCTCCAGCTGGGCCACGAAGCGGCGGGCGGAGTTCGGCCAGTGATGGTTCGCACGGGCCGCCGCATACCCTCGGGCGCCCCGGGCATGCCGTTCGCGGGGATCGTTCCGGAGGAACAGCACGGCCTCGGCGACCGCCCCCGGGTCGTTCCAGGGCACGACCACACCGCTGTTGTAGCGTTCGACCAGCTCCACCGCGCGCGGCGAGGGCGTGGTGATGACGGGAACGCCGTGGGCCATGTACTCCACGATCTTCGTCGGCATGGAGTGGCGGTAGTTGGGCTCGTCGTGCAGGAGCGACAGGCCGGCCAGCGCGCCGTCGAGCCGCTTGAGCGCCTCGTCGTTCGGCATGAAGTCGCGCCACTCCAGCACACCCTCGGCCACCGCCGCGTTCAGCGCCGGGCGGGACTGCGGGTCGGCGTAGCCGATCAGCTCGACCGCCACCCGGTGCGGCCGCAGCAGCCGGGCCGCCTCGATGGCGTCGTGCACCCCGCGCGCCTCCGACAGCCAGCCGAGGTAGACGACGCGGTCGTCGCCCGGCTCGGCCACCGCGTCGGGCACCCAGGTCTCGTTCGGGACGACCAGGTGGGTGCGGCTGAACCGGCCGGCGTAGGCGTGCTCGGCCAGCAGCAGGTGCAGGTGCCGCTCGGCCACGCCCTCGAACATGCGGGCCAGGAACCGTACCGGGGGCCGCAGGAGCGCCGGCAGCCAGGGCTTCAGCGACAGCGTCGCCGGGGTGTCCTCGTGGACGTCCCAGACCACCGGCGGGCGTCCGCGCACGCCCGCGACCGCGACCAGCAGCTCGGGGTCGTGGATCACGACCAGGTCGACCTGGTCGCGCATCCGCTTGAACACCTTGCGGGCGGCGCGCACGGCGGACAGGCGCTTGCGCTCCGCCGCCCGGGGCAGGTCGACGCCGTTCACCCACGACCGGGCCATGACGCCCCGCGCGGTGTACGGCGCGGCGTACGTGACCTCATGACCGGCATCGACGAGCGCCCGGATCTGCCGGTGCAGGATCCGGGCGTCCTCGGGGTGATGCACCACCGTCATGACGAGCACGTGCACTGCGCGCAGCCTCCGCCGTCAGAGTCGCTCGACGCGTTCACCCTCGGCGAGCACGCCTCGGGTGTCGAGCACGAGCCGGCCGTGGTCCTCGATGGTCGTGAGGTCGAAGGCGGCGTGCTGCTGCAGCAGCAGCGTCACGTCGGCCTCGGCGACCGCCCGGTGCAGGTCCTCCTCGCGCGGCACCTCGACGCCGTCCACCCGCCATTCCCTCACGTGGGGGTCGGCGAAGACCAGGTCGGCGCCGAGCTCCAGCAGGGCCCGCGCGACCGGCAGGGCCGGGGTCTCCCGCTCGTCGGCGATGTCGGGCTTGTAGGTGACGCCGAGCAGCAGCACCTTCGCGCCGTTGACGGCCTTCCTGTGCCGGTTGAGCAGCCGCTGCACGCGGGCGACCACATACGACGGCATCCGCTCGTTGATCTCCTGGGCCAGCTCCACGAACCGGAACGGGTAGCCCAGCTTGCGGACCGTGTACGACAGGTACGACGGGTCCACCGGGATGCAGTGGCCGCCGACGCCCGGACCGGGCAGGAACTTCTGGAAGCCGAACGGCTTGGTGGCCGCGGCCTCGATGGACTCCCAGAGGTTGACCCCCAGCTCGTCGCAGAAGATCGCCATCTCGTTGACGAGGGCGATGTTGACGTGCCGGTAGGTGTTCTCCAGGAGCTTGGCCATCTCGGCCTCGCGGGTGCCGCTGACCGGCACGACCTGCTCGACGAACTGGGAGTAGAACCCGACCGCTCGGTCGCGGCAGGCGGCCGTGTAGCCGCCGACGACCTTGGGGGTGTTGCGCAGGCCGTACTTGGGGTTGCCCGGGTCGATGCGCTCGGGCGAGAAGGCGAGGTGGAAGCCGGTGCCCGCGGCGAGGCCGGAGGCCTCCAGGATCGGGCGGGCGACCTCGTCGGTGGTGCCGGGCCAGGTGGTGGACTCCAGGACGACCAGGGTGCCGGCGGAGAGGTTGCGGGCGACCGTGGCGGTGGCGCCCTCGACCGCGGACAGGTCCGGGCGGTGGTCCTCGTCCAGCGGGGTGGGCACGCAGATGACGATGGTGCGGCTCGCGGCCAGCACCGACTCGTCGAGGGTGGCGCGGAACCCGCCGGCCAGCATGTGGTCGAGGTCGGCGTCGGTGAGGTCGTCGATGTAGGAGCGGCCCGCGTTCAGCGCCTCGACCTTGGCGGGGTCGACCTCGAAGCCGACGACCCGCAGGCCCGCCGCCGCGGCCTCCTTGGCCAGGGGCATGCCGACATACCCGAGACCGATGACGGCCAGGTCGTAGACACCCACGTCATGGGCCTCCTCGGCCACGCCCGCGAGGTCGCCCCGCCCGTCGGCGTGCTCGCTTCGCTCGCTCACGGCGCGACCCTGGAATGCCGGAAACAACACTTCATGGTGGCAAAGGCTATCTCAAGTCGGCACGAGGCACGTCTAATGCGACTGAACGCCTCGTAAACAGCTGGTCATCCAGCTCACGGGGGGCGGTCATCGGTCGGTGAGGGATCGGTAGATCTCGCGGTAGGTCTCCGCGACCCGGCTCCACGTGCGCTTCGCCGCCACCTCGGCCCGTCCCGCCTCGCCCATCGCGGCACGCCGTTCGGGGTCCTCGCGCAGCGCGGCGAGCGCGTCGGCGAGCGCCTCGGGATCGCCCGGCGGGACCAGGAGGCCGGCGCCGTCGGTGCCCACCAGCTCCGACAGCGCGGGCAGGTCGCTCAGCACGACCGGTTTGCCCAGCGCCATCGCCTCGACCGGCTTCAGCGGCGTGACCAGCCGGCAGACCCGCAGATCCTCGCGGGGGCAGACGAAGATGTCGATGGCCGCCTGAGCCTGAAGCGCCTCGTCCGGGCCGACCCGGCCGGGCAGGATCGCGATGTCCTGCAACCCCAGTTCCTCGACCTGCTCCAGCAGCTCGGGCCGGGCGGCGCCGTCGCCGACGAGCAGGACCTTGATCGGGGCGCCCCGGTCGCGCAGCAGCGCGGCGGCGCTGATCATCGTGCCGAAGCCCTCGTAGCCCACGATGCTCGACACCGAGCCCATGATGATCTCGCCGGGCTCGATGCCGTAGGAGGCGCGGAAGGCCGGGCCGTCGTAGGAGGCGGTGAGCAGGGAGTCGTCCACCGCGTTGGGCGCGAGGTAGATCCGCTCCCGCGGCACGCCCCGCTCGGCGATCTCGGTGGCCATGGTCTCGGCGAGGGTGACCACGGCGTCGGCCGAGCGCATGATGAACGCCTCGCGCTCGCGCTGCAGCACCTGCCGCTGGCTGCCGACCCGCTTGGGGTCGCGCGAGGCCCAGGTCTCCTCCAGGAAGCCGCGGACCTCGTAGACCAGGGGCGTGCCGGTCCGCTCGCGGGCGGCCAGCGCCACCGAGCCGTTGCGGTGGTCGGTCGCGGCGTGCAGCACCTGCGGGCGCAGCGTCCTGACCAGCTCGGTCACCTCGCCGGCGCCGCGGATCATCCGGCCGTGGCTCTCGAACGGCACCTCGCCGCCGTCGGGCAGCAGCCGGTGGTAGGGGATCCCGTCGATCTCCTCGTACGGCTCGGCGTCGGCGTGGCCCTGCATCATCGGCCAGCCCCAGCTCGTCACGACGTGCGGGTCGAGCCCGGCGGCCTTCTGCGCGGTGACGATGCGGTGGGTCCGCACGGTGTAGCCCGCCTGCGTGTACGGCAGGGCGTTGGTGACGCAGTGCAGCACCCGCCCCGGGACGCGCTCGCCCACGATCACCTTGGGCTTGGGCGGGATCGGGTTCGGCTGGATGGCGGCCAGCTCGCCCGCGTAGTACGTGGCCCTGCGGTTGATGAAGGGGTACTTGACGTACGGCTGCAGCACCGCGACGGCGTCGGTCATCCGGCCGGAGTCGAAGTGCTCCTTGGCGTCGTTCCAGGGGCCCTTGAGCACGCGCATGCCGAGCTTGCGGAACACGAACCTCGCGCGGCGCGCGGCGGGCCAGGCGACCTTGCCCACGACGGGGCGCAGCTTCGGCGGCAGGGTCTCCGCCGCGGCCTGGGCCACCCGGACCGGGTCGGACTTCACCTTGGCCGCGACGACGCGGGACACGATCACGGGGTGCTGGGCGAACCCCTTCAGCAGCCCGCCGAGACCGGCTCGGGCCGTCCTCGCGGATACCTTGGGGGACTCTGGCCTGCTGGCGTCGGATACCACGCCGTGACCGTACCATAGGCAACGTTTGACCTACTCCCGGATGAAAGGCGAGGTCAGTGAGGGACTATGCCCCCACGGAGACGGCTCCGGCCCCCGAGGACCCGCTCGTCCTGCACGTGCTCGGCGCGCGGCCCAACTTCGTCAAGGCCGCCCCGGTCGTGCGGGCGCTCGCGGGTCTGGGTGTGCGCCAGGGCATCGTCCACACCGGCCAGCACTACGACGCCCTGATGTCGGACGTGTTCTTCGCCGACCTCGGCCTGCCCGAGCCGATCGCCAACCTCGGCGTCGGGTCCGGCTCGCACGCCCGCCAGACCGCGGCCCTGCTGACCGGCCTGGAGGAGGTGGTGCTGGCGCACCGCCCGGCGCTGGTCGTCGTCTACGGCGACGTGAACTCCACGCTCGCGGCGATCCTCGTCTGCGCCAAGCTGCACGTCCCGACCGCGCACGTCGAGGCGGGCCTGCGCTCCTTCGACCGGGGGATGCCCGAGGAGGTCAACCGGGTCGTCACCGACGCGCTGTCCGACATCCTCTTCGCCACCTCGCCCGACGCGCTCTCCCACCTGTCGAACGAGGGCGTGGACCCCGCCCGGGTGCATCTCGTCGGCAACCCGATGATCGACAGCCTGTTCTCCGCGCTGGACCGGCTCGACCCGGCCCCGGTCCGCTCCCGCCTCGGGCTGGGCGAGCGGTACGCGGTGGCGACCCTGCACCGCCCGGCCAACGTCGACGACCCGGCCGCGGCCAAGGAGCTGGTCGACGCCGTGCTGGCGGTGAGCGAGCGGCTGCCGGTCGTGGTGCCGCTGCACCCGCGCGGCCGGACCCGCCTGGCCGAGGCCGGCCTGGTGGACGGCGAGCGGCTGTCCATCGTCGACCCGCTGGGGTACGTCGACTTCCTGTCGCTGGTGCGCGGGGCGGCCCTGGTCGTCACCGACTCCGGCGGCGTGCAGGAGGAGACCACCATGCTGGGCGTGCCCTGCCTGACCGTGCGGCCCAACACCGAGCGGCCGGTCACCGTCACGCACGGCACCAACCGCCTGGTCACCCCGGCGCAGCTTCCCGCCGCCGCGGACCGGGCCCTGGCCGCCGGCGCCGCGACGCCGTCGGGCGAGCTGCCGCCCCTCTGGGACGGCAAGGCCGGTCCCCGGATCGCCCGGGTGATCGAGGCGTGGCTCGGCGGGCGGAACCTGTCCCCGGCGGCGCAGAACGAACCGCGCGACGCGCTGTGACGGGTGCGGGTCGTACGGCTTCTCGGTATGCCGTGACGGGCCGTGCGGGCCGTGCCCTACGGTGCCGTGCCGGGCAGGCCGTACGCCGCGAATCTCCACAAAACGCCCGTTTGATCACGGCGTAAGCCGTACGCTGGCACGACCCCGGACGAAGGCGACCGACCCATGAGTGAGCAGACCCCCGAAGAGCCGAAGTACCAGCGTCTCGGACCGGTCAACTGGCTGCCCGAGGAGCGCAAGGTCATCGAGCGCTACGAAGAGCGCGTCCAGGACCTGGAGCGGCGGCTGGCCATCGCCGAGGCCCGCGCCGAGTACGCCCAGTGGAAGCTGGAGTCGACGAAGGTCCAGCGCCCCTACCGGGTGGCCGAGGCGCTGACCGGGTCCCGCGGGGCCGGGGTGGTGGGTCTGCCGGGCAAGCTGCGCGGCGCGATGCGGCCCGGCCGCGCGCCCAAGGCGCCCCGTCCGGTGTCCGAGGTGATCGAGGAGGTCTCCAACCGGGGACCCGTCGTGGACGTGCCGCAGGTGAAGTGGCCGGCCGGACCGGTGAACCGGCCCGACCTCAAGGTCGCGGTCATCCTCGACGACTTCTCCCGCATGGCGTTCAAGTACGAGTGGGACCAGATCGAGTTCGGGCTTCGCGACTGGCCGGAGATCTTCGCCGAGCGGCGGCCGGACATCCTGTTCGCCGAGTCGGCCTGGCACGGCAACCAGGGCCGCTGGCGCTACCAGATGACCGGGACCAACGCCCCCAAGCCGGAGCTGCGCGCGCTGGTCGAGTGGTGCCGCGCCGAGGGAATCCCGACGGTCTTCTGGAACAAGGAGGACCCGCCGAACTTCGACTTCTTCATCGACACGGCCAAGCTGTTCGACTACGTCTTCACCTGCGACGGCGACATGGTGCCGCGCTACCGCAAGGTGCTCGGGCACGACCGGGTCGACGTCCTGCAGTTCGCGGCCCAGCCCCGGGTGCACAACCCGATCCAGGAGAAGCAGGGCCGCATCCACGACGTGGTCTTCGCGGGCATGTACTTCCGCGACAAGCACCCCGAGCGCCGCGAGCAGATGGAGACGGTCCTCGACCCGATCCGCGAGCTGGGCCTGCACATCTTCGCCCGCAACGGCACGGTGGACGAGAAGTACGCCTGGCCGGAGAAGTACGTCCCGCACATCGTGGGCGAGCTGCCCTACGACCGGATGCTCGCCGCGTACAAGATGTACAAGGTCTTCCTCAACGTGAACTCGGTGCTGCACTCGCCGACCATGTGCGCCCGGCGGGTCTTCGAGCTGTCGGCCTGCTCCACCCCGGTGGTCTCCGGCTGGTCCCGGGCCATCGAGGAGACCTTCGGCGACCTCGTCCCCATCGCCCACGACGAGCTGGAGTCCTACAACAACGTCCTGCACCTGGTCAACAGCCCCGAGCTGCGCGCCCGCCGGGGGCACCTGGCCATGCGCGAGGTCTTCGACAAGCACCTGTTCACCCACCGGGTGGACCAGATCCTGGGCTTCCTCGGCCGGCCCGTGCAGCCCCGGACGCGGTCCGTCTCGGTGGTGCTGCCGACCAACCGGGCCTCGCAGCTCGAACACGCCATCTCCTCGGTGGCCCGGCAGATCCACCGCCCGGTCCAGCTCGTCATGGTGCTGCACGGCCTGGACATCGACCCGGTCGTGGTCGCCGACAAGGCCCGCATGGCGGGGGTCTCCGACGTCGTGGTGCTGGCCGCCGACGCGTCGATGTCGCTGGGCGCCTGCATGAACATGGGCATCGCCGCGGCCGAGGGCGAACTGATCGCCAAGATGGACGACGACAACCTGTACGGCGAGCACTACCTGTCGGACCTCGTCCGCGCCTTCGACTACTCCGACGCCGAACTGGTCGGCAAGGGCGCCCACTACGCCTACTTCGAGTCCACCAACACCACGATGCTGCGCATGCCGGGCCTGGAGCACCGCTACGCCTGGCTGGTGCAGGGCGGCACCTTCCTCGGCAAGGCCGAGATGTTCCGCCACTACGGCTTCGAGGACGTCACCCGGGGCGAGGACACCCGGCTGGTGAAGCGGCTGAAGGAGGACCGGGTCAAGATCTACTCCACCGACCGGTTCAACTTCGTCTACTGGCGCAGCGGCGACCCGGCGATGCACACCTGGCAGCCCGACGACCACAAGCTCACCCGCGGCGCCCAGTTCTCCTTCGTCGGCCGCCCCGACGACCACGTGATGATCTGACCCCGGCCGCCCGAGCGCCACGCACCGGCCAGGTATCCCCCGCACCGGCATTCCAGATCCTGTACACGTCCACCAGGCCGTCTGGTGACACGGGGAGGCCGTCCGCGCGGAATCCGGGCAGTGAGGACTGAGTGCGCCTCTGTATCACGGTGAGCCCATGTATCAAATCCTACCCATGGGACCCCTGCATGGGTAGGATTTGATACATGGGGCCTCCGGTGGACTCTCGGCTCGCGGCACGCATGGCCGAGATTCCTCCGACGTTCACGGCGGCGCAGGCCAGAAGCGCGACCATCTCACCACGCGATCTGTCTCTTCTCTCCTCAGCCGGGGATATAGATGAAATCTCGCGAGGCGTCTACCGGCGGGCCGACGCCCCTGAGACCGCACACCTCGACCTGCTCGCCGTCTGCCTGAGAGCTCCACGGGCCGTTGTATGTGGCGAGTCCGCCCTCGCGATCCACGAACTGATCGACGACATCCCGTCGAGCGTCCATATCGCGATCCCCCGAGGCACACATCGCCCATCGATCTCCTACCCCCCGACCACGGTCAGCCAGTACGCGGCCGAGACCTTCCTCCTCTCCGTCGAGGAGTTCGAGGCGGCACCGGGAGAAACGGTGCCCGTGTACGGTGCCGCACGCGCTGTCGTCGATGCGATGCGTCACCGCAGGCGATTCGGTGAATCGCTGGCGCTGGCGGCCCTCGGCCGCTATCTTCGCCGCGAAGGGCCCGGCGGAGTCCGTGACCTCCAAGAAATCGCCAATGACCTCGGCGCACTGTCGATCATTCGTCCCGCTATCGAGGCGGTGCTGGCCTGATGCCGAACCCCACCCGTGACACCACGGCTGGTCGTATCTACAACGACCTGCGTAACCTGGCTCGTCGCACCGGGCGGTCCACCGATGAGGTCATGATCGAGTACCTGCTCGAACGCTTCCTCTACCGAGTCAGCCTCTCCCGTCCGGTGGACGACACTTCGTCCTCAAAGGCGGCCTTCTGCTCGCTCAGTTCGGCGCACGCCGCATGACCCGTGACATCGACATCCTGGGATGTGCGTTCCGCAACGACGAAGCCGAGATCATGCAGAGAATCGCGACCATCGCCGCCACCGAAGTGGACGACGGTGTCGAGTTCGATCCCGGCTCCCTCAAGACCGTCCCGATGCGAGCGGACGAGAAATACAACGGATTGCGCCTGACAATGACCGCGGCGATCGCCCGGGCGCGCCTCAAGCTGCAGCTCGACGTCAGCTTCGGGGATCCGGTCACGCCGAATCCTCAGATCATCCACTATCCGCAGCAGCTCTCCGCGGAGAGATTTCAGATCTTCGGTTATCCCTTGGCCACGGTCATCGCGGAAAAGCTTTCCACCGCCATCTCGCTCGGCGACCTCAATACCAGGGAACGCGACTACGCCGACCTTTACCGCCTCGTCACCCTCCACGAACTCGACGGCGGCGAACTCACCACGGCGTTGACGGCGACCGCCGAGCACCGCGGCATTCCACTGCGATCGCTCACATCGTCGATCACCGATCTCGGGAAACGCCGCCAGTCACCCTACGCCGCTTGGCGACGTCGGCAAGGGGTGGCGGCGAAGGGCTACCCGGACCTCTTCTCCGACGTCGTGTCGATCGTCACGGCCTTCGCGGATCCTCTCCTCATCGGTGATGCGGCGGTCCTGACCTGGCATCCCGAGTCGAATGCCTGGTCGTGAACACCGAGTGACCCTTCAGGGGATCGACCGGGCTCGGCGGGGAGCGGTTCAGTGGCAGAGCCCGGATCTGTCACATCTCCGTGGGCACCGTGGAGCGTCCTCGGAGCCGGACGGTCCGCAGGGCGCTTCCCCAGGCGATGAGCTGGTCCAGCATGAGGGTGACCGCGTCCTCCTGGCGGGCGGCCGGTTTGAAGACGCTGAAGTGCTCGAAGTCGGCGGCCAGCGTGAGGGAGACCTGTGCGCTCACGTCGGCGACCTGCAGTTCGCCCATGACCAGGCGCAGGTGCTCCACCGCCCGGATCCCGCCGAAGACGCCGTAGCCGACGAACCCCGCCGCCTTGTTGTGCCACTCGGCGTACAGGAAGTCGATGGCGTTCTTCAACGCGCCGGGGATCGAGCGGTTGTACTCGGGCGTGACGAATACATATGCGTCGAACTCGGAGATCTTGGCGGCCCACCGCCTGGTGTGCGGCAGGCCGTACCGCCCCATCGCCGCCGGTGACGCCTCGTCCAGGTGCGGCAGGCCGAACTCCTTGAGGTCCACGAGTTCGAACCGGGCGTCGCCGCGCTTGGCCGCGAGGTCGTGGACCCACCGGGCCACGGCCTCTCCGTTGCCTCCCGGGCGTGTGCTTCCGGCGATGATCGCTACGTTCATCACGGCTTCCTTCTCATTTCGGTGAATGGTCACGGACGGGTGGTCGCCGCGTCAGGGCAGGTCGCTGTCGCCGCCCAGATTCTCGATCATCCGGCGCAGGACATTCAGAGTGACCGCGTACTCCTCCGGGGAGACGCCGTCGTGCGTCCGCTCGTGTGCGCGCAGGGCGCGTTCCTGCGCTCGCGCACGCCCGGCCCGTCCCTCCTCGGTGAGGGTCAGCACGCCTGACTCCTCGGCCAGCCACCCCCGGTCCAGCAGGTCGTCGTAGACGCCGTCGAAATCGGTCCCCTGGTCGTCGAAGGACGCCAGCCGCTCGGTGAGCCGGGCCCGGGTCCACTCCCCGGGGGCCTTCTCGACGTGGTTGAGGATCCACCAGGCCGGCTGGTTGAGCCGCTCGACCGCCAGATCCGCCCTGATGCGCCCGACCACGGTGCGATACGCCTCGCCGCTCCAGTAGCCGATGGGCTGCGCGGTGAGTTCGTCCAGCGTGTATTCCCTCATGACAGGGCTCTTCCTCCTCGACGGGACAGGCGGAGATCACGCTAAAATCTCAACGATGCTTGAGGTCAAGCCGGAGCCGCGACGGAGTCCGCGCCGGGGACGGTGACCTCGCGACGCGCATCCGGAGGTCCAACGGTCACCCGCCTGCCCGCGGCCTCGGACGAGGCCGCGCTCGCCGCCGTGCGGGAGGCCCCGGCGCGCCGAGGACGCCGGGCTCGCCGCCGTGTGAAGGCCTGGCGCGCCGAGGACGCCGCCGGCGGGCGGCGATGAGTTCCGGGCTCCCCCGCGGTCGGTATGGCGGCACATCCGCATCCCGCGGATGTGAACGACCTCCGGGAGTTCTGAATGAGCGCCGTCATCCTGCACGTCACCATGTCCCTGGACGGCTTCGCGGCCGGACCGGACGTCAGTCCCGAGAACCCGATGGGCGTGGGCGGCCTGCGCCTGCACGAGTGGGTCTTCGGGGCCGCGGACGACGAGGTCGACTCCAAGGTGATCAAGGAGCTGTCCGCCGCCACGGGGGCGGTGGTGCTGGGCCGGCGGACGTTCGACGTCGGCATCGACGTCTGGGGCGACACCCCCTTCCCCGCAGCCTGCTTCGTCGTGACGCACCGGCCCCAGGACGACCTGGCGATGCGGAGCGGGACCTTCGCCTTCGTCGGCGACGGGGTCGAGAGCGCGATCCGGCGGGCCCGCGCGGCGGCGGGCGGCCGGAACGTCAACCTCATGGGCGTCGACGTCGCCCGGCAGGCCCTCTCGGCCGGCCTGCTCGACGAGATCCACCTGCAGGTCGCGCCGGTGCTGCTGGGCCGTGGGCGGCGACTGTTCGAGGAGATCGGCGCCGGTCCTGTCGAGCTGGAGCGCACGGCGGTCGCCGCGTCGTCGCGCGTGACGCACCTGCGTTTCCGCGTCGTACGGTGACCTTTGCTGGGAGGCGGGACCTGAAACCACCGCGCGGTGACCAGCCGTGGGAGGCGGAACCAGGCACCCCACCTGCAACCACCGCACGATGACCGGACGGTGGGAGGCGGAACCAGGCACCTCGCCTCCCACCGTCCGGCCCGCGACGCCCACGGTTCGACCCTCCTTCCGGAAGGGCGGGACCACCGGCAGACTGTGGAATGAAGCATTCCGTTCTGCTATAGTTGGAACAGAACGATCCGCTCCGCAGAGCGGGTCGGTGAACCGCGAGAGAGGCACGCCGGCATGACGAGCACCGAGATCCGCCGCTTCCACATCGACGTCCCGCAGGCCGACCTCGACGACCTCCGCGACCGGCTCCGCCGTACCCGCTGGAGCGGCGAGATCCCCGGCGCGGGCTGGAGCCGGGGCGTGCCGGTGGACTACCTGAAGGGGCTCGCCGGCCACTGGGCGGACGGCTACGACTGGCGCGCCGCCGAGGCGAGGCTGAACGAGCTCCCGCAGTTCACCACCGAGGTCGACGGCCAGACCATCCACTTCGCCCACGTCCGGTCCGACGCCGCCGACGCGCTCCCGCTGCTGCTCCTGCACGACTGGCCGGGATCCTTCACCCAGTTCACCGAGGTCGTCGAACCGCTGACCAAGGACTTCCACCTCGTCATCGCCTCGACCCCCGGCGTCGGCTTCGGCGGGCCGCTCACCGCCCCCGGCTGGAACACCGGGAAGATCGCGAGCGCGTTCACCGAGGTGATGGACCGTCTCGGCTACGACCGCTACGGCGTGCAGGGCGGCGGCGGGGGCGCCTGGATCGCCGCCGAGATGGGCCGCCAGGCCCCCGGGCGCGTCGTCGGGATCCACCTGAACGGGCTGGTCACCTTCCCCTCCGAGGACCCCGCCGACTTCGCCGGCCTGACCGGGGACGAGCAGGAGCGCCTGGCCCGGCTGCAGAACTTCCGCGACGACATGATGGGGTTCAACGTCATCCAGTCCACCCGCCCGCAGACCCTCGCGTACGGCCTGCACGACTCCCCCGTCGGGCAGCTCGCCTGGATCACCGAGAAGTTCAAGGAGTGGACGGACGCGGCGGCCGAGCTGCCCGAGGACGCCGTGGGCCGCGACGCCCTGCTGACGAACGTCAGCGTCTACTGGTTCACCGGCACCGCCGGCTCCTCGGCGAACCTCTACTACGAGATGGCCCACGACCCGGCGGCCTGGGCGCCCAAGGGTCGCGGCACCGTCCCCACGGCCGTCGCCCTCGCCCGCACCACCGACATCACGATCCGCCGGTTCGCCGAGCGCGACCACAACGTCACCCGGTGGACCGAGTTCGAGCGCGGCGGCAACTTCCTGTCCCTGGAGCAGCCGGAGGCGCTGGCCGGCGACGTCCGGGAGTTCTTCTCCGACCTGCGCTGACCGGGCGGCGAACGTCCCGGTGCCCGGCCCTCCCGGCCGGGCGGTGAGCGCCCCGGTGCCCGGCCCTCCCGGCCGGGCACCGGGGCGCCGGCGTTCCGGGCCTCATCGGGACACCCGTCCCGGACGAACCCACGGCGAGGTCAACTAGGCTGGGACCACCGATCCGGAGTTCGCCGCCGATGTCGTCTGTTCGACGTTCGTCCGGCGCGCGGCCGGGCATGTCATGGGAAACGCACCCTGACCCGCCCGTCACCGCCGGATCGGCGGCGCCGGTCCCTTGAGGTGGGACCGGCCGACGGGTCCACCGGCGTTCGCGCCCGGCCGCTCACGACGGCCGCCGTCCGGGGAGGCGCGCCGTGACAGACCGGTGAAACCGGTGGTCCGGCGGCGCCCCGAAGACGGAGCATGCGGTCACGGGGTGGAACTTGTCGTCACCGTGAGCCCGTGCGCGTCCGTCCAGGAGTGAGGAAACCCGAAGCATGACCACCCCGAACACCGCCCCCGCGTCCGACGACGCCGCCGTCCCGTCCGACGCCTCCGTGCCCGGCGCCTCCGCGACCGACGGCGTCGCGACCGGTTTCGCCGATCTGGAGCTGCGGCCCGAGATCCTGCGCGCGCTCTCCGGCCTGGGCTACGAGGAGCCCACGCCGATCCAGCGGGAGGCGATCCCGCCGCTGATGGAGGGCCGCGACCTGCTCGGCCAGGCCGCGACGGGCACCGGTAAGACGGCGGCCTTCGCGCTCCCCGTGCTCCAGAGCCTCGACCCCGAGGCCGAGAGGGAGGACCCGACGGCGCTGGTGCTGGTGCCCACCCGGGAGCTGGCCGTACAGGTGTCGGAGGCGTTCCACCACTACGGCCGTGAGCTGGGCGCCCGCGTCCTGCCGATCTACGGCGGGCAGCCGATCGGGCGGCAGCTCCGCGCGCTCGACCGCGGGGTCGACGTCGTGATCGCCACGCCCGGACGCGCGCTCGACCACATCGGCCGCGGCACGCTCCGGCTGTCGAACCTGCGCATGGTCGTGCTGGACGAGGCCGACGAGATGCTCGACATGGGTTTCGCCGAGGACATCGAGGCGATCCTCCAGGAGACCCCCGAGAACCGCCAGACGGTGCTCTTCTCCGCCACGATGCCGCCGCGCATCAACGGCATCGCCCGCCGCCACCTGCAGGACCCGGTCCGGATCGAGATCGGGCGGGAGGCGCCCGCGCCGGGTGAGTCCCCGCTGGTGCGGCAGACCGCCTACGTGGTCCCCCGGGCGCACAAGCCCGCGGCGCTCGGCCGCCTGCTGGACGTGGAGTCGCCCACCGCCGCGATCGTCTTCTGCCGTACCCGCGACGAGGTGGACCAGCTCACCGAGACCCTGAACGGCCGCGGCTACCGCGCCGAGGCCCTGCACGGCGGGATGGGCCAGGAGCAGCGCGACCGCGTCATGGGACGGCTGCGCAGCGGCACGGCCGACCTGCTGGTGGCGACCGACGTGGCCGCGCGCGGCCTCGACATCGAGCAGCTCACCCACGTGGTGAACTACGACGTGCCCTCCGCGCCCGAGGCGTACGTGCACCGGATCGGCCGGGTCGGCCGGGCCGGCCGCGAGGGCGTGGCCATCACCCTCGCCGAGCCGCGCGAGCACCGGATGCTCAAGACCATCGAGCGGGTGACCAAGCGCCGGATCCCGGTCGAGAAGGTGCCGACCGTGGCGGACCTGCGCGCCCGGCAGCTGGAGATGACGCGCGCCGCGCTGCACGAGAGCCTGCTGGAGGACGACTTCGACCGCTTCCGCGTCGTGGTCGAGACCCTCACCGACGAGTTCGACATCATGGAGGTGGCCCTCGCCGCGGTGAAGCTGGCGCACGAGGCCAGCGGGGCCGCCGCCGACGAGGAGGAGATCCCCGAGGTCACCCTCCGGGCCACCGAGGGCCGGGGCCGCCGCGACGGAACGGGCCGCGACGGCGGGCGGGACGGTGGCCGGGACGGCGGGCGCGAGCCTCGCCGCGGGCCGCGGGCCGCGACGGGCGGGATGACCCGCCTGTTCGTCGGCGCCGGGCGCAGCGCCGGCGTCCGGCCCCAGGACCTGGTCGGTGCGATCGCCGGTGAGACGGGCCTCAGCGGACGGGACATCGGGGCGATCGAGATCTTCGACCGCTTCTCCCTGGTGGAGGTCCCCGACCCGGCGGCCGAGCAGGTGATCGCGGGCCTGCGGGGAAGCACCATCAAGGGCCGCCGGGCGACGGTCCGCCGCGAGCGCTACTAGGTCCCCGTTCTCCGGCCTCCGGGCCCGGGTGCGGGCCCGCGCCCCGGCACCCGGGCCGGGGCGGTGCCGGCGGTCTCGTCGGCACCGCCCTGGTCCCGGCCCGGCAGTGGACGCCCGGCCCTCGCGTCGCCTCGGCCCCGCCGAACAGGTCCCGGCCGGGCCGGTCCTCAGTCGCCGCGCCGCGCGCGGAACAGGTAGGCGGTCAGGACCGCCGCGCCGGTCAGCGCCTGCCCGGCCAGGAACGCGCCCGGCCCGGCGGAACCGCCGGTCAGCGCCATCGCCAGGGGCAGGCACCCCGCCACGGCCAGGTCGGCGCCGGTCAGACCCCACAGCAGCGGTCCCGTGGGGACCGCGCCGCCGCCGGTGTCGATCACCGGCATCGAATGGTCGACGGGCCGTCTGCGGGCCATCCGCAGCGCGCCCGCGGCCAGGGCGGGCGCCGCGGCCGCGCCCAGGAGCCACCACGGGCCCGCCGGGAGCGCGCCCGTCAGCGTCAGCCCGCCCAGGGCGACGGCCAGCCATCCCGCGCCCAGCAGCGCCGGGAGCAGCGCCCTGGCCGCCAGGACCGATCGGAACCCCGTCCCGAGGAGCCGGGCGAGGGCGGGGTCGTCACCGTCGCGGCGCGCGCCGGAGACGCCGGACGCCGCGGCGGCCAGCCCGCCGGCGAGCACCGCCGCCGCGGTCAGCGGGGTGAGCCCGCCGGACGCCCGCGCGACCAGGGCGGGCAGTACGGCGGCGCCGAACAGTACGGCGAGCCGTCCCGGCCGCCGGACGAGCCTGCGCCAGTCGTGCCACGCCGTCGCCAGCGGGGCCGGCAGCGACGGCCACGGACGGGACCGCAGGCGGCGCCCGCGCCAGTGGGCCTCCTCGGCGATCCAGGTCAGCAGGCTGGGATCCAGTCCTTCTGCCGCCCGTGTCACATGCCCGGCCCGGGTGGAGGCTCCGAGCACGGATCGCGCGGGCATCGCCGCCGTCGCCGCGCGGGCCCGCCGTACGAGCAGCGCGGCCACGGCGGCGGACGCCGCGGCGAGGGCCGCGCCGTACGCGGGGGGAGCGGAGGAGACGGCGAGCAGCCACCGTCCCGCGCCGCCGAGCAGGGCGACCGCCGCGGCCGCCACCACCGTCACGGCGACGGCGGCCTGCAGCCACGAGTCCCAGGCCTGCGACGCCTGGGCCGTCACGGCCGCGGCCATGCCCGCCGCGCTCGCCGCGAGGCCGAGCGCCACCGCCGCGGCCAGCCGTACCGCGGGCTGGCCGGGCGCCCCGAGCACGGCGAGCGCGACCACTCCCAGCGCGATCCCGACCGGCACGCAGACCAGCGCGAGGACCCGCGCCGTCCGCCCCAGCACGGCCCGCCGGTCCAGCGGGGACAGCAGCAGCCAGGAGGCGTCCGGCGCGGGCAGGACGACGGGACCGGCGGCGCGGGCCAGGGCGAGGAACCCGGCGTAGGCCAGCAGGACCAGCGCGGTCCCGGCCGCCGCCCGCGACGGGTCGCGCGGGTGGCCGAGCGCGGCCAGCGCCGACGAGAGCGGCTCGGCGAGGACCGCGAGGAGCATCACCAGCCCGAATCCGGCCACGTAGCGGTCCGACCAGCTCATCCGTCCGCGCCGGGGGCGGGTGAGCGCGCGCACGGCCCGGACCGCGGCCGCGCCCTCGCTCATCGGGCCCTCCTCGCCGCGCGGCCGCCCGCCGTCCCGCCGGTACGGCGGCCCGCCCGGCGTCCGGGGTTCCCGCGGGTGACCGGACCGCCCGCGACCGGGCCGTCCGCCGGGCCGCTCGCAGCCGGGCCGTCCGTCGCCGGAGCGTCCGCGACCGGGGCGTCGGTCAGCTCGACGCGGCGGGCTCCGGTGGCCTCGGCGAGCCCGGGGTCGTGGGTCGCCGTGACCACCGTCCGCCCCTCGGCCGCGTAGCCGGTCAGGAGGGCCGCCAGGCGCTCGCGGAAGCCGGTGTCGAGCCCGCGTTCCGGCTCGTCGAGCAGGAGCAGCCGGCTCGGCCGGAGCAGCGCCGCGGCGAGGGAGAGCCGCTGGCGCTGGCCGGTGGACAGGTTCTGCGGCACCGCGTCGGCGCGGTCTCCCAGGCCGAAGGTCTCCAGCGCCTCCTCGACGTCCGTCCGCGGGGAGGGATGGACCGCGCGCACCAGCTCCAGGTGCTCTCTCACCGTCAGCCCGGGGTACCAGGCCGGCTCGTCGGCGACCAGCACCACCTCGCGCCAGAACGCGGGTGTGTCGCGGGGCGGGCCGCCGAGGACGGTGATCTCTCCCTCGTCGGGAGGTTGCAGGCCCGCCAGGCAGCGCAGCAGGGTCGACTTGCCCACGCCGTTCTGGCCCGTCACGGCGATGATCTCCCCCGCCGCGGCCGTCAGTTCGACGCCGCGCAGCACCGGGTTGCCGCCGAGGGCCACCCGCAGGCCGCGGAGCGTGATGATCGGTTCGGTCACCGTTCGACCCTAGCCAGGGACGGGGTACGGCGCGCTCCGGCCGACGTGCCGCGGCGGACGCCGCCACAGCGGGACGGGGCGGGCCGCACGGCGGACGAGGGCTCGGTCCCCGCGGCCCGGACGGCAGACAAGGGTTCAGTCCCCGCGGCCCGGACGGCGGAGGAGGGTGGCCAGCAGGAGGACGACGGCGGTCTGGGCGAGCGCGCCCGAGGCGAAGGGCGGCGCGGGTCCCACCGTCTCGCTCACGGCGTACCACCAGCGGGTGAGCTGGGGGAGGCTCTCCCAGGTCGCGGCGTACCGCTGGTCGAGGAAGCCCGTGTCGTAGTTGGCCGCGACGTGGAAGTAGACGCCGAGCGCCCCCACCGCCAGCGCGATCACCGACAGCGTCCGGACCACGGCGACCGCCCGCCGGGAGTCGCTGAGGGCCGCGATCACCAGCCCCGCCGTCAGGAGGACCAACGCCCCCCAGGGAGGGAGCTGGTTCCACGCCTGCCAGTGCCGCTCGGCGGCGAGTTCGAGGCCGGTGCCGAGGACGCTCACCGCGACCAGGGCGAGGAGGCCGGGGCGCAGCCAGACGGACCGGTCTCTCAAGGCTGGAGCACTGAGATGATCTTGTCGATCGTCTCCTGGCCGGGGTTGTACTTGGCGAGTTCCTCGCGGAGCTTCGTGAAGTTCCGGTCGTCGGCGGGGTACGGCCGGTACTCGACGACCTCCTTCGCCCACCGTTCGGCGTTGGGCACCCCGGCGGCCCGGAGCGCGGTGGCGATCTGGCTCTCACTGGCGGTGTTCGCCGACACCTTGGCGGGCTGCGAGCTCGGGGCGCCGCTGGGGGCACCGCCGGGCGCCCCGGCGGAGGCGGAGGCAGAGCCGCCGGGCGCGGAGGTGGCCGTGGGAGCGGTCGTGCCGCTGCCCGTCGTGGCCGCGGGGGCGGGGGCGGTGGGGCCGCCCGACTGCTCTCCGCCGCACGCCGTCAGAGGGACCAGGGCGGCGAGCGCCACCGTGACCCAGATCGTTCTCCTGGCCTCCATGCGAAATCCCCCGCGTCCCCTGTGAATTCCCGGTGCGATGCCGATGCCGTGTCAATCATGAGATTGCCAGCGCCGGATCCGGAGAACCTTCGCGAAGGGCCAAGAGCGTCTGAGGATGCGGTCATCAAACCAGGGCAGGCCAGGGCAGACCAGGCCGAGTTCGGGTGCCGGGGACACGTCCGGCCGCCGGGGCCGCACCGGACCCCGTCGCGGCCCCGGCGGCCGGTCCAGGCAGCCGGCCCCGGCGGCCGGTCCAGGCAGCCGGCCCCGGCGGCCGGTCCAGGCCCGGTCGCACCGGGTTCGCCTGCTTCAGGCCGGCTGGTCCAGGCCGACGGCGGCGGCGCTGGCGTCCCAGAGGGCGCGGGCCAGTTCCGGATCGCTCATCCCCCGGGGGACGGCGGCGGGGGCGCGGTCGGCGAAGTAGCGGCCCGGGTGGTCGGCGCCGTCCGGGTGGGTGGCGAGGTGGACCATCGTGCTCGCGCCCTCCTCCGCCGTCCGTCCCACGCCCGGGACGTGCATCACCAACCACATCAGGAACGTTCCCGGCGCGAAACCCGTCTTGATCACACCCGGGTGGAAGCAGGTGGCGCTCACCCCGGTCCCCGCCAGCCGCCGGGCCAGCTCCACGGTGAACAGCGCGTTGGCCTGCTTGGAATCGCCGTACTGCAGCCAGCCGTTCCACTTCCGCCGCTCACGGTCGAGGTCGGCGGGGTCCAGGCGGCCCGACCTGCCGGCCCGGGACGAGGTGGTGATCACCCGGCCGCCCACCCGGTCCAGCAGCAGGTTCGTCAGGAGGAAGGGGGACAGGTGGTTGACCTGCATCATCGTCTCGTGGCCGTCGCGGGTGAGCGTCCGCCGAGTGGTCATCACGCCCGCGTTGTTGATCAGAACGTCGATGCGCGGGTAACGTGAGCGCAGTTCTGCGGCGAGCGCCCGGACGTCGTCGAACGAGGCGTAGTCGCACGTCAGCGTGTCCGGCGTGGCGCCTGCGCCGGCATCCGGGCCGGAGGCCGCCGCCCGGCCGGCCTCCTGGGCCACCTCGGCCAGTCGTCCGGCGTCGCGGCCGACCAGGACGAGCCGGTGCCCGCGGCGGGCCAGCTCCACCGCGGCGGCCGCGCCGATTCCGGCACTGGCCCCGGTAATCACACTAATCATCAGATCCTCCACTGCGCCGAAACCTTAATCGGTGCTAGTCTCCTGTGCGATCTTCCGGAGGCGCATTCCACCCCAGATTCAGTCACGAGCCTCCACATACTCACAGGTTGGGACGAGTGGGCATGGGCTCTGGAAACCGATCCATTCGGTTCAGAATCGTCTTGCTGCTGCTCCTGCCCCTGGTGTCGCTCAGCGCCCTGTGGGGCTTCGCCCTCAACCTGACGGTCGGCGACGGTGTCGCCCTCCTGCGTTCCTACGACCTCTACCAGGGCGTCGGGGTGGCCTCCACCGAGTTAGGGCTCCAGGTCCAGGCCGAACGGACCCAGGCCTCGGTGGCGATCAGCTCCGGGGTCATCACGAGTGTGACCGGTGAGCAGCGCGGCCGTACCGACCGGGCGGTGGAGGCGTTCCAGGCCGCCGTCCTGACCGCCGACCCCGGCGGCCCGGAGACGAGCACCGCGCTGGACGGCGTGCTCCGCCAGCTCGACCGGCTCCCCGGCATCCGCGCCGGCATCGACGGCGGGCAGCGGGACCGGCTGAACGCCCTGACGCAGTACAACCAGATCCTGGACTCGGTCTTCCTGCTGTACGACCGGCTCGTCGCCGTGCCCGACCTCGGCATCTTCCGGCAGGCCGTCGCCATGCAGTCGATGGGCAACGCCCGGGAGATGATCGCCCGGGAGAACGCCCTGGTCAGCGGCGCCCTGATCGACGAGCGACTGTCCCGGCGGGAGCGGGAGGCCTTCGGCGAGTACGTCGCCACCCGCAGGTTCCTGCACACGCGCGGCCTGGCGTCGCTGGACGGCGAGCTGGCCGGGCCGTACCGCGATGTCTTCGCCTCCGCGGCCTTCAAGAGGTTCGCCGAGCTGGAGAGGGCCGTCGTCGCGGCCCCCGGCGACCGCCTCCCCGTCGAGCTGGACACCTGGAAGGCGACCGTCGACGGCCTGTCGGCCTCGCTCGACCAGCTCGGCGTCTCCGCCACCGGTGTGCTGTCCGACCGGTCCGCGTCGGTGGCCACGGGCATCCTGGCCCGGATCGCCGTCGCCGGCGGTGTCGGCCTGCTGGCGGTGATCGCCTCCATCGTCATCTCGGTCCGCTTCGGCCGCCGGCTGTCCGGCGAGCTGGCCGGGCTGCGGTCGGCCGCGCTCGACCTGGCGGACGTGCGGCTCCCGCGCCTGGTGGAGCGGCTGCGGCTCGGCGAGAAGGTGGACGTGCGCGCCGAGACCCCGCCGATCGAGACCGCGGGCGACTCCGCCGAGGTCCGCGACGTGGCCCACGCGTTCGACTCGGTACGGCGCACCGCCGTCGAGGCCGCCGTCGGCCAGGCCGACCTGCGCCGCGGCGTCAGCCAGGTCTTCGTGAACCTCGCCCGCCGCAAGCAGGGGCTGCTGCACCGCCAGCTCACCCTCCTGGACGGCATGCAGCGCCGGACGAACGACCCGGACGCCCTTGAGGACCTGTTCCGGCTGGACCACCTGACCACCCGCATGAGGCGGCACGCCGAGAGCCTGATCATCCTGTCCGGCGCCGCGCCGGGCCGGACCTGGCGCAACCCGGTGCCGGTGCTCGACGTCGTCCGGGCCGCGCTGGCCGAGATCGAGGACTACCGGCGGGTCAAGGTGACGCCGATGCCCGCCGCCTCGGTCGACGGGGCCGCGGTGGCCGACCTCACGCACCTTCTCTCCGAGCTGATCGAGAACGCCACGGTGTACTCGCCGCCGCAGACCTCGGTGACCGTGCGCGGCGACGTGGTGGCCAACGGGTTCACCGTCGAGGTGGAGGACCGCGGCCTGGGGCTCAGCGCCACGGAGTACGCGATGGTCAACGAGCGGCTGGCCAGCCCGCCGGAGTTCGACCTGGCCGACAGCGACCGTCTCGGCCTGTTCGTGGTGGGCCAGCTCGCCGCCCGGCACGGCGTCCAGGTCACCCTGCGCAACTCGCCGTTCGGCGGCACCACGGCGATCGTGCTCATCCCCCGGGCGGTGCTCGCCGAGAACGACTCGCCGCTCGCCCCCGCCGTCGCCCGCGACCCGGAGGCGCCTGCGGGCGACGCTCCCCGGGCCGTCGCGCCGTCCCCGCTCACCGCGGCGGGCGGCGCCCGCCAGAACGGCGGCCGGCCGAACGCGGGCCGCCAGGGCGGCGGCCTGCCCCGGCGGACGAGGACGACGCCCAGGCCCACCCCCGGCGGCGTCCCCGACGGCTCCCCCACCGGACGGCCGCCCCTCGCCGCGCCGACGCTGACCGTGGTGCCCGGCTCGCCCGTCCCGGAGACGGCCCCCGGGACGGATCCCGGGCAGACCCGGGAGACCGCCCGCCGGGCCGACGGGACCGGCGAGGAGCGTGCGGGGCGGGGCGCCCACAGGGCCGCCACCGCGGAGACCGCCGCCACCGCCGGGGGCACCGCGGAGACCGCCGCGGGGAGCGCCACGGAGACCACCGGCCCCCGGGAACTGCCCCGCCGGGTCCGGCAGGCCAGCCTCGTGCCGCAACTCCGGCAGGAGACACAGGCGCCCGCCCCGCCGGAACCCGCCCGGCCGGGACCCGAACCCGGCCCGCCCGCCGAAGGCCGCTCGCCGGACGAGGTGCGGGCCCTGTTCTCCGCCTTCCAGGCGGGCACGCGACGGGCACGCGAGGAGAACGAAGACTTGGCACACCACACGACAGCCGACAAGAGGGACTGATGACCGGGAAGTTCACCAACACCGGCGAGTTGAACTGGCTCCTCGACGATCTGACGAGCCGGGTGGCCGCGGTGCGCCAAGCTGTGATCCTGTCCACCGACGGCCTGGCCGTGGGATTCTCCAAGGGCCTCAGCCGGGAGGACGCCGAGCACCTGTCGGCGGTCGCGGCCGGGTTCCAGAGCCTGGCGCGCGGGGCCGGCCGCCACTTCGGCGGGGGCGAGGTGCGCCAGACCATCGTGGAGATGGAATCGGCGTTCCTGTTCGTCACCGCCGCGGGGCAGGGCACGTGCCTCGCCGTGCTGAGCGACTCCGACGCCGACGTCGGCCACATCGCCTACGAGATGGCGATGCTGGTCAAGCGGGTCGGTCCGCACATCTCCACGCTCCCGCGCCAAGGTCTCTCGTGAGCGAGCGGGACACCGGGCGCGGCGTGCCGGGCGATCGTCCCGCGATCCGCTTCCCCTGCGGCCGCGCGGCCCGCCCGCCGTACGGCCGGGCGACGGCCCGCGTCCGGCACGGCCTCCGCGCGATCCGCCCGCCGTACGGTCACCGTGCGGTCCACGGCCGCCGTGTGATCCACACGCCGTACGGCCGGCCCGCGGCCCGCGCGCCGTACGGCCACCGAGGGGAGCGGCCGTCATGACGCGGTGGATGGACGAGGAGGCCGGGCCCGTGGTCCGGCCGTACGCGCTGATCGGCGGCCGGACCCGGTCGTCCGGTGACGCGCTGGACCTGGTCTCGATGATCACCGCCTCGGGAACGGCCCCGTCCGACGGGTTCGTCCCCGGACCGGAGCAGGAGCGGATCCTCTCCCTGGTCACCACGGCGACCTCGGTCGCCGACATCGCCTCCGACCTGGACCTGCCTCTCGGCGTGGTCCGGGTCCTCCTCGGCGACCTGCACGACCACAAGCTGATCTCGATAGGGCGCGCCTCGGCGAGCGAGCGCATTCTCAAGGAAGTGATCAATGGACTTCGAGCCCTCTGACGAACCAGTCGCGCTCAAGATCCTCATCGCAGGCGGCTTCGGGGTGGGCAAGACGACGCTGGTCGGCTCGATCAGCGAGATCCGGCCGCTCCGGACCGAGGAGGTGCTCTCCGACCGCGGCATCGGCATCGACGACGTCGAGGGCGTGGAGGGCAAGCACACCACCACGGTCGCGATGGACTTCGGCCGCATCACGATCCGGGAGGGCCTGGTCGTGTACCTGTTCGGCACCCCCGGGCAGGAGCGGTTCTGGTTCATGTGGGACGAGCTGTCCTACGGCGCGCTCGGCGCGGTGGTCCTCGCCGACACCCGGCGGCTGACCGACTGCTTCCCCTCGATCGACTACTTCGAGCAGCGGGGCACGCCGTTCATCGTGGCGGTCAACTGCTTCGACGACGCCGAGCAGTACGAGGCCGAGGAGGTGCGCTCCGCGCTGGACCTCGACGAGGACGTGCCGGTGCTGCTGTGCGACGTGCGGCGCCGCGCCTCGGCCAAGACGGTCCTGGTGACGCTCGTCGAGCACTCCCTGAGGGTCCTGACGGCCGACCAGCACTGACGGATCGGGCACTCCACGAAGGCGCCGGCGGCCGGCCGGCGCCGCCGGGCCGCGCGCCCGACGTCCCGCCCGCGTGGCCGGGTCGGGGACCGGCGTGAACGGGCCCGTGGCCCGCACTCCCGTCACGGACCGCCGTTCCCGCCCGCCGCCCCACCGTGCCCGCCGCGAGGGCGCGGACGGGCTCCCGGACGGGCTCAGAGCGCCCGGAGGCCGTTGATCACTTCCTGCAGGAGGCTCTCCACGGGCGGCGTGGCGGCCGGGACCGGCGACCGCACCAGGACGAGCCCCTGGTCCAGCAGGTCGCCCAGCAGCACCCTGACGACCCCCATCGGCAGCCCGGCCTCCGAGGCGACCTCCGCGACGGGCCTGGTCCGCCGGACCAGGCCCAGCAGCCGCCGGTGCTCCGACCCCAGGTGGGCGGCGGTGGTGGCCGCCGCGCCGGTCGCCAGCACCATTGACAGCACGTCGAACGAGGCCGAGGAGGCGCGCGTGCGCCCGCCGGTGAGGGCGTAGGGGCGGACGACCGGCCCGGCCTCCTCGTCCACCCATTCGACGTCGTCGCTCATTGGCCCGCCCGGGGGGCCGTGGCCATGTGCTGGCCGACCCGGGTCACCAGGCGGGCCATCTCGTAGGCGATCAGGCCCACGTCGGCGGCGCCGGTGGTCATGACCGCCAGGCAACTGCCCTGGCCGGCCGAGGTGACGAAGAGGAACGCCGAGTCCATCTCCACCATCGTCTGCCGGACGGCTCCGCCGCCGAACTGCAGGCTGGTCCCCTTGGCCAGACTCTGGAACCCGGAGGCCACCGCCGACAGATGGTCGGCGTCCTCCTTGCTCAGCTCCCGCGAGGAGGCCATCATCAACCCGTCGTTGGACAGGATCAGCGCGTGCGAGACGTCCGCCACGCTCGTGACGAAGTCATCCAGAAGCCAATACAGCTCACCCGGCACGTGGTAAAACCCCTTCCCCTGTGATGGTCGCGCTCGTTCGCGTGTCTACGCCGGCCGCCGGCCGGTCTCCTGTTCGGTGATCGTCATCACCGTTCCCGGTCCGGCCTCAGTGCTCCTCACCCCCGTCCTCGGCCCGGCCGCGCCGCCAGCCGGCCTGGAGCGAGCTGAGCACCGCCCGCGCCTCCTCCGGCGACCGCTCTCCGGCCTGCCCGGACATGTCCGGTTCATGCGACGGCCGCGGCGGGCTCGCCCGGCGGATCCGGCGGGGCAGGCCGTTCGCCGGCGGCGTCCGCGGCGCGGCCTCCGGCGACGGCACGATCCCGGTCGGCCCGGAGGGTTCCCCGGTCCCGGCGAGCCGTACGGTCCCGGCGAACCCGGCCTTCCCGGACTGCGTCACGCCCGCGGCGGTCCCCGGCCCGGCGGTCCCGGCGGGCCGTACGGCCTCGGCCGGTTCGTCGCCGATCCCGGCCTCGGGAATCTCCCGCGGCGGCTGTCCCTCCGTATGCGGCTCTCCCAGCAGCGACCCGGGGATCAGCACGACGACCCCGGTCCCGCCGTACGGCGAGGGCCGCACCGTCACCTTCGCCCCGTACCGCGCGGCCAGCATGCCGACCACCGCGAAGCCCAGCCGGTCGGTCTCGGCCGGGTCGAACTCCGGCGGACTGGCCAGCCGCTCGTTGACCGCGGCGCGCTTCTCCGAGGTCATGCCGAGACCCCGGTCCTCGACCTCCACCGTGAAACCCCGGTGGCCGGCGCACTCGCCCCGGATCGACACCTCGCCCCCCGGCGGGGAGAAGGCCGTGGCGTTCTCGATGATCTCGGCGAACAGGTGCATCATGTCCGCGACCGCGTCACCGGCCAGGGTGGCGCCGAGCATGGGATAGATCCGCACCCGGGCGTAGTCCTCGACCTGGGCGGCGGCGCCGCGCAGCATGTCCTCGATCAGGACGGGCGAGCGCCACTTGCGACCCGCGGCTCCGCCGGAGAGGATCACCAGGCCCTCGGCATGGCGGCGCATGCGGGTGGTCAGGTGGTCGAGCCGGAACAGGTTCTCCAGCGCCTCGGGGTCCTCGGCCTGCTTCTGCATGCCGTCGAGGAGCTTGAGCTGGCGCTGCAGCAGCGACTGGCTGCGCCGGGCGAGGCTGCGGAAGGACTGCGCGACGGCCTCGCGCAGCCTGGCCTGCTCCACGGCGGCGTCCACGGCGCGGTGCTGGACGCTGTCGAAGGCGGCGGCGACGTCGTGGACCTCGGTGGTGCTGCCCAGCGGCTCCAGCGGGGGCGCCTCGGCGGCCACGTCCACCGGCTCGCCCCGGCGCAGCCTCTCCATGACGCGCGGCAGCCGCACCTCCGCCAGGTCGGCGGCGGCGCGCCGGACCCCGGCGAGCTCACGGGTGAGGTTGCGGCCGATCCGGTAGGAGACCAGCAGCGAGGCGATGACCGCGACGAGGCCGAGCGCGCCGGCGGTCCCGGCCTTGGCGAAGGTCGAGAGGGCCGCCGGCGTCGCCCGGTCGATCAGCCCGCGACCGGCCGCCGACAGCCCCTTCTGGTAGGCGGTCTCCAGGCGGTCGGTGGCGGCCCGCCAGTCGGCCTCGGCGACCACGCCGCCGGACATCAGGCGGCCCTCCATCTCGGTGAGGGCCCTCACCGGCTGCGACGAGGGGACCAGACCGGCGAAGGGGGCGCGCATCCCGGCGTCGAGCTGCGACATGCCCTCCTCCATGAGGAAGGCGCGTTTGGTGGCGAACTGCCCGAACAACCGCAGCTCGGCCGGCGTCAGACGGCGGCCCGTGGCCAGCGCGCCCGCGGCGAGCGCCCGCTCGTGGCAGAAGAAGGCCAGCGAGTAGCCGACCGTGTTGACACCGCGCATCTGCCGGGACAGGGCATGGTCGTCGGCGACGGCCGCGATGTCGATGAACCGGTAGAACGCCTCGGGCACCGGGCCGAACTCCCCGGCGAGCTCGATGGACCCGATCCGGCCGCCGTCCACCTTGGCCCGTACCGCGTCGAGCGCGTCGACCGCGGCCGTCAGGTCGGCGAACCGGGCCTTGGACGTCGTACCCAGGTCCGCGAAGCCCAGGCCGCGCCGCGCCCCGTCACGCAGCCGGGACCGTTCCCCGTCGGTGACGGCGCGCTGGGCGGCCAGGGCCGTCCGGGCGTCCTCGGAGCGGACGGCGAGATACTCGGCCGACAGCATGTGCTCGCGCTCCACGGCGTAGCTCAGCTCGTTGGCGGGCGCGATGACCGCGTCGTAGAGGTCGTCGGCCTCCAGCATGCTCACCGAGTCGCCCACGGTGACCGTCGCCGCGAACCCCCAGAGGGCGACGAGCGAGGTCAGCGGGATCGCCAGCAGAGCAGAGATCTTGAACCGGATGGACCTGCTCGATGCCATGTCACCTCAACGGTTCGGTCCCGGAGCGCGAGAACGGGAACCTCCGGACGATCTTCAGATCGCCGACGAGGATAGCATCGGACAGGAGAAATATTCTTGTCCTATTTGTGACCTGTCAGGAAACAGTCATGTTCCCGGACAAGTCAGCTAGAAGCGCCCGGCCAGCGCTCGGCACGCGGGCGGCGGCCGGCGCCCAGGCCAGCCACACCAGCCGTACGGCGAGCACCCCGAGCAGGGCGACCTCGGTGACCAGCAGCCCCCGCTCGGCCAGGCCGATCAGCACCCTGTCCCCCGGGAGCGCCACGTAGGTGAGGGCCAGCAGCCCGAACCCACCGGCCAGGGTCAGCCACTCCACCGGCCTGGCCACCGCCCGCCACCGCTCGTCCCGGCCCAGCCCGGGGGCCATCAGCGCGCCCGCCGCGGGCAGCGCGAGGAAGGCGGCGATGGAGACGTAGCGGTGCACCTGGGCGCCGAGGTCCAGCGCCAGGCCCGGGGCGACCGTCGGCACGACCGCGATCACGATCAGCGCCGCGCTCCAGGCCAGCATCAGCCGCCCGGCCGCCGCGCCGATCGGGGCACGGGCCGCCCGCAGCCCCGCCACCAGCGCGAAGGACGCGACGCCCAGGCACGCCATGGCGAACTCGGTGGCCCCGCCGCGGTCGAGCGCGGCGTACTCGCTGATCGTCAGGTTGAGCGGGTCCAGCTGCGGATCCGGGTCGATCTGACCGGCGATCGCGGCCACGACCGCCGCGGCCACACCGGCACAGGCGATCAGGGGGTAGAGCCTCTTCGACGCGAGCATGGACCCAGACTGTCCCGGGGACGCGGTTCCACACATCCGGCGGCACCCCTGATCCGACCCTGAGCGGCCCCCGAGATCCCGCCCCGTGTCGCGGGTCCCGGGGACCGCCCGCCGGACCCCCGTCCAGGCCGTACCGCGGGCGGTTCCACGGGCCGGGGCCGGCCGTTCGCGGGTCCCGGCCCGTCGTTCAGGCCGTGCCGCGGGCGGTTCCACGGGCCGTCGTTCAGGCCGTGTCGCGGCCCCCGGTGTACCGGGCGCGCGCCTCGGCGTAGCGGTCCCTGATCTCCGGCACGGCGTCCGCCTCGAAGCTCAGGGAGCCGGCCCGCTCCCAGACGGGCGGCTCTTCCCCGCCCGCGACCAGCCAGGCGGCCTGCCGCGCCGCGCCGTCGGCGACGTACTCCCCCGCCTCGGGGACGACCACCGGCCGCCCGAAGACCGCCGGGGCGATCCGCCGCACCGCCTCCGACCGCGCCCCGCCGCCGATGAGCAGCACCCTGGACGGCTCCAGCCCGAGGGCGTCGAAGGCGTCGGCCAGGTGGCAGAGCATGCCCTCCACCGCGGCCCGCGCCAGGTGGGCGGGGGTGGAGGTGGCCAGGGTCAGACCGTGCAGCGTCCCGGTGGCCTCGGGCAGGTTCGGCGTCCGCTCCCCCTCCAGGTAGGGAACGCACACCAGGCCGCCCGCCCCGGGCGGGGCCTGCAGCGCCAGCCGGTCGAGGTCGGCGGGGCCGACCCCGAGCATCCGGGCGGCGGCGTCGAGGACCCGGGCCGCGTTGAGCGTGCACACCAGCGGCAGGAACCGTCCGGTGGCGTCGGCGAATCCGGCCACCGCGCCGGTCGGGTCGGCGCTCGGACTCTCCGCCACCGCGAACGCCGTGCCGGACGTCCCGATCGACACCACCACGTCGCCGGGCCCCGCGCCCACCCCGAGGGCGGCGGCCATGTTGTCGCCGGTGCCGGGGGCCAGCCGTACCGGGCCGGACGTCGCGGACGGACCCGGGACCCGCAGCTCGCCGGCCTCCTCGCGGGGGCCGAGCACGCGCGGCAGGCCGGGCACCGAGCCGAACGCCGCCTTGAGCAGGTCGGTGCGGTAGGAGCCGGTGGCGGGCGAGAAGTAGCCGGTGCCGGAGGCGTCGCCCCGGTCGGTGACGATCTCGCCGTCCCCGCCGCCCAGCCGCCAGGTCAGCCAGTCGTGCGGCAGGCACACCCGCGCCGTACGGCGGGCCGACTCCGGCTCGTGGGCCGCCAGCCAGCGGAGCTTGGCCACCGTGAACGACGCGACCGGCACGCTGCCGACCGCCTCGGCCCACCGCTCCGGCCCGCCCAGCTCCGCGACCAGGTCGCCCGCGGCGCCGGCCGAGCGGGTGTCGTTCCACAGCAGCGCGTCCCGCACGACCTGCCCGGACTCGTCCAGGCAGACCATGCCGTGCTGCTGGGCGGCGACGCTCACCGCGGCGACGTCGTCGAGCCCGCCGGCCTGGGCGACCGCCTCCTGGAGCGCGGCCCACCAGACGGCCGGGGCCACCTCGGTGCCGTCGGGATGGGCCGCGCGGCCCTGGCGGACCAGGGCTCCGGTTCCGGCGTCCCTGATGACCACCTTGCAGCTCTGGGTCGAGGAGTCGACCCCGGCCACGAGCGTCATGCCCGGTCGCCCCCGCGGACCCCGAGGAGGTGGTCCATGGCGAGCTGGCTGAGGCGGGAGAAGTGGAAGCCGCGCGCCGCCGCCGCGTCGACGTCGAAGTCGTCGTTCGCCAGGTCGGCCAGGGTCTCGCCGGGGGCCAGCGTGGGCTCGCCCAGCTCGTCGACCCGGCTCGCGGCGAGCGCCTCGGCGACCTCGGGGTCGGCGCGGAACGCCCGGGACTTCTCCTTCAGGATCAGGTACATCCGCATGTTGGAGGCGGCCGACACCCACACGTCCTCGACGTCGTCGGTGCGGACCGGCTTGTAGTCGAAGTGCCGGGGGCCGTCGTAGCCGCCGTTCTCCAGCAGGTCCACCAGGAAGAACGCGTTCTTCACGTCGCCGTGGCCGAAGACCAGGTCCTGGTCGAAGCGGGGGCCGTGCTGGCCGTTGAGGTCGATGTGGAACAGCTTGCCGTGCCACAGGGCCTGCGCGATGCCGTGGGCGAAGTTGAGCCCGGCCATCTCCTCGTGCCCCACCTCGGGGTTGAGGCCGACCCGCTCGGAGTGCTCCAGCTCGTTGATGAACGCCAGGGCGTGGCCGATCGTCGGCAGCAGGATGTCGCCGCGCGGCTCGTTCGGCTTGGGCTCGATGGCGAACCTGATGTCGTAGCCCTGCTCGATCACGTAGGAGGTCAGCAGGTCCATGCCCTCCTTGTAGCGGCTGAGCGCGGCCCGGATGTCCTTGGCGGCGCCGGACTCGGCGCCCTCGCGCCCGCCCCAGCAGACGTAGGTGGTCGCGCCCAGCTCGGCGGCCAGGTCGATGTTGCGCATCACCTTGCGCAGGGCGTACCGGCGGACGTCGCGGTCGTTGCTGGTGAACGCGCCGTCCTTGAAGACGGGGTGGGTGAAGAGGTTCGTGGTGGCCATCGGGACCTTCATCCCGGTCTCCGACAGCGCCTTCTTGAAGGCCGCGACCGCCCGGTCGCGGTCGGGCTCGACGGCCAGCAGGTCGTCGTCGTGGAAGGTGACGCCGTACGCGCCGAGCTCCGCCAGGCGGTGGACGGTCTCGACCGGGTCCAGCGCGGGACGGCTGGCGTCTCCGAACTGGTCTCGGGCCTGCCAGCCCACGGTCCACAGCCCGAAGGTGAAGCGGTCCTCCGGCCTGGGGGTGTAGTCGCTCATCGCGTCTCCTCCTATTTAATCCACATTATGGACTTAATATGGTCCGGCAGGGTGGGATCGTCAAGAGGTGGGTTCCATGAGTTCCATGACGACGGGTCGCACGACGGATCGCACGACGGGTTCCGCGACGTGCGCGACGGCCCGCGCGACGTACGCGGCGGGTCGCTCGGCGACGCGGGCCGGGCGGGTTCCGTGACGGGCCCCATGCCGGGCTCCATGCCGGGTTCCGTGACGACGCGGGCCGTACGCCACGACTCGATGCGCGCCCGCAACCTCGCCGTGGTGCTGGGCGAGGTGCGCCGGAGCGGCCCGGTCACCCGGGCGGCGCTCGCCGAGATCACCGGGCTGACCAAGACCACGGTCTCCAAGATGGTCGGGGACCTGCTGGAGGCCGGGATGGTCGCCGAGTCGGCGGCGCCCCGCGACGGCGAGCGCGGCCGGCCCGGCACGGCCGTCTCCCTCAGCGGCGACCGGGTGGCCGCGCTCGGCCTGGAGATCACCGCCGGCCACCTGTCGGCCTGCGTGGCGGACCTCACCCTCGCGGTGCGGCTCCGTTGTGCACAGGCTGTGGACAACCGGTCCCGCCCTCCTGTGGAAACCATGGCCCATCTGCAAGAACTTGCCCACAGGGCTGTGGACGAAGCACGTACGGCGGGCCTGTCCGTCGTCGGCTCCACGCTCGCCGTCCCCGGGCCCGTGGACGGCGGGCTGCTGCACACCGCGCCCAACCTCGGGTGGCGCGGCGTCCGGGCCGGCGACCTGCTGGACTTCCCGGTCGCCGTGGAGAACGAAGCCAACCTCGCCGCCCTGGGCGAGCTGTGGTTCGGCGGCGGGCCCGGCGACTTCCTGCACGTGTCGGGGGAGACCGGCATCGGCGCCGGCCTGGTGGTCGGCGGCGAGCTGTTCCGCGGCGCGCACGGCCTGGCCGGAGAGCTGGGTCACGTGGTCGTCTTCCCCGACGGCCCGGACTGCCGCTGCGGAGGGCGGGGCTGCCTGGAACGGTACGCCGGTCAGGAGGCCCTGCTCCGCGCCTCCGGCGCCGCCGGGGTGCCCGAACTGGCCGACCGGCTCCGGGCCGGCGAGGCGGACGCGCTGCGCGCCTGCGAGCGCGCCGGACGGGCGCTGGGCGTCGCCCTCACCTCGGCGGTCAACCTGATGGACCCCGGGACGGTCGTGCTGGGCGGGATCTTCGCGCCGCTGTTCGAGTGGATCGCCGATCCGGTCCGCGAGGCGATGTCCACCCGGCTGGCCGGGATGCGCCGCTCCGTGCCCGAACTGGCGGTCTCCCGGCTCGGCGGCGACGCCGCGACCCTCGGCGGGGCCGGACGGGTCATCCACCGCGTCCTCGCCGACCCCGCCCCCCACCTCCCCGCCACCCGCCCGCTCGCCCCCTGACCCGCCGGGCGATCCTGAGCTTCGCGGAGGTAATCTGGTTGAAGGTTCAAGTTCTTAGGAGAGAGCCATGCCCGTCCAGCGGCTCAACCACGCGGTCCTGTACGTGCGCGACGTCGAGCGCAGCGTCGCCTTCTACCGGGAGGCCCTCGGCTTCGAGGTCGTCATGGGCATGCGGGGCGCGGCGTTCCTGCAGGCCGCAGGCTCCGCCAACGACCACGACCTCGGCCTGTTCGAGGTCGGCGACCAGGCCGCCCCCTCGCCCGCCGGTCGCTCCGCCGTCGGGCTGTACCACCTGGCCTGGGAGGTCGACACCCTGGAGGAGCTGGAGCGGATCGCCGCCAAGCTGACGGAGCTGGGCGCCCTGGCCGGCGCCTCCGACCACTCCACGACCAAGGCCCTGTACGCCAAGGACCCCGACGGGCTGGAGTTCGAGGTGTCCTGGCTCGTCCCGGCCGCCCTGCTCACCGAGGAGACGCTGCGCGGACGCAGCCGCATCCGGCCGCTCGACCTCGCCGCGGAGAAGGAGCGGTACGGCGCGCACACCCGGGGCGGCGTCGGCGTCTCGACGCCGGCCTGACGGCTCGGGCCCCGGTCCCGGCTTGCCGCACCGGCTCAGGCCCCGATCCCGGTCCCGGTCTGTCGCACCTCAGCCCCGGCCCCGGCCGGGCCCCCTCGCGGTGGGACCCGTCCGGCGTCACCGCCCGGGTCCCGTCTCCGGGAGACGGCCACCCCCGCCAGGCACAGCAGCCCGCCGAGGAGGGACAGCCATCCGGGGATCTCCCCCAGCGCCGCCCAGGCCATCAGGACCACCAGCGCCGGGACGAGGTAGGTCGTGGCGCCCATCCTGCCCGCGGTGGTGCGGGCGAGGGCGTAGGCCCAGGTGGTGAAGGCCACCGCCGTCGGGAAGACGCCGAGGTACACGACGTCCAGGGTCGCCGCCAGCGGGGCCCTGGCGGCCTGCGACACGAGCTGCCCGGCGAACGGCAGGCACGCCGCCGTCCCGACGAAGCAGCCGAACGCGGTGACCTGGAGCGGTGAGGCGTGGCGCAGCGCGGGTTTCTGCGACAGCACGCCCACCGCGTACGTCACCGCCGCGGCCAGGCAGAGCAGGACGCCCGTCACCGACGCCCGCCCCTCGCCGGACATGGAGGCCCCGACCACGATCGCGCCGGTGAACGACACCGCCATGCCCGCCAGCAGCCGGGGCGGGAGTCCCTCCCCGAGCAGCCGGGCGCCGAGGAGCGCGATGAGCAGCGGGCCGATGTTCACGACCATCGCCGCGGTGCCCGCGTCGACCTCCTGCTCGCCCCAGTTCAGCGCGACCGTGTAGGCGCCGAACCACAGGATCCCCGAGACGAGGACGCCCGGCCAGGCGGCCCGCGGCGGCGGCCCTTCGCGCCGCGCCAGCAGGACGACGCCCAGCACCACCGAGCCCGCCAGTAACCGTCCCAGGGCGAGCGCCCCCGGGGAGAAGTACGGCGCCGCGCCGCGGATGCCGACGAACGCCGAGGCCCACAGCAGCACGGTGACACCGGCCGCCGCCATCGCGCGCCGGTCCAGCCGGTCCTGCGTGCCTTCCGTCCGGGTTGGCATGGTCTGTCTCATATGCGGCACCTTATGGCCCCCACTCTTCGGGCCGCGCCGAACCGTCGGCCCGCATGGAAGCCCGGGATATGGGAATGCGGATCCCTTTTGTGGTTTTTCGTGGTCGATGATGCCCGATACCGACCGTTCATGCCGAGGGGCAGGTCGAGAGCCCTTTATCGCCGTTTATGAATGTGTTGAATCGACGGGGGTAGCGGCGGTGTCACGGAAGACGCGCACGACTTTGGAGGCATCGGTGAACGAATTCCCAGCCGGGACGGGGGAGCGCTCCATGCCGGGCGACCAGCCCCACACGACGACCGAACACGCCAAGGCAGCCGTCGGAGAGGTGGCCGGGACCGCCAAGGACCAGACCCGCGCGGTCGCCCACGAGACCCGGTACCAGGCGCAGAACGTCGTCGGGCAGCTGCGTGACCGGGTCGGCGAGCAGAGCAGGCACCAGAGCCGGCGCGCCGCCCAGGGCATCCGCCAGTGGGCCGACGACCTCAGCTCGATGACCGAGGCCGCCAAGCCCGACTCCCCGGTGACCAACGCGGTGCACCAGGTCGCCGGGACCGGCCGCCGCGCGGCCGACTACCTGGAGCAGGAGGGCCTGGCCGGGGTGGTCCGGGACGTCCAGAGCTTCGCCCGCCGCCGTCCTGGAGCGTTCCTCATGGGCGCGGTGGCCGCGGGCTTCCTCGTCGGCCGGATGGCCAAGGCGACGGCCGCCTCCCAGAACGACACCTCCGGCACGGCGTACCCCGGCGCCCAGGACGGCTACCGCCCGCAGCAGTACGCCCAGCCGTCGCAGCCGTACGGACAGCCCTCTGAGTCGTACACCCAGCCGACCGGCACGCAGTACCCCTCGGCCCAGCCGTACACCACGGACGGCACCTCCACCACCGCCGACCCCTACGGCTCGGCCGAGCCGTACCCGTCGTCCCCCTCGTCGGCCCAGACCCGGCCGACGACGCCGACGACGCAGTACCCGTCCGAGACCCCTCCCTCGACCCCCTGGGACGGTGAGCCACGGTGAGCTCGCCCGCCTACGAACCGGCCTCACCGGCCTACGAACCGGCCGAGCCGTCGCTGGGACAGCTCGTCGGCGAGGTCGGCGAGGACCTCTCCAAGCTCTTCCGCCAGGAGGTGGAGCTGGCCAAGGCCGAGATCCGCCAGGAGGCGGCCAAGGCCGGCAAGGCCGGCGGAATGCTCGGCGGCGCCGGGGTGGCGGGCCTGCTGGCCGCCCTCTTCGTGTCGCTGACGGTCATGTTCGGCCTGGGCGCCGTCATGCCCCTGGGCTGGGCCGCCCTGATCGTCGCGGTCGTGTGGGCCGTGGTCGGCGGAGTGCTGTACACCAACGGGCGCAAGCGGATGAGCGAGGTCTCCCCCAAGCCCGAGCAGACGGTCGAGACGCTCAAGGAGGATGCGCGATGGGCGCGGAACCTGACGAAATAAGAAGAGAGATCGCCGCCACCAGGGCGGAGCTGGCCGCCGACGTGAATCGGCTGGCCGACCGGACGAGCCCGTCGCGGATCATTCAACGGAGGACCGATCGCATGCGTGAGAAGCTCTACTCGGTGCGCGAGCGGGTGATGGGCACCCCGACCCACGCCGCTCACCAGGCTCGCTACCAGGCCGGGCACGCCGTCCACGGTGTCCGCGAGACCGCCGCCGACGCCGCCGGCACCGTCCGCGAGACCGCCGCCGGTGCCGCCGACACCGTCAGGCACGGCGCACAGCAGGCCACCGAGATGGTCCGCGAGGCGCCGGAGCAGGCGATGCGCGGCGCCCAGGGCAACCCGCTGGCCGCCGGTCTGATCGCCTTCGGCGCCGGGCTGCTCGCCGCAGCCCTCATCCCGGCGACCGAGGCCGAGCAGCGGGCGGCCCAGCAGGTCAAGGAGCAGGCCGGCGACATGATCGAGCCGGTCAAGGAGGCGGTGCGCGAGTCGGCCCAGCAGCTGGGCGAGGAGGCCAAGCAGGTCGCTCAGGAGGCCGTCGGCCAGGTCAGGGACACCGCCGGTGAGGCGGCCAGGGCCACCGGCGACCACGCCCGCGAGCAGGCCCACCAGGTGACCGACACGGCCCGCTCCTCCCACGGGGTCTGACGGGCGCCCGGGAGGACGCCCGGCGAGGACGCCCGGGAGGGCGCCTGGTCAGGCGCCCGGGAGGACGCCTCATGAGTGAACGCCGTCGCCGCCGCCCTCCCCGGCAGGGGAGGGCGGCGGCGGGCAATCGTAAGCTGCGTCAAGAGAACGGTGCGCGATGATCCAGCACGACACCCCACGCCACGACGACCGGAACGCGGCCCGCGACCCCGGCACCGCGGACGGGCCGGCTCCCCAGAGCCCGTCCGAGCTTCCCAAGCGGTCGTGGTGGGGCGTGCTCAAGCGCACCGTCAAGGAGTTCCAGCAGGACAACCTCACCGACTGGGCCGCCGGGCTCACCTACTACGCGGTGCTGTCGATCTTCCCGGCGCTGCTGGCCGTGGTGTCCGTGCTGGGGCTGTTCGGCCAGAACACCACCAAGGCGCTCACCGACAACCTGAGCGTCATCGCGCCCGGTCCCGCCCGGCAGACCATCGACGCCGTGCTCCAGGCGCTCCAGGGCAACCAGGGCGCCGCCGGGATCACCACGATCCTGGGCATCGCCGTCGCCCTCTGGTCCGCATCCGGATACGTGGGGGCGTTCATCCGGGCGGCCAACGTCATGTACGAGATGCCCGAGGGCAGGCCCGTCTGGAAGACCCTCCCGCTGCGGCTGGGCATCACCGCGGTCCTGGTGCTCCTGATGGCGGCCGGCTCGGTCTCCGTCGTGTTCACCGGGTCGCTCGCCCAGCAGACGGGGAGGCTCCTGGGCATCGGTGAGACCGCCCTGACCGTCTGGAGCATCGTCAAGTGGCCGGTCCTGGTGCTCGTCGTGGCGCTGGTCCTGGCCCTGCTGTACTGGGCGGCCCCCAACGTCTCCCACCCCGGTTTCCGCTGGATCACCCCCGGCAGCCTGCTGGCCGTCGTGCTGTGGATCGTCGCGTCCGCGGCGTTCGCGTTCTACGTGGCCAACTTCGGCTCCTACAGCAAGACCTACGCCGCCCTGGCCGGGGTCATCGTCTTCCTGATCTGGCTGTGGATCACGAACATCGCCGTGCTGCTCGGCGTGGAGTTCGACGCCGAACTCGCCCGCGAGCGCGCCATCGAGGCGGGCGTCCCGGCCGACGCCGAGCCGTACGTCGAGCCCCGCGACACCCGCAAGTTCGACGAGGAGGAGCGCGCGGAGGTCCGCAGGTTCGAGAAGCGGGAACGCGACTGACCCGGCGCGCCCCGGCCGGTGGGAAGGTATGGCGGCCCGTGCCGGTCCGTTGACCGTCCGGTCCGCCGGAAGGGGTACGGGTTCCGTATGCGCGAGGAGCACAGCGAGGAACACGGCTCGGGACAGGGCGGGGAACACGGCGCGGACGAGTTGTCCGTCGGTGACGAGGTCACCTGGAACAGCCACGGCTCCACCGTTTCGGGGAAGGTGGAGAAGAAGATCACTGAGAGGACGGAGGCCGCCGGGCGCGTCGTCGACGCCTCACCCGACGAGCCGCGGTACCTGGTCCGCAGCGACGAGAGCGGCAGGAGCGCCGTGCACCGGCCGTCGGCGCTGCGGAGGAGGGGCTGACATGGTCGCGGACCGGAAGCGGATCTCCGCCGAGTTCGGCGAGGCGGTCAACATGACCGCCGCCGAACTGGAACGCTGGCTGCGCACCTCCGAGTCCGAGGCCGCCGGCGACAGGTCGGGGGGCGGCGAGTCGACGGGACACGAGTCCGGCCGCCGCATCACCGAGATCCTCCGCAAGAAGAAGGGCGACCTGTCCGACGACGACTACGCCCACATGCGGAAGGTGACCGGGTACGTCCACCGTCACCTCGCGCAGCGCCCGTCGGGGGACGTCACGGACACCCGGTGGCGGCACTCCCTGATGAACTGGGGCCACGACCCGCTCAAATGACGCCCGCCGCCCCTCGACGGGCCGCCACTCCTCGACGGGCTGCCACTCCTCGTCCGCACGGGCTTCCGACGGCACGGGCTTCCGACGGCACGGGCTTCCGACGGCACGGGCTTCCGACGGCACGGGCTTCCGACGGCACGGGCTTCCGACGGCACGGGCTTCCGACGGCACG
>NZ_JBVJKQ010000011.1:198677-379202 GCF_055585205.1 Streptosporangium sp. NPDC053982
GGCACGGGCCGGGGACACGGCCGCTCGTGCGGCGTGTCCCCGGCCCGTGCCGGTCCCCGGGACGGCTTCGCCCGGGGCGTCAGCGGACGCCGCCGCGCCTGCCGTACACGCTGGCGATCAGGAAGACGCCCAGCGCGGCCACGACGACCTGAAGGATCAGTTCGATCCAGTCGATGCCGCTCGTCGTGCCGACCCCGATGGCCCTGGCGATCCCGGAGCCGATGAATGCGGCGATGATGCCGATCACGACCGTGAGCCAGATGGGGATGTTCTGCTTTCCCGGCAGGATGAGCCGGCCGAGAGCGCCGATGATGGCCCCGATGATGATGGCACTGATGATGCCGGTGACTGTCATGTCTCACACTCCCCCTGATCGCACGGCTTTTCCGCCGTACGCCCCCTGGAAGCCGTATGCCCGGCGCGGAAAGAACGACACATAAGACAGATCCTCCATTTAAATAATCCTTATTGATTAATCGCTTTTTCCACTCCATACGGCACCACGACGGCACGCGGTGGGAACGGCGGGCGCGGCGGGCCCCGAGGGCCGTGACGGGTCCCGCGCCAGGATCCTGAGGCCGCGGCGGTATCACCGTTCGACGCCGGGCACCCGCCACCCCGATGATTCAGGTGTCCGCGACGACGGGGACGGCGGCGGCGCCGTACCCTCACACGACAGGGGGCCGGTAACGATGACCGGGACGTTCACCGCCATCGCCGGGAGGACGCTGTCCTTCCCCGACGGCTTCGTCTGGGGGGCCGCGACCGCCGCCTATCAGGTCGAGGGGGCGGCGGAGGAGGACGGCCGCGGCAGGTCGATCTGGGACGTCTTCGCCCACACCCCCGGGCGCGTCGCGGGCGGCCACACCGGCGACATGGCCTGCGACCACTACCACCGCTACCGCGACGACGTCCGCCTGATGCGGGAGCTGGGCCTGGGCGCCTACCGCTTCTCGGTGGCGTGGCCGCGGATCCAGCCGACCGGCTCCGGCCCCGTCAACACCGCCGGGCTCGACTTCTACGACCGTCTCGTGGACGAGCTGCTCGCGGCCGACGTCTCCCCCTACGTGACGCTGTACCACTGGGACCTGCCCCAGGCGCTGGAGGAACGCGGCGGCTGGACGGACCGCGACACGGCCCACCGGTTCGCCGACTACGCGCGGATCGTGCACGACCGGCTGGGCGACCGCGTCGGCACGTGGATCACGGTCAACGAGCCCTGGGTGGCGTCCGTCCTCGGGTACGGCATCGGCGCGCACGCGCCGGGCCGAGCGTCCTGGCGGGACGCCTTCCACGCCTCCCACCACCTGCTGCTCGCCCACGGGCTGGGCGCCCGGGCGCTGCGCGACGCGGGCGCCCGGGAGATCGCCCTGACGCTGAACCTCGCCCCCGTGACGACCCCCGGACGGCTGGACGACCCCGAGGCGGCGCTCTCCGCCGAGGACGCCGCGGCGGTGGACCTCGTCGACTGCCTGATAAACCGGCAGTTCCTCGATCCGGTGCTGCGCGGGGAGTATCCCGCCGCCGTCCTGGACGTCATGGAGCGGGTCGCCGGCCTCGGGCACATCCGCGACGGCGACCTGGAGACCGTCAACCAGCCGCCCGACCTGCTCGGGGTCAACTACTACACCCCCTGCGTGGTGAGCGCCGAGCCGGGCGAGGCGGCCAACCCGGCCTATCCCGGCACCGAGGGCATCCGGTTCGGCGACTCCTACGCCCCCACGACCGCCATGGGCTGGCCGATCGTCCCCACGGGCCTCACCAGCCTGCTCGTCCGCCTCGCCCGCGACTACCCCGAGGCCGGTCTGCTCGTCACCGAGAACGGCGCCGCCTTCGAGGACACGGTCTCCGGCGAGCACGTGCACGACGCCGACAGGACCGCCTTCCTGGAGGGCCACCTGCGGGCCGCGCACGCCGCCGTCGACGCCGGAGCCGACCTGCGCGGGTATCTCGTCTGGTCGCTGCTGGACAACTTCGAGTGGGCCGAGGGGTACGGCAAGCGCTTCGGGATCGTGCACGTCGACTTCGTCACCCAGCGCCGGCTGCCCAAGGACAGCGCGCTGTGGTTCCGCGACGTCATCCGGAACAACGGGCTGCGCGCCGGGCGGGCCCGGCGTCCCACCCTGGAGGAGGTGGCCGCCCGGGCGGGCGTGTCCAGGTCGACCGTCTCTCGGGTGATCAACGGCGAGGCCGCGGTCAGCCCGGAGTTCCGGGAGGTCGTCATGAACGCGGTCACCGAACTCGGCTACGTGCCCAACTCGGCGGCCCGGAGCCTGGTGACCCGGCGCACGGAGTCGATCGCGCTGGTCGTCCCGGGCGGCGCCCGCGCGGGAGACCCGCTGTTCGCCGCGGCCGTGGACGCGGCGGGCCGGGAGCTGGAGCGGGCGGGCAAACGGGTCACGCTCATGTTCGCCGGCTCCCCCGCGGACCGGAGCCGGGTGGAGCGCCATCTGTCCGCCGGGCACGCGGACGGGGCCCTGCTGCTGCCCGCCCGGGTCTCCGATCCGCTGCCCGGCGCGCTGGCCGGGACGGGCGTCCCCGTCGTGTCTCTGGGCAGGCCGCCGGCCGCGGTGGCACTGCCGTACGCCGGGACCGACGACGCGGGCGGGGCCGCGGCGGCGGTCGGGCACCTGCTCGGCCGGGGACGGCGGCGGATCGCGACGATCCGCGGGCCGGTGGACCTCGCCGCCGCGAGGGACCGGTTCGACGGCTACCGGGACGCCCTGCGGGACACAGGGTTCCGGTCCGCCGACGCGGTCGGCGACCTCTGCCGCGCCTCGGGGGCCGCCGCCATGCGCGAACTGCTCACCGCGGACCCGTCGCTGGACGCGGTCTTCGTGGCCGGCGACCTGATGGCGGCCGGCGCCCTGCACGCGCTGCGGGAGGCCGGGCTGCGGGTGCCCGGGGACGTCGCGGTCGTGGGGTTCGGCGACGACGAGGACGCCGCCTACACCGTTCCCTCGCTGACCACGGTGCGCGTCCCGTGGACGGACCAGGTCCTGGCGGCGGTGCGCCTGCTCCTGCGCCAGATCGGCGGCGGCCCCTCGTCCTCGATGATCCTCCCCACCGAACTGGTCGTCCGGTCCTCCTCCTGACCCCCGCCGGCACGGCGGGCCGCCCGGCGCGGCATCCCGGGGCCCGGAGCGGCGGTACGGCGAGGCGGGCCGCGACGCCACGGCGGGGCGGTCCGTCCTTCCCTACCCTTGACCGGGACAGGGGTGGGCACCGGCGGCCCGATCGTCCATCGTGTGAGGTGACGATGACGGAGTCGTCGGTGAGACCGGCGGCGGGCACCCGGCGAGGTGCCGCGAGCACGCGGAGGCGGGAATGGAAGACCACGGCGTCACGGGAGCCAGGGTGGAGATCGAGACCACCGTCGGCCTGCCTCCGGAGCGGTTGTGGGACCTCATCACGGACGTGCCGCGGATCGCCGACTGGAGCCCGGAGTGCGAGCACCTGGCCTGGCTGGACGCCGACGACGCCGCGCCGCGCGTCGGGGCGCGGTTCGAGGGGCGCAACCGCCGCCAGGACCGGGTGTGGACGGTGACGTCCGTGGTCACCGAGGCCGACCGCCCCCGCTCGTTCGCCTGGTCGGTGCTCGACCGCGCGGGCGACCCGGAGCGCCCCTCCTCCCGGTGGCGCTACGACCTGGAGCCGGCCGAGGAGCCGGGCCGGACCGTCGTGCGCCACAGCTTCGAGCACGGCCCCGGCAACAGCGGCCTGCGCGAGATGATCCAGGGCAACCCGGAGATCGCCTCGGTCATCCTCGACGTACGGCTGGGCGAGCTGCGCAAGCACATGACCGAGACCCTGGACGCGATGACCCGCGACTGAGCGCCGAGGCGCCATCGTCCCGAGCCCGTCCGGGCGTACCCGGGACCGCCGGGCACGTCCGCCGGAACCTCAGGCGTGCCAGGGACCGCCGGATCCCGGACGTGGAACGCGCCATGTCCGGGGTTCCGGCGTGCCTTTCACGACGGGTTTCAGCCTCCGCTGAAAAGCCTGTTCCGGTCTTCCCCGGCGTTGCTAGCGTGCCCCGGAACTCTCCGTCCCGGCACCGCCGCCGGCCCGTGCCGCGCGGCGGCTCACGCGCGGGACGGACCGGGAAACGAGGAGAGCAGTGTGCCGAAGGAAGACGACGATCGCCGGGAGAGCCGGCACGTGGGGATGCCACGGCGCGTCGCACGGGTGATCGCCCCGATCGTGATCGCCCTGTCGGTCGTCCCCGCGACGACCGCCCAGGCCGGGGCGGTCCCTCCCGCCCAGCGGCACACGAGCACGACGACCGCGACGGCGGGCGGCTCGGTGACCGTTCCGGCGAGCGCCGACACCTACGTCGTCCAGGAGCAGCCGGCCACAGCCTACGGCTCGGCCACGAAGATCACGGCGGCGAACTGGGCGAGCTGGCATTCCGAGGCGCTCGTCAGGTTCGCCGTACCGGCGACCCCCAAGGGGAAGACGATCACATCGGCGCGGCTGCAGCTGGACTTCGCCAAGCTCGACCAGCAGCCCGGCGAGGTCCGCCTGAACACGGTCGCGGACGACTCCTGGTCGGAGGCCACGACCTACAGCGGCAGGCCGGCCCTCGGCGCGGCGGCCGGCAAGGCGCAGATCAGCTCGCAGGGCACCGAGACGATCTCCGTGAACGTGGCGCCCGAATCGCTGAGGGGTTCGAGCACCGTCTCCTTCGCGCTGACCGATCCGACCTCCGGCTCCGCGGCCTCCTTCCACAGCCGTGAGCACGGGGCCGACGGCCCGCGCCTGGTCATCGGCTACGGGGACACCGCCGCCGCAACGTCCCTGTGCGGCGCGTCGATCGGCAAGGAGGCGAACGAGACGCAGCAGCAGGCGTTCGACCGGATGAACAAACTCTTCGGCGGCCTCGACATGGTGCGGATCTTCTACACCGGCCTGCCCGACGCCTGGCCCGGGAAGCTGAACGTCGGCACCCGGCCGGTCGTCGTGTCGTTCAAGGGGAACGCGAAGGACCACCTCAAGGGAACCTACGACGCCCGGATGCGGGCATGGTTCGCCGGCGCACCGCGCGACCGCGATGTCTACTGGGTCTACTACCACGAGCCCGAGGACAACATCCGCGACGGTGAGTTCAGCGCGTCCGAGTACAGGGCCGCGTGGAAGCACCTGAGCGCGCTCGCCAAGGCGGCGGACAACCCGCGGCTGCACGCCACCATGGTCCTGATGCAGTGGAGCCTCACGGACGCGTCCGGCCGCGACTGGCGGGACTACTATCCCGGGGACGGGGTGCTCGACGCGCTCGGCTGGGACGTCTACAACCATCCCTCGGCGGCTTCCAAGGGTGTCTACACCGAACCGGCGAAACTGCTCGCCGAGATGGTGCGGGTCAGCGAGAGCGTGAACCTGCCGTTCGGCGTGGCCGAGATGGGCTCGGCGATCGCGAAGGGCGACGACGGCACGCGGCGCGCGGCCTGGATCCGCGCGATGAACACGTACCTGAAGGACAGCGGTTCGCTGTGGAATCTCTGGTTCAACGTGAACTGGCCGTCGGGTGACTACCGGCTCACCGACCCGGCCGGCATCGGCGCCTGGAAGGACTTCTGCGCGGAGAGCTGAGCGGTCTCCCCATGGTCTCCGCGCGGTGAGCCGGGAACCGGTCCGGGGTGCGCGCCGGGCCCGCGTCGCCGTACGCGGGCCCGGCGTCCGGCCGGGAGCACGCCGCCGCGGTCACCGCGTCTGAGGGCCGTACGGCCTGGGAGTGCCCCGCGGCGGCCGTCGCATCGAGGACCGTACGGCCGCGTCGGGACGTGCGGCGGCCGTACGGAACCCCGTGGCGGTCAGCGGACGGCGGCCGCCGCGAGCCGCGCCGCGGAGGTGCCGAGCCCGGTCGGCGCGAACGGGAAGCCGGTCGTGGCGGTGAACCGGTGACGGAGCAGCTCCGCCTCGGTGTACCGGGCGCACCGGCGGTGCCACTCCAGGATGCCGGACATCCACTCCTTGAGGTCGTCGGCGTGACGGGTGAGGATCCGGCGGGCCGTCTCGTCGAGCTCGAAGTCGTCGAACAGGGCGGGAAGCCCCTCGGCGACGATGTGCTCGAACTGCCGCATCCGCGCCTCCATCAGGTCGGCCACGACGTCCCGGGCGATGAGCCGGTCCACCCCGAGGAAGTGCTCCACCACCACGACGATGTTGTGGAACTCGCCCTCGAACTCGACCTCCTTCTGGTAGGAGAACAGGTCGTTGGTGAAGCAGGCGTAGTCCTGCGCCGCGGTGTCCAGCTCGCGCATGGTCCGCGTCCGGTAGATCTCCTCGGGCACCGCGTCGGAGTGCGCGAGCCGGGCCAGGCTCATCGTCATGTCCGACCCGAACGTCCTGCGGCGCATCTCGATGTAGTCGACCGGGTCGGGGACGCGGTTCTGGGCCTGGTTGGCCAGCTCCCACAGCCAGCTGGAGGTCATGTCCTCGACCGCCCGGCGGAACCGCCGCCGGTGATCGGCCGTCATCGGCCCCGCCGTACGCCGCCACAGGTCCGCGAGGCCCGCCTCGATCGGGTTCACCGGCTCGGGGACGGCCTCGCCGTCGTCCAGCGGCATGAACAGGCGCAGCCGCTCGTCGCAGAGCTTCGCCGCCGCGAGGTCGCGGGTCGCGCCGAACACCACGGGGAAGTAGTCGTCGCCGTACGTCCCCCAGGCCAGCCAGTCGGACGACAGGTCGAGCTGCCCGGGGGTCGCGTCGGCGTGGATCATGGCGGCGCAGTGCGGGAAGTCGAAGCCGCGGAAACGCCGCTCGTCCCATATCCCACCGGCCTCCACCCCCGGCACGGAGTCGAACATGCCCATCCCCCTGGCCCAGCCGACCGCGTGACGCCGGGCGGCGTCCAGGTGGGGGCTGGTACGGACCGCGTACGGCATGGGCAGGGCGGGCAGCGGCAGGTGCCCCACCGGGCGGAACGGCGCGAAGGAGTGCTGACGCGCCCGGGTCCGCAGCCCGAGCCGTCCCTGGGAGGGCGCGAGCCTGGCGGCGGAGGTGCCGAGACCGGCCGGCCCGCCCGGCACGGCGGCCGGGACGGGTGCGGTGGGGCCGGATGCGGTTCCCGGGTCGGGGACGATGAGCCCGGAGGCGACACCGGAACCGGAGCCGGCACCCGGGCCGGAGGCGCCGGAGGCGCCGGAGGCGGGGACGTCGGAGGCGGTGGCGGTGGCGGTGGCCGTGGCGTCGTTCATGTAACGGCTGGACCGCGCGTGCCACTCGTGCCCACCGGACTGCCAGTCCTGAAGCCCCTTGACGTAGGCCGCCACCGCGACCGCCTCGGACGGGGACGCGGAGTGCTCGGACAGCAGCGACGGGACCTCGGCCAGCGCCGTGTTCTCGAACTGCTGCAACCGCGAGGTCAGCAGGTCGTTGACCAGCTCGGCGGCCTCCTGAGTGGAACAGCCGAAGAACCGCTCGAAGACCAGCACCGCGTTGGAGTTCTCGCCCTCCTCCTGGACCTCGCGCTGGTAGGAGAACAGGTCGTTGCGCAGGTGCACGGCGTCGGAGAACGTGTCCGACAGCACCCGCATCGGCCTCGCCTCGGCGAAGGCTTCGGGGATCTCCGCGCCGGAGGCGTACTCGACGAGGTTCGCCGACCACGGGGCCCCGCCGACCCGCCTCCTCATCTGGACGTACTCGATCGGGTTGGCGATCCGGCCGCGGTCGATGTTGTCCAGCTCCCACATCGACTCGACCATCAGGTTGTGCGTGCTGGTGACGAAGCGCCGCCGCCACCCCTCGGACATCGCCGGGACCGTGCGCTCCCACAGGTCGGCGAGGCCCGCCTCGGCCGGGTTCGCGGGCTCCGGCGGCGTCTCGCCGCCGGCGGTCATGAACAGCTCCAGGCGGTCGAGGTACGCCTTGGCCCCGGTGAGGTCACGGGAGTACTTGAAGTGCTCCAGGAAGTGGTCGTCGAAGAAGAACACCCAGACGTACCAGTCGGTGACCAGGTCGAGGGTGGGGCCGTCACAGTCGGGGTGGGTGTAGGCGCACATCAGCGCGTAGTCCATGCGGGCCAGCGCTTCCTCGTCCCAGACGACGCCGCCGCCGGGCCGGGGGGCGTCGAGCATGCCCATCCGCCGGGCCCAGTCCGTGCTGTGCTCCCGGGCGCGCTCCAGATGGGGGCTCAGTCTCGCCGGGTACGGCATGTAGAAGTCGGGCAGCGTGAAAGCCTGCATGTGGGCGCCTACTCTCGTGCTCCTGGACCTTCGCCCGGCGGGCCGCGCTCGCCTCCGCCCGGACATGACCTATCACTGACGGTAATGAGACTGACACTTTACGCGCCCGGCCCGCAAGGAGGTACGGGAAATCCCGGCCGGGCGGCGCCTTCCGGCGCAGTGATCCCGGGACCGTTCGAAAGGGCCCGGGATCACCGGTTCAGCCGGCGCGCAGTTCCTCCGGACGGACCCAGCGGCGCAGGATCGGCCGCGCGGCCCCCGCCACCAGCACGGCGGCCAGCACGCCGATCCCGGCCATCGCCGCCGCCGCCACGACGGAGGCGGCCAGCGCGCCGGGTCTCCGAAGGTAGAGGTCGGCCAAGGCCAGGATCGTGACGCCCGTCCCGGCGACCGCGCTGACCACGCACACCGGCAGCGCCGCGATGAGCGCCTGCCGGGTGAGGACCCGCCCCAGCGCGGGGACGGGGACACCGGAGGCGGCCAGGACCGCGAACGACCTCCGGTGGTCCAGCAGTTCCTCGGCCTGGTGCACCACGAGGGCGCCGGCCGAGGTGACCATGGCCGCCAGCAGGGCGAGGTACATCAGCGTGTAGGCCGTCGCCTGGAAGGCGGTCAGCTGATCTCTTTGGAACACGGTGAGCGTCTGGTTGGCGGCCACGGCCGCGCCGAAGAACACCGTCAGCCCGACCACCGACAGCGCGCGGGCCCACGCCCGGGGGTCGGCCTCGACCATCCGCGCGGCCAGCAGCGTCTCGGGCGCCGACGTCCCACGCCCGGTCCGGCGGGCGGCCGTCCGCCCGGCCCGGCGGGCGGCCCTCCCGACCAGCCACGCGGTGGCCAGCACCAGTCCGAAGAGCAGCAGCACCGCCCCGGCGGCGATGGCCACGGCCGCGCCGTACTTGCCCCCGAGGAGGAAACGGCCCCTGCTGAGGAGCGCGGACGCGAACAGGGCGGCGCCCAGCGCGACGAGCCCGAGGTCGCGTGCCCTCGGTCCCCGCGGCCGGGCCCGCCGTACCACGCCGAGCGGGGAGGCGATCACGTGCCGGCCCGCCAGCAGGCCGGACCACACGCCGCCGAGCACGACCGCGGCGAGCACGACCGGCGTCCAGAGCAGCGGACGCACCGGTACGACGTCGCCCAGCGACCATCTCGCCACCAGGGCGGCGAGCAGGTAGACCGCGACGCCGAGCGATCCGCCCACCAGCGCCGACCGTCCGCTCTCGGCCGCCCCGACGAGCCGTACCTCGCGTGGGGTGGCCCCGGCCAGCCGGAGCGCGGCCAGCCGCCGTTCCCTGGCCGCGGTCGTCAGGCGGCTCACCTGGTAGAGGAACGCGACGGCGGGTACGGCCAGCAGCGCCAGGGTGAGCGCCACCACGAGCCGCGGCTCCTTCTCGGTGAGGACGCCGAGACTCCCGCGCCGCTCGTCGAGCCGGAACGCCGTCAGGTGCAGTGCCAGGCACAGCAGGACGGTCGCGAGCGCCGCTCCCGCGGCCATCAGACGTCCGCGTGTCCGCTCGCGGCTGGACCTTCCCCGGCTGAGCATCCGGATCACGGTGATCACCGGCTCACCCCGCCGGTCGCCGGCGCTCCGCCCGCGGCCTCTCCCGGCGTCTCCGCCGGTTCCTCTTCCGGCGCCCTGTCCGCCGGCGTCTCCCGCGCCGAGGCGGTCGCGCCCGCGACGACCCGGCCGTCCCGCAGCGCGATCTCCCGGTCGGCGTAGGCGGCCACCTGGTTGTCGTGGGTGACGACCACCAGCGTCGCCCGGCTCTCCCTGACCGCGCCGACGAGCTCGCCCATCACCCGTTCCCCGGCCAGCGAGTCGAGCGCGCCGGTGGGCTCGTCGGCGAAGACCACCCGCGGTTCGGCGGCCAGCGCGCGGGCCACCGCGACCCGCTGGAGCTGGCCCCCGGACAGCTCCGCGGGCCGCTGCCGGGCGCAGCCCGCCACGTCCAGCCGCTCCAGCCAGGCACGGGCGGCCTCCAGGGACTCCTGACGTCCTCGCCCGCCGAACAGCAGCGGCAGCACGACGTTCTCCTCCGCGGTCAGCTCGGGCACCAGTTCGCCGAACTGGAAGACGACGCCGAAGTTCTCCCGGCGCAGCCTCGTCCGGGCGTCCTCGTCGAGGGTGTCGAGACGCCGCCCGGCGAACAGGACCTCCCCGGCCTCGGGGCGGACGATCCCGGCCAGGCAGTGCAGCAGAGTGGACTTGCCGGAGCCGCTCGGGCCGGTGACGGCGACGACCTCACCCTCCCCGATCTCCACGGACGCGCCGTCCAGCGCCGTGGTCCGGCCGAAGGACTTGCGCAACGCTCGCGCCTCAAGCATCGGTCTCTCCCATCAGCACGGTGTGCCGTTCCAGCGCCGTCTCGATCCATCGCAGGTCGGCGTCGAGGTGCTGGAGCGCGTAGTCGGCGGCCAGCACCTGGGCGGGCGGCCCCGACGCCTTCTGAGCGGTGAGCTCCCGCATCCGCGCCAGGTGGGCGGCGCGCTGCCTGAGCAGGTAGTCCTCGGCCGTCCCGCCCGCCAGTGTCGCCACCACCACCCGCGCGAACAGCGGGCTCGCGACGTACGGCGCGGGCGTCTCGGTCTCCGCCAGCCACCGGTCCAGCTCGGCCCGCCCGGCCCCGGTGATCGTGTGGACCGTGCGTTCCGGGCCGCCCTCCTGGGCCGTCCCGGTCACCTCGGTGAAACCGTCACGCTCCAGCCGCTGCAGGGTCGCGTAGACCTGCCCGTAGGCGAGCGGTTTGGCGCCGGGGAGACGTTGGTCGTGTTCCTTCTTGAGTTCGTAGCCGTGCTTGGGCCGCTCACTGAGCAGCCCGAGCAGGACATGTCCGGTCGACATGATCGCGACTATACATTCACTGTATACATTGAGCGAATAGTTTCCCCCGACGCGGCCCGGCAGCGGTCCGTCCGCCCGTGGGTCCGTCCGCCCGTGGGTCCTCCGCCCGTGGGTCCTCCGCCCGTGGGTCCTCCGCCCGTGGCTCATCCGCCCATGGCTCATCCGGGCACGGGCCATGCCCCGCCGTCCGGCCGGATCGGCGGGCATCCGGGTCGGCGGGCGTCCGGCCATGTCAGCGGGCGCCTGGTGGTGTCACTCCTCCGCGAGGGCCAGCAGCTTCGTGACGGTGTTCCAGTTGCGCATCGTGGCCTGCGTGTTCGACCGCTTCTCCAGCAGGGGCGGCAGCTTCGGACGGCGCAGGCCGTCCGGGAAGTACACGTAGAGCTCGCGCCTGCCCACCGCCATCTCCTCCGGCGCGTACTCGGCCGGGTCCAGGGCAGCGAGCACCTTCCGGTCGGGGGCCTCCGGCAGGAAGAACACCCCGAACCTGGCCGGATCCCGTACCTCCAGCGGGTTCTCCTCGACCACGGCGCGCAGTTCCACGGCCGTCCGCACCATGACGGCCACCGACAGCCCCAGCTCCGCGGTGATCCGCCGCTCGATCTCCGCGGCGACCCGCTCGGGCCGCCTCTCCGCCTCGGGCCGCCTCTCCGCCGGGACGAACAGGGCGTTCCCGCTCCGGAGATGGGTCCGCACGCCGGTGTGGCCGAGCCCCTCCAGCAGTGCACGGAGATCGGACATCGCGACCGTGGTCGCGGGGCTGACGTTGATGCCGCGCAACAGCGCCACGTACCGCATCGGACCGCCTTCCTCTCGAAGAGCTCGCGGGCGACGCTACCGCCCGTACCTGCCGCCCGACGTCAGGTTCCCCGGAACCGGCGCGGCACCGGACCTCCCGGCGCCGCCGCCCGCGGGCCTGTCCCGACGGCTCGTCCCGTGCCCGCCCTCCCGTGGGCCCCCCGCGGCCGGGCGGGCACGCCCGCGACGCTCAAGCGCCGGTCCCGGCACCGGTCGCCGGCCGGTCTCCGCGCCGCCGCGGGGCCAGGAACGTCCCTGCGAGCAGCGCCCCGGCCAGGACCAGCGCCGCGTTGACGAGGACGGCGAGCGAGACGCCGGACAGGACGGCCGCCGGCCCGGTCTCCCCCAGGACGGCCGTCCGGGCGGTGACGACGGCGCTCATGACCGGGATGCCCAGGGTGATGCCGACCTGCTGGGTCATCGTGGCCAGGCCGGTGGCCATCCCCTGCTCGGAGTCGGGCAGACTGGACGTGGCGGCGACCATGAACCCGACGATCATCAGCATGTTGCCGACGCCGCCGACGAAGGTCGCGGCGAGCAGCAGCCAGATCCAGGAGCCGGAGGCGCCGAGCGCCACCAGCGAGAGGGTCGCCGCGGCCTGGACGACTCCGCCGCCGGCGATCGTCGCGCGGGCGCCGAACCGGCCGACCACCCTGCCGCCGAGGGTCCCGCCGAGCACGGTGCCGACGCCCAGGACCCCGAACGCCAGGCCGGTGGCCATCGGGGAGTAGCCGAGGACCTCCTGCAGGTAGAGGGTGAGCAGGAAGACGAGCGAGGTCTCGGTGGCGAAGGCGACCAGCCCGGCGGCGTTGCCCCAGACGACGCTCCGGCGCCGCATGACGGCGGGCGGCACCAGCGGCGCGGCCGAGCGCCTCTCGACGAACCAGAATCCGATCAGCAGCGCGCCCCCGGCGGCCAGCGCGGCCACCGTGAGCGGAGAGGCCCAGCCCGAGGCGCCCGCCCGGGTGAGGCCGTAGACCAGCAGGAGCAGCCCGCCGGTGACGGTCACGGCGCCGGGCAGGTCGAGTCGCGGGCGCTCGGACGGCCGTGAGTCGTCGATCACGGACGGCGCCAGGGCGACGACGAGCGCGGCGACGGGAACGTTGACGAGGAAGGCCCACCGCCAGGAGAGCAGGTCGGTGAGCAGGCCGCCGAGGATGGCCCCGGCGGTGAACCCGGCCGACATCAGCGCGCCGTTGAGCCCGAGGGCCCGTTCCCGCAGCGGCCCCTCCCGGAACGCCGTGGTCAGCAGGGCGAGCCCCGCCGGGGTGACGGCCGCGGTGGCCAGCCCCTGCAGTACCCGGGCGACCAGGAGCACCCCGGGCGAGGTGGCGAAGCCGCCCAGGGCGGAGGCCAGGCCGAGGACTGCCATGCCGGCCAGGAACAGGCGCTTGCGGCCGACGAGGTCGGCGATCCGGCCGAACAGCAGCGTGAATCCGGCCGCGGCCAGGGCGAAGGCGGTGGCCACCCACTGGAGGTCCGCCAGGGAGAAGCCGAGGCCCGCGCCGACGGCGGGCAGCGCGACGTTCAGGATCGAGAAGTCCACGGCGATCATGAACTGGGCGCCGAGCAGCAGGGCCAGCACCAGCTTCTGCCGTCCGGTCATGCGGACCGTCCGGCCGGATCCCGGCCGGCCGGGTTCACTCCGGTCGGGTTCACTCCGGACGGGTTCATCTTGGGTGGATGCGGCTCGGTCGAGCATGGACATGGGGATCCCCTCCTGAGGACACGACCATTAACGGGACAATAGTTCCGTTAGAATGAGAGAACGGTAACAGACGACCGCCCCGTAATGGAACAGGAGTCCCGTTATGACCGCTGGCCGCACGGAAGCCGAGCGCACGGAAACCGACCGGGTCGAGCCGGGCACCGTACGGCCCGGCGGACGGACCGCCCGCGTCCGGGCGGCCGTGCTGCGGGCGGCCGGGGACGCCCTGGCGGAGCACGGCTTCCACCTGCTCGACCTCGCCGACGTCGCCCGCCGCGCGGAGGTGGGCAAGACGACCGTCTACCGGCGCTGGGGCACGCCGACCGGCCTCGTCACCGACCTGCTGGCCGACATGGCCGAGCAGTCCCTGCCCCGCACGGACACCGGCTCGCTCGCCGGGGACCTCAGGGCCAATGCCCGGCTCGTGGTGAAGACCCTGACCGATCCGCGCCAGGGCGCCCTGTTCAGGGCGGTGATCGCCGCCGCCGCCTGCGACGGGCGCACCGCGGAGGCCCTGCGCCGCTTCTACGCGACCCGCATCGGGGAGTGGGCCCCGTGCGTCGTCCTGGCCGTCGAACGCGGGGAGCTGCCGGCCGGCACCGACCCGGCGGAGGTGATCCGCGCCGTCTCGGCCCCCCTCTACTACCGGCTGCTGGCCAGCGGCGACCCGCTCGACGACGCCGCGGCCGACCGCGCCGCCACGGCCGCCATGGCGGCGGCACGAGCGGGGGCGTACGTCACCGCCTGAACCGCCCGAGCCCCCTGAACTGTCCGAGCCGTCTGAATCGCCTGAACCGCCTGAGCCGTCCGATCCGCCCGACCCACCTGAACCGCCCGACCCACCTGAACCGCCCGAGCCGCCCGAGCCGTCCGAGCCGCCCGGCCGTGCCGGCACGGTGGCGGGTCCGCATGACCGCGCACGTCGCGGACTACGCGGATCCGCGTACGGCGATGCCTCCGGTGAGCGGACGACCCGCCCCGGGCCGCGCGGACACACTCGGCGCATGCCGACCGCTCTCCTCCGCGCCTTCCGCGTACCCGATCTCCGCAGGAAGCTGCTCTTCACCCTGGGACTGATCGCCCTGTTCCGGTTCGGGCAGATCCTGCCCTCGCCCGGTGTGGACGTGACCGCGGTACGGCGATGCCTGAGCGGCACCGGCGGCGGGCTGGTCGACATGCTGCAACTGTTCAGCGGCGGGGCGATGTTGAAGCTGTCGGTCTTCGCCCTCGGCGTCATGCCGTACATCACCGCGGGCATCATGATGCAGTTGCTCACCGTGCTGATCCCGCGCCTCGCGGAGCTCAGGAAGGAGGGGCAGAACGGGCAGGCGAAGATCACCCAGTACACGAGGTACGCGGCGGTGGCGCTGTCCGTGCCCTACGCCGCGACGATCACGGCGACGGCCCGCTCCGGCCGGATCTTCCCCACCTGCCGGCAGCCGCTGCTGCACGACCAGGGCACGATGACGGTCGTGGTCATCACGACCGTCATGGTCGCGGGCACCTGCGTGATCATGTGGCTGGGCGAGCTGATCACCGAACGGGGGATCGGGAACGGCATGTCCGTCCTGATCTTCACGCAGACGGTCGCCGTCTTCCCCTCCTACGTGTCGAACATCTTCCGGCTCAGCCCGTTCGCGCTGGCGGCGATGCTGGTGGCGGCGGTGGTGTTCGTCGAGCAGGCGCAGCGGCGCGTCCCGGTGCAGTACGCCAGGCGCATGGTCGGGCGCAGGATGTACGGCGGGACCTCCACCTACCTCCCGCTCAAGGTCAACCAGGCCGGGATCGTCCCCGTCATCTTCGCCTCCTCGCTGCTCTTCCTGCCGCAGCTGGCCGTACAGCTGACGGGCGGCACCGGGCCGGTCGCGGAATGGGTCTCCCGCTATCTCGTCTCCGGCGACCACCCGGTCCACATGACGGCGTACCTGCTGCTGGTCGTGGCGTTCACCTACTTCTACGTGTCGATCACCTTCGACCCGGACGAGGTGGCCGGCACCATGAGGCGGTTCGGCGGGTTCGTGCCCGGCATCCGGCCGGGCCCGCCCACCGCCGGCTACCTGCGGTTCGTGCTCTCCCGGCTGACCGCGCCGGGGGCGGTCTACCTCGGCGTGCTGTCGCTCATCCCGATCGTCGCCTTCGTGGTGCTGCGCGACCCGGCGACGCAGCAGAACTTCCCGTTCGGCGGGACGACCGTGCTCATCATGGTCGGCGTGGGCCTGGAGACCGTGAAGCAGATCCAGGCCCAGGTCGAACAGCGCGACTACCGCGGGTTCCTCCGCGACCGCGGAGCCGGAGACGCCCGGGACGGCGGAGCCGCGGGAGCCGCGACCGGCGGACGATCCCGGCGGACCGGGAGCCTCCGGGCCTCCGGAGGTCTCAGGGGACCGTCAGACCGGATCTGACCGCGAACACGACGAGCTGGGCCCGGTCGCGGGCCCGGAGCTTGACCATGGCACGGCTGACATGGGTGCGCACGGTGTCGGGGCTGATGACCAGCTCACGGGCGATCTCGTCGTTCGACCGGCCGGTGGCGACCCAGGCGACCATCTCGCGCTCCCGGGGGGTGAGGGAGTCGAGGCCCTCGACCGGGCCGGCGTCGGGGCGGCCGAACAGGCCGATGACCTTCCTCGTGACGGACGGCGAGAGCAGCGCCTCGCCCGAGGCGACGACCCTGATCGCGTGGGCCAGCTCCTCCGGGGCGCCGTCCTTGAGGACGAACCCGCTGGCTCCGGCCTGAAGCGCGGCGAAGACGTGCCGGTCGGTCCCGAAGGTCGTGACGACGACCACCCGCGTGCCGTCGAGCGCGGGGTCCGCCGCGACGGCCCGCAACGTGTCGATGCCGTCCATGCCCGGCATGCGGATGTCGAGCAGGAGGACATCGGGCCGGGTGTCGGCCAGCAACCGGAGGGCCGCGGCGCCGTCGGCCGCCTCGCCGGCGAACTCCAGGTCCGGCTCACGCTCGATGAGAGCCCGCAGCCCCATGCGCACGACGGCCTGGTCGTCGGCGACCGCGACGCGGATCGGGCCGGCGTGCGCGTTCATACATTCCCCCGCGGGTCCGCGTCGTCCGCCGGGAGGCACACGCCGTCCCTGGGGAAGCGCGCGACCACCCGGAAGCCGTCGCCCGGGAGGGGCCCCGCGGCGAACGTGCCGCCCGCCTCCGCCACCCGCGCCCGCATCCCGGCGAGCCCCCGCCCTCCGACCACCCGGACCGTGCCGGGACGAAGGCCGGGACGCGGGCCGGGACCGGCCGTCCGCGCCGAAGCGGGATCCGCGTGATCGCCGGGGGCGGCCACCGGGACGGACCCGGCCGTGAGGGCGGGACCCGTCACGTGACCGGGACCGGCGGGCCCGGCGGGGCCGCCTCCCCGGTCGACGACCTCCAGGACGAACTCGTGCGGCCCGTCGGCGAGGCGGATCAGGGCTCCACCGGGGTCGGCGTGGCGCATGACGTTGGTCAGCGCCTCGCGCGCCACCCGGTAGACCGTCTCTTCGAGCCCCGCGGGGACGCACGGCTCTGCCGGCTCGACGTCCACCGGCAGGCCCGCCGCCCGCACCCCGCCGACCAGCCGGAGCAGGTCGTGGTCCGCGGGCTCGGGGTCCATGAGGTCGAGTGCGGAACGGAGCCGGCCGAGTGCCTGCGCGCTGGTCGAGCGGATCGCCTCCAGTGACTCGCGGACCCGCTCGGGGTGCTCGTCGAGCATGAGCAGCGCCACCCCGGCCTGCATGGCGATGGTCGCGAAGCCGTGTCCGGCGGCGTCGTGCACCTCGTCGGCGATGCGCGCGCGTTCCGCGGCGACCAGCTCCCGCGCCCCCGCCTCCGCCGTCGCCGCCCCGGTGTCCGGTCCGGCGTCCGGTCCGTTCCGGGCGACTCCGGCGCCCGCCTCCCGGCCCGCCGCTTCGGCGCACGGCCGGGGAAGGAGACGGTCCGGCTCCGCGGCCACGGGTCGCCGGTCCGGCTTCACCAGCGGCGCCGGCCGCGCCGGGGCCGCGGCGAGCGCCCAGCCCGCCGTACCCGCGCCTCTCGAAGCGCCCGGGGCGGTGCCCGGGGCTCCGGGGACGCCCGGGACGCGCGCACCGGATGCCGGATCCGCCGCGATGTCCGTGCTGAGCTGCCGCCCGCCCCCGTCGCGCACCGCGGCGAGGCCGGCGGACGGCCACGGGATGGCCAGCCAGCCCGCCCACGCCAGCATCAGGACGACCGGCAGGTCCCGCACCCGGCCCAACCGGAGCAACGCCTTCGCGGCCGCGGCGAGGGAGTCGCGCCGACGGCCCTCCGGATGCGTGTGCTCGGTCACCGTCCCCCCAGAACATGTGCGTACGCGCTGATCCTAACCAGCTCCGGACGATCCCGCCCGGGATCGGTGCCTCCATTTCCGATGGGGACTCTCGCACAAACCATCGAATACCGCATGGATTTATGTGTAGATTGCCGGACGGAATCCCCGCGAGAAAGGCCGCCGCGCATGCCGTCAGCTCTCACGCTCACCATCGACCAGGCCAGACGGCTCGCCGTGGGCGCGCAGTGCCTCGCGGGTCCCGGCCCCGTGAGCATGGAGCAGGTCCTGCGGCGGCTGCGGTGCCTCCAGCTCGATCCCATCGACGTCGTCGCCCGGAGCCACCTGCTGGTGCTGTGGAGCCGCCTGGGCTCCTACGACCGGGCCGAGCTGGACACGCGGCTGTGGAAGGAACGCAGCCTGTTCGAGTACTGGGCGCACGCCGCCTCGATCGTGCTGACCGAGGACTATCCGATCCACCAGGTCATGATGCGGGGCTACGCGACGGGCGACTCCCCTCACGCCCGGAGGGTCCGCGACTGGATGACCGCCAACGAGCGCCTGCGCCTGCACGTCCTGGAACGGCTGGACGAGGCGGGCCCGCTGCCGACCGACGGGTTCGACGACATCGCCGAGGTGCCGTGGCAGTCGAGCGGCTGGACCGCGGGCCGCAACGTGGAGCGCATGCTCGACTTCCTGTGGCGGCAGGGCACGGTGATGGTCGCCGGACGCGACGGCCGCCGCCGGCTCTGGGACCTGGCCGACCGCTGCCTTCCCGGCTGGACGGAGCGGGAGCCGCTCTCCGCGCCCGAGGCGGTGGCGCGGTCGGCCGAGCACGCGCTGCGGTCACTGGGCGTGGCGCGTCCGGCGGACATCGAGCAGCACTTCGTGCGGGACCGCTACCCCGACCTGCCCGTCGCACTGGCCGCCCTGGAACACGCGGGCCGCGTCCACCGCGCCCGCATCGGCTCCGCCGGCACGGAGACCTGGTACGTCCACGACGACGCCCTCCCGCTCCTGGAGACCCCGGCCGACGGATCCTCCCGCACGGTCCTGCTGTCGCCCTTCGACAACCTCGTCTGCGACCGCGCCAGGACCGAGCGCCTGTGGGACTTCGTCTTCCGCACCGAGATGTACGTCCCCCGCGCCAAGCGCCGCTACGGCTACTACGTCCTGCCCGTCCTGCACGGGGAACGCCTGATCGGCCGGATCGCGCCGCGCTTCGACCGGCGCTCCGCCGTACTGACGGTGGAGGGGCTCTACGCCGAGCCCGACGCCCCCGCCTCGGCCGCCGAGCCGGTCGCCGAGGCCGTCGCCGCCCTCGCCGCGTTCCTCGGCGCCCGGACCATCACGTACGGCGGGCCGGTCCCGGACGCCTGGCGTACGGCCCTGCACTCCCGCTGAGCCCCGAACCCCCGCAGCCCCGGACGCCCGCTGAGCCCCGGACGCCCGGTACAAGGCCGGACGCCCGGTACAAGGCCCCGGCGGGTGGACGCCGGAGCCGGAGACGAGCCGTCAGGGCTTGACCGTGTTGACGATCTCCTTGGGGTCGGAGAAGTCGAAGAGGTAGTCGATCTTCAGGTCCTTCTCGTCGAGGACCTTGTCGGCGGGCGGGGCCAGGACGGTGACCGGCATGCCCCAGTCGGTGTAGCGGGTGTCCGTCCTGAAGGTCATCGAGACCTTCTTGCCCATCCGCATGGTCTCGGTGCTCATCATGCGCTGGGGCAGGCCGTCGCCGTTCGTCCAGAGCCGCCAGGAGATCGACCTCTTCGCGGCCTCGCGGCCGAGCTCGCCGGGGAGGGCGGGGTAGGACTTGGGGGACGCCTTGGACAGCTGCCCCAGGCTCACGGTGCCCCGGTAGAGGAAACCGCCGGAGGCGGGTTCGCGCTTCGCGCCCTTCAGCATGGTCTTGAGGACCGTCGGCTCGAACACGTTGACGGTCTGGCTGCTGACGGCCTTGAGGTCGGCGGGGGCCTTCGTGCGGACCCACTCCTTGCTCTCGGGCAGGTTGCCGTACGTGCTGTTGGAGACGTAGAGCTTGCCGTCCACGGCGGTCACCGAGGACGGGGTGAAGAAGTCGAAGGACGACTCCGCGCCCTCAAGGGCCTTTGTGAGCTCCGGGTCGGCGACGATCTGCCAGGTGCCGTCGAAGGCGACCGGTCCGGAACGGCCGAACTGCAGCCTGGCGTTGTTGCGGATCCGTATCGAGGTCTTGTCGATGACGACCCGCGTGACCTCGGCGAGCTGGACGCCGTGCCCGTCGCGGAACTGCCGCTTGACCGCCTGCACCGGGTCCGGAGAACCCGCCTGCGCGGCGGCGGGCACGGCGGCGACCGGCACGGACGCGATCAGCGCCGCGACGGTTAGGACAATCCATCGCCTCATGAGGATTCGTCCCTTTCTGGAGGGGTGGGAGAGCACCAAAGGGGCCATCATTCCAAAAGGGGATGAATGTTGCACAGGATATATGTGATGAAATAGTGCAGATTTGCCGGAATTGTCCGGAGAGGGTGGCGACCCGTGGAAAAGCAGCCGTGTTCCTCGCCGGACGCGCCGTCCCGTCCCCGCCCGCCCCTCACCCGGAGGGCTCACCCATCGGCTTCCCGGCCTCGCCGGATTCGTCGGCCCCGCGGGCTCCGGCCCCCCGTGCCGTCGCCCCCGCCGCCCGCCGGGCGAGCCGCCTGCCGAGGCGCTGGGCCGGGGCCTCGACCAGCCGGTGGGTCAGGTAGGCGAGCGGCACCAGGACGAGGAAGAACAGCGGGAGGTTCGGGACCACCCGCAGCAGGAGCGGATGCAGCAGGTAGAGGGAGAAGCTGATCACCCCGAGGTGGGTCAGCCAGTGGGGGAACGACCTGCGCCGCAGCGCGAACCCGGCCGCGAAGAAGGCCGCGGCCAGCAGGAGCGCCGGGGCCCAGCCGGGGTCGTCCTTGGCGAGGAACCCGCAGGCCAGGACCGTCAGCACGGTGGCCACGGCGGTGCGCCACCGGATCGCCCCCCGCTCCGCGCGGTACACGGCCGTACCGGCGAACATCATGGCCAGGACGATGAGGCCCTGCCATGCGCCGACCCGGCTGCCGAGGACCACCAGCGCCAGGCCGAGGACCCCGCCCGACACCGCGGCGACCGTGGTGCCGTTGACGCCGGTGACGCCGCCGCGTGCCCCGCCCCGCCCGCGCACCGACATCGCGATCGCCGCGACGACAGCCACTCCGAGCAGCGCGGCCACCAGGTCGGCGCCCCCCTTGATGGCCGGGCGCGGCAGCAGGAGCCCCAGCGGCACCGCCGCCAGTGCAAGGACGACCGCGACCACGGCCGAACGGTGCGCCTGCCGTACGGTGAACAGCCCCGCCGTCAGCAGGTAGAACGCCATCTCGTAGGAGAGCGTCCACATCACGCCGATGACGGCGGGCACGCCGAGCAGCTCCTGCAGCATCGTCGCGTTCCCGAGGACGACCAGCGGCAGCGGGCGCATGCCCAGCCCCGGATGGAGGTCGAACGCCCCGGCGGCGGCGAGGAGCAGCGCCAGGACGACCGCGACGGCCAGCAGGGGAAGGAGGCGGAAGGCGCGGCCGATCCAGAAGGTCCGCAGGTCGCCGCGCCGTTCCAGGGAGGCCGGGATGATGTAGCCGCTGACCATGAAGAACACGAAGACGCCCCACGTGCCGACGTCGATCCTGCGGTCCACCTCCACCCAGAGGTCCGGCAGGAACGTCCAGCCCGAGTGGTGCAGCGCGACGGCGAGCGCGGCGGGCCCGCGCAGGGCGTCCAGCCAGGCCAGCCGGGCCTGCCGGGAGGATTTCGGGGGCATTCGCCCGACTTTAGGCGACGAAAGCGACCCCACCGTACGCTTCGGAGCACCCCGCCACGCGAGAACACGTCAGCGGACGAGAGCCGAGAGCCCGTTCAGACCACAGGACTCCAGGCGGACCCCGTGCGTACGTTCAGGCCGCGGACCTCTGTCGGACCCCGCGCCTGTTCAGACCGCGGAACCCCAGGCGGACTCCGGTGAGCCCGGTCAGGCGGCGGACCCTCCGGCGGACCCCGCGCGCCGCAGGGCCTCGCGGGTCGCGGCGACGGCGGCCGCTCCGGCCACCTCCACGGGCTCGGTGGTCCGCAGCGCGCGGCTCAGGACGAACGCCCCCTCCAGCCCCGCCACCATGGAGATCGTGAGCTCGCGGGCCACGTCGCCGGGAACGCCCGCGGCGGCGAAGCGCTCGGTGCCGGCGGCGATCCAGGCGGAGAAGACGTCGGCGGTCGCCCGGCGCAGCGGTTCGCTGGTGCTCGCGACCTCCAGCGCGACGGTGGCGATCGGGCAGGCGTCGGCGTACCCGGTCTCCACGAGCAGCCGGGCGGCTCCGGCGAAGAAGTCACGGACACCGGCGACCGGGTCCGGGGCGGCGTCCATGACCGCGTCGAACATCTCGACGTACGTTCCGCCGGACCGGCGGATGACCTCCTCGCCGAGCTGCTCCTTCCCGCCGGGGAAGAAGTGGTAGATCGAGCCGAAGGGGGCCTCGGCCGCGGCCACGATCTGCTTGAGGCCGGTTCCGGTGTACCCGTTGCGGCGGAACAGCTCGGCGCTGGCGCCCATGATCCGGTCCTTGGTGCTCGCCACCTTGGTCCCTCCCCCTCGTCGTCACGGCCTTCCGATCGTACGCTACTCTCTCGCTAGAGCGATCTATCAACTAGCTTCGCCGGGAGCGGCCATGCCTGAGATCGAACTGTCCGCCGGAATCATCGAGTACGAGGACACCGGCGGCGACAAGCCAGTCATCGTCCTGCTGCACGGCCTCACCATGGACGGCTCCCTGTGGCGGAACGTCGTCCCCCACCTGCGCGCCGACCACCGCTGTGTGCTTCCGGTCCTGCCCCTGGGCGGCCACCACCGGCCGATGCGTCCCGACGCCGACCTCTCCCTGCGCGGACTCGGGCTGCTGGTGGCCGAGTTCCTGGAGCGGCTGGACCTGCGCGACGTCACCCTGGTCTTCAACGACTGGGGCGGCGCGCAGGTCCTGATCGCCGAAGGGCGCGCCGACCGGGTGGGCCGGCTCGTGCTCAGCGGCTGCGAGGCGTTCGACAACTACCCGCCCGGCGTTCCCGGCCGCATCATCGCCGCGGCCGCCAGGATCCCAGGCGGGCTCACGGTGGCCATGCGGTCGCTGCGGGTGCGTCCCCTGCGCAGGATGCCGGGAGGCTGGGGCTGGATGTCCAAGCGACCGGTCCCCGCCGACGTCATGGACGCCTGGTTCCGCCCGGCCCAGACGCGGCCGGAGATCAGGCGCGACCTGCGGAAGTACGCCCTGTCCACCACTCCGCGGCACACGCTGCTCGAATGGGCCGACCGGATGCGGTCCTTCGACCGGCCCGTCCTCGTCGTCTGGGCGGCGGAGGACCGCGTGATGCCGCGGGACCACGGCAGGCGGCTGGCCGAGCTCTTCCCGGACGGCCGGCTCGTCGAGATCGAGGACAGCTACACCCTGATCCCGGAGGACCAGCCCCGGGCGTTCACGCGCGCCGTCCTCGACTTCCTCCGCGACACGGCCCCGGCTCCCCGCCCCGACCGGGCCGCGGGCTGACCGGCGAACGGCTCCGGGCGGCCGGGATACTTGCGGCCGCCCGGAACGTTCTGTCACCCCCGGCGGCTACGCTCCGCTGATGGTCACGGAAACCGACATCGAGCCGGGCGACGGGCACACCCTGCACGTGTACGACACGGGTGCGCCCGACGGCGGTGACCACCTCACCGTCTTCTGGCACCACGGCACGCCGAACATCGGCGCGCCCCCCGAGCCCCTCTTCCCGGCCGCGGAGCGGCTCGGCCTCCGCTGGGTCTCCTACGACCGGCCCGGGTACGGCGGATCCACGCCTCTCCCGGGCCGGGACATCGCGTCGGCCGCCGCCTGCGTCTCGGCCGTCGCCGACGCGCTGGGCATCGGCCGGTTCGCGGTCATGGGCCACTCCGGCGGCGCGCCGCACGCCCTGGCGTGCGGCGCGCTGCTGCCCGACCGCGTCCTGGGCGTGGTCGGCGTCGCGGGAATGGCGCCCTTCGACGCCGAGGGTCTCGACTGGTTCGAGGGCATGGCCCCTCCGGCGTGGCGTCCCTGCGCGCCGCCTCCAAGGGGCGCGAGGAGAAGGAGCGGTACGAGACCTCCGGAGCCGACTACGACCCGGAGTTCACCCCGGCGGACCACGCGGCGCTCTCCGGCACGTGGTCCTGGCTGAACAAGATCGTCGGCGCGGCCGTCGAGGACGGCCCGGAAGCGCTGATCGACGACGACCTCGCCTACGTCGCCCCGTGGGGCTTCGAACCCCGGCGGGTGCGCGTGCCGGTCCTCCTCGTGCACGGCGGCCGGGACCGGGTCGTGCCCGCCGCGCACGGCGAGTGGCTCGCCCGCCGCTGCCCCTCGGCGGAGCTGTGGCCGCGCCCGGACGACGGGCACATCTCGGTCCTCGGCTCCGCCGAGTCGGCCCTGGAATGGCTCCGGACCCGCACCGGCTGACCGGGATCCGCCGCTCCGGCCCGCGTCGGCCGGCCGGGATCCGATGTTCGGGATCAACGCGGCTGACCGGGATCCGCTTCCCCGGGCCCACGCCGGCCGGGGGGCGATGCGTGGACCCCGTCCCGGGCCGCCGTTCCGTTCCGTCGTCCCGGAGGGAGAGGGCCTCGGTGAACTCCGCGCCCAGCCGGTCGCGCGACCGACCGTTAAGCCCAGGACTACATCCTTTGCCCGGTACCGCACGCGCCTGTGAGTCTCGGCGCATGACGACGCGCCCGACGCCGGAGCCCCACCGGGAGGGTCACCGGATGATCCTGTTGCTGGCCCTGGCCTGCGGCGTGGCCGTGGGCAACATCTACTTCCCCCAGGCGGTCAGCCCGCTGATCGCCTCCGGTCTGCACGTGCCGCCGGGTTCGGCCGCCCTGGCGGTGACCGCGGCCCAGCTCGGCTACGCAATGGGGATCTTCCTGCTGGTTCCCCTCGGCGACCGGCTGCCGCACCGCCCGCTGATCGTCACCCTGTTCGGCCTCACCGGCCTGGGTCTGCTCGCCGCGGGACTCGCCCCCTCCCTGCCGCCTCTCATCGGCGCCGGGGTCCTCGTCGGCGTCACGACCGTGGCCGCCCCGGTCATCGGGCCGATGGCGGCCGGCCTGGTGCCGGAGAACCGTCGCGGCGTGGTCTCCGGGACGCTGCTGAGCGGCTCGATCGGCGGCATGCTGCTGTCGCGCACCTTCGGCGGCTCCCTCGGCGAGTGGCTGGGGTGGCGGACCCCCTACCTGCTGGCCGCCGCGCTCGCCCTGCTCCTCGCGGCGGTCCTCGCCCGCTCGCTGCCCGTGACGGTCCCCGCGACGCGCCGGCCGTACCCGGAGCTGCTGGCCGAGCCGCTGCGCCTGCTCCGCCGCGAACCCGAGCTGCGCCGCTCCTGCTTCTACCAGGCGACCGTCTTCGCCGGCTTCTCCGCGGTCTGGACGAGCCTCGCCCTGCTGCTCACCGGTCCCGTCTACGGCCTGGGCCCGCAGGCGGTCGGGATGTTCGCGCTGGTCAACGCCGTCACCATGGTGTGCACACCGGTCGCGGGACGTCAGGTGGACCGGCGGGGATCCGATCCGGTCAACCTCGTCTGCATGATCGGGGTCATCGTGTCGGCCGCCGTCCTCGCGGCGGGGAGCCTCGGCGGTGTCGCCGGCCTGGTGGCGCTGGCGCTGGGCACGCTGCTGCTCGACGTCGCGATGCAGTCCGGCATGGTCGCCAACCAGACGCGGATCTACCGGCTCCGCCCCGAAGTGCGGAGCCGGCTCAACACCGCCTACATGACCTGCGCGTTCCTCGGCGGCAGCGCGGGCTCCTGGCTCGGCGCCCGGGCCTGCGAGAGCCTCGGCTGGCCGGCCGTGTGCGCGCTCGTGGCTCTGCTCGCCACGGCGGCCCTGATCCGTCACCTGGCGGCCCTGAGGAGACGAGACGCCGGACCGGCGGCCTCGCGGCCACCGCGCCCGGCGTCGGTCCCCACCACGCCGGCGCCGGCCCCTCCCGGGCCTGCGTCCCATCGGCGACCGCACCCGGCACCGGTCCCTCCCGGGCCTGCGTCCCTTCGGATACCGTGCCCGACGTCCGTCCCTACCGGGCCGGAGCCCCTTCGGGCACCGCGCCCGGCACCGGGGCGTACCCGGCGGCCCGGCTGGTGAAGGTCCCCCGGCCCCGGGTGCGGCCGCGCAGCGCGGTCGCGTAGCCGAACAGCTCGGCCAGCGGCACGGTCGCGGTGACCGCCACCGTACCCGCCCGGGTGACCGATCCCGACACCCGGCCGCGCCGGGCCGCCAGGTCGCCCAGCACCCCGCCGACGGCGTCGTCCGGAACGGTGACCGTGACCTCGGCCATCGGCTCCAGCAACGTCATCGCGCAGGCCCTCAGCGCCTCCCGCAGCGCGAGCCGGCCGGCCGTACGGAACGCCATCTCCGAGGAGTCCTTGGGATGGGTCGTCCCGTCGGTCAGCGTCACCCGCAGGCCGGTCACCGGATGACCGCCCAGGGGGCCCTCGGCCAGGGCGTCCCGGCAGCCCGCCTCGACCGCCCGGACGTACTCCTTCGGCACCCGCCCGCCGACGACGGCCGAGCGGAAGACGAAGCCCGCCGTACCACCGTCGCCGCCGCCGCTGGAACCACCGGAGCCGCCGGAGCCGTCCGGGGCGCCGATGCCGCCGGGTTCGCCCGGGGCACCGGGGGCGCCGTCCGGGGCGGAGCCCAGCGGCTCCACGCCGAGGACGACGCAGGCGAACTGACCGGCGCCGCCGTCCTGCTTGACGTGCCGGTACGACAGCCCGGACACCCCGCGCACGACGGTCTCCCGGTAGGTCACCCGCGGCCTGCCGACGCCGACGGCCAACCCGTGGGCACGGCGGATCTTCTCCACCGCGACCTCCAGGTGCAGCTCGCCCATCCCCGACAGCACCGTCTGACCGGTCTCGGGGTCGGTCCGGACCGACAGCGAGGGGTCCTCCTCGGCCAGCCGGGCCAGCGCCGCCGCGAGCCGGCCCGCGTCGGCCCTCCCGCGCGCCTCGACCGCCACGGAGACCACCGGATCGGCCGTCACCGGCGGTTCGAGGACCAGCGGGGCCTCGGGGTCGCACAGCGTGGCCCCGGTGCGGGTCGTCTTCAGCCCGACCACCGCGACGATGTCCCCGGCCGCCGCCCGGTCCACCTCCGTGTGCCGGTCGGCCTGCACCCGCAGGATCCGGCCGATCCGCTCGGTACGGCCCGCGCCCGCGTCCAGCACCACGTCCCCCTTCCGTACGGTCCCCGAGTACACGCGCAGGTAGGCCAGCCGCCCGGTGGCGGTCGAGCTCACCTTGAAGACCAGCGAGGCGAACGGCGCCGCCGGGTCGGCACGCCGTACCTGTGCCGCGTCGTCCGCGGCGGACGGCGTCGCCTGGCCGACGGGCCGTGCCGGTGTCGTACCGTCCGGTGCCAATGGCGTCGCCGGGCCGGTGGGTCGTACCCGTTCCGGATCGTCCGAGGCGGGCGGCGCGACCGGGCCTACGAGTCCTACCCGCGCCTCACCACTGGAGGCGCCCCGTACCGGCGGCACGTCCAGCGGCGAGGGCAGGTAGGCCACGACGGCGTCCAGCAGCGGCTCGATCCCGCGGTTGCGGTAGGCCGACCCGCACAGCACCACCACGCCCTCGCCGGTACGGGTCAGGTCGCGCAGCGCGGCGGCGAGGGTCTCCCCGGAGATCGCGGGCTCCGCGCAGAACTCCTCCAGCGCGCCCGGATGCAGCCCGGCCACCGCCTCCTCGAGGAGCCGGCGGCGCCGGTGCGCCTCCTCGCGCAGACCGTCCGGCACCGGACCCTCCACCGGGCCCTCCCCGGCGGCCTCGCGGTCGCCGGGCCAGACCAGAGAGCGCATGCGCGGCAGATCGACCACGCCGGTGAACCCGTCCTCCCGCCCGATCGGCAGCTGGACCACCAGCGGGGTCACGCCCAGCCGGTCACGGATCGCCGCGGCCACCGCGTCGAGGTCGGCGCCGGCGCGGTCGAGCTTGTTGACGAAGGCGATCCGCGGCACGCCGTGCCGGTCGGCCTGCCGCCACACCGACTCGCTCTGCGGCTCGACCCCCGCGACGCCGTCGAACACCGCGACCGCGCCGTCGAGCACCCGCAACGAGCGCTCGACCTCGTCGGAGAAGTCGACGTGGCCGGGGGTGTCGATGAGGTTGATCCGGTGGCCGTCCCAGGCGCAGCTCACCGCCGCGGCGAAGATGGTGATCCCGCGGTCGCGCTCCTGGGAGTCGAAGTCGGTGACGGTGGTCCCGTCGTGCACCTCGCCACGCCGGTGGACGGCGCCGGTGGCGTACAGGATCCGTTCGGTGATCGTGGTCTTCCCCGCGTCGACGTGGGCGAGGATGCCCAGGTTCCGGACGCCGGTCAGCGGTTCGGTGAGGTGGTCGGTGAGATGAAGGTGCGGGTTCGCACGCATGCCCATGACTCCTGAATGGATTTCGGACAGGACAGCGCGATTAATGACAAAACTCCTGAGACCAGGCCAGGCGAAGGCCCTCGGGTATAGGACCGCCACGCCGGCGCACGCCCGACGCGCGCGCCGCACCGGAGCGCAACCGGACGACCGGCTCTGTACGGGCTCCGCCGTCGCGACACCGCGCCGGGGCATGCCTGAATGGCAGGTTCGCCATCCGGCGGAAGGGGATCAGGCGTTCGTCACGGACATCCGGCATCGGCCGCGCGGCCGATGCCGGGAACCGTCGAAGACACCAGAATCACGTCGTACCGTGACCATGACCGGGGGACGAGTACGACGGTGCGGTGATGGTGACGCACGGCCGGTTCCCCTCTCACTCGTCAAGGCGCGCGCCGCGGTGCGCGGCAGCGTTTTCCCGACGAATGTAACCAACCGATCAGTTCCGAGAAACCGGTTTTTCAGCGACGTCGGCCGGAGATTCCTGAGCCGCCACGGGTTCCCACGTCGGGGAGAGGCACCGCAGGCGGGCCGAGCGGTAGAGCACGATGACCAGGGAGATGAAGACCGCGAACCAGACGACGACCACGGCGGCCCCCAGGCCGACGTAGCCGTACCGCGCGAGGACGGCGAGCGCCCCCACCCCGGCCACAGCCCAGCGCAGCACGTCGAGGAGGTCCGCCGTGGCGGTCTCCCCATGGGGACGGATCCGCCTGATGACGGCCTCGACGGCCAGCCAGACGGTGATCAGACCGCCGGCCGTATCGACGGTGCCGATCACCTCCGCGAAGGAGAAGACCGTCCGCCCGTAGCCCAGGACCCCGCCGGACGCGGCCAGGTTCGCGAACGAGACACAGATCATGAAGACCGCAGAGGCCCAGGCCGCGGCGAACGGGTCATCGCCGGATCGGCGCAGCCGGAACAGCCCGGAGGCGCACATCCCCCATCCGATGGGGTCGAGCAGCAGGTCGAAGCCGTTCAGCCTGAGGGCGCCGAAGGCGATGACGAAACCGGTGGCAATCGTCGTGACGGGCCGCATACGCCGCACCTCTCCCTTGTCTGTCGTCGTCTCCGGGTGAGCCGGTCCTTAAAACGGGTCCTGGCGCATCGCGTCGTTGCAGACCATGCCGGCGAAGCCCCGTTGCCAGGCGACGGGGCTGCTCTGAGACCGGTCGTCGAACACGACGGCGCCATCGAACTCCTCGGACTCCGGAGACTCCTCGGGCTCCGACAGGTGCCATGAGTCCCACACCACTTGCTCCGACCCCGAACCCATCCAGGTCCGGTAGGTGAAGCGGACCGGCTGGGGCTCGTACGGCACCGCCGCGCAGTCGGTGACGACGACGCTCCTCCTCAGGACCTCTGTGTCCCCGCCTCCCACGGTCAGCACGGTCTGCTCCTTCTTCGCCTCGTCGGCGGGCAGCAGGCGGAGGCCCGGCATCTCCGCCGAGACACCGGTGACGGTGAAGGGGACCGAGGCTTCGTTCTCGGTTTCGATGCGCCAGCTACTGGACAGCACACCGTTCTCGTCCACCTCGGCATTGACAAAGAAATCATCGACCCGCCATCTGATCTGCGGCGTTATGACCCCTGAACTCCGCAGGAGAATTGCGATAACCACAAGAACCCCTAAAACGGACATCAGGCCTGGCAATCGGTATCGCCACCTGCGCCATGTGGCGATACCGAATTGCTCCCACATATTCTCGGAGGTCACGCTATAGCACCATATATGGTGACGCTTTGTGACAGTACCTTTGATGACCATTTCGGTAATCTCCGTGGCAGCTCTGCTGACCGCGGCCGTACCGGTCACCCGGGAAAGACTCGACAGATTCGCCACGCTGACCGGCCTTTCCGTCACACCGGCCAACGCCCGGCAGGTCATCGACCATTTCAGCGGTCTGCGCCGGTGGCGGCTGATCACCCTCGCCGCTGCCGTTCCACTGGCCCTGCTCACCGAAGACCCGTTCTATCTGGTCGTGGGCTGGTGCGCCGTTTCCATCCTCCACGGCGTACGGTCGCCGGCCCCGATACCGCGCGACCCCGGCGACACCGCTCTCCATCGGAGGGCGTGGTTGCTCGGTTCGGCCACCGCCGCGGTGGCGGGCCTCCACCTGCTGACGAGCCGAGACGTCACACCGGCGCTTCTGGCCCATGCCGTCATCATGGTCGTCGTGACGGCGGCCGTGCCGCTCGCCGCCCGGAGGACGAGCGCCGGGCCGGCGCCCGAGGAGCCGGACGAAGCGGTCCAGGCCGGACGGGCCCTCGGCCGCTGGTCGGCCCGGAGCCTCCACCTCGCAGGAACCGCGATCGTGCTGTCGGGAGTGGTCCTCACCCCGTGGCGACCGCCGCTTCCGGAACCGCCGGAATACGCGCCGCCCAGGCCGCTCGCGAACGAGACGGCGACCTTCACGACGGTGCGCGGCTACAAGGAGCCCACCTGCGCGTGGTCCGGCCACCTGGATGCCCCCTGCCGGTCATGGAGGGTGAACGGGACGCCGTTCCCTCAGGCGGCGCCGTACGTCATCAGGCCGGGCGGGGCGCCCCGGCTCGCGCCGTTCGTGCGCAGCCCTGACAAGAAGGCCGTCGTCTACCTGGGCAGGGGTGATCGTCGCATGACGTACCAGGACGCCCGGGGCATCCACCGCCTGACCGGCGGCCTGGCCGACACCGCGGTGCCCGCGCCCGCGTTCCTCGGTCAGAACAGGTACGTCGCCCTGGCCGAGGACGACACGCAGATCATCGACACCAGGACCTGGGCCTCGGCGTCGATCCCCGGCGCCCGGCGGGTCCACGATCTCAACGGGAGCGGAATCGTGGTCACCACGGCGTCCCAGGTGCTCGTGGCCGACCTGCGGGGGAGAACCCGGATGAGCCTTCCCCTCAGGAAGGAGGTCAAGGACTCACCCGGGGACACGTACCACCTCCGCCCGGACGGACGCCGCCTCGTCGTCATCCGGGGACGCGAGGGACGTCTCGATACCTTCGACGTGACGACCGGGCGACGCCTGCGCGGCGTCGTTCCCACATTCCCCGGGGACGATTTCCTCGACGTCGGCCTCGGCTGGTCGGAGCAGGGTTCCTTCCTGGTGCGCGGCGTCATGAGCGAGCGCGTCTACCACCTCGACCTGTCGACGGGGAAGCTCTGGAGACGCGACCGCTGAACACGGGCGACCCCGGTGGACGCGTCCGGCCGGTCAACCGTGGGAGATCGGCTCTCCCGGTGACGCGGGGCCGGACGGTGCGCGTGTGGTGGTGGCGGCCAGGTGCCGCAGTCTCTCCTCCGACGCGGAGCCCGGCTCGGCGGCGAACAGGTCCATCCCCTGCAGCTCGGGGTCACCGGGGAGGCCGACGAGTTCGGCGGACAGCCGCAGCTCGCCCACGACCGGATGGTCGAGGACGTAGTCGCGGTGCGTCGCGACGGCCACGTGGTGCTCGTGCCACAGGCGGCCGAACTCGGGGCTCCGCCGGCAGATCGCGTCGACGTGCTCCATGACCCGGGGGTTCGTGGGGTACCGTGCGGCCAGGACACGCAGCTGGGCCACGTGCTCCCGAGCGAGCCGCGGCCAGCCCTCTCCGTGCATGCGCTGGATGTCCTCGTCCAGGAAGATCAGATGGGCGATGGTCCTGTCTTCCTCGGGGAGCGCGGCGAAGTCGGTGAAGACGGCGGCGGCGAGCCTGTTCCAGGCGATGACGTCGGCGTGCCGTCCGAGGACGAGGGCCGGCGTGAGGACCATGGAGTCCAGCAGCCGCTGCAGCCCCGGCCGGAGCGGGAGCTGCGGGACGTCTCGGCACCGGTGCGCGGGATGGGCCAGCGCGTGCAGGTATCCCCGCTCGTCCCCGGTGAGCCGCAGCGCGTCGGCGATGGCGTCCAGCACCTCGGTCGAGACGTTCCGGCTGCGGCCCTGCTCCAGCCGGGTGTAGTGGGTGACGCTCACCCCGGCGAGCATCGCCAGCTCCTCCCGGCGCAGCCCGCGCACCCGCCGTGTCCCGCCGCTCCGGTACGGCAGGCCGGTGTCCTCCGGACGCAACCGCGCCCTGCGGGACTTGAGGAATTCGCTCAGTTCGGCACCACGATCCACGATCACCCAGCCTAGGCAGAATTTGACCAGTCAGAGCGCGGACCTGGCTGGCGGCCGGGACCCCGAGCAGGCTGTCCGGCATGCGACCTGTGATCCCTCTTGTCCTCCTCGGCCTGGGCAGCATGACCACCGCCCTGGACTTCACCATCGTCTACGTCGCGCTGCCGCAGATCGCGCGTGACGTGGGGTTCTCCCCCTACACGCTGCAGTGGGTGGTCAGCGCCTACGCGGTGCCCTTCGGGGGCTTCCTGCTGCTCGGTGGCCGCCTCTCCGACCTGCTCGGCAGGCGGCGCATGTTCGTCCTCGGCCTGCTGCTGTACGGCGTCGCCTCGCTCCTCGGCGGCCTGGCCACCGCCCCGGCCCTCCTGGTCGGCGCGCGGGCGCTCCAGGGACTCGGCGGCGCGGTGCTGATGCCGGCGACCCTGTCGCTGGTCGTCACCATGTTCGACGAGGGGCCGGCCCGCAACCGGGCGATGACCGTGTGGGCGGTGTGCGGCGCCGGTGGGCTCAGCCTCGGCGCGCTGCTCGGCGGCGTGCTGACCGGCGCGTTCGGCTGGGAGGCGGTCTTCTTCGTCAACCTGCCGCTGACCGCGGCCGGCGCCGCCGCGGCGTTCGCCGTCCTGACGCCGGACGGCCCGCGACGGGCGGGCGGGTTCGACCTGCCCGGCGCGCTCACCGGCACCGCGGGCGTCACGGCGCTCGTGTTCGCCATCGCGCGCGGCGCGGAGCCGGGCCCGCTCTCCCCCGAGGTCCTGGCGTCCCTCGCCGCCGCCGTGGCGCTGCTCGCCGCGTTCTTCGTGATCGAGGCGCGCAGCCGCAACCCGCTGATGCCCCCGCGACTGCTGGCCAACCGGCACACGAGCGCCGCCGCCGGAGCCATCCTGGTCTACGGCCTGACCCTGCAGTGCGTGCCGTACTTCCTCACCCTGCACTTCCAGGACGTGCTCGGCTACGACGCCCTGCGGTCGGGCCTGGCCTTCCTCGGGCCGACCCTGGGGATCACGGCGGGCAACCTGGCCGCCGAACGGCTGATCCCGCGCGTCGGGACGCGCGGCACGCTGGTCCTCAGCGTGCTCGTGGGCGCGGCGGGCACGGCGGTGCTGGCGTCGAGCCTGTCCGCCGACGGCTCCTACCTCGGTCTGCTGGCCGGGCTCGCCGGTTTCGGCCTGGGGTCGGGGCTGTCGTTCAACACCATGTTCATCGTGGCCTCGACCGGCGTGGCCCCGCACGAGCAGGGCGCGGTCTCCGGCCTCTCCTCCACCGTCCTGCAGGCGGGCGGCAGCGCGGGCCTGGCCGTACTGGTGGCCGTGGCCGGTCGCGACACCGCCGGCCTGACCGGGCACGCGCTGCGCGCCGCCACCGCCGACGGGTTGCGATCCGCCCTCTTCACCGCCGCGGCCCTCGCGCTGATCGGCGTGGTGGCCGCGCTGGCGATCCCCCGGACCGCCGCCCGGGAGGCGGATCACCGCGTGCCGTCCCTGTAGTCCTCGTCGCTGATCGCGGGCAGTGTCTCGAAGCCGTCCATCGTGAGCCCGGAGCGGCTGGACATCGGGTGGTGGTCCGGCAGGCGCGCCCAGCCGGAGTCCTCGTCGAACTCGAGCGGCTCCCAGTCGAAGCCGGCCATCCACCCCTCGCTGCGAACGGCGAACCCCCACAGCGCCCGGGCCAGGTCCGCCCCGCTCCGGGCGATGGCCCACACGTGCCGGTCGGCTCTGCCCGCCCGGTGTTCCATCAGGTAGTGGTCGGCGCCTTGGATCTTGGCGACCTGGATGTACCAGCTCTCGTCCTCCAGCTCCAGCACCAGTGAGCCGTACCGGGGGAGCTCTTCGACGGCCCACGCGATGGTCATCTGGTCAGGTAGGAACGCCTGGCCATCGAGGATCAGCGATGTCATGGTGCTCTCCGTGTCGGGGGCGCGAGCGGCCTTGAGGGCCGCTCGCGCCACGGGTGCCGCGTTCGTCAGGCGGCCAGGGCCAGCACCGGGGGGAGGTAGGTGATGTCGCCGGTGGCGTCGTGAAGACGCCGGCTCAGCGAGGTGGGGCGGCTGACCACGGTCACGTGCAGTCCCGCCGCCGTCAGCCAGACGGCCAGGTCGGTGAAATACCCGTCCCCCGAGCCGATGACGACCCGCTCGAACCGCAGGTCGATCCTGCTGTTCACAGCCGCCTCGGTGAGGGCGCTGTCGGCCCCGTCGGCGCCCGCGCGGGTCAGCAGCTGAACTCCACGGATCGCGACCCCCACGCTCACCATGGAGAGAGGGTTCACCGCGACGATGAACTGGTCCATGGCGCCGATCGGGACGCGCTCCCGGTACTCGTTCATCGTCTCCCCCACCTCAGCCGTGGTCGGGTAAGGGGACGCCGTCAGGTTCTCGATGTCCAGTAGGTGAATCGTCCGTCCGCCGCGCAAGGATCGCATAGCCGCCCCACTCGCTTCTTGTCGTGACAAGCATACGTAGATTAAAGCCTGTGAACTAAGTATGCAAATAATATGACGACAGGCCGTTCACAAGATAGGAACACGGAGGAGGGTCAGCTGGAGAGCAGCAGCATCAGTTGCGCCGCGGAGGGCCGATCACCCGGTTCCTTGCGCAGGCAGGAGGCGATGACATCGCGGAGCGGCGGTGGCAGGACCCGGAGATCCGGAGAGTGGTGCGTGATCTGGGCGGCCACCTCGTAGTACGAGGGGCATCGAAGGCCGGCCGGGCGGTCGCCGCGAAGTGAGGGTGGATCCTCAGCTGAAGAGGTCCGAGGCGGGACCCGCCCACCTCTCACCGCGGTGCTCAGGCTCTATGACGGCGAAATGGCCAGGCTCCGGGTGAGCCGCCTCGAATCGTTGGCATCGACGGGCAATCTCGGCCTATGTCCAGGCACGTGTCTCGTTGACCCGCTCTTTTTCCCGCAGGGCTTCGGACAGGTCGACTCCGACGCGGTTGGCGATCGCCGCGACGTAGATGAGGACATCGGCCAACTCGGCACCGATGTCTCCCACTGGGCTGGTGGGGTCGATCGGCAGGGAGGCGTGCTTGCGCACGGCCTTGCACACCTCGCCGGTCTCCTCGCTGAGCTTCAGGCACTGCTCGATGATCGTGCTGCCGGAGAAGCCGCGTTCCTTCTCCATCTCCGCGACATACCGCTGGAGTGTCTCCAGTGACGGAGAATGCATACTGGGAAGAGGCTGCATGGCGATCCCGGAGGTGACGGGTGAGAACGCCGCCACGCTAGCAGCACCGCTTGCAGCCCTTCACGGAAATCAGCGGTCTCACATGACACCGCATCGCACCCCTCCGCTGGAGTTGTGATGAGGGGTCGGAATGCAGGAGGGCGACCGCTCCCACCGGCGCGGCACGCCACCGGGGAGCCTATGGCGTTCGCCAGGGCGCGGCGGAGCCACGCAGCCGCGACCAGGTGGAAGCGAAGATCACCGCTATGACGGGAGCCGCTCAGACCCACCGATATCCATGGTCAATGCCTTTTTCGCGGTCTCCACTGAGCTGATGAGAGAGGTGAGCATGCTCTCGGGCAGCGTCCCGGCCCCCAGGGCGGAGGAGGCCACCAGTCCGGCCAGAACCTCGCGTTGCCCGGAGGTCAGTCCCGGAGTGCCGCGGTGCTTGATCAACTCACGGGCGGCGTATCCATCGCCGGCTTCGATGGTCTCCGTTGCCACCTGGGCGAGCACGCGGGCGGCGGCGAGCGGATCGGTATCGCCGGCGAGGGTGGCCACGGTCAGCCCGAGTCGCGCCCGGAAGACCTCATACCCCTGCCGCGGTTCCTGCTCCAGGAAGCGGTCGACCATCGTGGTGATGTCTCGGGCCGGGGATGCCTCGTGGGCGCACATCACGGTCAGGCAGGAGGCGACCTGCTGTTCCCACGGGTACGCCGGTGTGCTCTCCCGCAGCGCCGCCCGTGCCGCGTGCTGCTCACCGCGCAGGCAGTGGGCGACGATCACGGCCTGTCGCCCGTCCATGAGGTGCAGGCCGACGCCCCGGTGGGTCTCGGCGTGCGCGGCCGCCTCGTCCCAGCGGCCGGCGAGGGCCAGGGCGCGGATCCCGTCCTCCAGGTACAGCAGCCAGACCCACTCGCGGAGTTTGTGGTGCTCCTGCCGGGTACCGATGAGGCCCGTCAGCGGTAGTGTGCGGCCCTCGACGAGGAGGGTGGTGTTCGCCGTGACGGCCCGGTGCACCGCCTCCAGCAGCCGTAGGGCTTGGCTGCCGTTGTCGGCGCGGATCTGGAGGCGGGCGAGGTTGATGACGGGTTCGAGCATGTACCTGGCCTGCACCACGGTGAGCGGGGTTTTGCCCGCGCGGTAGACGTTGATGTGCTGCCAGCACAGGTCACGGGCGAGGTCGGGCAGACCGCAGTCGCTGGCCAGCAGCGCGGCCTTGTTCAGGGCGTGCGCCGCCTCGTGCATGCCTTCGCAGTGCCGGGCGATGCCGGCGACCTCGGTGACCCGTTCGGGCAGGGACGGGCAGGCGGGGCGTGGGCGGCCCACCAGCGGGAAACGGCGCGCGGCGGCGCTCAACGTCGTGAGGTTCATGGTCGGCTCCTCGGGAGGACGGCGGTGGTCGCGGCGCGGGCAAGGATGCCCTGGGTGGCGGCGGACAGGCCGATCCGGTTCCAGTGGAAGATCAGCATGTGGGTGAGGACGGCGCGCACTCCGCGGTCGAGACGGCCCGCGGTTGCGGCGTGGCCGAGGCGGCGGCCGACGCTTTCGAACGCGGCGAGCCAGGGGGCGGCGAACGCGATCGGCCCGCCGGGTGTGAACAGGGCGCTGTCGGCCTGCAGGGGGGCGGCCAGCAGGGGGCGTATCCGGTCGGCCAGCTCGTCGACGCGGGTGGTGTCGGCGGCCGGGGGTGCGGGGCGCAGCCGAGCGGCCCGGTCGAAGACGTCGCCGCGTTCGAACCAGTCCAAGCCTGCGGCGGCCAGCAGGGCGGTGAGCAGCAGGAGGGACACCTCACGGCGGCCGAGGCCGGGGGCGCTGTGGCGTGCGTAGTCCAGCACGCCGCGGCTGTCGGCGCAGAACAGGCTGTGGGCCAGGTGCATTCCGGTCGGCCCGCCGAACGCGGCGATCTCCGGTTCGTACACGGTGGGCCACCAGCGGGCAAGAGCCCCGGCGGCGGTCAGCTCGTCGAGCACCCGGTTCACGGCCGAGGGGTCCGCGTCGCGTAGCCGCAGCCGCCAGCACGGGTACTTGCGCAGGAACCACCAGCCGCTCACTGCTCCGCCGGCCTGGAGGTGGTCCAGGCGTGGCCCGAGCAGCGTCGCGCCGACCGTCTCGGCGTTGCCCCAGTCGGTGAACTCGACGCGCACCTGATACCACTGCTCGTCCGCGCGCCGCTCCAGCGCGGCGAGCCCGGCGGCCTGGTAGACCCCCACGGCCTCTTCGAGGTCGGCGGCGTCCACGTTGTTGCTGGTCGCGGCGTGTTCCAGGTGTGTGCCCGCGAGGACCTGGAGCACGGCGGTCGCGAGCTGGTACGGCGAAGCGGTGGTCAGGTGATCAGCAGGCATGCGTCCCATCCCGAGCGTGGCGGCGCGAGGCGCCGCGTGGTTTCCAATGCCAGGCCGACCCCGGCGGCGCCGGTCAGCAGCCCGGCCTCGTCGCCTTCGGCGGCGGTTCGGGTGAGGGCGTCGGCCAGAGCGGGGAGCCGCTGTGCGATCGCGGGGCTCTGTGCGTCGCGGGCGGCCCGGTAGGCGCTCTGGTAGACCCCGGCCATGCCGTGGCACAGTCCCGCGTCGGTGATGCGGCGAAGCTGCCGGCCGGTCAGGCACGCGGCCAGGGCCTCCTCAGCGGCCTGGCCTCGCGGCGGGTCACCGGCGGCGAGAGCGGCGAGCTGCTGGGCGCGGGCGATCCCGGCCGCGCCGTAGCACCAGGACGGCCGGCCGGGTCCGTGCTGGGCGGGGTGGCCGGTGCGCAGGTCCGCGCGGGTGACCCACTGCGGCCACCACGGGCCGTCCGCGGACTCCTGGCGCCACCGGTCGAACCAGGCGGTCAGGTATTCGAGCGCCTGGTGCTGGCCGTCGACCACGCAGCCGCGCAGGGTGGCGAGGGCGAGCAGGGCGAGCAGTCCGGCCGCGCCGTGCGCCATCCCGAGGTTGGCGTGTCCGCCGGGGGTCGGCATGAGCGGGTCCGGGTCGTGGTCCACCCACCATCCCGGCAGCTCGTAGCCGTCTTCGTGCCGTGGTTCGATCAGCCGGATGACGTAGCGCAAGACGTCGGCGAGGGTGTCGCCGCCGGGTGCCCGGCGCAATAGCAGCGCACCGAGCCCTGTGAGCCCGTAGAAGACGTCGTACTCGCCGAACGTGGTGCTGTGGCCGCGTTCCATGCGGTCGGCGGCGGCCGTCAGGCGTCGGCGGGTCGAGCGCAGCACGTACGTGTCCAGGGTGGTGGCCGCCGACCGGTAGCCGGGGTGTCCGTCCGTGCCAGCGGCATGCAGCATGAAGGCCAGGGCCGGTGCCCCGTAGTACAGGCCGGTGTGTGGGGCGCTGTCGATCCGCGCCGCTACGGCCTGCCGGATGAGCTCGTGGGCGTTTCTCCAGTCCCCGGCGCCGGTCAGGGCTCGCTCGATGGGCAAGAGCGCGGCCCCGGCTGTTCCGTTGGCCAGGGACTGGCAGGTCGCCTCGTCGGTGGTGAGGTGCACCGGGCCGGGCTTCACAGGGCGCCCGCCAGGGCCAGGCGGCGCAGCGCGGCCGCGCGTGCCAGGCGTCCGGTGACCCGCTCGAACTCCGGGTCGACGCCCAGAGCGCGCACGTGGTGCTCGTGCAGCAGGGTACGCAGCACGGTGGCCGGGTCGCGCTGGGAGGCGAGGGTGCGGTGGTAGGCGGCCAGCGCCAGGTTGCGGGCGTGCCAGGCGGTGGCGACCGCGTCACCGCCCGGGAGGGCGCGGACCGCGTGGAAGTCGTCGGCGGGGTCGGCCAGGTGGAGGGCGTGGTCGCGCAGGCTGCGATTCAGCGGCCCGGTCTGCTGTTTCAGGCAGCCGAGCAGCGCCCGGCAGCCGGTGGTGGGGTCGGGGGCGAACGTCGCGGCCAGCTGCGTCATCGATGCGGCGGCCACGGCCTGCCCGGGGAGCTGGGCGGCGTCGGCCATCATGATCTGTGTGATGGCGGCGCCGGTGTCGGCGGCGAACACTTCCTCAGCCGCCGTCAGCGCCGGGCCGTCGCCGTAGCGGCCGGGATGCTGCGGGTGAGAGGTCAGGGTCAGGTGCGCGGGCAGGCCGCGCGCCTCCAGGTCCGCGGCGAAGCCGGCCAGACGGGTCGCGACCGGCCCGTACTGCCGGGGGTCGGTGAGGCGCAGGACCACCGCAAGGTATTGGTCGGCCTCGACGCGGATCATGTCGCGGTGGCGGCGTACCCACCAGCGCTCCACCGCGTCGGCGAGCCCGGCGACGAAGGCGGGCAGGTGGGTGGTGAGGATGTCGTCGAACCGGGCGGGGTTGCCCACGATGTGGGCGCGCACCACAGCGCCGGCGCCGGGCCGCAGCAGGGGCCCCGGTGCCGCGGTGACCGGGAGCCGCCGGGGCGGCGGCGTGATGGCGGTCATCGGGATCAGCAGCTCCGCCGGCCGTCCGACCCAACCCTGGGCGTCGGGTGCGGGGTCTTCGGTGAGCTCGATCCGTCCGGTGCGTTCCAGCCGTGCCCGCAGCAGGGCCCGCTCCAGCGGCTGGTCCAGGTCGAGCGGGAGCCGCAGCTCCCCGGCGAGCACGACCCGGGCCGGTACCCGCCACCGCTGCCGCCAGGAACGCAGCGCCGCATCCCACCGGTCGGTGGGGGCGCTGGGCAGGTCGGTGGAGGTGAGGATCCAGCGGGCGGCGGCCAAGACGGTGCGCCGGTAGCGGATACGCGGCACGTACGGCAGGACGCGGGCGGCCCCGAGGTTGAAGGGTCCGAACACCGCGGTGCGCGCGTCGGCGACCTCGGCGAGGAACCGCGCCAGCACAGGGGTGTGGACGGCGGTGTCCAGCGCGTGCGGGATGCGGGGGATCACGCGCCGCCCGGTGGAGCGCTGCACCAGGTACATCTGGTCGGCGTCGGCGGTGACCGCGAGATCGTCCACGCTGATCACGTCGCCATCGGGGTGTTCGGACACCGACACGACGTCGGCCACGAACCGTGGGGCGCCCACCACGTTCGCGTTGTGCGGCCGCCGCGGCGGAAACGACAACTGGGCCACCACCGCGTCCCCGCCGCCTGAGGTGTCGGCGGTGTAGGTCGCGGCCAGCCGTGCGCGGTCGGCGGCATCGAGCAGGTGAGCGAACCGGCCAGCCATGCTGGTGCAGGCGCGGGGCGCGGCGGTGATGTGCAGCCGGAACTCGCCCCGGTCGATCGCCGCGGCGTCGGCGGCGTGCACCGCGACACCGAGCTCGATGCGCTGCGGCGGCACGATGTCGGCGTGCTCGCCCACGGTCAACGCCGCAACGTCGGCATCGGTCAGCGTGATCTCCTCGGCCCCGTTCAGACTCGCCTGCTGGATCAGGCCCAGCAGGACGGCGTCGCGCTCGGTCAGCGTCCGCCAGGAGGGCCGGGCGCGCGGCGCACCGAGGTACCCGCCGGGGTAGCCGAGCCCGGAGTCGGCGACCAGCTCCCGTACCGGCACCAGGGCGCCGGGCCCGTAGCGGGTGCGGAAACGGGCGTGGTAGTCCAGCCACGCGGCCGATCCGAACGGCTGAGTGGTCAGGCGCAGCAGCACGCTCGCGGCGAGCGCGGCCTCGGTCAGCACGTGCTCGGGGACGGTGATGTGACTGTCCAGACGCACATCGGCGGCCAGCACGTACCCGGTGCCCGGGGTGAGCGTGGTCATCTGCGAGGCGGCCACCGCCCGGATTTGCTCGGCCTGCCGCGAGTCGGCGCTGGTGTTGTGGCGGAGCAGCTGCTCGTTGATCTCCTCAAGCCGGGCCAGTACCGCCGCGGTGTAGGGCCGCTGCTCGGCTTCGGCCGCGCGCAGGGCACCGATCAGGTGGACCAAGGGGTCGGTGGCCGTCATCGGCGGGCGCAGGCTGGTGATCAGGAAGCCCTGGTCGACCAGGCCGTGCAGCAACGCCTCGATCGCCTCCGGTGAGGCGGCCGGGAAGCGGCCGACCAGTTCGCGGGCGAGGGCGTCGAACCGGATCGGCGTGGAGGCCGCGGCCAGCGCGGCCTGGACGGGCCGGGTACGGCGTACCGACACCTCCTGTAGCGGCTCGGCACTTCGAGCGCCCACCTCCGCCCGTCTGGAGGCGATGACGCGGCCATCGCGGACGATCCGGGCGCTGTCGGCCACCACCAGCAGGCGTGAGCGCAGGTCCGCATCTGATTCGAGGTGGTCGGTCAGCATCGTGAGCCATTCGGCGTCCGGGCGGACCATGACGCGGTGCCCGGCGCTGATCTTCGCCGTCGCGGGCCCGACGCCGGCGGTGCTCACCCCGGCGAACAACCCGAAGGGGGTGGCACGGCGCTGCCAGCGCAGCAGATACGAGGCCGCGGACATGATGACGCGGCGTAACTCCTTAACGGTGGCCGTGCCGGTGGAGGTGTGCAGGAGCTGGTCGATGCGCGCCGCGAGGACCGGGCTGGCCATCCGCAGCGCCTCGCGGACCTCCTCGCGCGACCACGTCTCCATCAGCCACGTCCGGCCGTCCTGCTGGATCACGGCCGGGTCGGACATCTCCAGATGCGTCGGCACCTGCACGCCGGGATCTGTCGTCGCGCGTACCAGCACCAGGCCGGTGGGCTGGTAGCGCGTGGGAACGGTCATCGTGATCCGCCTCCTGTCCGGCCGGGGGTGAACGGCGCCGCCGGCGCCTCCATCCGGAGGCGCCGGCGGCTGAAAGGGGGTTAGGACGGGTCGTTGGAGCCGGTGCTGCAGGCGCTGCCGCCGCAGGTGGCGCCGCAGCCGTCGCCGGTGGAGCACATCATGGCCACCAGCGGCGTGGTGTCCTCCACCACGCGCATGTCCAGCGTGAACTCCTCATCGGTGACGTCGATCTCGCTGAGCTCGACGTCGGGGGCGAGCAGTGGTGCCATTGCGATCACACTCCTCTTGTAGGGGTTGGGTGTGGTGCGTCCTGGCCTTGTGCGGTGCTCAGTTCGCGGGCCAGGAGATCGTGACCAGACCATGGGTCTTGGTGAGGACGGCCGCGTCATCGGGGATCTGGGTGTGGTCGCTGCCGACGGGCCAGAAAGCGATCGTGGGCTCCGGACCGCGCCGGGCCTGCCGGTCCCACGCCTGGATCTGTTCGACCATCGCGGCCGCGGCCGCGTCGCCGTGCGCGCCGTAGGCGCGAGCGCCGAACTCGGCTCCAGCGCCCTCCAGGGCTGGGCGCACCGCCAGGTAGGCGAAGGAGTCCCCGCGCACGACTCCGTAGGGGAACCACGTGCCGCCTTCACCGGCCAGTTCGGTTCCCTCCTCCGCCGCGACCCGGCAGAAGCCGGGCAGGAAGCAGGCGAACCACAGGTGCAGGTCAGCGAACGAGACACGGTGCTTGATCGTGACGCCGGACCAGACCTCGGTGCGTCCGGTGGCCAGCACGCCGTCCAGCAGGTTCGCGTTCTCCGGTGCCCCGGAGTCGAACCGCAGATCGATGTGGCGGCCGTGGGCGTCGGGGAGCCGGAAGATCCGCTCGGCGTGCTCTCCGGCGCCTTGCATCGCGACGAACCCGCACACCTCGGCGGAAGTGCTCACCAAGTGGTCCGCCTCGCGGCGGAACGCGACGGACCGGGTGATGCCGTTCATCCGCAGCGGCACGACCAGCCGGCCAGTCGGGGTGAGTTGCTCCAGCCAGGCCGGTGGGATGTCCCACGCGCCGACCGTCACGATGATCGCGTCGAACGGTCCGCCGTCGGGCACCGGGTACTCGGCGTCAGCCGAAACGACCGTGACCCGGCTGCCGTATCCAGTGGCCTTCAGCGCCGCGTCGGCCCGGTCGGTCACTTCCGGGTCGATGTCCACGCTCACCACCCGGCCTTCCGGGCCGACGACCTCAGCAAGCAGCGCGGCGTTGTAGCCTCCCGAGCCGATCTCCAGCACGCTCATGCCCCGTCCGACTCCGGCCTGCTCGATCATGAGCGCCTGGAGGAACGGTGCGCTCACCGAGGAGATAAGCACCCCGTTCTCGTCCTTCTTGGTCACCACCGACTCGTCGGCGTTGTAGGCGACCTCCAGCGGCGTGCCGGCCGGGACGAACTCGTGCCGCGGCACCGCCCGGAACGCGGCCTCGACGAGAGCCGAGGTGATGTGTCCGGCGGCAACGAGCTCGTCGGCGAGCCTGCCGCGCAGCTCAGCGGCGTGGTCGACGGTCGCTTCTGTCACAGGTGATCCCTTCAGGTTGCGGAGTTGATCACTGGAGGGGGGAGATTACTCTCGCGGGTGGCCTGCGGCGGCGGGCCACGGGAGTAGCGTTGCCCGTACCGTCGGTCACGGGCCAGAGGTGGAGTGTCCGCAGAGGTGTCCGCGAAATCGCGGACAGCGGAGCGGGCTCGACAGGGAGCATCGCATGGGCATTGAGATGTTCGGTGAGGCGCTTCGGAGTCTTCGCCTACGTGCGGATATGTCTCTTCGGGAACTGGCCCACTTGGCTCACTGCAGCAAGACCCACGTAGCCGATCTCGAAAGCGGGCGACGCTCGCCGACCCCGTCCATCGCAACGGCGCTGGATGAGGCGCTTGGAGCGAAGGGCGAGCTCATGACCCTGGTTGATGGCAGGCGGCGTGCCGTCGTGTGGCCGGCCGCGAGTATGGACGCGCTGCCGCCTGCGGCGATCACGGTGGATCCTCGTCGTGGCATGGACGGGTCCATGGTGGAGGAACTGCGCAGGCAGCTTGAGGTGAGTAAGGCGGATGACGGAACCCTCGGCCCCACAGCGGCACTGCCGCGGGTGCAGACCGTGCTCGCGGCTGTGCAGCACGCCGTCCGCGAGGTACGGCCGCAGGTCCGGCGGCGGTTGCTGGCGGTGGGTGCCGAGAGCGCGGAATTCGTTGGCTGGCTGTACCGCGACCTGCGTGATCTTCCCACGGCGACGTACTGGTACGACCGGGCGATCGAATGGGCGCAGGAAGCCGGCGACGGGGCCATGCAGGGATATGTGCTGCTGCGCAAGTCCCAGCTCGCCTACGATCGGCGGGACGCCTTGAAAGTGCTGACCCTGGCCGACGCGGCACAGCACAGCAGCGCGCGACTCCCAGCCGGAATACGGGCTGAAGTGCTACAACAGCAGGCGTTAGGCCTGGCCATGATGGGGGAGCCGGTGCGCGAGGTCGAGACGAAGCTCGACGAAGCGCGCGGACTGCTGCCCGGCGTATCGGAAGAGCCGGGAGCACTCGGCAGCTCCTTCACGGAGCACATGCTGTCGCTGCGCAGTAGCGCGTGCTTCACGGAGGCGGGCAAACCTGCCAGGGCGGCCGGGATTCTTGAGTCGATCATCGCCGGCGGTGGCCTGTCGTATCGCGACGTCGGCTACTTCCAGGCCCGCCACGCGGCCGCGCTGGCGCTGATGGGCGAGCCGGATCAGGCGGCGATTCTGGGGCTGGCAGCGGCGCGCGTTGCCCGGGCCACTCGTTCGCAGCGGACGATCACGGTCTTGGGTGACGTGCTCCGGTCGGTGGACCGCTGGCAGCGTCGGCCGCAGGTGCGCGCCCTGCGGGACTTCCTAGCTGATCGTCCTGTCGCGTAGGCGACCGTCGCGCAGCCATTCGGCGACCGCCTGGATCACTGCCGCCTGCCACGCCTGACTTTGGGGGTTGTGATATCGCGGGTCGTCGTGAACCGCGAAGGTGTGTTGCGCGCCTTCGACCTCGACCAGGTCACAAGGTGCGGTGAACCGGGGTACGGCGGCGCGGGATGACTCGATCGGCACGAGGGTGTCCCTGGTGCCGTGCACGATGAGGGTCGGGGCCTTGATCGAGTCGAGGACGGTGTGCGGCTTGAGCCAGAAGACCTCGTTGAGAAGCGGCCGGCCATGCTTCAGGGTGGGGGTGAAGGTGATGGAGCCCTGCTCGGTGAGCCGGCGGGCGACGTCTTCGTCCAAATAGTCATCGTGCCAGTAGGGGCGGCTGTCGATGGTGCGCTTCTTGTAGTCGAGCTGAGGGTTGAGCAACACGAGGCGAGACACCTCATCGGGCCGGTGGGCGGCGTAGTAACCGCAGATTCCGCCACCGAAACTCGTGCCAAGCAGGCTGAGCCTGGTGGCCTCGGTGGTCTCACGGAGTCGCCGCAGCGCGGCACGGATGTCGTTGAGGATGGCCGAAAGGGTCAGCTCTTCTTGCCGCCCTTCGCTCTCGCCGTGACCGCGCAAGTCGAAGCGCAGGGACGCCAAGCCATGCTCGCTCATCCCCTGGGCCATCCGGGTGAAGAACCCGCTCTCGTGACGCGTTACGCCACCGCCGTGGACCAGGACGACGGCGTGGTCAGGTGGCGTGTCCGGTGTGACGAGAGTTCCGGCGAGCCGGAGGCCGTCGAGCGTGCGGAAGGTGATCTCATGCTCGGTTGAAGTCACCTACAGCAGCATAGGCACGCCCCTGAACCCGTGAAAGCGTTCACGACGGCCCCGGACAGAGCCGCAGCTCAGAGATACGAGCGGCAGTCACCGGTCCACGATGTGGACCCGTTGCGGGTTGGAGAGACGGCTCGGTGGCCGGACCGGCTGGTCGGTGCGACCGGAGGTGACGCGAGCGCGGTCTCATCAGGCGGCCGAATCCTGCCTGCCGCACGCGATCAGGGGGTCGGTGCCGGTTCGGCGTAGACCAGTTCGGCGATCCGGCGGGCGGCGTCGGTCAGGTCGGAGGCCAGGGCGCTCTCGACGGGTGTGCCGGGTTCGGGACTCCAGTAGACGACCTCGCCGTTGTAGCCGGTCCATACGGTCAGCGCCTCGCCGATCAGCAGGTGGGGCCGGCCGTTCTCCTGAATGAGCCTGGGAAAGATCTCGTGATCGGTGAGCCTGGCGCGCAACCGCTGGAGGGTGGCGGTGGCCAGTCCCCATCGGGTGATCTGCTGGAGCCGGTCGCTCGCGGGGGTGCCCGGTGTCGGGATCATGCTGGTGTGCTTCCTCTCGTGCGATGAGAGCGGATGAGGGAGATGAGCGGCCCCGGGGTCTTCCGGCGGGGGAACGCCGGTGATCGTCCCGGGGCCGCCTCCGGCGGGCGTCGGGCGGCCGGGCCATGTCGGGGGCGTGGGCCACGGCCGGTACAGAGCCCCGCCAGAGCTGTAAGTCGAGAGCCGACGACCGGACGGGGGCCGGACGAGTCGGACGGATGTTGAGCGGGGTGGACGGGGTCGTCCGGGTCAGGCGGGTGCGGCTCCGGCGGGCTTCGTGAGCTCGTCCAGATACTCGCGTTGACGGCGCAGGCCCGGGTTCCGGTCGAACAGCTCCGCCAGGAGACCGGCGGCACCGGCCGGGTCGGATGAGGGGTGGCGGACCGTGCCGCCGCCGTCGAACCAGCGGAACGCGTCCGGGATGCTCCAGACGAGCAGGCCCGGCGCGAGGCTCAGCGTGTAGTGGCCGCCGGCCGTCCTCATGACGTCACCGTCAGGCGTCCCCACGCCGTGGCCGTGCAGGGCCCGGCGAAGCTGCCGCATCGCGTCGGCGGAGGTGCCGGAGGCGTGCGGCGGTTCGGGGAGGCCGTGGAGGCCGCGCCGTTCATCCGTTCGGTAACGGGTCATGTACCGATGGTGATGTCACGGTAGGTGGATCACCAGGGACGCGATGTCCCGCCCGCTCACTCCCCCGCCGAAAGTGGAGGACGCCCTGTCCCACCCGCCTTGAGCCGGGCAGGGCGCGGGGGACTACCTGGTCAGGTCGAGGGAGCACACCAGCGACCGAACGGAGGGCGACGGGCGTATCTCCTGCTCCTGGATCTCGGCCACCAGGGAACGGGCGACGCCCTGGTGGCGGAACCACACCGATGACAGCACGTGCCCCCCATACGGCGCTGGCTGACCGCGCAGAACGAGCATGGGAACGGGCAACCGCGGCTGAACATGACGTGCGCCATGCGGGTGCCGGCTCCGGCGAGCCGGTCGGGCAAAAGGATGTCCTCGCGGGGAAGCAGTGGCGGGCTGGTAGTGGCAGCGTGTCCCTCTCTGCCTGAGCACTATGAGACATAGGGCGCATGCAGTGCCAGCCCAGGCCCTTGGAAGGCTTCATCGCCGAGACCAGCCTCGCGCTCTCAACCTGCAACCTTCAGCTTTCTTGCTCAACACGGACTCCAAGTGGTGCGGTACAGCAAGCATGAGGCTCCACACGGGGTGCAGCCGATGCGAAACAGCGGTGTGATCAAGTCTTCTGGAAAACGAGAGCGGCGATCTTTCGGCCTCTGTCCCGGCCTTGTAGTATTTCTGCACTGTCAGACCTCCTCTGGGCTGGTGTTGATGACGGACAAGCGCAAGGTCCAGACCGCAGTGCTCGGCTCGCCCGATTCACACGAACCCATCTTGATGCCCTTCGAACGGGCTGACGCGATCCTTCTTCGGCAGACCTACGGCACACGCCGTTTTTTCTGTGGCGAGTGGCTCGGCGGTTGCGGAAGAGAGCTCTACACCCGTATCGGATCTACGCGGGTTCCCCACTTCGCTCACCATCCTGAAGGTTCCGACGAACCCATCACCTGCAGACGCTCCAGTAATGACGAAGCGAGCGCAGATCACCTTTATATCCGGCGCGCGCTCGTGAAATGGCTGAGGCAGCACGATCATCAGGTAAAAGCAGTAGTCCTGGAGGGAACGGTGCCCCGCCAGGGCGGAACCTGCACGGGCATGACGATCGAAACCACCAAGGGCCTGCTGATCGCGGTCGCCCTCCGAGACGACCTGCGGAGGGATCCGCAGCATTACTGGCCGCAACGCGACCGTGAGCTTCGTCGGCGCCGCAAGAGAGTCGAGTGGCTGTTCGCCCCGCACCTCACCCTTGCCAGACAGATGATTAGAAAAACGGGTTACGCCTTCACTGTGAGCTGCCAGAATGAGGGAATTCATCGCACCGTTCAGGTCGGCCTCAAAGAAGGTGGAAAGATTCCGCTCTGGGCCGATCTGACCGACTGTAAGCTCGACGAGCAGGGGCACCTTTGGACTCCTTCTCTAGCAAAGATGCTTCACCAGAGAAACTCCCAGGGCGCCAACTCAATCGTGAAGTCTCCACCTCCGGCCGCAGAGGAAGATCCCCAAAAGGAGATCCCTGCCACAGGTTTTCCGCTGAGCGTTAACCTGCTAACAGTCCTACCCCGGATTCAGAGTGGCCAGATGATCGAGGCAAAAATATCCTGCCCTGTTGCCACTCTTCCAACCGAGGTTGTTCAGATGAGGTTTCCCGAAGTGGTGAGCGACTTGAAGGTCGGACGCCCCTATCAGATTGTGGGCCCGGCACTCGGCACCATTGAAAGCAACTCGAACGGGCGTGACATCACCTGGATGATCCATGCCCAGAATTTATCACCCCTATTTCATGACGAGCCCGAAGTCAAGATCATCAATAAAGCTCCCCAGAGTTCAGCCTGGAACAACGCAGTAGCCATAATCACAAGATTAAACAGAGCGAGAGCCTCCTCCGACAAGGAGGCATCAGCGCAACTGCGAGCGGAGCTGGAGAAGCTCATCCCCCACCTCACCCGCCGCCAAAAGACTCAAGTCATCAAGCAGATCAATAAAGAAAAGGAAGACAGCAAGCCAAAGACATATTCGGCACCAGTGAAGAAATCACAACGAACCAGCATCAGTCGAATAAGTCCTTCGAAGAAGGTGAATGCCACAGAGGTCCACAGGAACCAGGCAATAATCCTGTTCGATATGATCAGACGTGCCAATTCCCAGGGCAAGCGCCGCGAGGCCAAGGAGTTGTACGAGGCCCTGAAGCGCTTCCTAGACGGCCTTCCGGCCGATGAATACCGAGATCAGCTCAATCAGCTCGGGCGATACAAGAGACAGCTGTCCGGCAGCACCCAAAGCAGAAAGCGGTAAGGAAAGAGGGCCGAGATATGTTCACGCGCGGCTCTTGATGCCGCCGTAAGACCACCCGGCTTGAATGGCTTGTTCAGACCTACCGGGTCAGGTCGAGGGAGCGCACCAGTGACCGGACGGAGGGCGACGGGCGCGTCTCCTGTTCCCGGATCTCGGCCACCAGGGAACGCGCGACGCCCTGGTGGCGGAACCACACCGGCGACAGCGCGTGCGCCTCCTGGAGTCGCTCGACGGCCGCCTGCCGGTGCCGGGCATCCAGGTTCGCCTGGGCGACGTCGATGAGATGACGGCCGTAGGAGATGCCTGAAAGATCGCCGGGCCGGACGCGGTCAGCCGCGTTCAGCGCCTTGTCCGCCTCCTTCCGTACGGCGTAGGCGTGGGTGGCCTGCATCGCCACCGTTGCCGGGCCGAACGCGGTGTTGTAGATCGGTGTCCGCCGACCGAGCCGTTCGGCACCCGCGGAGGCCAGCGCGATGTAGTCCGCGACCTCCCGGCCGGCTGCTGCCGCCGGGGCCAGGGCGGTCATCAGCAAATTGCCCCACGCGGCCACATGAGCGGCCGGAGCGGAGAACGACGGCTCGATCCGGGCCGCCATACCGACGGCGAGTTCCTCGGCTTCCCTGGTTCGGCCCTGGTGCAGCAGCACCCATGAGTACGTGGCGTGCAGGGTCATCCACAGCAGCTCATCATCGCCGCCGTGCGCGACGGTGATGGCTCGCTCCGCGCCGATCGCCGCCAGGTCGTCACGCCCGAGATGCACCATCACACTGGCCGCCAGGTCATAGGCCATGGCCAGCGGATACACCGCCGCCGTGCCGTACGCCGCATGAGACAGCCGCGCCTCGGCGATCAGCCCGGGAAGCCGGGCGATCAGGGCGGGGAAGTCACCGGCCCAGTAGCGGCGGCAGGCGTCGTCCACCGCGGCCCGCACGTCCGCCACCGGCGTGGGCTCCCCGTCGTGGCCGTCGTCCGCCCCGGGCAGCAGGGACGCCGACAGCAGGGCGTCCCGCAGCTTCAGGACGCTGGCGCCGTCGCGTTCACCGCCCATGCGGTCGCGTTTGCCGGTCAGCGCCGACAGGTCCACGTCCAGCGCGTTCGCCAACCGCATCAGCGTGGTGAGCCGCGCCGACTCCCGGCGGCCCTGCTCCAGCTTCGCGACGATGTCCCTGCTGACCCCGGCCCGTTCGGCGAGCTCCTCCTGCGTCCAGGAGCGGTCGCCACGGATCTTCCTGAGCCGGTCTCCGATGGTGCAACCGTCGTCCATGGGCTCCGCCCCTCCCCAGTGATGTCGCAACTCCCAGGCTAAGCCGCGGACCCGCTCATTGACAGGCGTTCCCGGGTGGAAGCGCCTGCTCATCCCGGTGTCGTCGGGAGACGGCCGGACATTGACACTCCACGGCGCGGAAAGCCGTCCATCGCGATCCCGCCGATCAGGATGGCCTCACCGACGTGACGGCCTTGGCGAGCGATCGGCCCTTGACCGCACCACGCCGCGCCCCGGAAACAGCCGTCTCCGGCGAAGGATCCCGGCTCCGCGCCGCTCGGTCTGACCGGATGCCGGGATGAGGGCCGATATCGCAGGTCTCACGCCCAAGAAATTCTGCGTTAACTGTGAACTCTACACACAATACTTTGTGGTGGTATGGTCATAACGAATCCTTGGTGTTAGCATCACCGTCAACGGCTGGCGGCTTTGCCGTCGAGAAGGGGCGCATCCGTTGATAAGACGCGTGTGCCCCCGAGCCGGATGTCCCCCACATCAATACAGAAGGGCCACCCCCCGTGGCGAAGCTGACGTTGCCGCAGCTTGAGCGGCATCTGTTCGGAGCGGCCGACATCCTCCGCGGCAAAATGGACGCCTCGGAGTTCAAGGAGTACATCTTCGGGATGCTCTTCCTGAAGCGGGCGTCCGACCAGTTCGACGTGGTCCGCACCGAGCTCGTCAGGAAGTGGCTCGACCAGGGCAAGAGCCGGGAGGAAGCCGAGCGGATGGCCGCCGCGCCGGCCTTCTACCGGGGGGAGAGCTTCTACGTCCCCGAACAGTCGAGCTGGCGCTACATCAAGGACCACTCGCGCGAGAAGAACGTCGGGAACCTGCTCAACAAGGCGTTGGAGGGACTGGCGAACCACAACTCCACCGCCCTCGAAGGCGTGCTGGAGCACATCGACTTCATGCGCAAGGTCGGCCAGTCGACCATCTCCGACAAGCGGCTGCAGCAGCTCATCGACCACTTCAACCGGGTACGGCTGCGCAACGAGGACTTCGAGTTCCCCGACCTGCTCGGCGCGGCCTACGAATACCTGATCGCGCAGTTCGCCGACTCGGCCGGCAAGAAGGGCGGCGAGTTCTACACCCCGCGCGGCGTGGTCCGGATGATGGTCCGGCTGGTCAAGCCGGAGCCCGGCATGCGCGTCTACGACCCGTGCTCCGGTTCGGGCGGCATGCTCATCCACGCCAAGGAGTACATCGACGAGCACGGCCTCGACTCCCGCGACCTGACCCTGGCCGGGCAGGAGGCGGCGGGCACCACCTGGGCCGTCTCCAAGATGAACATGATCCTGCACGGCGTGCTCAACGCCGACCTGGCGAACGAGGACACCCTCGCCGACCCCCGGCACCTGGAGGGCGGTGAGCTGTCCCGCTTCGAGCGGGTGCTCACCAACCCGCCCTTCTCGCTGAACTACTCGGCCGCCGACATGAAGCACAAGGATCGCTTCGAGTACGGCTACGCGCCGGAGACCGGCAAGAAGGCCGACCTCATGTTCGCCCAGCACGTGCTCGCCGTCCTCACCCCCGACGGCGTCGGCGCCACGGTCATGCCGCACGGCGTGCTCTTCCGCGGCGGCAAGGAGCGGGACATCCGCGAGGGCATCATCGAGGACGACCGCCTGGAGGCGGTGATCGGCCTGGCGCCCAACCTCTTCTACGGCACCGGCATCCCGGCCTGTGTGCTCATCCTGCGCGGCACCGACCCCCGGCCCGTCGAGCGGCGCCGCAAGGTGCTGTTCATCAACGCCGACCGCGAGTTCACCGCCGGGCGCGCGCAGAACTTCCTCGACCCGCAGCACGCCGAGAAGATCGTCGCGGCGTACGACGAGTATCGCGACATCCCCAGCTTCGCCCGCGTCGTGGACGTCGAGGAGCTGAAGGCCAACGACTTCAACCTCAACATCCGCCGCTACGTCGACAACACTCCGCCGCCCGAGCCGCAGGACGTCCGCGCCCACCTGCACGGCGGTGTCCCCAAGGCCGAGGTCGCGGCCAAGGCCCACCTGTTCAAGGCGTTCGGCGTCGATCCCGCCGCGCTGTTCGCCGAGCGCGACGCCGACTACTACGACTTCCTGCCCGAGGGGTGGGAGGCGACCGCCCAGCGCCTCCCGGGCCTCGCGGCCCCCGCCGAGGAGCGGCTGCGGGCGGCGTTCGCCGAGTGGTGGACCCGGCACAGCAAGCGGCTGGTCGAGCTGCCCGACACCCGCAAGGTCATGGAGACCAGGGCCGAGCTGCTCGACTCCTTCGTCGCCGAGCTGCTGTCGTTGGGGGTGCTCGACCGGTTCGAGCTGGCCGGCATCGTCGCTGCCTGGTGGGGCGAGGCGCAGTACGACATCAAGACCCTCGGGCTCAACGGCTTCGAGGGTGTGGTCGAGGGCTGGCTGACCACGATCGAATCGGCGTTCAAGCTGGACGAGGAGGACGTCGAATACTGGGACAAGCAAAAGGTCGCCGCAGAGAAACGCAAGGCCCGCGACCACCGGGTCGTGCCCGCGCTGATCCCCGACTACCTCGCCGAGCTGGAGGAGGCGGAGGCGGCGTACGCCGAGCTGAACGCCCGATATAAAACGGCCACCGCCAAGCCCTCGGAGGAGGACGAGGAGGCCGACGAGCCCGACGAGTCGGCCGAGGACCGGCTCTCCGAGGCCGAGCTGAAGGACCTGAAGTCGCGTACGACCGCCGCCCGCAAGAAGGTCAGCGCCCTAGAGGATCACTTCCTGCCCCGGCTCCGGATGGCCGTCGGCGCCCTCGACGCCGATGCCCGCCGCGACCTGGTGCTCGACGTCCTGCGGTCCCAGCTCACGTCTCGTTTGGAGTCCCGTACGGCGGCGGCCCGGCGGCTGGCTGAGGGGGCGTTCCGGATGTGGGCGGACAAGTACGCGGTGACCTTACGGGACCTGGAGGCCCAGCGCGAGGCGGCTGCGGCGCGGCTGGAGAGCTATCTGAAGGAGCTGGGTTATGCGTGACCTTCCTAATGATTGGAGGCCGGTTCGCCTCCAGGATGCGGGCACCTGGCTGTCCGGTGGAACACCATCTACGGATGAGCCGCGGTTTTGGGGCGGAGACATCCCCTGGATCAGTGCCGCCAGCATGAAGGAATTTCGTATCCGCAACTCCGACCGGAGGCTTACCAAGAGCGGGTCATCTGCCGGGACACGGCTCGTAGAGAAAGGCTCGGTTCTCTTCGTGGTCCGGGGCATGAGCCTGAAAAAGGAGTTCCGAGTCGGTGTAGCACAAAGAGAACTCGCCTTCGGGCAAGACTGCAAGGCTATTGTTCCTCGCTATGACATTGACGGAACTTTCCTTGCGCTCGCACTCCAAGTGCGAACCGGCGGGATTCTGAGGATGGTTGACGAGGCCGGACATGGGACCGGACGCCTACCTACAGACATGATCTCAAGACTTACAATCAACATTCCATCTTTGCCGGAGCAGCAGCGAATCACGGAAGTAGTTAAAACTCTCGAAACTCAAATCGTGATTCAGCAACATATTCTTAAAAAGCTTAGAACCGTTATATCCGCAATGATGGACGACCAACTCACTCGAATCGTTGACGAATCCAACTCCTTCCTTAGCCTCTCAAGGCTGGCCAATGTAACCAGTGGCGTGACCTTAGGGGCGGAGACAGGTGGATCAATCGAAATCCCCTATTTGCGCGTAGCGAATGTCCAAGACGATTACATCGATACATCCGATATGAAGAGCATTCGGGTCAGTCGCGCAGACGTGAACCGCTACCTACTCGAAGCAGGGGACGTTCTTTTGACCGAGGGAGGCGACCTGGACAAGCTCGGACGCGGTTCAGTATGGGACGCCAGGATCGATCCATGCATCTGCCAGAATCACATATTCCGTGTTCGCTGCGACAGGAACCTCCTGCTGCCCGAATACCTCGCAGCGTATTGCTCCTCGCGTTACGGAAAGAGCTACTTCCTCAGCATTGCGAAGCAGACAACGAACCTGGCCAGCATAAACTCGACTCAGCTGAAGAACATGCCTATCCCACTTCTACCCCTTGAAAGCCAGAGGCGTCTCATGGAAACGGCCGAGTCAGGAAAGGGCCGTCTTGCCGATGAATCTGCCCGCCTACGGCGCTTGGAGCTGTTCAAGCAGGGCCTCATGAAGGACCTGCTCACCGGGCGAGTCCGCGTTTCCGAGGCGGAAGCCGTACTGGAAAGTCTTTGACCCCGCAGCCGGGGCCGGCAGGCACGAAGCCCGCCCGGCCCGGTGCGGCGGTGGTGGTGTGTTCGGGGGGTTGACGATGTCCGATCGTTTGCCGAGGGGAGTCGGACAGTGGCCGACTACGAGTACGAGCTTGTCGAACGCCCGCTGATCGAGCAGCTCAAGGGCATGGGGTGGAAGCACGTGGCCGGCGCCAAGGATGGCGCGATCATCCCCCGCATCCCGCGGGACTCGCTGCGCGGCTCCTTCAACGACGTGGTCCTTGAGGACCTGGTGCGGGACGCGCTGTTCAAGATCAACCTTGACGACCAGGGCGCGCCGTGGCTCGACGACACCCGGATCAGCCAGGCGTACAACGCGCTGACCCGGGTGCCCGCCACCGACCTCCAGGAGGCCAACAAGCACGTCACCGAGCTGCTGGTCAAGGGCATCGAGGTGGAGGGGCCGGACGGCGGCCGGGCCCGGCCGGTCCACTTCATCGACTGGAAGAACCCGGCGAACAACGAGTTCACCGTGATCAACCAGTTCCGGGTGGACGTCCCCGGCACGAGCGGGAGCAAACAGATCATCCCCGACCTGGTGCTCTTCGTGAACGGCGTCCCGCTGGTGGTCGTCGAGTGCAAGACGCCGACGCAGAGCGACCTCCGCCCCGCGGTGAACCAGATCCACCGCTACCGCGACGGCCAGACCGGGAACCCGAAGCTCTTCCAGCCGGTCCAGCTGACGGTGGTGACCAGCGGCGAGGACGCCCGGCTGGGCACGCTCACCGCCGAGCTCGAACACTACGTGCCCTGGCGCGACCCCTACCCGCTCACCCGGGAGGCGCTGGCCGTACGGCTGGGCAAGACCGAGGAGCAGCTCAGCAGGCAGGAGGTCCTGGCCGCCGGCGTGCTCGACCCGGTGAACCTGCTGAACATCGTGCACAACTACGTCACCTTCATGACCCTCGACAACGGCGTGACGGTCAAGGCGGCGCCGCGGTACCAGCAGTTCCGCGCGGTGGAGCGGACCGTCCACCGGCTGCTGACCGGCAAGCCGGGGCAGCGCGGCGGCATCGTCTGGCACACCCAGGGCTCCGGCAAGAGCCTCACAATGACGTTCCTGGTCCGCCGGCTGCGCTCGGCCGACGGGCTGGCTCACTACAAGGTCGTGGTCGTCACCGACCGGACCCAGCTCCAGGACCAGCTCGGCGAGACCATGGGGCTGAGCGGTGAGACGGTGCGGATCGCCAAGACGGGCGCCCGCGCCAGGACGCTGCTCGGCGAGAGCGGTCCGGGCGTGGTCTTCGTGATGATTCAGAAGAACCAGGACGGCACCCCCGCCAACCGCCTGGACCTGGGTGAGGTCAACGCCGACGAGTCGATCGTGGTGCTGATCGACGAGGTGCACCGCTCGCACACCGCCTCCCTCGGCGCGAACCTCCGCCAGGCGCTGCCCAACGCCGCCCGGATCGGCTTCACCGGCACGCCGATCATGACGAAGAAGGGGCGGCGCAAGACCAGCCAGGAGCTGTTCGGCTCGTTCATCGACACCTACCGGCTCCGCGAGGCCGAGGAGGACGGCGTGATCGTGCCGATCCTCTACGAGGGCTTCAAGGTCAAGGGCGCGCTCCGGGATGGCCAGGACCTGGACGAGCTGTTCGAGGAGGAGTTCGAGGACCTGACCGAGGAGGAGCGGCAGCAGCTCCAGCAGCGCTGGGCCACCAAGGGGACCGTCTCGACCGCGCAGCGGCTCGTCGATGTGAAGGCCAAGCACATGCTCCGCCACTACGTGGACAAGGTGCTGCCGGAGGGGTTCAAGGCCCAGGTGGTCGCGCACGACCGGGAGACCACGCTGCGCTACCGGGAGGCGCTGCTCGCCGCCCGCGACGAGCTGGTCAGGGACGTGCTGGACCTCTCGCCCAAGGTGCTGAGCCGTTCCCCGGAGGAGCTCCGGCCGCGCCAGGCCCAGCTCGTCCGGGCGCACCGGCAGCTCGACCTGCTCCGGCGGATCGACTTCGTGCCGATCATCTCCAAGGGTGACGCGGACGGCGAGGAGCGCTTCGCCGAGTGGACCGACGAGGCCAAGCAGAAGACCAGGATCGACGGCTTCACCCGGCCCTTCGGGGAGAACGACATCGCCTTCGTGATCGTCAAGTCGATGCTGCTGACCGGCTTCGACGCGCCCATCGAGCAGGTGATGTACCTCGACCGCAAGATGGAGATGCACGACCTGCTCCAGGCGGTGGCCCGGGTCAACCGGGCCGCGGACAAAAAGCATCACGGCTACGTGGTCGACTACCGCGGGGTGGCGCAGAGCCTCGTGGAGGCGTTGCGCGTCTACGCCGACGAGGACTTCGACGCGCAAGAAGGCGAGGACGTCTCGGGGGCGCTGCGCGACCTGCGGACCGAGATCGCCAAGCTGGAGCCGCGGGCGCGGCGGCTCCGGATGATGTTCCGCGATCCGTCCGACGTGGAGGGGTGCGTGCTGGAGCTGTCCGACGCCCGGCTGCGCGACGAGTTCGATGCCGGACTGACCCTGTTCGCCCGTACGGTCAACACGGTGCTGCCCGACCCGGCGGCCAAGCCGTACCTGCCGGACCTCAAGCGGTTCATGGTGATCAAGCTGACCGCGAACCGGCGCTACCGGGTGGACGGCGGCGAATTCGACCCCGGGGCGTACGGCAAGAAGATCAAGTCGCTGATCGACGAGCACGTCACCTCGCTCGGCATCGAGCAGCAGCTTCCCCCGATCGCGCTGACCGCCGCGAACTTCGCGGCCAGGGTCGAGGCGATGACCGGCGGCACGCGGGCCAAGGCGTCGGAGATGGAGAACGCCATCCGGCACCACATCGATGTGCACCGCGGCCAGGATCCGAACCACTACCAGCTGCTCAGCGAGCGGCTGGAACAGATCCTGGTGGAGCTCAAAGACGACTGGGAGCAGCAGCTGCTCGCGCTCAGGAGCCTGATGGCCGACATCGTGGAGAACCGGCGGGACAACCCGCACGACCTCAGCCCCGCTGAGAACGCCCTGTACGGACTGTTGCTGAGCGAGCTGGCCACCTCCGCCGACGACGCCGAGGACCCGCGGTTCGTGGAAGCCACCCGGGAGATCCGCCAGGTGGCGTCGAGGACCGTCCACCGCCGCGACTTCTGGAAGAAGAGACCGGACATCGAGGATTTCCGGAAGGAGATTCTTGAGATTCTGGTCATCCGGAATCTGGGGGACTTCTCCCTGCTGGACCAGGTGGCCGACAAGGCGTGCGACGTGATCAGACAGAACCAGGCGGACATCCCCAGGGTCTGATGCTGGCATGCTGGTGACCGTGAGTGATTTTCCCGGAGTCCTGCGGGTCGGCGACCTGGAGGTCGCCGTCTCGGTGAGCGACCGCCGTAAGCACGTGCGGCTCACCGTGGAACGGGACGCCTCGGTCACCGCCGTCGTCCCCCCGCAGGTCTCCCGGGACGAGCTCACCAAGCTCGTCGAGGCGAAACGGTCCTGGCTGTACGGCAAGCTCGCCGAGAAGCGGGATCTCGGCGAGGTGCCGCCGGACAAGGAGTTCGTCTCGGGCGAGGGGTTCCTCTACCTCGGGCGCTCCTACCGGCTGCGCCTCGTCGACCCAGATAAGGCGGCGGGCGGGGCGCGAGGCGAAACGAGCGGGGCGCGCGGCGAGGTGCGGCTGGTCCGCGGCCGACTGGAGCTGCCCCGGGGCGGCGGCGCGAAGGAGCTGGTCGGCTGGTACCGCCGGGTCGGCGTGCGCTGGCTGTCCAAGCGGATCGAGCCCTGGGCGGCGCGGATGGGGGTGGAGCCGGCCGGGTTGCGGGTGCGCCCGCTCGGCTACCGGTGGGGTTCGTGCTCACCAGACGGCCACGTCAACATCCACTGGGCGACCATGCAGCTCCCGCCCACTTTGATTGACTATGTGCTGGTGCACGAGCTCGCGCATCTCCAGCGCGCCGACCACGGCGCCGAGTTCTGGCGGATCGTCGGACGGGTGCTGCCCGGTCACGAGGACCACCGTGACCGGCTCCGCCGTACCGGTAACGATCTCTGGCTGCCCGAGGAAGGGCGATGATGCACGACGACGTCACGGTCAACGCCGCCGACATCGCCCGGCTCGCCGACGTCGGCCGGGCCGCGGTCAGCAACTGGCGCAAGCGGTTCGACGACTTCCCCCGCCCGGTGGGCGGCACCGCGTCGAGTCCGGCGTTCTCGCTGGCCGAGGTGGAGGACTGGCTGCGCCGCCACGACCGCTACGTCGAGGTGGCGCCGATCGAGCGGCTCTGGCAGCGGCTGAGAGCCGCCACCGACGACCTGCGGCTCGGTGACGCGGTCGGGTTCGCCGGAGCCGTGCTCCTTCTTCTCCGGCAGGAGCCTGACATCGACGACAGGGCGCTGTTCAAGCGGCTGTCCCCCGAGATCCCCGACGGCCTGGACGTCACCGCGGACCTTGTCGGGGCGATCGCCGAGGTGGGCCGGTCCGAGGGGGCCGTCGCGGCGTTCGACGGCGTCTGCGAGCGTTACGTGGCCGTGCACTCCCGCCGGCTGGTGACCACCCCTCCGGACGTCGCCAGGCTCATGGCGCGCATCGGCGGCACGGCCGGACGCGTCGTGCTCGACCCCGCGTGCGGGATCGGGACGCTCCTCCTCGAATCCGGCGGAGCGCGGACGCTCGGCCAGGAACTGAACGAGAGCGCCGCCCGCCTGGCCGACACCCGGCTGCGGTTGCACGGCCTTGACTCCCGCGTCGAGACGGGCGACTCGCTGCGCGCGGACGCCTTCGGTGGAGAGCTCGTCGACGTGGTCGTCTGCAACCCGCCGTTCAACGAACGCGGCTGGGGTTACGAGGAGCTGGCCAACGACCCACGCTGGGAGTACGGCCTCCCGCCCCGTGGCGAGTCGGAGCTGGCCTGGGCGCAGCACTGCCTGACGCACGTCCGGCCGGGTGGCCTGGTGGTCATCATGATGCCGGGCGTCGCCGCGAGCCGCCGGTCCGGCCGCCGGGTCCGGAGCAACCTGCTCCGCGCCGGAGCGCTCCGGGCGATCATCACGCTCTCCGTGGGCGCCACCCCGGCCTCCAGCGGAGCTCCGGACCTGTGGGTGCTGCGCAGGCCCGAGGCCGGTGCGCGGCCGCCGTCCGAGGTGCTGATGGTGCACGCCGGGGAGGACCTCGCCCTGGCCGAGGCGGCGTGGCGGGCGTTCCGCGACGGTGGGAAGCTGCCCGAGGGCAGCGACGCCGTACGGATCATCGACCTGCTGGACGAGGAGGTCGATCTGACGGCCAGCCGGCTGGTCCCGGACCTCGGCCAGCCGGACCCGTCGAGCTTCACCGCGCTGCACGAGAAGGTGACCGCCCTGGCCGCGTCTCTGCCCTCCCTGCTGCCGCGCCTGTCCGCGGCCCGGGGCCGGGAGACGGCGATGTCCAGCGTCGGGGAGCTCGCCCGCGCGGGTGTCGTCACGATCCTCCAGGGGCCGCTGAGACTCCCGGAGGACGGCGACCTGCCCGTCCTCACCGCCAAGGACCTCATGCTCGGCCGCGAGCCCACGGGCCGCAGCGCCGACGCGCCCGGCCTGGCGCGGGTGGAACGCGACGACGTCGTCGCGCCGCTGGTCCCGGGCAGCGGCTCGATCCCGCGGGTCATGACCGAGGCCGGGGCCGTCCTCGGCCCGCAGCTCCTGCTCATCCGCACCGATCCCGACCGCCTGGACCCCCATTTCCTGGCCGGCTGCCTGCGCGCCGCCGCCGGCTCCAGTGTCCGGCTCGGCTCCTCGATGCGGCTCGACCCCCGCCGCGCGCAGCTGCCCAGGCTCCCGATCGACGAGCAACGCCGGTACGGCGCGGCCTTCCGGCAGCTCCTCGCCTACGAGGACGCCACCCGGAGGCTCCGTGAGATCAGCGATAATCTTGTGGCGGCCGGCATCGACGGTCTCTTCGACGGGAGCCTGTCTCCCGAGTGATCCCCCCTGATTCCCCTGATCCTCGCGGAGGCGTGGGTGACCCTCATCCTCGACCGTTACCGGCTCGACCCCGTTCACCTGGGCAAGGGCGGCATGGGGGTGGTCTGGGGCGCCTTGGACGAGAAGCTCGGCCGGCGGGTGGCCGTCAAGTTCATCCTGTTCCCCGGCGGGGTGCGCGACCCGGAGGTGGAGGCCCGGTTCACCCACGAGGCGAAGATCATGTCTCGGCTCGCCCACCCCGGCGCGCCGGTGCTGCACGACTTCGACCGTCACCGGGACCCGCTGCTGGGTGACCGGCTGTTCATGGTGATGCAGTTCATCGACGGGACAGGGCTCGACGACGTCGTCGCCGAGCACGCCCCGCTCCCGCTGGGGTGGGTGGCGTCCGTCGGCGCCCAGGTGGCGTCGGTCCTCACGGCGGCGCACGGCCTCGGCATCCTGCACCGCGACCTGAAGCCGTCCAACCTCATGCTGTGCCGGGACGGCTCCATCCGGGTGGTGGACTTCGGCCTGGCCCTGATGGACGACCCCGGGCTGACCAAGCTGACCAGGACCGGCCAGCAGCTCGGCACCGCGGCCTACATGTCGCCCGAGCAGGTCCGCACCGAGCCGCCCACCGAGCGGAGCGACATCTACTCACTGGGCGCGGTGCTGCACGAGCTGCTCACCGGACGGCAGCTGTTCACCGGCCCTTCCGAGTACAGCGTGATGGACCAGCACGTCAACACCCGCCCCACCGCGGCCGGGCGGCTCCGGCCGGACGTGCCGAGGGAACTGGACGAGCTCGTCCTGGCGATGGTGGAGAAGCGGCCGGAGGACCGCCCGGCGACGGCGGCCGAGGTGCATGAGCGGCTCATGCCGTACCTCGCGGGAACCGGTCCGCTCGGCGACATGACCGACCCCGGCTCCAGCCCGGTCCGGATGTACTCGCACGCGGTCAGCCGTACCCTCACCGCCGGAGCGCGGCCCGCGGTCCCCGCCATGGTGGACGACGCACCGGCGGACGACTTCAGCCGCGCCGACATCGGGCGGGCCCGCGGCCAGGCGATGTCGCTGGTCAGGCAGTCGCGTCACGGTGACGCGGTGGACCTGCTCGCCAGGGCGGCCGAGGCGGCGAGCCGGCGGCTCGGCGCCACCGATCCGGAGGTGCTCAAGCTCCGCGGGCACCTCGCGAACGCCCTGTTCACCGCCAAGGAGCACCGCCGCGCGGCCCAGGAATTCCAGCGGCTCGCCGACGACCTGCTCCTGCTGCCCGAGATCGACCACGAATGGGTGTCCCAGTGCAGGCTGCAGGAGGCCACCTGCCACTTCCACGCCGGTGACCCCCGGCTCGCGCTGCACATCATGCGTGAGCTGCTGGCCGACGAGACGAGCCGCTTCCCCGAGGACGACGCCCGACTCCTGGAGCTGCGCCGCCAGATCGGCGAGCTGGAGGCCGAACTCGGGGACGTGGACCAGGCCCGGGTGACGCTGACCAGCCTGTGCGAGGGCCTCACCCGGCTCTACGGCCCCGACCACGGCGCCACCGTCCGCGTCCTCGACCTCCTGGCGAGCCTGAACGGCTGAGCTTCCATGTTTCCGTGAGCAGCGGACACCGATGCCGTGGTCACGCATGAGGTCGTTCCGTCGACGCGCGTGACCAAAGTCGTCAAGCGGGCGCCGATCTTCTCCGGGTGGAGTCAGTCGGATCGGGAGAGGTTCAGCCGAGGCTGCGCCACGGTGTGCGGCCCGTGACGCAGGACCGGCTCATGTCCGCCCGATGGCGGTCATCAGATGTCCGGGAGCGTTTCACAGACGACCATGGCCCGCCAGAGCTCCTGGATGGAGCCGCACAGCAGGCGCAGTCGCTGGAGATCCTTGGCCCTCAGCCAGTCGGGCAAGGTCCGAGGAGTGACCGCCTTGTTCATCGTGAATCGCGGGTCCAGGGCCGCGAGAGCCTCTATCGCGAGATGGACACGTTGCCGGGACTCATCCGAGGTGTGGGTGAAGTAGTTGCGGATCTCCCTGAGGACTTTGTACTGCAGGGCGACCTCCTCGGGAACGGATTTCAGCTCCGTCTGAGCCTCCGGCCGGAGCCATCCGTCGTTCACACGCGGGTCTCCGGCTCCCAGGCCATCGATGTACCTGTCCGTCAGAACAACCCCGGGCGCCGCTCCCTCTGCCAGCGCGAGGCGTTGCTTCTTGGACAGAGAGTCCCCTTCCAGCATCCGCCTAACCGCGTCGGCGTCGGCGGCCACCACCGCGCGCAGCCATTCCCTTCGCCGGAACTCGAACTCCTCCACATAGGCGCGCAGGAAGTTCTTGACGGTGGCCGACGCCTTGGCCTGCGGGGTGGAACCGAATTCCGCCACGAAGCGCTCCCACTGGCGCTGTGCGTCCTGGAGGGCTCGCGTGCTGTGCGGTATCCGGCTGACCTTCGAAGCGTTCCGAGTGTGGAGAGACCCGGCGGCGACCCATCGAACGTCGCTCCAGGTGTTGTAACGGAGCCGGAGGGACCCCCAGGTCGGCCTGTCATAGCCTGCGCGGGTCTCGAGATCGGCCCATCGCTGGTATCCCTCGATGCTCGGCGCGTGCCCGTGGGTCTTCGAGTATTCGAAGTAGTCGGTGATCGCCGATGTGTAGTCCTCGTCCCGATATTTCAAGGGACCGCGGGAGCGCCCCTTGGCACCCGGGTTGAGACCGATGTTGCGTAGCGCGTCCGTCCAGTATCCGCCCCCGAGCCGCTTCGAGACCGTAAGGGCGGTCGGAGGCCAGAGGACGGCGTTGCCGACCGCGGACAGACCCCATTCACCGATGGCCTGGAGACGCAGCTCGTCGTAGCGCTTCCTTGTGATCGCCACGTCAGGATTGTCGCCGTAAGAGGCGCGCGTGGTCGCGATGAGGCACAGTGCCGAGGTGATGTCGGAACGGCCGACTCTCTGCTCCCCGAGCACCGTGGAGACCTCCCACAACTCCTCGAAGTCATCCGTCATCAGTGCGGTCCTGTGGTCACCGGCCAGGTCGAGGCTGCGCCCCAGCAGGTACCAGACCCCGGCCTCGATGGCCTTCACCGAGAAGAGCTCGACGTCCCTCGCGTGCCAGTGCCCGAAGACGGCATCACTGGCACCAATGCCCTTGCCGAGGACGGTGATGTCCACGTGGGGCAGGATCAGTTGGAAACGGGTGATGACCTCGGCACGGGACATGCCGGAGGACGCCATGGTCGCGACGGCGTCCTTGTATTCGGTGACGAAGGATGTGACGGCCTGATCCAGGTTCTCGACGGAAGGTCTGCGGTTGGGTGGTCTCGAGCCCGCGCCCACCTGACGCAGGATCTGATGAACGCGGGGACCGGTCAGGCCGTACAGCTCGCCGACCTCTTCCAGGGTCATTCCCTGCTCGTACAGCTGCTTGATCTGAATGTCGCGTAAATCCCGTATTGGCTGCACAGGACCTCCATGGATACGACGCGGAATCGATCGGATCAGTCTCCATGGATTCCCTTTACAGAGATCTACTATCTGGATTCCTTGCTCGTCTTTGAGGGATCCGCCATCCAGAGGAACAAGAAATGACAATTCAAACATCGAATGCCATAAGAATTCAATCAGTCTATCTTGCATGTCTTGACAGATATCTTAGATAAGCTTATCTTGATACCTTTAGTATGCTTCGCTATCTATTGCAGAGGACCTACCCCTCCACGCGGACGGCCTTGGCCGCGGCGACGCCGGCGAGCGGCCCGGTGCGTGATCGGCGACCGATGGCGGCACGGCCCCCGGCACCGCAGGACGCGGCGCCGGGGGCCGTGCCGTGTCACAGTTCGCCGCGCCGCCAGGCGTCGGCCTCCTGCGCGGCCCCGTCCAGGGCGGGCGGCCGCAGGTGGCCGGCCCACCGGTCGAGCAGCCGCGCGAACTCCTCGGCGACCTCGCCGGTGACGGTCTCGTGGACGTGGAACCAGGTGATGAGCGGCGCGGCGAGCGGGTCGCCGGAGTCGCATCCCGCGCACAGCACGACCGGCACGTGGCCGCGCACCGCGGATCCGCGGGCGTTGGTCCAGCCGTGGCCGACCAGCACCGACAGCAGGCCCTCACCGTCGCAGCGCGGGCACACCGGGGGCTCCACCACCGAGACGACCTCGACGGGGCGGCTCACAGGGCGATCGCGTCCGACCCGAACAGCGCCTTGACGTCCCCGGCGAAGGACGGGGCGGCGTCGACCTGGTAGTCCGGCAGCGCCATGACCACCGTCCGGCCGGTGTGACGGCGCAGCCGTACCTGCACCGGCACCTTGCCCTCGTGCGTCTTGAGGATGTTGCGCAGCTCCTCCACCAGTTCGGCGGTGACCCGCTCCTCCCGCAGGAAGATCGTGACGGGCGGCCCGGAGTCGCCGGCGACGATGGAGACGTCGATGATGGTGAGGTCCTGGGCGAAGATCGAGATCGCGCCGTCGCGGTTGTTGACCTGACCCCCCACCGAGACCACGGCGTCCTCCCGCAGCATCGGCCCGTACAGCTCGTAGTTCTTGGGGAAGAACAGGCACTCGACGGCGGAGTCCATGTCCTCGACCACGACGATCGCCCAGAGGTTCCCGGCCTTGTTGACGCGCTTGTCGACCTTCGTGATGAGACCGCAGACCCGGACGTCGCCGCGTTCCCGGCCGCTTTCGAGCAGTTCGACGATCGTGGTGTCGCGGTTGCGGACCAGGAGGCGTTCGGTTCCGGCGAGGGGGTGGTCGGAGACGTACAGGCCGAGCATCTCCCGCTCGAAGTCCAGGCGTGTCTTCTTGTCCCACTCGGTGTCGGGGACGGTGACGGTGAAGACGTTCTCCTCGGTGTCCTCGGTCCCGCCGAACAGGGAGTCCTGGCCGTTGGCCTCGTTCTTCTTGATGTCGATGACGGAGTCGACGGCCTGCTCGTGGGTGAGCAGCAGCCCCTTGCGGGGGTGGTCGAGGGAGTCGAAGGCCCCCGCCTTGATCAGGGACTCGATGACGCGCTTGTTGCAGACCTGTAGCGGCACCTTGCCGAGGAAGTCGTTGAAGTCGGTGTAGTCGTCTTTTTCCTGGCGGGCCTTGATGATGCCCTCGACGACGTTCTCGCCGACGTTGCGGACGGCGCCGAGACCGAAGCGGACCTTGTCGTCGCCGACCGCGGCGAACGTCAGGTCGGAGTCGTTGACGTCGGGCGGCAGGACCTGGATGCCCATCTTGCGGCATTCGGCGAGGTAGATGGCGGCCTTGTCCTTGTCGTCGCCGACGCTGGTGAGCAGGGCCGCCATGTAGTCGGCGGGGTAGTTGGCCTTGAGGTAGGCCGTCCAGTACGCGACGAGGCCGTAGCCGGCGGTGTGGGACTTGTTGAAGGCGTAGCCGGAGAACGGCAGCATGACGTCCCACAGCGCCTGGATCGCCCCGTCGCTGTAGCCGTTGCCGCGCATGCCCGCCTGGAAGTTGACGAACTCCTTGGCGAGGATCTCGGGCTTCTTCTTGCCCATGGCGCGGCGCAGCAGGTCGGCGCCGCCGAGGGTGTAGCCGGCCAGCTCCCGGGCGACCGCCATGATCTGCTCCTGGTAGACGAGCAGGTGGAAGGTGGATCCGAGGATCGGGTCCAGGGCGTCCTTCAGTTCCGGGTGGATCGGGGTGATCTCCTGGCGGGCGTTCTTTCGGTGGGCGTAGTTGGTGTGGGCGTTGGCGGCCATCGGGCCGGGCCGGTACAGCGCGAGGACGGCGGCGATGTCCTCGAACCGGGTGGGCTCCATCAGCTTCAGGAGCTGCCGCATGGGGCCGCCGTCGAGCTGGAAGACGCCCAGGGTGTCGCCGCGGGCCAGCAGCCTGTAGGTGGTCGCGTCGTCGAGGGGGATCTCCTCGGTACGGATCGTCACGCCACGGTTCTGCTCGATGATCTTGATGGCGTGGTCGATGATGCCGAGGTTGCGCAGGCCCAGGAAGTCCATCTTGATCAGGCCCATGGACTCGCAGGACGGGTAGTCGAAGCCGGTGATGACCACGCCGTCCTTGTCCCGCATGTGCATGGGGATCAGGTCGAGCAGCGGCGCGGACGACAGGATGACCGCGGCGGCGTGCACGCCGGTGCCGCGGATCAGGCCCTCGATGCCGCGGCCGGTGTCGATGACCTTGCGCACGTCGACGTCCGACTCGTACAGGGAGCGGATCTCGCCGCCCTCGATGTAGCGGGGGTGCTCGGGGTCGAACATCTTCGCCAGGGGGACGCCCTTGCCCATGACGTCCGGCGGCATCGCCTTGGTGATCTTGTCGCCCATCGCGAAGGGGTAGCCGAGGATGCGGGAGGCGTCCTTGACGGCGGCCTTGGCCTTGATCGTGCCGAAGGTGTTGACCTGCGCGGTGTACTCGTTGCCGTACTTCCGGGTCACGTAGGACACCATGCGGTCGCGCTGGCGGTCGTCGAAGTCGAGGTCGATGTCGGGCGGGCTGATGCGCTCGGGGTTGAGGAACCGCTCGAACAGCAGGCCGTGCTCCAGCGGGTCCAGCTCGGTGATGCGGGTCGCGTAGGCGACGATCGAACCGGTCGCCGACCCCCGGCCGGGTCCGACGGCGATGCCGTTGTCCCGGGCGTACTTGCAGATGTCGGCGACGACGAGGAAGTAGGAGGAGAACCCCATGGGGCCGATGACCTTCATCTCGGTCTCGTACCGCTCCCACACCTCGGCGGGGACCGGGTCGCCGTAGCGCATGACCAGGCCCTGCTCGACCTCCTTGCGCAGCCACGACTCCTGCGTCTCCCCCTCGGGCACGTCGGGGTACTGCGGCATCCGGTCGATGTAGCCGAACACCTCGTCGTAGTCGCCGACCATCTCGGCGACCAGCAGCGTGTTGTCACACGCCTCGGGCAGCTCGGTGAACAGGCTCCGCATCTCGGCGGGGCTCTTGACGTAGTAGCCCGACCCGTTGAACCGGAACCGGTTCGGGTCGTCCTTGTTGCGGCCCACGCCGACGCACAGCAGGCTGTCGTGGGCGTCGGCCTGGTCCTCGGTGACGTAGTGGGAGTCGTTGGTGGCCAGCAGCGGGATGTTCAGCTGCTTCGCCAGGCGCAGCAGGTCCTCGCGGACGTCACGCTCGATGTCCAGGCCGTGGTCCATCAGCTCCAGGAAGTAGTTCTCCCTGCCGAAGATCTCCTGGTAGCCGGCCGCCGCCTCGACGGCCTGGTCGTACTGGCCGAGCCGCAGCCGGGTCTGCACCTCCCCCGAAGGGCAGCCGGTGGTGGCGATGATCCCCTCGGCGTGCCGGGCGACCAGCTCCCGGTCCATGCGGGGCTTGCCGTAGTAGCCCTCGAAGGAGGCCAGGGACGACAGGCGGAACAGGTTGCGCAGGCCCGCGACGTCCTTGGCCCACATGGTCATGTGCGTGTACCGGCCACCGCCGGAGACGTCCTTGCCGCCCTCGCCGTCCGCGACTCCGGTCTCGGCGCGTTTGCCCCAGAACACCGGCTTCTTGAACGAGCGGGACGCGGGCGCCACGTATGCCTCGATGCCGATGATCGGCTTGATGCCCGCCTTCTTGGCCTCGCCCTGGAACTCGTAGGCGCCGAACATGTTGCCGTGATCGCTCATGGCGATGGCGGGCATCTCCAGCCGCGCCACCTCCTCGAACATCCGGCCGATCTTCGCCGCACCGTCGAGCATCGAGTACTCGGTGTGGACATGCAGATGCACGAAAGATTCGGTCACCTGTTCCCCTTTTCTCCAGGCCGGCCGCCGTTTCCCGGCCCCGGAGCCTACGCCTCCCGCCGCCTCATCTCCACCCTCCGGCCCGCCCGTCCCACCGATGGGCACGGGCCACGTCTTCCCCGCCGGTACGGCACGAGCAACTCTTGCTCTACCCGATCTGACCTGCGGTTATCTATCGGGGCGGGGTGGGCGGCGTGTGGCGGGCCCGCCGCGCTCACAGCACCCGCCCGGCTCCCGGCAGCCGCCGCACCAGGTAGGCGAGGCCCCGGCACAAGCGCCCGTACGGCCACGCCGGGCCGTCCTCAGCGGGTGACCGTGCCCAGGGACTCCACGAACCTGGCGAGAAGGCGGGCGAACTCGGCGCGGTCCGCGGCCGGCCAGTCGCTCATGGCCTCGGCGTAGATCCGCTGCCGGAAGGCGTGTATCTCCTCCGACAGGCGGCGTCCGGCCGGCGTGCGCACCAGGAGTGCCCTGCGGCCGTCCGCCTGGTCGGCCTCCCGCCGTACCAGACCCGCCGCCACGGCGGCGGCGACCAGCTTGCTGGCGCGCGGCTGGTCGATGTTCAACGCGGTGGCCACACCGGTGACGGTCACCGCGTCGCCCGCGTCCTCGGCCGCCTCGATGACGTCCAGCACTTCGGCGCCGGCCACCGGCGCGGCGGTCGCCGCCGTCTCCGGGCCTCCGCCGGAGCCGGCCTTCCGGCGGTCGGCGGCGAGCCGCGCCAGGGTGCGCCGGCTCTGGCTGCGGCGGATGGCCACCATGGCGCGTTCGACCGTCTCGATGTGATCGTCACCGTTGCGCTCCACGGTCCAGAAGCATATGCTCCCGCGCAGTTAGTTGTTAAAATACATGCACATGTGAGAGGACATTTTTATGGAACGGCCCATCGGCTACTGGCTGAAGCACCTCGACCGTCTCATCGAAGCCGCGGCCGAACAGGCCCTCACCGAAGAGCGGCTCACCCGGAGGCACTGGCAGATCATGAACACGCTGCACGGGTCCCCGCAGACCCCGGACGGCCTCGCCGAGACATTGCGGCCTTTCTGGGGCCCCGGCTCGGTCACCCTGGAAGACGTCACCGGCGAGCTGACCCGCCGCGGCTGGCTCACCCTGGACGGCTCCGGCCGCCACGCGCTCACCCCGGACGGCCGGGCCGGTCACGCCATGATCCGGGAGAAGATGAACGGCGTCCGTTCCACCTTCCTCACCGGTCTCACCGAGGCGGAATACCTCCGGACCGTTCAGTCCCTGCGGCACATGGCCGACAACCTGGAGCGCGCCGCCGGGGGCGTCAGCCGCCCGGGGTGATGAGACGCCTGCCCAGCCGCTGCGCCGGAGCCTCCACGAAGCGCCAGGTCAGCGCACTGAGGCCGAGCAGCGCCGCCACCACGCCGGCCAGCGCCGCCAGCCGCGCCCCCAGCGGTACGGTCGCCGGCTCGGGCCAGAACCACTGGACGCCTTCCAGCAGCAACGGATGGAGCAGGTAGACCGAGTAGCTGACCAGCCCCAGCCAGGCCAGGACCCGGGGCATCCGCCGGTGCCGCAGCGCCATCGCGGCGACGAAGGTGAGCCAGGCGGCGGCCTCGGCCGTCTGGGTGCCGAGGTCGCCGCGCGCCAGCCAGATCCCGGCCGCCGGCACCAGCGCCGCCCAGCCCGCCCGGCTCCAGGGGATCTGACCCTGCTCGGCCCGGTACAGCGCCGTTCCGGCGAACATGGTGGCCAGGATCAGTAGCCCCTGCCAGGGGCCGGGGTAGCTCTGGTTGACCGCCAGCAGTCCCAGCACGACGGCCCCGACGACGATCGCGCCCGCCCGCCGTACCGTGCCCGTCCCCGCGAGCACCGCCGCCAGGCCCGCCGTCAGCGACGCGGCCACCGCCAGCGTCACCGTCAGCATCCGGCCGGAGCCACCGGCCGAGAGGAGCGCGACCGGCAGCGCGCCCGCGCCCGCCACGGCCGCCGCGGTGAAGGCGAGGGCGTACGCGGTGCTCCGCCGGTGCAGGCCGAGGGTGAACAGCGCGGTCAGCAGCAGGTAGAACGCCATCTCGTACGAGAGCGTCCACAGCACGTTGACCAGGTTCGGCATGGCCAGCAGGTTCTGCAGCATCGTCAGGTGGCCCACCGTCAGGGAGAGCGGTCGCGAGCCCCACCAGACGTGCGGTTCGTCCCAGCCCATCGCGGCCAGCAGCGCCATGCCCGCCGCGCACACCACGAGCGGCGGATACAGCCGGAAGAAGCGGGAGATCCAGAAGGCGCGCACGTCGCCCCGCCGTTCCAGCGACGCCGGCACGATGTAGCCACTGACCAGGAAGAACACGGTCACGCCGTACCATCCGGGCTCGAAGACCGCCTTGACCGGCATCCGCGCCCCGGGCAGCAGGGGCTGGAGCGTGTGCTCGAAGACCACGACCAGGGCGGCGAGGCCGCGGAGGGCGTCGAGCCAGGCCATGCGCCGTCCGGCCTGCCGGGACACCGCCGGAACAGTGAGCATCCGACGATGCTAATGATCAATGCCCGGAAAATGGGTCGATGCTCAGAAATAACGACCGATGAGCACCTTCGGTCACCGTGACCATGGATCAACCGGTATGCCGTCCTGTCCGAGCGGCCGACGGGAGCGGGAGCGGGAGCGCGTCAGGGCGTCCAGGCCGGGTCCCGGCCGATGACGCCGAGCAGGCGGTCGAACGGCGGGGCGTCGTCCGGGACGGCCACCGGCGGCCCGAAGGCGCCGCGCTGCCTGCCCGTCTCCACCATCCGGTCGGTGAAGTCCAGCGCCCGCGCGACCGTCCCGGGGTCCGGCTCGTACTCCCGGCCGACGGCCCTGGCCAGGTCCCAGCCGTGCACGACCATGTCGACGAGGTACATGTGGGCCAGCACGTCCATCGGCAGGCCCATGCCGGGGCTCGTGCCCTCCCACGCCTCCGGCCGGGACCAGGCCGCCAGCGTGCGCTCCGCCCTCTCGGGGAAGTCGCCCGCGTACGGTCCCCGCTCGGTCCTCGGCCCCCCGTGGGCCAGCGACTCGAACATCTCCGCCACCCACTCCAGGTGGTTGATCAGCTCCCTGACGTCGAACTTCTCACACGGCGTCGGCAGCCCGAGCTGCTCGGGCCCCACCTCGCGCACCAGTCCCGCGGTCCGTTCGGTGGCACGCCTCATCAACGGCATCATGTCGTCCATGACAGCCAGCGTGCCCCATTCGCCCGAGGCGCGGCTTGTAGAAACGCGACAGCGCGGCTGGGTCGACCCGTACGCGGGACTCGACGCCTTCGACTACGTCCGGCGGGCGCCGTCACCCGGGCTCGCGGCGTACGTCGAGCACTTCTGGGTCGTCACGTGGACCGATCTCGCCGAGCCGTACGAGCAGCGCATCGTCTCCCACCCCACCGTGAACATGACGATCACCGATGACTTCCACCGGATCGCGGGGGTGATCAGGGGCGGGTTCTCCTACACGATGCGGGGCGGCGGCCGCGTGCTCGGCACGCGTTTCCGCCCCGGCGGCTTCCGGCCGTTCCTCGACGGCCCGGTGTCCCGGCTGACCGACCGCTTCCCCGGGATCGGTGAGATGTACGGCGCGGCGGGCGAGACCCTGGTCCGGCGCGTCCTGACCGAACCGGACATCCCGGCCGCCGTCGCCCTCGTCGATGACTTCCTGCTGGGGCTGGGACCCCGCCGGGATCCGGTGGCCGAGGAGGTCGCGGCGCTGGTGGCGACGGCGGAGAACGACGTGTCCATGACCCGGGTCGACGCGCTGGCGGCCAGGGCCGGGCGGTCGGTGCGCTCACTGCAGCGGCTGTTCCGCGACTACGTCGGCGTCGGCCCCAAGTGGGTGATCCGCCGCTTCCGGCTGCACGAGGCCGCGGAGCGGGTCTACCGGGGCCTCGACCTGGCGACGCTGGCCGCCGAGCTCGGATACGCCGACCAGGCCCACCTGACCCGCGACTTCACCGCGGCGGTCGGCATGTCGCCCGCGGCCTACGCCCGGCTCGGCGGCACGGGTCAGCCGGCGTCCGGGACGTAGGTCAGGTTGAGCACGCCGGACCGGAACGTCTCGGACTCGACCAGTTTCAGCCTGTGGGTCGGAGTGTCCTCGAACAACCGCTGACCGTGGCCGACGGCGATCGGGTGGACGAGCAGTTTCAGCTCGTCGAGCAACCCGTTGGCCAGCAGCCACCGCACGGTCGTCGCGGAGCCGGACATCTGGATGGTGCCGTCGGTCCGCTTCTTGACCTCGCGCAGCCTGGCCGCGACGTCGCCGGAGACGACGGTGGTGTTGCTCCACTCCGCCTCCCGCAGGGTGTTCGACACGACGTACTTGGGGGTGCCGTTGATGAACTTGGCGAAGTCCTGGTCCTGGTCCGTCGTCGTCCAGTACGCCGACCACTCCTCGTACAGCCTGCGGCCCATCAGAAACGCCGTCGCCTCCTGCATGCCCGCCCCGATCGCCGCGCCCATCTGGTCGTCGAAGTACGGGGTGTGCCACTGGTCGGGCGACTCGATCACGCCGTCCAGCGAGATGAAGAAGTTGGAAACGATCTTGGCCATTGCGCTGTTCCTTCGTCGTCAGGGGCACGGGAGGGGCCTCGCGTCCGCGGACCGGGGCGACCGGCCCTCCCTCCTCGCCGGCGTCGGCGGCGGAACCGTCCTCCGCCGTGACCGTGGCTGTGAAAAGGAGATTAGACGGGCGCGGGGCTCACATCTTGTACAGAAGCGACAGCGGCTCCGACGGGCTCCGGGCGCTCAGCTGCGTGGCGGTCCGCCCGATGTAGCGGGACAGCGACCGCGCCAGGTGCGGCTGGTCGAAATATCCGAGCCGGTGGATGACGTCGTGCACCGGCACACCCTCCAGGAGCAGGACCGCCGCCCGGCGGGCGCGGCCGATCTGCCGCACGGAGCCGGGGGTGAGTCCGGTCGCCGCCGCGAAGCGCCGCTGTACGGTCCGCTCGGACACGTCCGGCGGGGCGCCGCGGAACACCGCGGCGACGATCGGGTCACGGACCAGGACGCCCTCGCGCACCATCCGCCGCACGAATGCCTCGGCGTCGTCGTAGCCCGGAACACGCCAGGTGGAACCCTTCAGCCAGAAGGATCCGGGGGTCGCGTCCGGGATCTCCGCGGAACCGCCGACGAGCCGGCCGGCCGGGAGGTGCGGCATCGAGGTCCCGAGCGAGAAGCTGATCCCGAAGAACGTGGCCTCCTCGGGCACGGGGGCCGGGCACGCCCGGGGCTCCGGTCCCTGAACGGCCGCGCTGAACCGGCCGCGGTGCTCCCAGAAGACCAGGTCCCAGTGTGCGGTCGCGACCGAGGTCATCGTGTCGACGCCGTGGCTGGTGCTCCGCCACACCCGATCGATGTACGGCGAGTCGGACGGCCGGTCCTCGATCTCCAACCCCATCCGAGCCGTTCCTCCACCCTGTCGACGCCGACGCGGTCGGACATGAGTGTGGCACGGGACCCGCCGGCTCGCCGTGCCGCCCGGTGGACCGGAGGGCACGGCGAGCCGGCGAGGGGCCGGTCGGAGAATGTGTCAGGAGAGGGTGCAGGGGGCTCCGTTGAGGGTGAACGCGGTGGCCTTGCCGGCGTCGCCGGTGTGGGTGGCCTGGAAGCCGATCTCGGTGGAGGCTCCGGGCGCGAGGGAGCCGTTGTAGGTGACGTTCGTCGCGGTGACGCGGCCGGTGGCGGGGGTGTAGGTGGCGTTCCAGCCGCCGGTGATGGTCTGCCCGCCGGGGAGGGTGAAGGCCAGGGACCAGCCGTTGACCGCCGAGGTTCCGGTGTTGGTGACGGTGAGGTTCTCGGTCAGCCCGTTGTTCCACGCGTTGACGGTGGCGCTGACCCGGCAGGCGCCGGGAGGCGGCGGCGTGTCGCCGGGCGTCGGGGTCACCGTGGGAGTCACCGTCGGGGTGGCCGTGGGAGTCGCCGTCGGGGTCACCGTCGGAGTGGGTGAGGACGTGGGCGTGGTGCCGTCGAGGCCGAGGAAGGAGATGGCGTAGGCGAGTTGCCCGTTCATCGGCAGGGAGTGGCCGACGCCGCTGATGCTGATGCCCTCGACGGTGGCCTGGGTCGTGGTGTTCCCGTAGCGGGTACGGGTCCAGGACGACTGCGGGTGGTCGGTGAAGGCGGGGGTCTGGGACAGGCCGTGGAGGTTGGTCCACTGCTTGATCTCTTCACCGAAGTTGGGGTAGGCCAGCGTGGTGTCCGTGGTGCCGTGCCACAGCTGCATCCTCGGGTAACGGCCGGTGTAGCCGGGATACATCGCCCGCGCCTGGTCGCCCCACTGCTGCGCGGTCTTGATGAGGTTGCCGCCGGAGCACTGGCTGTTCCACAGCGAGCCGTTGGTGGTGGCGAAGCATCCGGCCGGGACGCCGGAGAAGGCCGAGCCGGCGGAGAAGACGTCGGGGTACTCGGCGGCCAGGACGTTGGTCATCATCGCGCCGGAGGAGAAGCCGCTGACCACGATCCGGGCGGGGTCGACGTTGTAGCGCTGGCGGGCGTAGGCGACCATCGACATGATGCCGGTGGAGTCGCTGCCGCCGTCGCGGCGCAGCGCGGCGGGGGTGGACACGTCGAAGCACTTCTCGCTGCGGGTGGCCTCGGGCAGCACGATGATGTAGCCGTAGCGGTCGGCGGCGGTGACGTAGTCGTGCCCGTTTCCGTTGAAGATCGCCGAGGCCGTGCCGGTGCAGTAGTGCACCAGCACCAGCAGCGCCGGCCGGGGGGCGACCCGGTCGGGCACGTAGAGGTACATGTTCAGGTTGGTCGGGTTGTTGCCGAAACCGGTCACCCGGGTGAGGGACGCCGCGGCCACCGGTTTGGTCGCCATGAACATGCCCGCGATCAACAAGGGCAGGGCGACGGCTGCCAGCACGACCCTGAATGTTCGTTTCACGCCAAGTCCTCTCTTCGTCAGATGGGTGGAGAGGGTGGTGGTGGGCGGAGCAAATACGACGCGGGGAAGCGCGTCAAGGGCCCGCGGCCCGTCGTACCGGTGTGCGCGGCGGCCGGACGGGGCTCATCTCGCGTTATCGGGTGAGCCGAGCCCGGACAAGGCGGACGCGCCGCTGAAAATTTCACCCGCGACGCCCTGGAGGGCATGAGTCCACGCCGTACCGTCCGGCAGGGAAGCACGGCGAAATCCCAGGAGAAGAGCCGGACATCGGAACACTCGTGGAGCCGAGACCCAGAATGCGTTCCGAAAGTTTCAAGAAGGTGTTGACAAGTTTCAAGCACGTTTCCAAACTGAGTCCCCAGGACGGCCCCGCGGGTGGTGGTACGCAGCGGGGGCCACCGTCCGCGACGCCCGGCGGTGCACGGTTCCCCGTGAGGCGATGGGACGCGGCGTCGGTCCCGCGGGGTCTCTCCCCGCTCCCCCTTTTCCCATGATCCGGTTTTCTCGTGATCCAGTTATGGAGGCTCAAGGCATGGGCGCAAACGCCACACCCCCGCCCGGAACCCGGAGACCCCGCGGCGGCCTCCGCCGGGCTCTGATCGCCGGCGCCCTCGGCGTCCTCGGCACGGTCACCGCCCTGACGGCGGTACAGGCTCCCGCCGGCGCCGCGGAGAACACGCTCGGCGCGGCGGCCGCGCAGAGCGGGCGCTACTTCGGCACCGCCATCGCCGGAGGCAAGCTCGGCGACTCGGCGTACACCACGATCGCGAACCGCGAGTTCAACATGGTGACCGCCGAGAACGAGATGAAGATCGACGCCACCGAGCCCCAGCGGGGCCAGTTCAACTTCTCCAGCGGAGACCGCATCTACAACTGGGCCGTCCAGAACGGCAAGCGGGTCCGCGGGCACACCCTGGCCTGGCACTCACAGCAGCCGGGCTGGATGCAGTCCCTGTCCGGATCCACCCTGCGCCAGGCGATGATCGACCACATCAACGGCGTGATGGCCCACTACAAGGGCAAGATCTACGCCTGGGACGTGGTCAACGAGGCCTACGCCGACGGCAACTCCGGCGGCCGGCGCGACTCCAACCTGCAGCGGACCGGCAACGACTGGATCGAGGTCGCCTTCCGCACCGCACGGAACGCCGACCCGTCCGCCAAGCTCTGCTACAACGACTACAACATCGAGAACTGGACCTGGGCCAAGACCCAGGGCGTCTACAACATGGTCCGCGACTTCAAGCAGCGCGGCGTGCCGATCGACTGCGTCGGCTTCCAGAGCCACTTCAACAGCGGCAGCCCCTACAACAGCAACTTCCGCACCACCCTGCAGAGCTTCGCCGCCCTCGGCGTCGACGTGGCCATCACCGAGCTCGACATCCAGGGCGCCTCGGCCACGACCTACGCCAACGTGACCAACGACTGCCTGGCCGTGCCGCGCTGCGTCGGCATCACCGTGTGGGGCGTGCGCGACAGCGACTCCTGGCGTTCGGGCGACGTTCCGCTGCTGTTCGACGGCAACGGCAACAAGAAGGCCGCCTACAGCTCGGTCCTCAACGCCCTCAACTCCGCCTCCCCGAACCCGAGCCAGACGCCCACCGCGACACCCACCGTGACGCCCACCGACCCGCCGCCCGGCGGTAACGGGCAGATCAGGGGCGTGGCCTCCGGCCGCTGCGTGGACGTGCCCAACAGCAGCACCACCGACGGCACCCAGGTCCAGCTCTGGGACTGCCACGGCAACGCCAACCAGCAGTGGACCTCCACCTCCGCCGGAGAGCTCCGCGTCTACGGCAACAAGTGCCTCGACGCCGGCGGCACCGCCAACGGCGCCGTCGCCCAGATCTACTCCTGCTGGGGCGGCGACAACCAGAAGTGGCGTCTGAACGGCGACGGCACCATCGTCGGCGTCCAGTCCGGGCTCTGCCTGGACGCCACCGGATCGGGCACGGCCAACGGCACCAAGCTCCAGATGTACTCCTGCCACGGCGGCAACAACCAGAAGTGGACCCGGACCGGCTGACCTCGCTCACCGACCGGCCCTCGTGAGGGCCCCCGCGGCGCGGTACGACCCGCCGCGGGGGCCCTTCGGCGTGAAAGTTTCACCCTCGGTTGACGGGCGTGAGGCGGCCCCCCACGATCATGTTGCCTCCGGGTCAGGGGAGGCGTCGAATGAAGGCCGCTATCACATTGAGGTGTCCATCGATGCCAAGACCTCTGTTACGGGCCGCGTCCGCCGTACTGCTGACGCTGGCCGCGCTCCAGGCGCCCACGGCGTACGCCGACGAGGCCGGCCCGGTCGCGGTGACCGTCAACGCCCGCGCCGCGCTCGCCACCGTGCCCGAGACCGCCGTCGGAGCCAACCACGCGATCTGGGACTCCCGGCTGGGCACCGACGAGACCGCCGACCTGCTGAAAGACGCCGGCGTGAAACTGCTGCGCTATCCCGGCGGCTCCTACTCCGACATCTACCACTGGGCCGACCACACCGCCCCCGGCGGCTACGTGGCCCCCGGCACCGACTTCGACACCTTCATGCGCGGGGTACGGCGCACCGGGGCGCAGCCGATGGTGACCGCCAACTACGGCACCGGCACGGCGGCGGAGGCCGCGGCCTGGGTACGGCACGCCAACGTCGACAAGGGCTACGGCGTCAGGTACTGGGAGATCGGCAACGAGAACTACGGCAACGGCCACTACGGCGCCGCCTGGGAGGCCGACGACCACGCCGACAAGAGCCCGGCCGAGTACGCGCGCAACGTCGTGGCCTACTCCGACGCGATGAAGGCCGTCGACCCGACCATCAAGATCGGCGCGGTGCTGACCACCCCGGCCAACTGGCCCGACGCCCTGACCGCCGACGGCGACGCCGGGAGCTGGAACGACGTCGTCCTGGCCACCGCCGGGTCGAAGATCGACTTCGTGATCCTGCACTGGTACCCCGGCTCCTTCGACAGGGCCGACCAGGTTCCGGACATGATCCAGCTCACCCGGAAGCAGATCGCGAAGCACGTGGGAGCCGGATCCGAGCGGATCGGCATCGCGATGACCGAGTTCAACACCGGGTCGAGCGACCGCGGCACGACGACCCAGCCCGGCGCCCTGGCCGCCGCCGACGCCTACGCGACGCTGCTGGCCAACGGGGTGTTCACCGTCGACTGGTGGAACGTCCACAACGGGATCGGCAAGGTCACCGAGGTCGAGGGGCACACCGACTACGGCGACTTCGGCCTGCTGTCGAGCGGGTCCTGCGCCGACGGCGGCGTCTGCGAACCGGCGGCGAACACGCCCTTCGCGCCCTACTACGCGCTCCAGATGGTCAGCCGCTTCGCCCGCCCCGGTGACCGGTTCGTCCGGGCCGCGACAGACCAGGCGAAGGTCACCGCGCACGCCGTACGGCGCCCCGACGGCTCGCTGGCCGTCATGCTGATCAACACCTCGTCCGACACGTCGTACCCCGTCGCGATCGACTACTCCGGGTTCGGCCCGGCGTCCGGGGCCCCCACCGTGCTGACCCACGTCAACGGCGCCACGAGCATCACCACCTCGGCCACGGGCGGCGCGACCGGCCGGACGCTGCCTCCCCTCTCGCTGACCACGATCATCGTGCGTCCCGCCTCCACCCAGGCGGGCCTGCCGGGCGAGCCGGGACAGCCGTCGGCCTCGGGCGTGACGGACCAGGCCGCCACGATCTCCTGGTCCGCCGCCTCCGCCGGCGCCCGCCCGATCGTGAAGTACGAGGTGTACCGCCAGAACGGAGCCGTCAGCGAGCAGATCGGCGAGACCACCGGCACCTCGCTCACCGCGCGCAACCTGAAGCCGGGCACGCGCTACACGGTCAACGTGCTCGCCCGTGACAGCGGCGGCGGGGTCTCGCCCCCCTCCGCGCCGCTGACGTTCACCACCGGCACGCCCGCCTCCGGCTCGTGCTCGGTACGGCTGACCAAGCAGTCCGACTGGGGCAGCGGCTACGTCGGCTCCATCGACATCACCAACAACGGCGCACCGGTCAGCGGCTGGACCCTGACCTTCGGCTGGCCCAGGGCGTGGCAGAGCCTGGGCAGCGGCTGGAGCGCCGTCTGGACGCAGAACGGCCAGGACGTCAAGGCCGTCAGCGAACCCGGCAACGGCTCGCTGGCCACCGGCGCGACGGCCACGATCGGCTACGTCGGCAACTACAGCGGCCCGAACGTGCTGCCCGAGGTCTTCACCCTCAACGGAACCGTCTGCACGACCCGATGACGACGCCCGGGGGCCGTCCGCACGGACGGCCCCCCAGGTCCTGCATCACCACACGGACGGCTTTTCAGGTCCAACGTCACCACACCGCACGGGCGGCCCCGGGTCCCACGTCATCACACGGACGGCCTGCGGGCCGCCGCCGGTCTCAGTGGCCGTGCCCCCCGTGTCCGCCGGCGTTGTCCGCGCGGGCGGGCAGGAGCAGGGCGGTGACGATCACGACCACGGACAGCACCGCGCCGATGACGAAGGCCATCCGCATGCCGCCGAGGGTGGCGAGGGCCTCGGTGGCGCCCGTGGCCCTCAGGGCGTCGGCCCGCGCGCTCATCACGGTGATCACGAGCGCGGTGCCGAAGGCCGCGGCGACCTGCTGCAGCGTGCTCAGGATCGAGCTGGCGTGGGAGTAGAGGTGCGGGGGGACCGCTCCGAGCCCGAGGGTGAACACCGGGGTGAAGGTCGCGGCCAGGCTCACCATCAGCAGCGCGTGCAGGCCGAGGAGCTGCCAGAACGGCATGGTCATCGTGACCTGGGTGAAGCCGGTGAGCGTGAGCGCGATGCCGATCGCACCGGGAATGACCAGGACCCGGCCGCCGAACCGGTCGAACAGCCGGCCGACGACCGGGCCGAGCAGCCCCATCGCCAGGCCGCCCGGCATCACGAGGAGCCCGGTCTGCAGGGGGCTGAGCTCGCGGACGCTCTGCAGGTACAGCGGCAGCAGGATCATCGAGCCGAGCATCGCCATGAAGGACACCGACATCAGGATCAGCGCGACCGTGAAGGTGCGGTGGCGCAGGGCGCGCAGGTCCATCAGCGGCGTGGTGTGCTTCTTGGGAGGCTTCACCGGCGACGCGCTGCGCAGGTCCACCGGCGGCGCGGTGTGCTCCCTGTGGAGGTCCTCCGGCGAGGCACTGCGCTTCTGCAGCACCAGCTGGCGGACGACGAAGACGATGATGGCCACCAGACCGGCCGCCACGGTCGCGGCGGCGACGAAGGCGTCACCGCCCTCGAACAGGCTGAGCCCGTAGACCAGACCGCCGAAACCGGCGGCGGCGGTCACCACGCTCAGCCAGTCGACGGTGCTGTACTCGGGCTCCCCGACGTTCTTGAGCCGCGCGAGGCCGCGCCACGTGATCAGGGCGGCGATGGGGAGAACCACGGCGAACAGCAGCCGCCAGGACCCGAACTGGAGGATGAGTCCCGAGACGGCCGGGCCCATCGCGGGCGCGACCGAGATGGCCAGGGACATGTTGCCCATGACCCGGCCCCGGTCCTCCTCGGGCACCACCTGCATCAGCGTGGTCATCAGCAGCGGCATCATCACCGCCGTCCCGGAAGCCTGGACGATGCGGGCGCCCAGCAGCACCTCGAACGTCGGCGCGGCGGCGGCCAGTGCCGTGCCGAGCAGGAACAGGCCCATCGCGACGGTGTACGCCTGGCGGGTGGAGACCCGCTGCAGGAACCATCCGGTGATCGGGATGACGGCGGCCATGGTCAGCATGAAGGCGGTCGAGAGCCACTGCGCGGTCTGCGCGGTGATGCTCAGCGCCTCCATCAGCTGGGGGATCGCATTGACCATGATCGTCTCGTTGAGGATGACGACGAACGTGGCGAGCACCAGCAACCGGATCACGGGCGGGGTGCGCCCCGAAACAGGCCGGGGGCGATCCGGAACGGCCTCCGCGGGCATGGCGGGAGAGTCGAGCTGGGGGACGGACACGATACCTCGATCAGGGTCGTCGGACATGATGTCGTCATGGCCGGCACCCCGGCCACGGGTCTCGCAAGAAGTCGCGGTCATGTAAAGAGTGACCGATGCCACCGACAAAACTCATCGACCGTGTCCAGCATTCCGGCAGACGATGTGAGATGTCACCCGGTTTTAACCGGCGGGTGACGGTGACCGGCCGGGAAACGACGACCGGCGGGGAAGGACCGACCGGCAAGGGAACAGTGACCGGCGGGGAAGAACCGACCGGCCGGAAAGCGGCGACCGGCGGGGAAGGATCCACCGGCCGGGGAACGGTGGCCGCCCTGGCAGGCGGGCCTCACCGATCCCCGGTGTCCGGAGCGGCGGTACGGGCTCACAACACGGGCCCGCGGTACGGGCCGGCCTCAGATCCGGGTCATGGTGGTCTCGTACCCGCCCCCGCCGGGGTAGACCCACCCGCCGGTGGCCGTGTCGCCGTCGGCGCTGAAGGTGCCCCGGTAGTAGGCGGGACTGCCCTTCGCGCCGCACCAGATGGTCAGCTCGTCGCCGATCAGCTCGTAGACGTAGTCGAGGGTGTCGCCGGACGAGCCGTAGAACCGCGACACCACGTCCGTACCGGCCGGCTCGCCGAACGGCCGCAGGTTACCGATCACCTCCAGGCCGGTGGCCGACTCGCCGGACTGGCTGAGATCGACGTGCTGAAGCAGGAAGAACCCGCCGGGCATCCACTCGTACCGCACGGTCCCCTCCGCGCCGCCGGTGATCGCCCAGGTGCCGACCAGGCGGTCCAGAGCCTTCAGGCCGGCGCTCGGCTGGTAGTTCTCGGACATCTCGTCTCCTCGGTGAGTCGTGGTGAGTGCTCGCCGGTACCTCGGAGGCGGCCTGTCCGCCTTGACACGCATCTGATGTGATCTGAATCACAGTCGGATCGCGTCGAATTCTCCGGCCCGGCCACGAGGTACCGGTGTGATCCGGTCGAGGAGGAGGTCATGACCGCCGTCGCCGCACCCAGCGGCCTCCGCTCCGCCTGATCTTGCGTACATTCACTGGGAACGAACAGGGAGGATTCCCATGAAATACCTGCTGCTCGGCTACACGCCGGCCGCCGCCTGGGACGCCGCCACCCCCGACGCGCTGTCCGAGGAGGCGATGACCGCCTTCGCCACGTACCAGAGGTTCGAGCGGGAACTGATCGAGACCGGCGAGTTCGTCACCGGCGTGGGCCTCGGCCACCCGGTGGTCAGCACCACGGTCCGCAGGACCTCCGACGGCGTGGTGGCGACCGACGGGCCCTTCGCCGAACTGAAGGAGGTCCTGGCCAGCTTCGCCGTGATCGACGTGAGCGGCCGGGAGAGAGCCGTGGAGATCGCCTCACGGATCGTCGAGGTGCTGGGCGAGCCGATCGAGATCCGGCCGATCATGGGTGAGGAGTTCACGGCGTGAGCGCGGACGTCGAGCACCTGCTGCGCGTGGAGGCGCCGCAGGTGCTCGGCGCGCTGACCCGGCGTTTCGGCCACTTCGACGTCGCCGAGGACGCGGTTCAGGAGGCGCTGCTCGCCGCGAGCCGGGCATGGCGGGTCGACGGCGTGCCGGACGACCCGCGTAGCTGGCTGATCCGGGTCGGCTACCGGCGGATGGTCGACCTGCTCCGCTCCGAACAGGCCCGGCGCCGGCGCGAGCGGGAAGCCGGGGCGGCCGACCAGGCCATGTGGGAACCGGCCCGCCGGCCGTCCCCGCCGCGGGAGACCGATGACAGCCTCACCCTGCTGATGCTCTGCTGCCATCCCGTGCTGAGCCCCGCCTCCCAGGTGGCGCTCACGCTGCGCGCGGTCGGCGGCCTGACGACCGCCGAGATCGCCCACGCCTACGGGACGACCGAGAACACCATGGGCACGCGGATCAGCCGTGCCAAACAGCGGCTGGCCGGCGCCGGCGCGCGCTTCACCCCGCCGGACGGCGCCGACCGCGGCAGCCGTCTGGCCGCCGTGACGCAGGTGCTCTACCTGATCTTCAACGAGGGGTACACGGCCTCCGCCGGCGAGGAACTCGCCCGCGTCGACCTGACCCACGAGGCGATCCGGCTGACCCGCATGCTCCACGCCTCCCTGCCGGGCGACGCCGAGGTGACCGGGCTGCTCGCGCTGATGCTGCTCACCGAGTCGCGGCGCGCCGCCCGCGTCCGCGGCGCCGACGAGCTGGTGCCATTGGACGAGCAGGACCGGACACTGTGGGACGCCGCCCTGATCCACGAGGGCACCGAACTGATCGACGGCGTCTGGAACCGGCACGAGGTGGGCCCGTACCAGCTGCAGGCGGCGATCGCCGCCGTGCACGCCGCTGCCGTGTCGCCGGAGCGGACGGACTGGCCGCAGATCGCGGTGCTGTATCTGTGGCTCGAACGGCTCACCCCGACCGCACCGGTACGGCTCAGCCGGGTGGTGGCGGTGGCCCGGGCGTACGGTCCGGGCCGGGGGCTGGCGCTGCTCGACGACCTCAACCGGCGTCACCGGCTGGACCGGGACCCGCTGACCCGGCGCCGGGAACGCGCGGTACGCGCTCATCTGCTCCAGATGACCGGCGAAACGGCCGGCGCGGCGGCGTTGTACCGCGAGGCGGCCGCTCTGACGGACAACCAGGTCGAACAGCGGTACCTGCTCGACAGGGCCGACCGTCTCGGCTGACGGCCCTGTCCGGAGGGCCGGTGCCATCAGGCGCCCATCCCGGTCCCCTCGACATCACCCACGGCCGGATGACGCCGACAGCGTGTCGGACGACCGGGCCGGGGCGCCGCCGGCCCCGCGGGAGGCCGGGCCGGGGCCCCGCGCCACGGCGTCGCCCCCGCGGGCTCCGGGGCGCGGACCCGCGACGGAAAGCAGGATGCAAGCGGACTTCGCACAATGACCGGCATGGAAGCCTCCTCCCCCGGCCGCCGCGGCGTGCCACCCCTCCGGCTCGCCGCCGGAGCGGCCTTCATGCTCCTGATCGTCACGGGATGCGGCGCCGGCGCCGGTTCCCTCGGGGACGACCGGTCCGCCCCGGAACGCGTGCCCGTCACGGTCACCGCCGAGGCTCCCCAGACCACCCAGACCACCCGGGCCGCCGAGTCCGGCCGCCCTCCGGAGAACGACGACCCGGCCGGGACGGATGACCCGGCCGGATCAGACCGGACGGATGACCCGGCCGGGGCCCGGACGGATGACCCGGCCGGGGCCCGGACGGCGGTGCAGCCGGGAGGGGTCCTCACCGACGGCGGCGTCGTCGCGGCAGAACTCACCCGGGCCGGGCAGCGGGACAGGTTCGCCCTGGACCTGGGCGACGCCAGGGAGTTCTACGTCACGGACATGACCGGCGACGACATCCGGCTCCAGGTGTACTCCGAGGTGGACGGCCGGCCGGTGGGCCCGTCCGACATCGCTTTCAGCTGGGGCACGTCCGTCGTCAAGCTGACCAAGGCGGGCAGGCACCGGCTGGAGGTCTTCGGGAACACGAACGTCGTCGGGCCGTACGGTTTCCGGATCGCGACGGTGAAGGTCCGCACGTTCCCGGCGGCGATCGGCCTGCGGATCGGCGAGGGCGGCCCGGACGGCGCGGGGCGGCTGGACGTCCCCGGGCGCATCGACCGCTTCGAGTTCGACGCGGACGGCGCGTCGGCCATCAAGGTCCTCGGCGGGACCGGGGCGTGCGAGGCCATCGAACTGGAGCTCGTGGACGCCGCGGAGAGGAACGTCGCGAGCCCGCGGCAGCCCATCCCCCTGTGCGGATACGAGGCCGACATCCCGCTCTCCGGCGGGGACGGCCGGTACGCGCTCGTGGTCAGGTCGGGCTCGGCGAAGACGGGACCGTACTCGTTCCAGATCGCGCGGGCGGGCTGAACACCGGTCCGGCGCCGGTCCGACGTCGGACCGGTGTTCAGCCCGGCGTCGGACCGGCCCGGGACCGGGCTCAGGGTCTGCCCAGGATTCCGCGGTACTCCAGCCCGCCCCCGCCCTCCTGACCGACGAAGTCCAGCGTCGCCGGGTCCTTCAGGGTGAGGGTCATGTCTCCCCCCACGCACTGGTCCCGCTGCACCCGGGTCAGGTCGAGCACGTTCCCGGCCCTGACCTGGGTCAGCGTGACCTGCTGGTCGCACGCGCCGGACCGCCACGTCCCCGCCGGCCGGTCGCCCGGCAGGGTGAGCGTGACGTCGACGGCCTTCCGCCGGGCGTCCTGCGAGACGACGCGGCCGGTCCACGTCCCGGCGAACGCCTCCGGGACTCCCCCGCCCGGCCGGGCCGAGGCCGGGACCGAAGGCTGCGACGGCGGCGTCGTGGACGTCGTGGACGTCGTGGAGCGCGACCGCTCGTCCGCGACCGGGCGTGACGGGTCCGACCGCCCGTCCGCGGCCGAACGCGATCCGGTCTTCCCGCCGGTCCCGGCCTGCGACCCCGCCGCGTCACCGCCGGGGGAGCCGCCGAGGACCCCGGTGGCGTACAGCACCGCCGCCGTCGCGAGCACCGCGACGGCACCGGTGACCGCGATCAGTACGGCGGGCCTCCGCCTGCGCCGGGGCGGCGGCTCGCCGTACCGCGGCGCTGGCTCACCTCGCCCATGGACCGGCTCACCATGCCCGGGGACCGGTCCGCCATGCCCGGGGACCGGTCCGCCGTGCTCCGGCGTCGTCTCCCGGTCCGCCCAGCCGCCCCAGCCGGCGGGCAGGTAGGCGGTGGGCACCGGGCCGACCTCGGGGACCGTGACGGTCGGAGCGCCGGGCTCGACCAGGCGGATCATGAGCGTCCGGGCGGAGGGGCGCGCTCCGGGATCCTTGGCCAGGCAGACGGCCAGCGTCTCCCGCAGCGGCGACGGAACGCCCGTGAGGTCGGGCTCGGCGGCGAGGATGCGGCGGAAGATCGCGGCGACGGTGTCGCTGCCGAACGGCGCCCGGCCGGTGGCGGCGTAGACCATGGTCGACGCCCAGGAGAACACGTCGGCCGCGGGCGAGCCGTACACGCCGTTGAGCTGCTCGGGGGCCATGTACGGCGGAGTTCCGGACATCGACGATGGCATCGTGCTCGCGTCGAGCAGCTGGGCGATACCGAAGTCGACCACCCGCGGGCCGTCCGGGCCGAGCAGCACGTTGGCCGGCTTGAAATCCCGGTGGACGACCCCCGCGCTGTGGATGGCGGCGAGCGCGGTGGCCGTCGCGACCGCCAGGCGGTCGAGGTCGCCTCCGCGCAGGGGCCCTCCACCACGCACCCGTTCCTGGAGGGAGGGACCCGCGACGAACTCGCTGACGACGTAGGGGTCAGGCCGGCCGGTCTCCGCCGTCAGCACCCGGGCCGTGCAGAAGGGGGCCACCCGCAGCGCCGATCGCAGCTCCCTGGCCAGCCGGCGGCGCGCGGCGGGATCCGAGCCGCTGCGCAGCACCTTGATCGCCACCCGTTCGCCGGACCGGCTCCGTCCTTCGTAGACGATGCCCTGCCCGCCCTCGCCGAGCCGCCCGACCACCTCGAACTCCCCCAGGGCGCGCGGGTCTCCCGGCTCCAGCGGACCAGCGGGCATCGGCTCCTCCACGCGCGGGGTCGTCCCCTCACCCTAGCGACGCGGGACCCGCCTCACCACGGTCCCGTCGAGGCGACGGCCGGGGGCCCGAAGTGGAGGACGCGGCCGAGCATCGAGCACCGAAGTGAACCGGGTTTGGATGGAGCGTGCAGGTTAATATCACTTTCACCCTTATCTTTCAGCTCAGGCACCCTGACGTCGAAGCAGAAGGACGAACCCCCCATGAGACGATGGGTCGTGCTGGCGGCCGCCGTACTGACCGGGGCCGCGCCGGTCGCCACGAACCCCGCCGCCGCGCAGGCGGACGCCCCCGACCCGGCACGTGCGATCAAGCGGCAGCTACGCGGCGAGCACGGCGTACGGATCTCCGAGACCGACCGCTTCCACTACGGCGCGAAGTCGACGGTCTCCGGAAGCGGGACCCGGATCGCCGGCAGGCTCCGGCTCGCCCCGTCGGGCCCGGTCGCTGCGGACCTCACCTGGCGGGATCTTCCCGCGCCGAAGGCCGGGAAGCCCGCGAAGCCCGGGAACCCCGGTAACCCCGGTAAGCAGACCTCCCACCGCATGATCCGCGTCGGAGAGAACACCTACGACGACGCCGCCCACTACCCCGGCGGGCCGGTCCCGGAGGGCAAGAAGTGGATCCGGTTCCCGGCGAAGCACCGGGGAAGCGCCAACCGGGACATGGCCCGGGACGCCAGCCTGCAGCCGATCGACCTGTACGACACGTCCCTGATGAAGACCCTGCTGAAGTGCTCGAAACGCGAACGCGTCTCCGGCGGCCTCCTCTACCGGGGCACCCTGAGCCGCAAGGAGCTGGGCAGGCTCTCCGGAGGCGCCTTCGTCGACTGGACCTCGGGACGGCTCGTCGGCGCGAAGAGCAAGGGGAAGGTCTCCTGGCGGCTCTGGACCGACCGGACCGGCCTTCCTGAGCGCCTCGTCACCACCGACACCGTGGGAGAGGGAAAGAACGCCCTGGTCAAGCGGAGTGACACCCGCTACACCGGCTGGGGGACCCGTCTCGTCATCACCGCCCCGCCCGCCGACGAGGTCATCGACGAATCCGACCTGCTGGAGTACGTCCGCGAGCGGAACGAGCCCATTCCGGAGGACTCCGGCAACACCTGACGCGTCCCGTCCCACCGGACGACGGTACGGCACGCCGTACCCCCGTTCGGCCGCCCCCCGAGACCGAAGCCGGCCGCACCGGGACCCGCGACGACACCTGACCGGCTGACCGGCGGAGAGCGGATCAGCCGGTCAGGGGGTCGCCCGATCAGGCGGTCGCGTGATCAGGTGGTCGGGCGGTCAGGGGCGCTCGCCGAGGGCGTCGGTCCAGCCCATCGCCTCGTAGGCCACGGACCGGATCGGCTTGGCGGCATCGTCGAGGGCCTCGTCGGCCAGCAGCCGGCCGGTCTCCGGGTCGACGACGAGGCGGAACCCGGGCACCCGGTCGGAGGCGTATTCGGGATCCCCCTCGGCCGTTCTCATCACGATCGCGGCACCGTGGCGCCCGAGCGGGTCGGTCACCTTCCTCACTGGCCACGTCCTCGGCGGTATCGCGTTCGGTCCGCATGAGCGCGTAACCGAGCACGCTGCGGTAACGCCTCTCGTAGAGGTCGGTGAAGCGTTCTTGGGGATCGTCCACACCGAGTTGTCCCTCTCCGGCCCCGTCGATTACCGGTCGTACGGAAAACACGTCACGGCCCGGTGGCAGGATGTGGAGCCCGTATCCACTCGATGGAAGAGGATCCCGGACATGGCCGTCATCCACCACACCACCCTCACGCCGACCAAGCTGGAACTGCTGACCTCTTGGCTGCCCTCGCGGCCGTGGTACTCCGGTGGAGTGAGCGAACCACGGCTGACCAAGGCCGGCGGCTTCCGGCTTGACGATCCCCGGGGTGAGGTCGGGATCGAGTTCATGGTGGTCACCGACGACTCGGCCACCCACCCGGCCGGTTACCTGGTGCCGCTCACCTATCGCGGTGCCCCGCTCGACGGGGCGGAGCACGCCCTCATCGGCACCATGGAGCACGGCGTGCTGGGACGACGCTGGGCCTACGACGGCTGCCACGACCCGGTGCTGCTCGACCGGTTGTCGGCTCTGATCGAGGGTCGGGCCCAGGCGCAGAAGCAGAGCGTCAGCGACACCCCCGACCCGGAGGTCACCCGCTCCTACACCGGTGACGGCCTCGCCCCCGCGGACCTCACCGCCACCGCCACCGACGACCGGGAGGGCACCGACCTGCCCGCCCCTCCGGGCATGGCCCTCCGTCTGCACCGGGTCCTGCGTCCCGCTCCGGACGACGCGTCTCTCCTCCCGCCGGAAGCGGTCGGCCACGTCGCGGGCGTCTGGGACACACCGGACGGCGCCCGCGCGCGGGGCCTGTTCGTCGTCCTGCACGCCTAGATCTCAGTGAGGGGCGAACCTCCGAGCGGGTGACCCGCACGGAGGCCTTCCCGCCTCCGCGCGGTCGGGAGCGGCAAGAGGGCGGCGTCACCGTACCCGCCTGCCGTACAGCGCTTTCCCGGACGTGACCTGAGCCGACGGAGACGAGCCGGGCGCAGGTCACTCTCCCGGTCTCGCCGCGGCGGGTGAGGCGCGGGAGGACGTATGCGAGATGCTCCGGGACCTTGAGTGAACACCGTGGGCGCTGTTAGCTTCACTCGGTGGATGACATGCCCGCGCGGACGGAGGCGATCGAGGACTTCGCGGCGACGCTGCGAGAGCTTCGCAGGTCGGTCGGCAACCCGCCCTTCCGGGAGATGTCCGGCCGGTCGGGGGCGATCTCACACACGACACTGCACGAAGCCGCGAAGGGTAACCGGCTCCCGAGCTGGGAGACCACCGTCGAGTTCGTCAAGGCGTGCGGCGCGGACCCGGCGGCGTACCGCGAACGCTGGGAGAGGGCGAACGCGGCGGTCAGATCGGTGAGCGCCGGAGATCCCCCGAGCCGCACGGACGCCCCGGGAGCCCGTCCGTCCGACGGGCTCGAAGCCTCCGCCACGGACGTCGCGGAAGGCCGTACCGCGCGCGGCGCCACCGGGTCGCAGGCCCCGGCGCCTGCCGGTGAGACCCCGGTGTCTCCACCCACACCGCCGCCGCCCGATGAGACCGCGGGCGACGTCCAGGCGGTCTCCTCCACGACGGGAGACCGGAGACGGTTCCGGCCGGCCCGCCCGGCCGCGCTCGCGGCAGCGGTGGCGGCCGTCGTCGCGGTGGCGGCGGTCTTCATCGCGGTCGCCGTCAATCGCGGCTCCGGGACCGACGGGGACGACCTGAACCCGTCCGAGAGCTCACCGGAGACCCGGTTGTCGGCGACCGACTGCCCGGTGCGCGCCACCAACCCGCCGTGGAGGCCGGCCGCCCACGAAGGTGACTCGGCGAAGTTCATCGGGGACATCACGCTGCCCGACTGCACGCGCGTCGGCCCCGGCCAGACCGTGACCAAGGTGTGGCGGCTCAAGAACACCGGGACCGTGCCGTGGAAGGGGTATTCGCTGCGCCGCCTCGGCCTGCCGCAGCGACCCGACCAGTGCCGGACCCTCTCCGACGTGCCGATCAAGGACACACGGCCCGGAGAGATGGTCGACATCCAGACCGACATCACCACGCCGGGGAAGCCCGGCCTGTGCTACGTGCGGTTCAAGATGATGGACGGTTCGGGGCAGGTCGCATATCCCGGAGGCCGGCCGATCAACTTCCAGGTCATCGTCGGCTGACGCCTGATTCCCCGCCGTGCGGGGCACGACGGGGAATCAGAGGCACGACGGGGAATCAAGGGCGGACGGCCTCCCGGGGCTCAGGAGCCGAGAACGATCCCCCTGTAGTAGTACTTGAGAATCCTGGAGTAGCCCCAGCCCGCCCTGGCCTTGTCACGGGAGCCGGTCTGCGACATCCAGTCGCCGGTGACCCAGTCAGAGCACTTCGTGGACGTGGAGCAGTACTGGGCCTTGAAGATCTCCCCGTTGCGCGTCATCCGGGTGCCCCATGTCGCGTCCACCGCGGCGTTCGTCGCCGCCGTCGCGGAGTTCGGCTTGTACATCTGGCTGGACGTGCTGTCGGTGACGTCGTAGCACTGGCCACTCGGCGTCTTCTTCGTCGACTTCAGCGCCCAGCGCCAGCCGAAGTTCTTGACCGCGATCGCCCCGGCCCTGAGAGACTCCCTCGGCCAGTACGACGGCCACTCGTTGGGCAGGACGTTCTTGACGTAGGTCCTGAAGTCCACCCGCTCAACGCGGTTGAGGGATTTCCGGTAGACGAGGATCGTCGTGGGCATCCTGGTGTGCGTGCCGTCGGTCTTGCACCCGGTCGGCGGCGCGGAGCCGCTCATGAGCCGGTGGGAGGCGTTCTGGTTCTTGAGGCCGGGCTTGAGGTTGCCCTTGGCGCCGGACGCGAAGTCCTGGGAGCCGCCGCCGTAGTTGCTGTTGAAGTAGACGCGGACCGTCTTGCCGGTACGGTTCCAGACCGAGGCGGCGGAGTTCTTGACGCACTTGCCCTTGCCGGCGCCGGGGCCCTTGAAGTCGAAGCAGGAGGGCTGCTTGGTGCCGTAGTCGGCGACGGATCCGGTGAAGTCGGACAGGGATCCCTGGTTGCCGCTGTTGAAGTAGTAGCAGAACTCGCCGGGCTCGCAGACGCCGTTACGGGCGGCCGCCGAGGCGGGAGAGGCGGCGGCGAGCACCGCCCCGCCGAGCACCATCGCGGTGGCCGACGCGGTGAGGATCCTGTTGAGCGTCTTCATGGTGTTCTCCTTCGTGTCCGTGCAGGTGGGGTTCGATCTGTTCGGTCGGGGTTCGGGACGGTCAGCGACGCCGGTACTCCTCCCAGGTGCGGATGGTCACCTTCGGGCCGTCGTCCGGGCCGCGGCCGGAGAGGCCGTTCAGGCCGAGGTAGTAGTCACCGGTCTGGTGCTGGGCCTGGCTGGAGAGGTCGGTGTCGTTGATGGCGGCGGCGTGGATGTGCCACGGCCAGTCGGCCTGGTCGGGGCTGCGCAGCCATGCCGCGAAGCCGACACGTCGCAACGTGCGGACGGCGGCGGTGCGGGTGGCGGAACTCATCCCCTTGACCGAGATGTCGACGACGCCGCCGCCGTCGTGGGTGCCCGCGGACGTGGGGTCGCCGCCGGGGTTGTACGACCCCTGCAGCAGCACGAGGTCGCGGCCGAGCAGCCGCTCCGCCTCGGCCAGCATGCTCCGCGTGCGGGTGTCGACGACGAAGTCACCGTCGGGCACCCGGGCACCCGGTGCGATGGCGTGGGTGACCGTGAAACGGCCGGCTCCGAGCTTGGTGAGCGACGTCTTGCCCGGAAGGCCGTTGGCGGCGAGACCGCTGAAGCCGAGTGACCTCTGGAACTTCGCGAAGGCGGTGACCGTCGTGGTGCCGAAGTAGCCGTCCACCCACTTCGCGTCGAGCATCTTCCGGTCGCGCAGCGCCCGCTCGACGAGGAGCACGCCGGCCTTGGCGCCCGGAGTCACCGTGTCGTCAGGCCGCCGCGGGTCGATCTGGGCCGCCTTGACGACGGCTTCCATGTTCACGCTCGGAAGAGCCCTGGCGTCGGCCGCCCGCGCCGCCGGCATCCCGGACACTCCGGTCAGGCAGGCGAGCAGGGCGGCCGCCGTGAAGGCGGTGGCGCGTGGAGGCGGCTTCATCGTTTCTCCCGGTGTGGATCCGCCGCCAGGTGGTCCCTGCGGCGAATCCACCGTTTCGGAACGCTCAAGCCGTCCACAACGAGATCGTGTTGTCAGCCTGTTCGACGATGCTCCGTACAGGCCGTACGCGCCATCTGACAGGTGATCCCAACGTCCCTGATGAAGACCCTGCTGAAGTGCTCGAAACGCGAACGCGTCTCCGGCGGCCTCCTCTACCGGGGCACCCTGAGCCGCAAGGAACTGGGCAGGCTCTCCCGTCTCGTCATCACCGCCCCGCCCGCCGACGAGGTCATCGACGAATCCGACCTGCTGGAGTACGTCCGCGAGCGGAACGAGCCCATTCCGGAGGACCCCGGCAACACCTGAGTCGCTCCACCGTGGCCGGTGCCCGGCCGGCCTGGACGACGTCGCCCCGGAGGACGGACGCGGCCGCTCGCTACCGGGTGGGCCTGGTCGTCTTCCTGGCTTCGGGGGCCGGAGAGGGCGGCAGGACGCCGACGCCGGCACGGGCCTCGAAGACGAGCTGGGTCTGCGTCTGCCGTACGCCGGGATGCACGGTGATCCGTTCGAGGATCAGGTCACGGAGGTCCTGTGGGGTGGCGACGGCGGCATGCACGAGGAAGTCGTCGTCACCGCTGACATGGAAGACCGCCAGGACGCCGGGTGTCTCGACCAGCCGATCGAACAGGGTGCGGACCGGGTCGCGGTTGTGGCCGCCCAGCCGGACCCGGATGATCGCCTGCAGCGGACGGCCCAGCGCGGCGGTGTCGATGTGCGCGTGGATGGCAGTGATCACACCGGAAGCGCGCAGCGCGCGCACCCGGTAGGCGCACGTCGACTCGGCGACACCGACCTGAGTCGCGAGTGCGGCGTTGGTCAGGCGGCCATCCCGGGACAGGGCCGCCAGGATCTTCAGATCGGTGCCGTCGAGCTGTGGATCCTGCGGTACACGTCGCGACATCGCGCCTCCCGTTTGCGGATTCCGCACCAACTATCCGGAAACAGGCCGCCTTCCACAACACATCTTGAGAATGATCGACGATTCCCCGACAGTCGGGCCATGACATCCCGTTCTCTTCATCCCGACACCGTCGCCGTACACGCTGGGCGTGAGGATTTGGCGGATCTCGGGGTGCACGCGCCTCCGATCGATCTCTCCTCGACCAACCCGCTGCCGGACATCGAGACCGGAGGACACGCCTACGAGACGTTGGCCTCCGGTGGTGATCCGGAGGGAACGGCTGTCTACGCCCGGCTGTGGAACCCGACGGTGGCGCGGTTCGAGGCGGGATTGGCGAGATTGGAGCACGCGGAGGCGGCGGTCGCCTTCTCCTCCGGCATGGCGGCGCTGACGGCGGCGCTGCTCGCGGCGACGCGGGAGACCGGGCGACGCCATGTAGTGGCCGTCCGCCCCCTGTACGGCGGCGCCGATCACCTGCTGGCATCGGGCCTGCTGGACGTCGAGACGACGTTCTGCGAGGGCACGGGAACGGCGGTGACCGCGGCGATCCGCCGCGACACCGCGCTGGTCGTGCTGGAGACTCCCGCCAACCCCACGCTCGACCTGGTCGACATACGTTCCGTCGTGACGGCGGCGGACGGGGTGCCGGTGCTGGTGGACAACACGTTCGCGACGCCCGTACTGCAGAACCCGCTCGGGTTCGGCGCCGCGATGGCACTGCACAGCGCGACCAAATACCTGGGCGGGCATGGCGACGTGGTGGCGGGTGCGATCGCCTGCGACCGGGAGCGCGCCGCGGCACTGCGCCGGGTACGCGCGATCACCGGTGCGCTGCTCCATCCGCTGGGCGCCTACCTGCTGCATCGCGGGCTGGCGACGTTGCCGGTGCGGGTACGCGCCCAGCAGGCGAACGCGCGCGCCGTCGCCGCCTGGCTCGCCGACCACCCGGACGTGGCCCGCCTCCACTATCCCGCCGATGACCATCCGCTGGTCGGGCGGCAGATGAACGGCACCGGCGCGATGCTGTCGATTGAGTTGCGCGGCGGATACGACCAGGCCGCCCGCCTCACCTCAGCCGTCCGGGTGTTCACGCACGCGGTGTCGCTGGGCGGCGTCGACTCCCTGATCCAGCACCCGGGCGCGCTCACCCACCGTCCGGTGGCCTCCGACGCCCGCCCCACCCCGGCCCTGGTCCGCCTGTCCATCGGCCTGGAGAACCCTGTGGACCTCATCGACGACCTGGACCGCGCCCTGTCCGTGAACCGCCGTACTCGCACCCACCGTTCGGCGATCAGGTCCCGGACCCCGGATCTCCAGACCTGACCTCCTCCGGGACGAGTCATACGGCTCGCACGGCGACGGAGTCCCCGCCCTGGCGATGGTTCGGGGAACTTCGACGAGCCGTACGGCTCGCACGGCGACGGGATCCCCACCTCGGCGATAGTTGTACGCCGTTCCTCGCCCCGTATCGTCCCCACCAGTGACCCCGGCCGTACGAGAAGGGGACGGCATGACCGACGACGTGGTGCGACGCGTTTTCCAGGTGGTCGACTCATTCGACCCCGACGAGTTCGCCCGGCTGCTGACCGAAGACGCCACGCTGGTGTTCGGCAACGCCGAACCGCTGGCGGGACGCGAGGCCATCGTCGCCGGACTACAGGCGTTCTACTCCACCATCGGCGGCCTGCGGCACCGGATCGTCAGAAGCTGGCAGGTGGACGCCGACGTCATCGCCGAGACCGAGGTGACCTACCGGCGGCTCGACGGCAAGGACACCGGCGCCGTGGCCGTGTCGATCTGGCGCACCCGCGACGACGGCCTGATCACCGACTACCGCATATTCGTCGACCTCGCCCCCGTCTACGCGGCCTGAGGCTCCGGCGAAACCACGGAAACTCATACACCACCTCCGTGGACGCAACCTGGACGCACGCGACGGTCGCGGTACCGGTCGGCACACCGCGCGTCATCGGAACCAAAGCGGTTGTGGAGTACGGAGCGTCCGCTGGATGATCATAAGTATGGCCGAACCGCCTGACCCTTTGCCCGAGTTCTTCGACCGCGGCTGCCCGGACATCTATCACTGCCCGCGGGCCGGTGAGGTCGAGTGCCCCCGGCACAGCGGCTTCGACGTCTGCTGTGACGCGGTCGAGCGGCACATTCCGATTCGTGTACCCACCGGTCATCAGGAGGCTCCGTGACGGAGGAAGAGAAAGAGGTACCCGTAGGTCAGGCCCTGAACGGCCTCGACGTCTATCCGCTGCCCGAGGGATGGACCGCCCTCGGGGCGATAGTCCTTGTGAAGTGCCTCGACGAAGAAGGTCATTCCTCCTGGGCGTTCAGGACCACGGACGGGCTGAGCGATGAGGAACTCCTCGGCGCCCTGACCGTCCGGACCGATCTCCTCCGCCGCAAGCTCTACCACGACTACACCGGCGACGACGATGACGACTGAGCCTTCCCCAATGGCCCGGACACCGGTGGTGTGGCATCAGATGTCTGGATCGGGTACGAGCCTCGGCGTCGCTGAACGCCCGGTGGCGCCGATCGGGACGATCCGCCGTTTCGGGTGGCCGTTCATGTGGCGGTGGCCGCAGTCGGCGACGCTTACCCACCCTGCCCGTTCACCTCAAGAGTGACGCCTGGCTTCTCTGCCCAGAAGGCGAGCCGTCCCGCGATCTGCTCCACCCGCGCGAACGGCTCCGGGTAGGACCAGACCACGTCTTCGATCAGGCCGTCACCGGTGTCCACCGACCAGTAGACGGCATCACCCTTGAACGGGCAGTGCGACGTCGTCATCGACGACCGGAGCAGATCCATCTGCACATCGTCTGGCGGCAGGTAGTACCGCGGTGGGCAGCCTGTCTCGGTGAGTACGAGCGGCCGAGAGGAGGTCGCGACGACCGAGTCCTTGACCCGTACCACGACATGGTCCGACGTAGGCGTGACCTCGATGTCATGTCCTCGTGTCTTCATACGTCAATCCCATCAAACATCTCCGGTGACGGCCAACGCTCACCGGCGACGCGCGATTCGCCCCGGCACTGTCCGCGCCGCTGTGCGGCAGCACGAGAGGGCGCGCTTCGTCGGCACGCCATGTGGCGAAGATGCCACGCGTATCACATGAGCGGACTCCGAGCCGAACGGACGCGTCCTCCAGCAGACGGCCCAGCGGCATGAGCGGGTGTTGCCGGTTGGCGGCTGAGACGTGTAGGACGGCTCTTGTCGTCACGTCCGCACGCCCGAGGTGCCGGGAGCCGAATCATGGATGATCGTTTCAACGTGGTCGTGAGCACGGGATCGCTGAAGATGACGGACGAACACGCGGTGCATTTCCCGCATCGGTGGACGCCCGAGGGCGTGAGCGTCAGGGCGGACTTCACCGGAGGACATCTCCTTCACCTCGCGGCGGCGGGATGCGTCCTCAACGACCTTTACCGGGAGGCCGCCGCACTGGGAATCGAGCTCCTGGGAGTACGCGTTTCCGCAGCCGGCGGCTTCGACATCGAGAGCTGGCGGTCGACCGGGATCACCTACACCGTCGACGTCAGCTCCACTGCTTCAGCCGAGAGCATCGCCCACCTGATCGACATCGTGGACTCCGTCGCCGAGATCCCTCGCGCCATCCGACGGGGTGCCACCGTACAGAGGATCAGCTGATGACCGTGCAGGAACATGACCGACGAGGACTTCCGCACCGTTACGGCGACACGAACACGCGGTCGGCGGCAGAAGGGCACGCCTGAGCACCACGAGTCGCCTGAACCGCTCGGCTTGGCGGAACCGGAGGGGCACCCGGATTCCAGGCCCTGACAAGAACCCCGCGAACGTCGGCCGTTTGCCATCCGGGCGGAGCCTTCCGCCAGAGGCTGCTTTCGGCAGACCTTGTTGTTGAATTCCGCCGCTGCACGACCATGGAAAAGGCCCTCCGGAATGATTCCGGAGGGCCTTTGTCCTGCTGCGCGGCCGAGAGGGTTCGAGCCCCTGGCCTTCTGATCCGCCGCCGGTCCGAGGCCGTTGAAAGCGGTTCGCCGGGTCGTCCCGCACATGAGCGCCGTCGCCGAGGCGGTGGTCATGGACCGTTGCGGGATGAAGCCCCTGACGTGCGCTGTCGCCCCCTTGATGGGCGTGGGCCGGCGGCGTGGAGGGGTGGCCGGTCTCGCTCGCGTGTTCCGGACATCCCGTCGGCGTCTGGGCAAGCTCCGTCACAGTCAACGGCAGCTTTCGCTATTTCTACTGAATGCCGACAAGTCTATATTTCATTCGCTATGTATTGATTTTTTCGATCGGCTGACCAACGCTGATCGGGACGCCCGGTCATGGAGGGAGCAATAATGCCTGTCACCCTGGAACGCTCTGAGGAGATCGTCTCCGCGTGGCGCAGCGGAGCCGACATCGAGGGCTGGGACAACCCGGCCGGTCCGCTGTTCATCGGTGACTACGCCGAGTCGGAGATCACGCTGACGGCCCTGGACACCCGGCTGGCGAGCTCGTGCACCTGCAGCCGCTTCTGCTGCTGATCAAGGAAGGATGATCCGAATGGCCGGGGACTTCGACCCGTCGCTGGACTTTCTGACCGCACCGGCGCTGGTCGGGCTGTCCGCCACGCTGGGATCGATCCCCGGCCTCACGGAGGCGGAAGCCCGGCTGATATGCCGGAGAACCGCCGAAGCGCTTGAGGAGACCGTCCGCCTCAAGGTCAACAGGGTCCTGCTGCTGGAACTCAACGCCGCCAGGATCACCGGGAGGCTGACCGCCGAGACGCCGCAGCTGCGGTGGCAGGAATGGAAAGCGACGGCCGCGACGCCCGAGTTCTGGCTGTCTCTGGCCGGGCACTATCCCACGATGCTGTCCAGGCTCGGCACGATCATCGACAACAGGTGCGCCGCGGCCGTGGAACTGGCCCGCAGGTTCGCCGCCGACCGTGCGGCGCTCACCGCACTGCCCGGCGGTCTCCGAGGCGAGCTGGTCGGAGTCGACTTCGGGACGGGAGACAGCCATCGCGGAGGGCACAGCGTCGCCGTCCTGCACGGCTCGCAGGGCAAGGTGGTCTACAAGCCCCGGTCCCTCGCCGTGGACGAGGCGCTGGCGAGACTGATCGACCGCCTGGCACCCCGGCTGCCCGCCGGCAGCCGCATCCGCGTACCCGACGTGCTGATTCGCCAGGAGTACGGCTGGGCGGAACACATCCAGCACCGCTACTGCGCCGACGAGACGGAGCTGCGGTCCTTCTACCGCGGCGTCGGGCACTGGCTGGCGCTGATGCGGCTGATCGGCGGCAGCGACCTGCACATGGAGAACCTCATCGCGGCCGGTCCCGCGCCCGTCGTCGTCGACTGCGAGACGCTGTTCACCCCGCACGTCCCGGCCAAACCTTCCGGATACGGCGACGCCGTCGACCAGGCGACCGACCTGCTCAGCGGATCGGTGCTGCGCACCGGACTCCTTCCCGGACGTGGTGTCTCACTCGCCTGGCGCGGCGTCGACATGTCCGCCGTCGGAGGCCTGCCCGGCCAGCAGCCGTACACGCAGATGCCGGTCGTCGTCGACGCGGGCACGGACATGGCGAGATTGGGGATGGAACGGGTCGAGCTGGGAGCGGTGAGCAACCACCCGAGCCCCGATCCGATCCTCGTCCACTACTGGGACCTGGTGCTGTCCGGATTCACCGAGCTGGTCGAGCACCTCGACATGCTGGATCGGCGGGATGAGCTCGCCGGGCTGCTCACGGACTTCGCCGACCGTCCGATCCGGGTCGTGCTCCGCGCCACCGAGGCGTACGCCGAGCTGGCCCGCATGCTGTGGCACCCGGCCTCACTGCACGACGAGCCGACCGCGATGGGCAAGGCGGCGGGGTTGCTGGCCCAGCATGCCGAGAACCTGCCCGGCGCGCCCTCGGACCCCGAGGTGATCGACGCCGAGGTGGCCGAGTTGCTGGTCGGCGACATCCCCTTCTTCGCCACGACTCCTGCTCGCGGCCGTCTGGACGGCCCTGGCGGAACCTCTTACGGAGACGAGCAGGACCTCATCGCGGACGCGCTGCGGCGCTGGCGCGACCGCGACGCGGCCCTGGACCGCGAGGTGATCCGGTCCGCTCTGGTCAGCGCCTACCTCAACGAAGGGTGGATGCCCGCCAACAAGCGTATGACCGTGCCTCCCATCCGGCACCGGGACCTCGAGCGGCGCCGGCGCCGGATCGCGGCCGGGATCGCCCGCGACATGCTCGACACGGCGATCCGGGGCGACGACGGCACCGTCACCTGGACCGCGCCGGTGCTCACCTCCGACGGCTGGTTCGTACAGTCACTGTCTCCCGACGTGTACGGCGGGGCGTACGGGGTCGCCATCACTCTGGCCGCCTACGTGAGTGAGACCGGGCAGGGCAGGGCCGACGAGGTGCCGGGGCTGGACGGACTGCTCACCGACCTCCTCCATACGATCAGACTGGCCGAGGAGCGCGACGCGGAGGCACGCCGCACCGGGCCGCGGCGCCGCCCCGCCACCCCAGGCGGCTATGTCGGCATCGGCTCGCAGATCTGGAGCTGGCTGCTGCTGCGCAGGCTGGGCGCCGTCGGCTCGGAGGAGGCGGTCGCCCGGGCCGGCGCCCTGGCGGGGCGACTGCCCGAGGCGGTGGCCGCCGACGGGGTGTACGACCTGCTCACCGGCATGGCAGGCGCCATCGTGCCGTTGCTCCGCCTGTCGGAACAGACCGGTGACCAGCAGTGGTCCACGCAGGCCGACCGCATCGGGGAGCGCCTGCTCTCACTGGCCCACATCGACGGCCGGGGAGCACGCTGGCCCAGCACCGCGTTCCCACAGGGGTTGGGCGGGGTCTCACACGGAGCCACCGGGATCGCCTGGGCGCTGGCCCGGCTCGCCGACAGCGCCACGGCCGGCGCTGCGGACTTCCGCGCCTTGGCGGACAGGGCCTTTCTGTACGAGGAGTCACTGTACGACCCGGCGGAGAAGGGCTGGCGTGACCTGCGCGAAATGGATGACCATCGCGTGACCTCCAGCGCGTGGTGCCACGGGGCCGCCGGCATCGGCCTCGTCGCGGCCGACCGGCTGGCCCGCGAAGGTGACCCGCGCTGGGCGGACGTGCTGCGCCGGGCCGCCGCGTCGTCCTGGTCGAGGGGCATCGGCTGGAACCACACGCTCTGCCACGGAGACCTCGGCAACTGGGAAATCGTGCGCCACGCGATCGATGGGGGTGTCGGACCCGAAGGGCTGACCACGGAGTACCTCGCCGCGTACATGATCGGGAGCATGGAGGAGCACGGCCCGGTGAGCGGCCTTTCACGTGACGCCTTCAGCCCAGGTCTGATGCCGGGAGTGGGCGGCATGCTCTACCAGCTACTGCGCCTTTCCCCCGACACCTCCCTCCCCTCCGTCCTGCTTCCGGACCCGGAGAGCTGACCGCCCCGTCTCCTCTCCTGCCCGCCCCGGTTCTTCCTGCCGCGGTGCGCTCCTTTTGCCCTGCTCGGTGACCGAAAAACTGATGAGGACCGAGCACAGGCGGGCGGAACGCCGACGGATCGAGAGCCAAGGGGCCGCGCGCCTCCGAACTCGTCACCGTCCTCCGCGATCACTTCAAGACCTTCGGCGCCGGTCCGGACGGGCGGGTCCTCTACGGCGCTCACGGTGGCGTGCTCGCCACCAGCACCATTCAGCGGATCCGGGACAAGGCCCGCCGCGCCGCCCTCGGTCCGGAGGAGTACGGCTCACCGCCAGTGAAGCGCGTCTACGACCCCCGTCATGCGCGCCCATCCACCCGGCTCAACACCGGCACCTCGCCGAGGCGGGTGGCCGAGTGGGCAGGCATCGGCGTGGAAGTGTTCTTGCGCGCCTACGCCAAGTGCCTCGTGGGCCAGGACGAGGTCTCCATGCGCCGGATCAGCGAAGCTCTGGGCTGAACCTTCGGCACGTATTCGGCACGATCAACCGGAGACAACCGACGACAGCCGGACACCAACAGCTGATCCAGAGCACGAAAAAGCCCAGGTCACCGGTTGATGACCTGGGCTTTCGCCTGGCGCGGCCGAGAGGACTCGAACCCCTAACCTTCTGATCCGTAGTCAGATGCTCTATCCATTGAGCTACGGCCGCTCGCTGCGTAAGTAACTATAGCGGGTTCCGTGGAGTACCTCGAACCAGTTGTCCGCTCTCCTCCGAAGCGCCTCCGGAGCTCGTACCCGCCGAGACTCACACCCTCCGGGACTCCCGCGGTTCCGCCGGGACGTCATCCGCCTCTCCCCGGCCCTCCTTCGCCTTCTTCGGGAAGAGGGTGTAGCTCACCGGCCAGATCAGGGCGATCAGGATGATCCTCGGCAGGCTGAGCATGAAATCGTTCAGAGCGGCGGTCCGTGAGGGGTCTCCGACGATCCAGGCGAGGCCGAGCAGCAGGCCGCAGGCGATGCCGCACGCGAGGACGATCCTGAACCAGATGCCCCATTCGTAGCGGGCCCGTGCCATGCCTCCGGCCGGCGGCTTCCACGGTTCGGGGCCTCCGGCGAAGCGGTGGGCGAACTTGGCGTCGGCCCACTTCACGGTCCGGTGGCCGAAGACGACCGAGTACGCGAGGTAGGCGGCGGCCAGGCCGTGGCGCCAGTCGGCGGTGGCGCCGTCGCGCATGTCGATGACGGAGGCGGCCAGCAGGACCACGTCGAGCAGCGGGACCCCGATCAGCAGGGCCGTGCTGATCCGCCGCATGCGCCAGAGATAGCGCGTGACGAGCCCCAGTCCGAGAAGGACCCAGAACCCGATCTCGCACCCGATGATGACGGCCAGAATCATGCCTCCAGCATCGCCGCCCCGCGCCCGCGGGACATCGTCGCTGGTGAGGAACTACCGTACATACTTGTATGTACGGCCAAGCCGCCCCGTACGCGTATGTCCACCACGCGGCCCGGATGGTGAGATGAGAGGCATGAGACGGGACGACGTGCTGTGGGCCGTGGCATCGTTCCTCGGGGGCGTCGCCCTGCTCGCCGCCGGCGTCTACCAGCACCGCTGGGCGCCCGCCCCGCTGTTCGCCGTCCCATTGGCGCTCACGTGCCTGGGCGTCGCGGTACGGCGGAGCAGGCCGCTGCTCGCGCTCGGCCTCGGGGTGGTGGCCTTCGCCGGTGACTTCGCCATGGGATTCTCCCTGGGCACCGTCATCGTGGTCACCGACAACATCTACGCCGCCGTCAGGTACGGCCCCCGTGCCCTGGGCCGGTGGATGCTCGGCATCACCTCGGTCTTCGCCGTCGTCGCGGGCGTGACGGCCGGGATCCTCATGCGTGAGGTGGAGATGGCCGCGGTGATCCTGGTCCAGTGCGCCCTCGTCGGGACCACCCCCGTCATCACCGGAATGATCATCAGACAGCTGGAGGAGCAGGCCGCGGCCGAGCGCGCCAGGGCCGAGCAGGTGGCGCGGCTCGCCGAACTGGACCGGACGGCGGCCGTGCAGGCCGAGCGGGCGAGGATGGCCAGGGAACTGCACGACATGATCGCAAACCACTTCAGCGCGATCGCCATCCAGTCCACCGCGGTGCTCTCCCGCGCCGACCTGGACGGGGACACCGTGCGGACGGTGCTGGAATCCGTCCGGGAGAACAGCCTCCAGGGCATGACCGAGATGCGCGCCATGATCGGTCTGCTCCGGGGGGAGGACGAGGAGGCCGAGGCCGTCCGGCGGAGGGTGGCCGAGGCCGGCGAGTTGGCCGAGCGGGCCCGGGAGGCGGGCATGGAGGTACGGTTCCACGTGGACGGCGAGGCCCGCGACCTGCCCGCGCCGGTGGATCTCGCCGGATACCGGATCATCCAGGAGTCGCTCACCAACGTGCTGAAGCACGGTGGGAAGGCCGCCGACGTGGTGGTCGGCTACCGGCCGGGTGCGGTCACGCTGACCGTGGACAATCCGCTGGACGACGCCGGGCGCCCGCTCTCCGGCGAGGGCGTGATCACGGGCGCGGGCGCGGATGCGGGGGTCGTCAGCGCCGGTGCGGGGATCATCGGCATGCGGGAGCGGGCCGCCCTCGTCGGCGGCGAGTTCGAGGCCGGGCCGTACGGCGGCGGCTGGCGGGTCCATGCCCTGCTGCCCACCGAGGAGTTCGCATGACCATCCGGATCCTGGTCGCCGACGACCACGCGGCGGTCCGCGCGGGGATCGTCCTGATCCTCGGCGGCCACGGCGACATCGAGGTGGTCGGGCAGGCCGCGGACGGCGAGCAGGCCGTCGCGATGGCGCGCGAGCTGCGGCCCGACGTGGTGCTGATGGACGTCCGGATGCCGAGGCTGGACGGCGTCTCGGCGACGCGCGAGCTGAGCGGGGTCGCCGATGTGCTGATCCTGACCACGTTCGACCTCGACGAGTACGTCTTCGGGGCGCTGCGCGCCGGAGCCGCCGGCTTCCTGCTGAAGAACACCGACGCCGACGCGCTGGTGGACGCGGTGCGGGTGGTGGCCCGGGGCGACGGGCTCATCTCGCCCTCGGTGACCCGGCGGCTGATCTCGGCCTTCGCCACGTCCGTGCCGGAGCGCGAGCCGTACGACCTGGGGAGCCTGACCCCGCGTGAGCGCCAGGTGCTGGCGTGCGTCGGGCGGGGCCTGTCGAACGCGGAGATCTCCGCCGAGCTGGACATGGCGGAGGCGACCACGAAGACCCATGTCAGCCGGCTTCTGGGCAAACTGGGACTGCGCAGTCGCGTCCAGGCGGCGATCCTGGCCCGGGGACTCCCGCCGGAGGCGTGAGGGGCACCCGGGCCGGAGCCCGCCGCGCGGACCTCCGCGGCCCCGGCCGGTCCGGGATCCGCCGGCCCCGGCCGGGGCATCCGGAACCGCCGACGGCGCCCGGACCCGCCGGAGCGCCGGGGCTCAGTCGTTCTCGGCGGGGACGTAGAGGGAGAGGGTCTCCGCGACGCAGGCGGGCCTCTTCCCGCCCTCGACCTCGACGGTCATGCGGACCTTCGCCAGGTAGCCCGCCGGGGTCCCCTTGACGTCGAGGAGCTCGGCTCCGGCCCGGATCCGTGCCCCGACCGGGACCGGCGAGGGGAAGCGGACCTTGTCGAGCCCGTAGTTGATCCCCATCGCCAGGCCGTCCACCCGCACCAGTTCCGCCATGAACGACGGCAGCAGCGCCAGGCTGAGGTACCCGTGGGCGATGGTGGCCCCGAACGGGCCGTTCTTCGCCCGCTCGGGGTCCACGTGGATCCACTGGTGGTCGTCGGTCGCGTCGGCGAACCCGTCGACCCGTTCCTGGGTGATCGGCCGCCACTCGGTGTGTCCCAGGTGCTCGCCGCGGGCGGCCTTGAGCTCCCTGACATCGCTGAAGATCCTCATGGGCAGAACGTTATTCCGTCGAGGGCACGGCGAGAAGGTTCACGACCGTGAACTCCTTGCCGCCGCCCTTCTCGACCGTCGAGCAGGCCTTGACCTTCCCGGTCGGGCTCGGAGCCCCCGACGGTCTGGGGATGGAGGACGCGTCCTCCATCCTGCACTCCTCCACCTGACGCCGGTCCTCGTCCCAGTAGATGATCGAGGTCGGCGAGGAGGAGATCCCGGTGCCGAGGCCCCCGCCGCCGGACGAGTTCCGTTTACCGACGCCTGCCGCACGGCCGGTGACCGGGTCGTACACCGCGGCCAGCGGTAGGTGGAAGTCCTCGATCTCCTCTCCTTCCGTGTCGAGACCGGTGACCGGGGACAGACTGAAGAACCCGAACCTGCCGTCAGCGAGGGGTGTGTACTCCATCCTGCCGAGCAGTCCCGGTAGGGCCTTACGGCCCGAGCCGTCCGTCCGCTGCACGATGGTCTCCTCGCCGCGCGCGCCGAAGCACCAGGCCGGACCGCAGCGCAGCCCTCGGGCGGCGTCCGGGACGTTCACCTCGGTCGCCTGGCCCGTCTCCAGGTTGACCAGCTTGGTCTGGTTCCTGTCCCAGTCCTCGCCCTCCTCTCCGTTGGCGACGTCGAACGCCCACGGCCAGGACAGCAGGTGCAGGCCGTCCGTCCCCGGGATCGGCTCCGGGGAGCCGCCGGTCAGCGGCATGCGGTAGAGCCCCCCGGCGTTCACCGACCAGACGACGGAGTCCGCGGTGACGCCGATCCGCTCCACGTGAGCTTGGGCGCCCGTGACCTCGCCGACCTGCCGCGCCGTGCCGCCGCCTCGGGGGACGACCCAGAAGTCGGCCCACTCGTCACTGTTGTTGGGGGTCTCCCCCCACCACACGATGGAGTCGGCCCCCGCCTCGACGTCCTGTGCGAAATAGCCCTTCACACCCGGCGGGGCGGGCATCTCGGCGAGCACGGTGCTCCTGTGCGCCGCGGTGTCGTAGACCTCCAGCCGGCCCGCCTTCTCGAACGACGACTCGGCGGAGAGCAGCAGCTCCGTGGCGCTCAGCCCGGTGATCGGCCGGTACTTCCAGCCGTCCGCGGCCTTGGCCGGGATGGTGGACACCGCCTCCGGCCAGACCTCCGTGACGGGCCGCACGTCCGCCTCCGGCTCCCCCCCGGCCGCCCGGGAGGGGTCGTCCGCTTCGGCGGAGGACGTGGCGGCCGGCTCCGACGGGCCGGCCGCCACGCCGGCGATCCGGGCGCTTTCCCCGCCCCCGCTGGGGAAGGCGCCCCTGGCCACCGCCGTACCGCCGCCGATCACCGCCACCACGCCGGCCACCGCGAGCACCGACTGCGCCCGCCTGCGTGTCCGACGCCTGCGCCGGTCGGCGATCGCCGTGAGCACGTCCCCGGCCGGCCCGGGCGCGTCATCCGCGGCTCCGCGCAGCGCGCGGACCAGATCCTGTTCGTCCCTGTCCTTCATCACACTCGCCCCGTCTCGAGAGCGGTGACCCGCACCCTGAGTTTGTCCAGCGCACGGGCCGCCTGGCTGCGCACCGTGCCGCGTGAGACGCCGAGGAGCTCGGCGATCTCCTGGTCGGAGAGGTCCTCGTAGTACCGCAGGACCAGTACGGCCCGCTGCCTGGGCGGCAGCCCCTTCAGCTCCTTCCACAGGCCGGTGTCGTCCCCGACGCGGTCGTCGGTGTAGGCCCCTTCGGGGACCGCCGCGACCAGCCGCTCCCTGCGCAGCCGCCGCCAGACGCTGATGTGCAGGCGGGCCATGGTCGTGCGGACGTACCCTTCCGGGTCATCGCGCTTCCTGATCCTCGGCCAGGCGTCCCCCAGGCGCATCAGCGCCTCCTGCGCCAGGTCCGCCGCGTCGTCGGCGTTGCCGGTGAGCACGTAGCCGTACCGGTACAGCGCGTCGGCCCGTGCGGCGACGAAATCGGTGAACTCCACATCCCAGGGACGCCCGGGGGACCGCATCTGTTGCATCCCCCTTCTCCGCGGTCCTTCGGCGTGCCGCCGAAAAATTTGAACCGGGTATGAATTCGTACTCGGTACGAGTTAATCTATGGGCATGGCGGGATTGAGGGAGCGGAAGAAGGAACAGACCTGCCGGCGGATCACCGCGGCGGCGATGCGGCTGTTCGCCGAGCGCGGGTTCGAGGCGGTGACGGTCAACGAGATCGCCGAGGCGGCCGAGGTCGCCAAGGCGACGCTGTTCGCGTACTTCCCGACCAAGGAGTCGCTCGTCCTGCGAGGGGTCGGCGAGGACGACCCCGCGGGAGCCGTGACGGGGCGTCCGGCCGGGACGTCGTCGTTGGAGGCGCTGCGGGCGCACTACCACGGGCTCGCCGCCGCGCCCGTGCCCGCGGACGCGATGGACCGGGACGAGCTGATCACCCGGATCAGGGTGATCACGGAGAGCCCGGCGCTCACCGCCGCCGCCGGCGCCCTCCTCTACCGCCAGCGGCGGGAGCTGGCCCGCGCGCTGGAGGAGGAGTACGGCGAGCCGGTCGCGGCCCTGACGGCCGCGCAGATCACCGCCTCCGTGCAGACCGTCCAGGAGACGTTCTTCGGCCGCCTGATGGCCGGGGCGTCACCGGAGGAGGCCGGCGCCCGTCTCACCGGGGACATCGACCTCGCCTTCGACCTGCTGCGACACGGCATCGAACGATCGGAAGGACACTGACATGCGCGCACGCGGCATCAACTACGACACCGGGTTCCTTCCCGGCCCGGACCTCGGCCGCAGGGCGTTCGACGCCGAGACCGTCCGGCGCGACATGGAGGTGATCGCCGGCGAGCTGCACTGCGACGCCGTACGGATCTCCGGCGGTGACCCGGAGCGGCTGGGCGTGGCGGCCGGGCACGCCGCCGCCGCGGGGCTGGAGGTCTGGTTCGCCCCCTTCCCCGTGGACCTGGAGCCCGGCGCGATGCTCACGCTGTTCGCCGACTGCGCCCGCCGCGCCGAGACCGTACGGCGGGGCGGCGCCGAGGTGGTGTTCGTGACTGGGTGCGAGAGCAGCGCCTTCGGCGCCGGGTTCATCCCGGGCGACGGCTACCTCGACCGCCTGGCGAAGCTGATGACCGCCGACATGACGTGGTGGGCGTCGTTCCACGAGGTGATGGAGCGCTTCAACGGCTTCCTCGCCGAGGCCGCCGCGACCGTCAGGGCCGGATTCGGCGGGCGGATCACCTACGCCTCGGGCCCGTGGGAGTTCGTCGACTGGAGCCCGTTCGACATCGTCGGCGTCGACGCCTACCGCGACGCCCGCAACGCCGGCTCCTTCCGCGCCGAGCTGCGCGAGCGGTTCGGGCACGGCAAGCCGGTCGCGGTGACCGAGTTCGGCACCTGCCCCTACCGGGGCGCGGCCGACCTGGGCGGCATGGCCTGGCGGCCGCCCCGGGACGCGGTCCGCGACGAGGGTGAGCAGGTCCGGTACTTCACCGAGCTGATGGACGTCTTCGAGGAGGAGGGGGTGGACACCGCGCTGTGGTTCACCTTCGCCGGTTTCTCCCATGTCGGTGACCGGGACCTCGCCTCCTACGGCGTGGTCGGCATGCTCGACGAAACCCGGTGGCGGCCCCGCGAGGTGTTCGGCGCGATGGCGTCCCGTTACGCGCGGGCCGCGCGCCCCGCCGTACCGTGAACGGCCGCCGGAACGTTTCCCCGCTCCGTGAACGACCGCCGGAACGTTTCCCCGCTCCGTGAACGGCTGCGGGGACGGCCCGCCCTCCGGTCCGGCGGCGCGCACGGGAACCCCGAAAAACAGGGATCAACGCGCGAATGCCCCGAAGGCCGATATCAGCACTGAAAGGCCGATCGGCTGCGCATTACGCGTCGGCCGGCGGGAAGACCGGACTGCTTTTCCTACCGATGTGACGCGCGTTTAACGTTCGTCATCTGAATCAACACCCTGTCGTGTCTGGCGTCGGGTATCTCCTGACCGGTGCCGCTCTCGCGGCCCGGACGGACCTGATTTCCCATACGCCACGAACGATATGGAATGAAATGATATCGAGCAGCAGTAGATACGGCCCTGAGAAGGGATACGGCGGGCACGCCCGAGCCTGGGCCGTCGCGGTGACGGTGACCGTCCTCCACCTGGCCGCCCCGCTCCACGCGCCCGCACAGGCCGCGACCGGAACGGACGGGGCCGCCACGACCCGGGACACCGGGACCGCCGCGGTCCACCGGACGGCCCGCGGCACGGGAACCGTCGGCATCGCGAACGCCGAAGCCGCCGAATCCGCCGGGGCGACCGGCCTCACCGGAGCGGCCGGAATCCTGGGAACCGGCACGGTCTCGGGCGACGGTTCCCAGACGGCCGGAAGCACGGAAAGCGGTGGGATCGGGGAGGAGGAAACCGGCATGGCCGTGGGCGCGGAAGCCTCGGCGGCCGAGGACGCGGAGGTCGTCATGACCGGGGGCACGGAAGACACGGCCGGGGACATGGCGGCCGGCACGGCCGAGGGCGCCCAGGACCTCGCCCTGGACTTCCTCGCCGGGCTCGCCGCCGGGGACCGAGCGGAGACCGCCGACGACCTGGCGGAGGCTTCGGATGTTTCGGAGCCGGCGGCCCACGGCTCGGACCGGGCCGCCGTACGGCCGTCCCCCGGCGCCGGGGACGCCTTCGCCAGGGAGATCTGCGGGGGCCGGAAGGGATACGTCTTCAGGAACGGCAGGTGCCGTCGCCCGGCCATGAGATCGGGGAACCTCCGGGGACAGCCCGTTCCGTCCAGGCCCCCGGGCTCATCCGGCGTCCAGGGACCGCCCGGACCCCAGGGGCCGCCCGGGATCCCCGGCCCGCCGGGCCGGCCCGGACCCCAGGGACCGAGTGCGGGCGTCGCCATGGCGTTCCAGGGCGGCACCGCCTTCTTGGGCGCCCCCCGCAGCGACGGAGCGCTGCTGCTCCGGGATCCGCGGACGACCCCTCGCTGGTTCGACCTCTCGTCGGTGCCCGGTTATCCGGGCGGCGTGGTCGGCCTCACCATGTCGAGCCTGGGGAACGACCTCCACCTGACGGTGCGGAACGCGAACGGCAAACTGGCCTACACCTCGTGCGTCGTACAGCCCACCCCGGGGACGCCGGGGAACCCCAGGTGGCCGGAGAACTGCATCCCGTTCATCGACCTGACCCCGCCGAACTGAGCGGCACCGCCGCCCGGTGGAGACGTCCGCCGGGCGGGCCCGGCACCGTCGGACAGCGGCGAACGCCGGAATATGCGATTCTTCTCCTACAATCAGGATAATGCACTGAAACAGTGACCAGCGAGCCATAGTTCGAAATCCCAGCCATGTCACTGGATCAGCACGGTCGCCGGGCATCGGCCGGCAGAAAACACCGCCGTTTTCCAGGAAATATCAGCAAAAGGGCGGTCGGACGGCAGGCCGGTGCAGATTACCGACAGAACGCCTGAAGCTTTGTTTACCCTCGCCGAACCGTTCCAATATGACCTACACCCATTTTCTGGGTATCTGCCGAACAGTGCCGCCTGTCATGGCACTGAGAGATACACCCCTCCAGAATTGGAACGACATGGAAAACAGAGGATTTTCTCAGAATAAAAGGCGTATGCCGGTTTCCTCCCATCGCGGGCGCCTCACGGGCCTGGCTCTCGCCGCGACGGCGGGCGTCCTCACGATGGCGTCGAACCAGATGCCCGCGAACGCCTACGGAGGCCCTCCGATATACGAGAACGCCGAGAAGGGCATCGTCCCGCACGCCCGGCACGTCTCCGTGGGGCCACGTTCCTGCGCCTGCCCCGGAGGCTGCCGAGGATGCCGGAGAGGGTTCGGCTGCGGCGGCCACCGCGGATGCCGCGGACCGCGCGGCTTCCGCGGCCCGGTGGGCCCGGTGGGTCCCCGGGGTCTGGACGGCAGGCCCGGAGAGTCGATCGTCGGTCCCCCCGGACCACCCGGCCCCCCCGGACCGCCCGGACCGCCGGGACTCATCGGCCCCGCAGGACCGGCGGGGCCTGCCGGACCCGCCGGACCGATCGGCCTCACCGGACCGGCCGGACCGGCCGGACCCGCAGGACCGATCGGACTCACCGGACCCGCCGGACCGGCCGGACCCGCAGGACCGATCGGACCCGCAGGACCCGCAGGACCGATCGGACTCACCGGACCCGCCGGACCGATCGGCCGCACCGGACTGACCGGTCTGACAAGACTCACAGGCCCTGCCGGACCTGCCGGACCTGCGGGTCCCCAGGGTCCTGCCGGACCTCAAGGGCCTCCCGGGCAACCCGGCGCCGCTCTCGGTCCGGGGCAGGGGCCACGGGGACCCGCCGGGCCGGCGGGGCCGCAGGGACCGGCCGGTCCGCGAGGGCCCGCCGGCCCGGCGGGAGCGTCCTCGAACTGCACGCCGAGCCTCACCAGCTCAACGTCCGTCACCTACTGCCAGATGACGGGCGTCGCGGAAGGCGTCATGTGGCTCGCCGGGCGTCCGCGGCCGTTCCCCGCGTCCATCACCCCGGTCTGCGGGTACGGAGCGGTCGGGTTCATCGAGTACCCCGGCGTCGCCTGCCTGCTCACCGGCGGCGGTTCCTTCGGAGTGATCGGCTCCCCCGCCCAGGCCGGCATGGCCGTCTACCCCGGTAGGGCCGTCACGACCGGTACGGCCGTCATCGGGGGGCGTCCCGGCGCCTGGCGTCCTCCGTCCGTCGCGTGCCCGGAGGTCACCGTCCCGATCCCGGTCGCCGTCCCGGTCGCGAGTGCCTCGACGGTCTGCTGCGTGACCGTCGCCACCGCGCCCTGCTAGCGAGGCCCGTTCCGCAGGGTCCGGGAGCACCTCGCGGGCTCCCGGACCCACCGGACCCACCGGGCTCCCGGACCCACCGGACTCCCGGACCTAGCAGGCCGGCGGTGAGGGCGGAGGGCTCCGGCACGTCCGGCCCTCCGCGACCCCGCCGGCCGCTCACACCCGGTCAGCCGACGACCGGGTCCTCCAGGACCTGAACGAGGACACGGCTCTGGAAGCCCCCGGCATCGGGGCTGGACAGGTGAGCCATGGTCACCAGCGCCTTCCACAGCGCCCAGCCGCGTGCCCGCCGCCAGGCGTCGTCGGGCAGACCGGCCGCCTCCCGGAAGACCTTCCGCTCGTCACCGGCGAAGTAGGTCCAGGCCATGACGAGGTCGCAGGCGGGGTCGCCGACGCCGGAGGTGCCGAAGTCGATGACCGCGGACAGCTCCCCGCCGGTGGTGAGCAGGTTGCCTGCGGCGACGTCACCGTGGAACCACACCGGCCGGGACGGCCAGGCCGAGGTCAGCGCGGCGGCCCACACCGCCTGGCAGGCGGCGACGTCGACGACGTCCCCGAGCGTGCCGAGCGCCTGCTCGACCTGGTCGCCGTAGGCGCTGGGGTGACAGCCCCGGAAGAAGGAATGGCGCCCGGCGGCGGGTCCCCCGTGTGCCGGAACCTCCCGGAGCGCGGTCAGGAAGCCCCCGAGATCGCGGGCCAGCCCGATCCGGTCGACGTCCGCCGCGTCATCCAGGGTGTCCCCGGGAAGCCAGCGCCGTACCGACCAGGGGAACGGGTAGTCGTCCGCCGGGCGTCCGACCGCGACCGGCACCGGAACGGGCAGCGGCAAACATCCGGACAGAAGGGGTAGGCAGCGGTCCTCCTTCTCGACGGCGGCCACATAGCCCTCGGCGCTGGGCAGCCGTACGGCCAGTTCCTCGCCGAGCCTGAAGGTCCGGTTGTCCCAGCCCTGACGGTCGACCGGCCGGACCGGGAGGTCGCCCCATTCGGGGAACTGCCCGGAGACCAGTGTGTGCACGAGTTCGGCGGTGATGTCGATCACGGGTCCCAGTCTGCGGTCCCTCCGTGCCGGCCATCCACTGCTTTTCCACGGCCTCTCACGTGCTCGCCGTACCGCCGCCGTTCCCGGTCCGGGAGGCGCGGTCGCCGGGTGGACGACGCCCCGTCCGGCTCACCAGGTCTTGCCGGCCTGCTCGCGGATCGTACGGTTGATCCGGTTGAAGAAGTTGGTCAGCGCGATCTCCAGGTTGATCGCGGACAACTGCTTCTCGTCGAAGTGCGCGGCGGCCGCGTCCCAGATCTCGTCGGTCACGCCCGGCGCGCCGTCCTGGATCCGGGTGGCGGCCTCGGCCAGCGCGAGGGCCGCCCGCTCCGTCTCGGTGAAGAAGGGCGTCTCACGCCAGGCGGCCACGCTGTGCAGCCGCTCGTCCGTCTCTCCCTGCTTCTTGGCCGACGCGACCCCGGCGAACACGCACGGGCTGCAGCCGTTGATCTGGCTGACCCGCAGGTGTACCAGGCCGAGCACGAGCGGGTCGACGCCACCGGCGTGAATCGCCTTGTGGAGGCGCTGGATCGCCGTCATCACGTCGGCGTCCGCGCGGCTCTTCATGCGTGCTTCCATTGGCCTTGCTCCCTCATCGGTTACCTGTGCCCGTCCGGGCCCGTCATCCCCATGACGGAGTGGATCCGAGGGAGGTAACGACATGTCCGGCGCCAACCCGGCGGACCCGGTGGACGAGGCGTTCGAGGCCCAGCGCGACCGGCTGCGCGCGGTGGCCCACCGCATGCTCGGATCGCACGCCGACGCCGAGGACGTGGTCCAGGAGGCCTGGCTGCGGCTCCGCCGGCAGGACCCGGCGACCATCCACAACCTCGCCGGCTGGCTGACCACGGTGGTCGGCCGGATCAGCCTCGACGTCCTGCGTTCGCGGCAGGCCCGCCCCGAGGCGTCCTACGACGACCGGTTGCCGGAGCTCGTCGTGACGGCCGATGACGGCCTCGCGCCGGAGGACGACGTGGCGCTGGCCGACTCGGTCGGGCTCGCGCTCCTGATCGTCCTGGAGTCGCTCCGGCCGAGCGAGCGGCTGGCGTTCGTGCTGCACGATCTGTTCGCGGTGCCGTTCGACGAGATCGGCCGGATCCTCGGCAGGTCCGCCGACGCCACCAAGATGCTCGCCAGCCGCGCCCGCAGGAAGGTACGGGGGACCGGGCGGCCGGTGTCCGCCGGACGGGAACAGCGCGAGGTGGTCCAGGCGTTCCTGGCGGCGGCCCGCCGCGGCGACTTCGAAGGGCTGCTGCGCGTGCTCGACCCCGAGGTGAAGCTGACCGTCGACACCCCCGGCGGTGTGGTCGTCGTCCTCGGCGCCACCCAGGTCGCCGCCGGCGCGCGGCTGCGCCGGCAGCAGGCCGCACGCGGACGGGCGGTGCTCGTCAACGGCCTTCCCGGGTTCGTGTCCTGGTTCGAGGACGGCACCCCACTGTCGGTCATGGCGTTCACCGTCGTCGACGGCCGGATCGCCGACATCGCGGTCGTGGCGGATCCGGCCAGGCTCGCGTCGATGGATCTGCCGGATCCGGGGTGACCCACCGCCGAGACGGTCGCCGCGGGAGGGTCAGGGCCGAGGCGGGACGCGAGCGCGGTGCCTGACCGCGCGACCGGCCGATGGACCGGGCACCGATGATTTCCGGGCGGCGGTGTCGTCTGAAGCGTCAGCGGCAGGCCACGGACGGCGTGGCCACGCGGGTGCCGCGGCCCGGGGAGGCGCACGTTCCCCGGCGAACACGGCCCCCGGACGACCCGAGACCACGGAGTTCTGATCATGCGAAAGCTGACGGCGACAGTGTTCAACTACTCCCTCGACGGCCTCCTCGCCGACGAGGGCACCGATTTCTGGAAGTTCTGCTTCGACCTGCCCGAGAACCGTGAGCCCGACGACCCGGCGCAGCTCGACTTCCTCCGGAGCGCGTACGCCCACCTCATGGGCCGCACCGCCTACGAGAGCATCAGCGAGGCCATGACGGCGTCCACCGACCACCCGTTCGCCGACATCCTGAACTCCGGGCGCAAGGTCGTCTTCTCCCGGACCCTGAAGAAGGCCGACTGGGCCGATACCGTCATCGCCGCCGGTGACACGGCGGAAGAGATCGACAGGCTCAGGCTGGGCGGCGACGGCCACATCGTGGTCTGGGGCGGCGTCGGCCTCTGGCGGTCGCTCATGCGGCTCGATCTGATCGACGAGTTCCAGCTGAGCGTGTTCCCCTACGTCGCGGGCGAGGGCACCCGGCTGTTCGACGGCGACCCCGGGTCCTACCGGCTCGGCCTGGTCTCCAGCACCGCCTCCCGCAACGGGATCGTGGATCTGCGGTACCGGCGACACCGCTGACCCGGCGGCGGGACGCGAGCACGCGCATGGGCGCCGCTCTCGGGGGCGACGGGTGACAGGCGGGTGACAACTGCGACCCGAACCGCAGCCCCGGCGGTGTCCGGGAAACAGAAAGGCCCTCTCCCGAAATCTGGGAGAGGGCCTTTGACCTGCGGAGGCTCGGGGATTTGAACCCCGGATGGGCTGTAGACCCAAACCGCATTAGCAGTGCGGCGCCATAGACCTGACTAGGCGAAGCCTCCTGGTTGCCGTGTGGCTCAGAACAGCGTACCGGCCATCAGGCAGTGCGGCAAAGCGGTTGGCGGGCGAGCCTCCGGGAATGCCCGGCCCCGCGAAGGATCAACCGCGGGGGAACCGCCCGGGTCCCGGCGGGAAGCGGACCCGCCGAGTCGTCCACAGCTGTGGAAAACTTGATCCACAGCTGTGGACAGAAGAATGAATCCCCAGCTCAGCACGGATCGGAGGCTGGGGATTCCATCCGACGCGACGCGGGCTCCCGGAGGGTGGACACGATGCGCCCTTCCGGGATGCGCCCCCCGCGGTGCGTTCCCACCGTGGTGCGCCCCCTCAGGAGACCTGACGGGCGCGGCGCCTCTCCCCGGGGAACCGGGCGGGACCGGACGGCCGGCCCGGACGGGTCAGGCCGGGTTGGCCTCGCCCTCGATCTCGATCTTGACCTTCCGGCCGACGAGGACGCCGCCGGTCTCCAGGGCCTGGTTCCAGGTGAGGCCGAACTCCTCGCGGTCGATCTCGGTCGAGATGGAGAAGCCCCACACGTCCTGGCCCCACGGGTTGGTGCCGGCGCCGCCGTACTCGACGGTGAGCTCGACCTCCTTGGTGACGTCACGGATGGTGAGGTCGCCGACGACGGTGAACTCGTCACCGGAGTGGCCGGTCACCCGGGTGCTGCGGAAGGTGATCTCGGGGTACTTCTCGGACTCCAGGAAGTCCCCGCTGCGCAGGTGGACGTCGCGGTCGGCGTTGCCGGTGCCGATGCTCGCGGCCTGGATCGTGAGCTCGGCCGACGACTCCAGGGGGTTCTCGGCGACCGTGACCTTGCCGGCGAAATCGGTGAAGTTGCCCCGGGTCTTGCTGACCATCATGTGCTTCACGACGAAACCGACGCGGGTGTGCGCGGCGTCGAGAACGAAGGTGCCGGGGGCGGGGAGCTGCAGCCCTTCCCAGGTACGAGTGCTCATGGTCTACTCCCGAGTGGATATTGCGGCGCGGATGTTTGAGTCAGCATGTTTCTACATGAGGAATATTCATTCCGTCAACTACCTTCGGATACAGTGAGAGCGTGATCCCCTTTGACGACTCCCGCCTCACCGCGATGGGCCTCCTCGCCGAGGTCCACGGCGGCCTGGCGGCGAAGACCCGGTCGACCTTCGCGGCGGCGGGGCTGTCGGACATCGACTTCGAGACGCTCCTCCGGCTGGCCCGCTCACCCGGCGGACGCCTGCGCATGAGCGACCTCGCGGCACAGACGAACCTCTCCACCAGCGGCATGACCAGGGTCGTCGACCGGTTGGAACGTGACGGCCTGGTCGCCCGGCAGGCGTGCCCGGAGGACCGCCGGGCCTCCTACGCCGCGATCACCGACGCGGGCGCCGAACGGCTCGCCACCGTCGTCCCGCGGCACCTGGACGACATCGAGACCTGGTTCACCGGCCTCCTGCCCCCCGCCCGGCTCGACGCCTTCCTGGACGCGCTCAGGGTCATCCGCGACGCCGTACGGCCCTGCGCCACGGCGGGCGTGGAGGACCACACCGGATAGCCGCCCCGGCGCGCAGACTCCACCCGGACCGCACGGACCCCGGCCGTCCGGCGAAGCCGCCGGCGGGCCCCCGGCGTCGGTCATGACCGCGGCCCGGACCTGCGCTGCTCGGGGATCGTGAGGTCGCCGCGGAGCTTGGCCATCGCCCGCGAGACCGTGCTCTTGACCGTGCCGATGCTGATCCCCAGGGTCTCGGCGATCTCCGGCTCGGTCATGTCCTCGTAGTAGCGCAGCATGATCGCCGCACGCATCCGGGTCGGCAACCGGCCGAGGGCCTGCTCCACCCGCTCGGGCAGCGGCGCGCGGACGCCCGCGAGGGCCGGCTCGGGGACGTCCTCCGACGGGTACTCCTCCAGCTTGCGCCGGCGCCACCAGGAGATGTTGATGTTGACCATCGCCCGCCGCACGTAGCCGTCCAGGGCGCCGCGGTCCTGGATGCGGTCCCAGGCCAGGTAGGTCTGGGCGAGGGCCGCCTGGAGCAGGTCCTCCGCGTCGCTGTGGTGGCCGGTCAGCTGCCGGGCCGCGCGCAGCAGCGCGGGGCCGCGAGCAACGACGTACTCGCGGAACTCCTCGTGGTTCCCGCCGGTCACCGCGATCACCAGCCCGCCTGCGGTCAGGGTGCGTGTAGTCGCCAGAATCGCAGCCCGCGCCCCTGATCCGGCTGAACCGGAACCCATATTTCATACGGTCAACGGCAAAAAACGAGTTCGGCGGGAACCCCGGTGTACTCGTACGCCGCGCTTGGTTTCATCCCGTTACGGGAGGTAACGCGTTGCATCGAGGATGGGAATTTTGATACCCGGTCGGAGTCCTGCCGGTTCCAGGGGCCGAAGTCGGCGCCCGGCCACCGGCGGTCGTGTGAGGCTAGCTCCGGAAGACCTCACCTGAGCATGGGAGTGGCGATGCCATACCGCAGCGTTGACCGCCGCCGGGTCCTGGCGGCGGCGGCGCTTGGCCGGAGCCTCGACGTGCCGGGCCCCGCCCCGGACGGGGACGGCGTCTTCCAGGCGGTCACCGGAGAGCTGCTGGACGTCAGCCCGCACCTGATCCTCGTCGAGACCCCCGAGGGACACCACGAGCGGCTCGTCATCGCACCGTGGGCGACCGCCTGGCGCGGCGAGAACGTCGCCCCGGCGGACCTGCCGCGGGGCGCCAACGTGATCATCAGGGCGTTGCGGTCCGGCCGGGTCGTGGACCGGATCTGGGCGGACATCACCCGGATCACCGGGGTGATCCAGACCATCGGAGCCGGGAGCCGGGACCAGACGGTGGAGCTGTACTGCGGGCCGCACCGCGGACGCCGCACGATCGTCGTGCCCTACGGCGCCTCCGGCCGGCTCCGCGTCCGGCACCCGAAGTTCGAGCCGGGCTATCTCTTCGACGCCATCGGCGTGCGGGAGGACGGCGTGGCCAAGGCCCGGCTGCCGGCGACCTCGCAGCCGCCCTACCGGTGGACGGCGGTGCCCAAGCCTCCACCCGGTTACGGCGCCACTCAGTCACGCATCTCCGGCACCGCCACCTGGTCGGACGCCTTCGACTACGCGGAGCGCGGCGCGGCCTATCCCATGCTGGAGCGTTCCGACGCCGACTGCCATGACACGGGAGTGTCGTGCACCGGGCTGCCCTATCTGGCGCTGGGCTCGGCGCTCACCGTGCGCAACGTGTGCGCCGGCCGTACCTCGGTCCTGCCGTTGGTGGCGTGCGGCTGCATGGCCGGGAGGTTCTGCGACCGGTGCCTGGAGTGCGGCACCTCCCCGCGCGGCCGGATCGCGGAGCTGTCGGCCACCTCCTTCGTGGAGCTCGGCGGCGACCTGACCAAGGGATGCTTCAACGCGCGGATCGGACTGGGATGACGCCGTGATGACATGGACACCGACCCGGACCACGGTGACGCCGGGATCCGGGATCGCCGGGATCCGGAGGGACACCGGACCTCAGGAGGACACCGGACCTCAGGAGGACACCGGGGTGACGCCGTGATGACGTGGACGCTGACGATGATCGCCGTGGCGCAGCTGCCGGTGCTGTGCGTCCTGCTGGCGGCGGGCGCGCTCGCCAAGCTGTGGACGGCCAGAGGCGACGCCGAACCGGGCGCGCTGGGCAGGCTCGGGCCGGCGGTGCTGGTGCCCGACCGCTGGCGGGCGTCCGCCATGCTCGTCTGCGCGGCCGGGGAGGCCGCCCTGCTGACCGGCCTGCTGGCGAGCGGGCACGCGGCGTTCCGCTGGGCGACGGCCGGGTTCTTCGCGATGTCCACCTACGTCCTGTGGGAGCTGCGGCGGCAGCGCCCCGACGTGGGGTGCGGCTGTTTCGGCGAGGTCAGCGCCGCGCCGGTGGGACTGCGCTCGCTGGGCCGGACGACGGTGCTGACCGCCATGGCCGCCGGGACGGTCTGGGCCCCGCCGGTCTCCGGCTGGTCGCTGCTGGCCGCCATGACGTGGCCGGACGCGCTGGCCGCGGCCGGAGGGCTGGTGGTGCTGGCCGCGCTGTCCCCCGAGATCGAGGAGGCGACCGCCCGGATCCGGCACCGCGCCCCCTGTGAGCAGCGGCCGATGCCCGCGGAGCAGGCGCTCCACCGGCTGCGGACCAGCGCGGTCTGGCGGGCCCACGAGCGGCTGCTGGCCTCCGGCGAGCCGGTCGACAGCTGGCGGGAGCTGTGCTGGCGGTTCTTCGTCTATCCGGGGCGCAGCCGTACGGACGAGCCGGTGGACGTGGTCTTCGCGGTCTATCTGAGCGGGAGGCACCCGGCGGTGCGGATGGCACTGGTGGACGCCGCCGGACAGGCGGTCGACATCGGAACTCTGACGGAATCTAGCCCTGTATCGGCACGTGGCTAGAGAACCCTAGATTTTTCTAGGGCGCGGTCGATGGAGGTCTATACGGCTCTCTAGCTTCCCCACTAGAGAGCCGTATAGGGGTCTAGGACCCGCCTTGAGTATATCGAACACATGTTCAGACGGGTTGGGAACGCAGGAACTTTCCGAAGTGCGGCACGGTGAACGCGATCAGACCGCGCTCGGCGCTGTAGATCAGGCCCTTCTTGATGAGGCTGTCACGGGCCGGGGAGAGACTGGACGGCTTGCGGCCCAGGCCCTCGGCGACCTCGGCCGTGGCGACCGGCTCGTCGCCGATGGCGGCCATCGCGTGCATGTAGTCGCGCTCGGCGGGGGTGGCGCGTTCGTACCGGCTGCCGAAGAAGCCGACCGCGAGCTCCGCCTCGGCCTCCGGCGCGGAGACCTTGATGTCGTCGGCGGTGATCGGGCTGCGCAGCGCCACGTCCCAGGCGACCTTGCCGTACGCCTGGACGAAGTACGGGTAGCCGTCGGCCGCCTCGTAGAGGGCGTCGAGCGCCTCCTGGGTGAACTCCACCCCCTCGCCCTCTGCCGGGGCGATGAGCGCCTGGTCGGCCGCCTGACGGTCGAGCCGGTCGATCCGCGCGTAGCGGAAGAGCCGCTCGGAGTAACTCTTGCTGGCCGACAGCACGCTGGGCAGGTGCGGCAGGCCGGCGCCGACCACGATCAGCGGGCCGCCGCTCTGGGAGAGCTCGTGGCAGGCCACGCAGAGCGCCGAGACGTCCGGCGACTGGACGTCCTGCATCTCGTCGATGAACAGGGCGATGCCGACGCCCAGATCGGTGGCGACCCCGGCGGCGTCGACGAACAGCTCGGTGAGGTCGATCTCCAGGTCGCCGGAGTCGGCCCGGCCCCGGGCGGCGGGCACGTCGATCCCGGGCGACCAGTGCGAGGTGCCCTTGGCCGCGGTCGGGTCGCGCATCGCGAACGCCTTGAGCACGCCGAGGAACTCCTCGATGCGGTCGGGGGCGCGATGCCGGGGCGCCAGCTCCCGGATCGCCAGGTGCAGGGCGGCGGCCACCGGGCGCCTGATCGACTGGTCGGGCCGGGCCTCGATCTTCCCGGTGCCCCACAGCCGCTGCATGGCCATCGATTTGAAGGTGTTGAGGAGGACGGTCTTGCCGACGCCGCGCAGGCCGGTGATGACCATGCTGCGCTCCGGGCGGCCGCGGGCCACCCGTTCCAGGACGATCTCGAACTGCTGCAGCTCACGGTCGCGCCCGGCGAGCTCTGGGGGGCGTTGCCCCGCACCGGGGGCGTAGGGATTGCGCACGGGGTCCACGCTCTCGGACTTTATGACGGGATATAGCGGCCGACGTAGATTTCCGTAGAAAGAGCTACGGCGTGTCGCGCGGCGGCGGGCGGCGGGCCGCCGGATCGGGGTGCGGGTCACCGGCGGCGTCGCGAGCATGACCATGACGCACCCCTCCCACCTGGGCGAACGCCATCCGAGTGAGCGTCCGAACCCGTGTTCGATCCAGTGCCTCCGACTGTAGCGCCCCTTCGAACACAGGAACGAGGTTTTCCACGGAAAGGCTCGGCCAAGAAGTACGGCGGGCCCGTCCGGGCGTCCGGGACCGGCCCCCATCGCAGGTACGGCGGGTCCGCCCGGACATCCGGGACCGGACCCCACCACAGGCACGACTCGCAGGTACGGCGGGTCCGCCCGGACGCCCCGCGACCAGGCCCTGTCGCGGGCACGGCGGATCCACCCGCAGGCCCGCGACCGGACCCCGCCACGACGGCCGCCCACCTCGTGTAGCAGGCTGGCCACATCGGAAACCTCGACGTCTCACCTCGATACGGGGGCGATCAGATGCCAACCACCCGGTCCGTCGTCCGCGTCCGGGCGGCCGTCGCCGTGACCGCCGGCTGCCTCTTGGCGGCCTCGTGCGGCACGTCCGACACACCGCCGTCGGGCTCTCCGACGCCAGGTTCGTCGTCCACCACGCCCGAGCAGGTCGCCGTGAGCCCGACGCCGGCTCCGAGCGCGACTCCGGGTGAGAGCGCCCCGGCGAGCGAGAGCCCTTCGGCGAGCCCGAGCCCGACCGGCCCGCCGGAGTTCTCGGCGAAGGTCTCGAAGGTGACCCGCGACCAGCTGCCCTACTCCTGGCGGCCCGGCTGCCCGGTCCCGGTCGGTGACCTGCGGATGGTCACGATGACCTACTGGGGCTTCGACGACAAGCCGCACACCGGCAGGCTCGTGGTGCACGAGAGCGTCACGGACGACATCGTCACGGTCTTCAAGCGCCTGTACGGCTGGCGATGGCCGATCTACAAGATGGTGCCCGTGGACGCCTACAAGGGCGACGACTTCGACTCGATCGACGCCGACAACACCTCAGCCTTCAACTGCCGCCCGGCGACCGGGTCCAGCAGCTGGTCCCAGCACGCCTACGGCAAGGCCATCGACATCAACCCGCGCGAGAACCCCTACATATACGGGAACGGCTCGGTGGCGCACAAGAACGCCCGCAAGTTCGTCAAGCGCCCGCTGGACGAGCCCGGGGTGATCAACCCGGGCGACAGGGTGGTCAAGGCGTTCCAGCGGCTCGGCTGGGAGTGGGGCGGCTACTGGAGCGGACCCAGGGACCTCCAGCACTTCAGCAAGGGCGGCGGCTGAGGCCGTCCCCGCCGCCGCGAAGACGCCCGGGACGAAGAGGCGGGCCCGGGCCGTGCCGTACGCACTCCTCGTTTCTTATTTGCATATGCATATTCTGTTTATGCATGTAGGGTGTCGCCAACGCTGAGGAGGGAGCGGCCCGATGACGATCGACGACGACGTGTGGATCGGGGTGGTGCGGCTGCACGCACGGGTGGAGCACGAGCTGTCCACCGCGCTCCAGCGCCATGGGCTCGGCCTGTCCGAGTACCGGGCGCTGTGCCGCCTGTCCACCGCGCACGACGGCGAACTGCGCATGCAGGAGCTGGCCGACCTGCTCGGGCTGAACCAGAGCTCGGTCACCCGGCTCGTCGGACGACTGGAGGGCGCCGGGCTCACCAGGCGGAACCTGTGCGCCAAGGACCGGCGCGGGGTCTACACGGTGATCACCGAGGAGGGCCGGTCGCGCCGGGACGCGGCGAGCGGCACGTACGTGGAGACGCTGACCGCCGCCCTCGACCGGGCCTCCGCCGCCGGACTCGGGCTCACGGTCGCCGCCCTGCGCGCCGCCGTGCAACCCGCCTGACGCCCCGCGAGCCCGCCCGGTCCGGTGTGTCCCGGCGCTCCCGGTCCGACCGGGACGCCACGCGAGCCCACACGGTCCCGGTGTCCCGGTGTCCCCGGGCCGGGACCGGAGCGACGGGCATCCCCCACCTGGGGCATCATGGACCCATGGCTGCGGGTGACGGCGACGGGTGGGCCCGGTGCGACCTCGGTCACCGTCACTGGGGTCTGCACCACGCGGCCGGCCTGCTCGCCGTCCACCACGACGATGACGGGACGCCCCGGATCCTGATGCAGAAGCGCGCCGCGTGGAGTCACCAGGGCGGCACCTGGGCGCTGCCCGGCGGCGCCCTCGACAGCCACGAGGATCCCGTCCGGGGCGCGCTCCGCGAGGCCCACGAGGAGGCCGGCCTGACCGGCGACGGCCTCCGCGTCCAGGGCCTGTACCTCGACGACCACGGCGGCTGGTCCTTCGCGACCGTCATCGCCGAGGCGTCCGGGCTGCTGGAGGCGTTCCCCGCCAACGGCGAGAGCGTCGCACTGCGCTGGTTCACCCCCGAGACGATCCCCTCCGGGAACCTGCATCCCGGCTTCGCGGCGACCTGGCCCGAGATCAGGCGGGCGCTCGCACCGCTCACGGTCGTCCTCGACGTCGCCAACATCGTCGGCGCCCGCGCCGAGCACGGATGGTGGAGGGACCGCGCCGGGGCCGCCGCGAAGCTGGCCTCGGAGGTCGCCGCGCTCGGCATGTGCGGGGTGCGGGACGTGCCCGCGCCCCTGCCGCCCCTGGAGCGGTGGTTCCCCCGCTTCGTCATGGTCGTCGAGGGAGCCGCCCGCGGCGTCGCGCCCGTCCACGGGGTGACGGTCGTCGCCGCCCCGGGGAGCGGCGACGACGCCATCGTGCGGGCCGTACGGGAGGTCCCCCGCTGGCGGCGCGTCCTGGTCGTCACCGCCGACCGGGAGCTGCGCGGGCGCGTCACCGCGGAGGGGGCCCTGGTCACCGGCCCCCGATGGCTGCTGTCCCGGCTCTGACCCGGCTCGGACCCACCACGACCCGGCTCCGACCCGCTCCCGGTTCGATCCACCACGACTCGCTGCGACGCGGCCGGACGCACCGATGCTCCACCCGGCGCACGGCGCCGCCGGACGGCGGTGGCGCGGTCAGGCGGGTCGGGCCGGTGGCGCTCCGGCCGGTGGCTGCAGGCCCGGCGGCTGCAGGCCCGGCGGCGCGATGATCCGTACGGCGGGCACCGAGGCGCCGGCCGGCACCCGCGGGACCAGGTCGCCGGTGGCCCGGTGGAACAGCCAGTAGCTCACCGCCGCGACCACCGGGAAGAGCAGCCGGACGGCCGGCGGGACGTCGAGGACGAGCAGACCGTCGTTGATCGAGTGCAGCGTCGCGGCGACCGTGAACGCGCAGGCGATGGCGACGGTGACGACGACCCGCCCCACGAGGTGCCAGACCTCGAAGGCGACCGCGCACACCATCCCGGTCCAGACGAGGTGCCCGAAGGGGGTGGTGAGACCTCGGGTGAACAGCACCATGCCCGCCCCGACGGCGCTGTCCTTCTCGACGTTCTTCCAGGCGTAGGACATGGACTCCATGACGGCGAAGCCGGTCGCGCACGACAGGCCCAGCGCCACCCCCGCCGCCTTGGTGAGATGGCGGCCGGTGAGCGCGAGCGCGAGGATCGGGACGAGCTTGGCCGGCTCCTCGATCCAGCCGACCCGCAGGATGTCCAGGCTCGCGCCGTCGGGGATCAGGAGGGAGTCGAAGTATCCGCCGAGCAGCAGGGCGACGCCTCCGCCGAACAGGAACATCCCCACCAGCGTGACCCCCGGGACGCTGGTGCCGATTCCGGTGCGGTCGTGGATGGCGACGAGCAGGGCCATCGGTCCCGCCGCGGCGCCGTAGAAGAAGGCGGCGGGCCTGACCGCGTGGTTGCCGACCGCTTCCATCATGATGATGAGCGCGGCCGACAGGGCCGTCATGGCGAGCCACACCTTGAACCAACGGTGCCGGTGAAACCGCAGATGCTGTCGCATGTGAAGTAATTCCCCGAGTGGAATGTCCTAAATTCGGATGATTAGTCCATCTTTAGGGAATCATGGACTGAGCCACGATGGCCGCGCCGATCACCATGAAGACCACCGGAACGAGCCACCTGCCCGACCGCTCCACCAGGGCGATGACCTTCCGGTGCGACCCGAGCCACGACGCCACCGCGCACCAGACCGCCACCAGGACCGCGAACACGGCGACGGTGACGGTGACGGCGCCCGGCCCGATCGTCCGGAACAGCACCGGCAGGATGACGATGTCGTCGGTGTTGGTCCCCGCGAAGACGGCCGCGGCCGCACCGATCGTCGCACCCACCGGCGCATTATCCAGCCCTTGCGGTTCACCCGCCGACCCGTTCGCCGGTTTCGCCCGATTCCCCGGACGGATGACCGGGACGGGGTACGATCGCGTCCGTCCGCTTTCCCCTCCCCTCCGGAGACCTCACGTGGGCCACCCCCCGCGGTACGGCCGGCCCTCGGACGAGACGGGCCGGGGACTCGCGGTGATCGTGCTCCTGGCGGTCGGCCTGGTGATCGGCGCCGTCGTCACCATGGTGACGGTGCTCGACCCGCCCGCCCCGGTGCGGAGCGCCTCGGCCACCGGCGGGGCCGCGCACTCCGAGGAGGAGGTCCGCCGGAACGTCCAGCCCATCCTCGACGCCTACGCCAGCGGCTCCTACGGCGACTTCTGGGACCTGTGGAGCGCCGGGGCCAAGGATCTGATCGAGCGCGAGGACTACATCCGGCTGTTCCGGCTGTGCCCGCCGCTCACGGACGACGCCTCGCCCGGCGACCCCTCCTCCTCCGGCACTTCGTCCACCGGTTCCTCCTCCACCGGTCCGCCGTCGGGCGCCGCGTTCACGATCGGCTCCGTCGAGGTCCGCGGCGACGACGCCACGGTCCGGGCGGTCCGGTCCGGCACCACGACGGGCTTCGGGTTCCGCTTCGAGGAGGGCTCGTGGCGGTACGCGCCGTCACCGCAGGAGCGGGAGGAGTACCGGACGAAGACGGCCGACCAGATCGCGCGGGAACGGCAGGGCGCGGGGCTGTGCGGCGCCGCCGTACCGGAACCGGCCGATCCGGCGAGCCCGGCGGATCCGTCCTCGGGACCCGCGCCTGATTCCTCCCCGGCCCCCGCGGACCCGTCCACCGGCCCCTCCACGGATCCGGGGTATCCCTCCTCCGGCCCTCCCGCGAACGGTTCCTCCTCGAACGCCCCCTCTCCGGATCCGGGGGGACCGTCCTCCGGACCTTCCTCGGATCCGGCGGGTCCCCCCTCCGGGCCCTCCTCGAACAACGGGCCCTCCTCGAACGGCGAACCTTCCTCGGACGGCGGCCCCTCCTCCGATCCGTCGGCGCCGCCGTCCGATCCCACCTCCGCGCCGCCCGCCCAGGAGTCCTGACATCCCGCCGAGGTGACCGGCACTGCCCCTTTTGTCCCGGCGGCCGGTCATCGGGCTGGAAGGAGAGTGCTGCCATCAGGAGGTTTCACAGCTAATGTCAGATGTATGGCCCATCCCCTACCGGACTGGCAAAACGGCAAAAGCCCGGATACGCCAAAACCCGACGACCAGGATGTAACCATGCAGGAGTCGCAGCCCGTCCCTCTGTGGCTGGCGCATCTTCACCACAGAAAGGTGCAACAAAGAGCAATTCCCCCAGACCCCAACACCTCTATCACGATAGAGCTGGATAAAGCGGCTTATGAGGCGCTTTCTCATAAAGCGCGGGCGACCGGCAGCAGGATCTCGGATGTGATCAACGCCGCCCTGCAGCGTGAGATCGGCAACAAGCCGCAGGTGATCACGTTGATGCAGCGCTGGAACCTCCACCGCGAGGACCTCGACCGGGCCGCCGGCGCCCTGGGCGTCGAGCAGTTGACCGAGACCGAGTGGGGACAGATCGGCATCCGGCGAGTACGGAGGGGCTGAGCATGCTGCCTGGACGCGTCCTCGACGTCAGCGCCCTGATCGAGATCGCGGTGGCGAAGACCGAGTACTCGCGGAGCATCGCCGCCATGTGCCTGTTTCGCGGCGGCGGGATATGCATCCCCGCCACCAGCCTCGCGGCCGTGCTGTCGATCTCTCCGATATCCACCCAGGTCGAGCTGTTCGAGCTGGTCACGACGCCCGGCGTGGTGGTCGACGACTTCACCTACGGAAAGGTGGGCGACATCGCGGAGATCCTCGACGGTTCACGGGACATCACCGCCGGGCACGCCGTCTGGTGCGCCCGGAACACCAAGTGGCCCATCCTGACCGACCGCGGCGAGGAACTCTCCCAGTACGACCAGCACATCATGATCGACCCCCTGCCCTGAGGACGCATCGATCCCTGCCCCGAGGCGGGCACGGCACCGGCGCCACCGGCACCCCTCCGCCGTGCCGCCACGGCTCCAGCGCTTCCGCGACGCGGCACGCATCCTGCTCCCCTCCCGGTACGGCTCCACCAGGACGCTCAGGAAACCCCGGAACCGGTCCCCTCCCGCGCGGTCCCGGCCACGGGCCCGCGGCCCCGGCGTGCGCCCGGACGACCGACCGGCGGACCTCGCCCGGACCGCTGACATGATGTCCGGACGACGCCGTCCATCGGGGAGACGGTGAGAAAGACGAGGTGCAGCATGACCGGGCCCGACGCGATGATGGCCAGGATCGGTCAGGGGATCGAGCTGGGCAACCGAGGTGAGCGCGAGGCGGCCCGTCTGCTGTTCTCCGACCTGTGGGAAGAGATCGGCGTGAGCGGCGACCCCGTGCACCGGTGCACCCTCGCCCACTCGATGGCCGACGTCCAGGACGACGTGCACGAGGAACTGCTCTGGGATCTGCGCGCCCTGGAGGCCGCGGATCTCATCACCGACGAACGGGCACGTCAGGCCGGTGTCACCGGATCCGCGAGAGGCCTCTACCCTTCCCTGCACCTCAACCTGGCCGACGCCTACCACCGGCTCGGCGACCTCGGCCGTGCCCACGACCACCTCGCTCGCGGCCGCGCCGCCGTGGACGCGCTCGGCGACGACGGCTACGGCCGGATGATCACGCAGGGCCTCGACCGCCTCGCCGACCGCCTGGCGGCGTCCGAACCGGACGCGTAGCCGCGGCGGTGACACCGGGCGGCAGGCCGTACGCCGCCGGACCGCCGGCGCGCCGCGGCTCGCGTGCCACGGGCGGGAACCGGCGCCGGAGCGGTCACCCGTCGAGGATGCCGCGGCGGCGTGACCGCAGCCCGATGCCAGCGGTGAGGGTCAGCAGGAAGCCGGCCACCACGAACGTCCGCGCATCAGGGCCGGCCTCGCCGCCGCCTCCGGTCGCGGCGGCTCCGAACGGGGTCTCGTCCACCCCTCCGTCCGGCTCCACCGCTTCCTCGGCCACGGCCGTCGCCGGATCCGGGGTGTCCGAGCCGGAGTCCGCCGGTTCGTCGACCGTGGTCACCGTGACGGTGGGGGTGGGCTCGGGCGTCGGGTCCGGGGTTCGGGTCGGGTCCGGGGTCGGGGTGGCCTGGGGGGGATCGGTCGGATCCGGAGTCGGGGTCGGGCCGGCCGGCTGCCCGTCTCCCGAGGCGACGCGGAGGGAGTAGGTCTTCAGCGCGTCGTCGTTCAGGGTCTCGCAGTGGATCAGCCGCTTGTCGGAATCCGTCCCGAAGTTGATGGTCGCCGGCTTCACCGTCGCGGTGCCCGCGTTCCTCGGCGTGGTCTTGAGGGATACCCACCCCTCCGGCAACTGAAGGGCCTGGTCCGCCCTGAGGGCTCCGAGGTCCTCCGTCCCGGTGGCGGAGGTGAGGTTCTCGATCCCGCTGATGGAGGCGTACGCGTACAGCCTGGTCCCGGCGGGCAGTCCCACGGGGGGCACCTTCAGCACGCCGGTCTGGTCGGCGTAGGTGCCGCGCCATCGGATGGTCGTCTGCACACCTGCCCTGGCGTCGGACGGCATCTCCATCTCGACCCTGACCCTGACGTCCTGCTTCTCACCGCTGGGAGCGACTTCGCACCGGTATGAGACGACGTCGGTGGCCAGGACCGCGGCCTGCCGTACCTCGGAGACCGTCCGCCGCGCCTCGGAGGCCGCGGCGTGCGCCGGTGGGCAGAGCAGGACCAGGCCGCCGGCCACGGCGACGGCCGAGAGAGCGGGACGGATGCGCAAGACATCTCCTGTCGTGACGGAGGGGCACAGGAGAGACGAGGCATGGGGACGTCCGGTTGACAGCGCCGCGCCCTTTTCATCCCACTGATATCAACGGAGAAGTCCGAAAGGCCCTTCGAGCGATCGTTCATCGGAATGCCGGCGGTAACTCCCGCGGCGGACCCGCGATCCCCCTGCGGAGGGACGACCCGATGAAGCGGCGCCGGACACCATGTGACCCGTCCCCGCGACGGCCTCCGGCACTCGCGGGCGGCAGGGGGGCTGAATCGGCGCCGGGAACGGGGATGGCGCACCGCCGATCGCGCATGCCGGGTCCTCACGTCCCGTGGCGATGGCGCGGACCGTGGGGACCCGGACGCCCTCCGCCGCGCGCCGGACGACGACAGACCACTGAGCAAGAGGACATGAGATGCCCAAGAAGGTTCTGCCCACCACGATGGCGGCGGCCGCACTGGCCGCCCTGACCGTGCTTCCCGCGGTCCCCGCGGCCGCGGCCGCCACCGCGGAGGTGACGATCCGCGTCGATCGCTCGTACACCGAGACCATTCAGGAATGGCGTGGCATCCCCTTCACCTGCCCGACCAACCAGGTGCTGACCGGCCGCTCGCACACCGGTGACGAGAACAAACCCACCACCTACTACTGCAGCTGGATCCTGGTCAACGGCGAGCAGGCCCAGGTGCTGCTCGGGGACTGGGACACCGGCCAGCGGGAGAGCCGGTCGAACTTCGTCGCCCCGCCCGACCAGGCCATCGCCGGCAGGTGGCACACCGGCGACGAGAACGGCATCACGAAGTACCGCACCGCCGCGATCTACTGGCAGGGCAGGCAGGTGCGGCTCACCTCCCCGGTGTCGAGCAGCTGTGCCAAGGAGAGCAACTGCTACTCGGAGGCGGGCGCCGGGCGGGTCATGACCGGCCGCTCGCACACCGGCGACGAGAACGGTTCCACCACCTACCGGTACTCCCTGGTCACGTTCGAAGGCTGAGGTCTCCCGCCCGCCCCGGAACCACCTCCCGCGGACCGATCCGCCGGGCCGGGGCGGGCGCACCGCCCGCCCCGGCGTTCCCCGGCGACCGATCGGCCCCGTTCACCGGGCGGGAAGCCACCGCCGTCCACCGGGAAAGCGGGAGGTGAGAGCAGGAGGGCGAGGGACGCCTCCGGCGTGTCGTCCTCCGTCCGCGGGAGCACCCGCCCCTTCCGATCCGTTGACAGCCCGACTCTCTGCCGGTTACGGTCTGGACCGTAAATCGAAGAAGAGGAGACCGGGCGTGCGGACGACGGCGGAACTCGAGGAGCGGCTGGCGCGGCCGGGCGCCGGGCTCGTGGAGGATCTGGGCGGGCTCGACGGCGACATCCTGATCCTGGGCGCCGGGGGCAAGCTGGGGCCGAGCCTGGTGCGGCTGGCGCTCAACGCCGGCCGGGCTGCGGGGAGCGGGCGGCGGGTCATCGCCGTGTCACGCTTCTCCGAGCCGGGGCTCGCTGAGGCGCTCGCCGCGGAGGGGGTGACGGTGGTGCCCGCCGACGTGGCCGACGAGCGGGCGCTGCGCGACCTGCCGGACGCCGAGAACGTCGTCTTCCTCGTCGGCGCCAAGTTCGGCACGCAGGGGCGCGAGCACACCACCTGGTTCACCAACACGTACCTGCCCGGCCGGGTCGCCGACCGGTTCCGGGACAGCAGGATCGCCGCCCTGTCCACCGGGAACGTCTACCCGCTCGTCCCCGTCACCGGTGGCGGCAGCACGGAGGACTCGCCGGAGGGCCCGGTGGGCGAGTACGCGATGAGCTGCCTGGGCCGCGAGCGGGTGCTGACGCACTTCTCCGAGACGCACGGCACGCCGATGTCGCTGATCCGCCTCAACTACGCGGTCGAACTGCGCTACGGCGTGCTCGTCGACCTGGCGCAGAGGATCCTGGCGGGCGAGCCCGTCGACCTGGCGACCGGGCAGGTCAACGTGGTCTGGCAGGGATACGCCAACGAGGTCGTGCTCCGGTCGCTGTCACTGGCCTCCGCGCCGCCGTACGTGCTGAACGTGACCGGTCCCGAGACGATCTCCGTACGGCAGGCCGCGCTGGCCCTCGGCGCGGCGCTGGGCAAGGAGCCCGTCTTCACCGGGGAGGAGGCGCCGACCGCGCTGCTGTCGAACGCGGGGCGCTGCCACCGGTTGTTCGGCTACCCGGAGCTGACCCCGGCCGAGCTGATCGAGCACACGGCGCGGTGGGTGGCGGACGGCGGGCCGCTGCTCGGCAAACCCACCAAGTTCGAGCGCCGCGACGGGCGCTTCTGACCCGCATGCCATCTCAACCGTTCGAAGGGGGCCCTCACGTGCTCAGCATGGTTTCGGAGGCGCAGACGTCCGTACGCGACCTGTTCCGGCGCGGCCTGGTGATCCCGGCGCATCCGCTGGCGCTCACCGAGGACCGGAGGCTGGATGAGCGGCGTCAGCGGGCGCTGACCCGCTACTACGTCGAAGCGGGCGCGGGCGGGCTGGCAGTGGGCGTGCACACGACGCAGTTCGCCATCCACGGCACCGGCCTGCTGGCTCCCGTGCTCGAACTGGCGGCGCGGACCGCCGGGGAGTCCGGGCGCGAGGTCGTCCTGGTGGCCGGGGCGACCGGGCCCACGGCGCAGGCCGTGGCGGAGGCGGAGCTGGCCAGGTCGCTCGGCTACCACATGGTGCTGCTCAGCCCGCACCGCGAGCTGGACGAGGACGCGCTCGTCGAACGGGCCAGGGCCGTCGGCGAGGTGCTGCCGGTGATCGGCTTCTATCTGCAGCCGGCCGTGGGCGGGCGGCCCCTGTCGCGGGACTTCTGGGCCAGGCTGGCCTCCGTGGAGTCCGTGGTGGGCATCAAGGTCGCCCCCTTCGACCGTTACCGCACGCTGGACGTCCTGCACGGCGTCGTGCGGGCCGGGCGGGCCGGTGAGGTGGCTCTCTACACCGGCAACGACGACCACATCCTCGCCGACCTCATAACCGGGCACCGGGTGGTGGTGGACGGCCGCGAGGTGGAGGTCGAGTTCGTCGGCGGGCTGCTCGGCCAGTGGGCCGTGTGGGTGCGGCGGGCCGTGGAACTGCTGGAGGAGGCCAGGCTCGCGCGGGGCGGGGACGACGCGGCGGTGCGGCGGCTGCTCGGCCTCGACGGTCACCTGACCGACGCGAACGCCGCCATCTTCGACTCGGCCAACGGCTTCCACGGGTGCATCCCGGGCATCCACGAGGTGCTGCGCCGTCAGGGCCTGCTGGCGGGGCGCTGGTGTCTCGACCCGGACGAGGACCTCTCGCCGGGGCAACTGGCCGAGATCGACCGGATCTGGGCCGCCTACCCCTGGCTCCGGGACGACGAGTTCGTCGCGGACGGCCTGAGCCGCTGGCTCTCCTGAGGCCGTGCCCACCCGCTCGGCCCCCCTCCGCTCCACGGCCGTCCGCTCGCGGGGCGAGACGGCGTTCGCGCCCGCCAGGTCGCGGGGCGGGCCGGTGTCCCCGTCCGCCCGGTCAGAGGGTGAGGCGGTAGAGGGTCAGGGGGCGTCCGCTGGAGCCGCTGCTGAGGTTGCCGGTCCGCTCCGCCAGGCCCGCCAGTTCCAGGCGGTGCAGCATGCGGCGGGCGGTGCGCTGCTGGACGGCGAGGCGGTCGGCGATCTCTCGCGTCGTCAGCGGCTCGTTCCCCGCGGCGGTCCGCGCCTCCTGGAGTCTCTCCAGCGTGGAGACCGACAGTCCCACCCGCCGGGCGATCACCGACAGGCTCTGCTCCTCCGCCCGGGCGACCGGCGCCGACTCCAGCACGATGTCGGTGTCGGCCCGCAGCGACAGGACCGCGGCCACCGGCCCTATCCGGCGGGCCCGGGCCAGCGCTCGGCGGGCCAGGCTCTCCGCTTCCGCCGCGCTACGGCCCAGGCCGAAACCGACACGGACCATGTCGTTGTCGGTGGCGAGCCGCGTCAGCATGGGCAGTCCGGCGAAACCGCCCGTGGCCTCGTACAGGGGGCCGCGGGTGGTCACCAGCAGGTGCGTGCCGCCGCGGAAGGCCGCCAGCGTGCCGCCGAGCGCCGCGGCCTCGCGCAGCAGCCCTTCACCGTTCTCCACCTCGACGAGGCCGAGTGCGATCTGCGCGTCCTCCTGTGCCTGCCCTTCGGCGCTCAGCAGGAGCTGGCGCAGCGCCACCCGGACGGAGTGGACGGACGGCACCAGGCGCAGCACGTGCATCTCGTCGCGGAGGGCCTCGTGCACGGAGCTCAGGCAGGTGATCACCGCGTGCGCCGGGCCCTTCCGGTGGAAGGCGACGGCCTGCTGGGAGGTCGTCTTCGGCCGGTAGGGGAGCGTGCGCACCTCGCCGGCGGGCAGTCCGGCCTCGGCGAACGTGGCGTTGACCTCGGCGGTGGACAGCGTGTCGATCGACAGGCGGGTGACGTCCTGGCCCTCGTGCTGGAGGCGCACCAGGGCGCTGAGCAGCGTCGCGCCGAGATAGTCGACGAACTCGGCGGGACGGGTGAGCACCTCGACGTCCCGGGAGAGCATGTACGGCACGATGCCGGTGAACAGCCATCCCTCGACCGCGGCGGCGTGCGCCTCGACGATCGCGGGCGCCTGCGACTCATGGTCGTAGTCGAGACGCAGCGTGCTGACGCCGGGCTGCTCCTCGCAGACGGCCGCCACGTCGTCGACCAGGTCGTGCGGGCCGACGACCCCGATGACGGTCCCCATCGCGTCTCCTTCTCCTGTTTCGGCCCCGACCGCAATCTTATCGTGTGAGGTGTTCCGTGAAGTTTCCTTCCATGGCCGAGGCAGACGGCCGCACGCTCGGCGCCGAGGAGGTGGCCGCCGCCGAACGCGTGATCCGCTCCGGCATGCTCAACTCCGTCTGGGGCACCGAGGCGCGGGCGCTGGAGCGCGAGATCGCGCGGATGTACGGCTCCCGCCACGCGATCACCTGCAGCTCCGGCACCGCGGCCCTCCACCTGTCGATCGTGGCGGCCGCGCCGGACCCGGGAGACGAGATCATAACGACCCCGATCACGGACTTCGGGACCGTCGCCCCCATCTTGGCGCAGAACGCCGTCCCTGTCTTCGCCGACGTGGATCCCGCGGACGGCAACCTCGACCCGGCGGCCGTGGCGGAGCTCATCGGCCCCCGGACGAGGGCGATCATGGCCGTCCACCTGTTCGGCGCCCCCGCGAGGGTGGGTGAGTTGCGCGCGCTCGCCGACGAGCACGGCCTGACCCTGATCGAGGACTGCGCGCAGGCGTGGCTGACCGAGCTCCCCGGCGGAGGGCTCGCCGGAACCGCCGGCCAGGTCGGCTGCCTGAGCCTGCAGCAGTGGAAGCACATCACCTGCGGGGACGGCGGGGTGACGATCACCGACGACGACGGGCTGGCCAGAAGGATGCGGCTCTTCGCCGACAAGGGCTGGGACCGCGCGACCGGGAGGTCGCACGCCGCCTTCGGGCTCAACTACCGCATGACCGAGTTGCAGGCCGCCGTGGCCCGCGCCCAGCTCGCCAAGCTCCCCGGAGTGGTCGCCGACCGCCGCCGCACCGCCGGACGGCTGCTCAGGGCGCTGGACGGCCTCGCGGGGGTACGGCCGCCGCGCCCGGAGGGCCACTCCTGGTGGCTCTTCCCCGTCGTGTGCCCCGGCGGCGACGCGCCCGAGCTGGCGGCGCATCTGGCGGCGGCCGGGATCCCCGCGCGGGCCGGCTACCTCGCCGAACCGCTGAACCGGGCGCCGGTGTGGGACGCGCCGATCTACGGCGCCTCCCGCTACCCCCTGGACGGCTACGAGCCGAACCCCTGCCCGCGGGCCGAGGCCATGGTGGACCGTACGTTGCTGGTCATCGACTGGAACGAGAACTACACGTCCGAGCACGTCGATCTGATCATCCAAGAAATGACGAAGTTCCGGGCGTGACCGTAGTTACGGTCATGTATCACCTATTGACCGCCGGACGAGGCCTTACTAGGTTTCGGTCGGGACCGGTATTAACCGGGACCGGTATTAAGTGGAAAGGAGGCCGCCGATGAAGAAGGCAACGGCAGCCGGCGTCGCCGCCGCGCTGAGCCTCGCGGCCGCCGGGTGCGGAGCCGGCAGCGGATCGGACAAGAGCGTCGTGACGCTGTGGATGTACCCAGTGATCTCGGACCAGGCGAAGAACCAGGCGTTCTGGAGCAAGGTCGAGAAGGACTTCGAGGCCGCGAACGCCACGGTGGACGTCAAGATCGACCAGCAGCCGTGGGAGGGCCGCCAGGAGAAGGTCACCACGGCGCTGGTCTCGAAGAAGGGCTTCGACCTGGTCGTGCTCGGCCCCGACCAGCTTCCGCAGTACGCCGAGCAGGGCACGATCGAGGCGGTCGACGACGTGGTCGCCCCGGACAAGGCCGCCTACCTGCCGAACGCGCTCACCGGCCTCACCGTCGGCGGCAAGCTGTACGGCGTCCCGATCTACCAGACGATCACCGCCCCCATCTACAACAAGAAGCTGTTCGCCGACGCCGGCGTCGACAAGGCGCCGGAGACGCTGGCCGAGCTGAAGGCGGCCGCCCCCAAGCTGGCCGCCCAGAAGGTCGCCGTGCTCGACTACCCCGGCAAGCCCGAGGTCAGCCTCAACCAGAGCTTCTACCCGCTCCTGTGGGCCAACGGCGGTACGGTCTTCGCCGCCGACGGGAAATCCGTCGCGTTCAACGGGCCGGAGGGCGTGGAGAGCCTGCAGCTCCTGCTCGATCTCAAGGCCGCGGGCGGCCTGCCGGAGAACACCGCCAGCAAGGGCAACGACATCGAGGGCGGCGCGCTGGCGAGCGGCAGGACCGCCATGTACCACGCGGCCACCGCGCTCCAGGCCGACCAGCTCGGCACGGCCATCGGCGCGGAGAACGTCGGGATCGGCCTGCCCCTGGAAGGGAGGAAGCGGATCGCGTTCGGCATCCCGGGCGCGCTGGTGCTGGCCAGGCACTCCGAGAACAAGGACGCCGCCAAGAAGTTCGCCGCGTACGTCGCCTCCCCCGCGGTGACCGCCGAACTGGCCAAGGAGTCGGGCTTCTTCCCCGCGCGCACGGACGTGACCGTGCCCGGCCAGACGGAGTCCTCCAAGGAGTTCGCCAAGTCCCTGCAGTACGCCTTCCCCGGTGACACCCACCCCAAGGCCCGCCAGGTGATGGGCGTCCTCGCCCCGCACATCCAGGCGGCACTGCTCGGCAAGGAGGACGCCAGGACCGCGCTCGACGCGGCGGCGAAGGAGGCCGACCAACTGCTCGGCGGCAGCTGAGCGAGGAAAGGGATTCTGGTGCGTCATCGCCTGCGTGACCCGGTCGCCGGACTGCTGTTCGTGCTGCCCGCGCTCGTGCTCTTCCTGATCTTCCGGATCTTCCCGTCGCTGGGCGCGGCGGGGATGAGCCTGACGGACTGGAACATCGGCGGCGAGTGGAACTTCATCGGCGCGGACAACTACGCCCGGCTGTTCGACGACGTGAACTTCTGGCTGAGCCTCCGGGTCACGCTCGTGTACGCGGTGATCTACGTGCCGCTCACCCTGCTCGTGGCGCTCGGCACGGCGCTGCTGCTCAACAAGGTGGTCTTCATGCGCGGGCTGTTCCGCGGCATGCTGTTCCTGCCGTACGTGACCAGCTTCGTGCTCGCCGGCGTCATCTGGCGGTGGATCTACGAGTTCGACGGGCTGATCAACGGCCTGCTGGCCCGGGCCGAGCTCGGCCCGGCGATGTTCCTGGAGCAGTCGTCGCTGGTCCTGCCCGCACTGGCCGTGGTGTCGGTGTGGAAGGGCTTCGGCTACTCCATGCTGATCCTGCTGGCCGGGCTGAAGTCGATCCCGTCCTCCTATCTGGAGGCCGCCAGGGTCGACGGGGCGAGCACGTGGCAGCGTTTCCGCCGCATCACGCTCCCCCTGCTCAAACCGACGATCTTCTTCGTCATGGTGATCGAGACGATCGGCGCGTTCCAGACCTTCGACACCGTGTACGTGATGACCGGCGGCGGCCCGGCCAGGGCCACCTACACACTCATCTACGGCATCTACGACCTCGGTTTCCGGTCCTTCGACTTCGGCTACGCGGCCACGTGGGGCATGGTGCTGTTCGCGATCGTACTGGTCGTCTCGCTGGTCCAGCGCCGCTTCATGGACCGGGGGAACACATGACGCTCACCGCCGCACGTCCCGTCACCGAGGCCGGGACCGCCCGCGCGGCCCGCAGGCGCCGCTGGCGGACCGGGTGGCCGCTGGCGGCACTGCTCGCGGTGCTCTCGGTGCTGACCGTGAGCCCGTTCGTGGCAATGCTCGTCGTGGCGCTGTCCCCGGCCGGCCGGCCGACCCTGCCGCGGCAGTGGCCCTCGTCGCTCACCCTGGACAACATCACGCGGGTGCTGGAGTCGTCCGGGTTCATCACCTGGACGGTCAACTCGCTGGTCTACGCCGTGGTCTCCGTGGTGGTCATCCTGCTGACCTCGTCCATGGCCGGGTACGCCTTCGCCAAGAAGCGCTTCCCCGGGCGGGAGGCGATGTTCTGGACGTTCCTGGCGACCATGATGGTGCCGTTCCAGGCCACGCTCATCCCGACGTTCGTGCTGGTCAACAGCCTGGACGGGGTGGACACGTTCTGGGGCCTGATCGTGCCGACCCTGGCCAACGCGCAGGCCGTGTTCCTGATGCGGCAGTTCATCCTGGACCTGCCGGACGAGCTGTTCGAGGCGGCCAAGGTGGACGGCGCCTCGGAGTGGCGGGTCTACTGGACGATCGTGCTGCCGCTGACCAGGCCGGTCCTGGCCACGCTGGGCGTCTTCGTCTTCCTGTGGCACTGGAACGACTTCCTGTGGCCGCTGGTCGTCGGGCAGAGCGACGCCACCCGCACGCTGACCGTGGGCCTGTCCACGCTGCGCACCGAGGAGGTGCAGCTGTCGGTGCTCATGGCGTCGGCGGCGGTGTCCGTGGTGCCGTGCCTGCTGGTGTTCTTCCTGCTGCAGCGCTACCTGGTGAACAGCATCGCGATGACCGGGCTGAAATAAGCTCTCCCGGGTGGACATCTCTGCCCGAAACCTCCGGGATCGGCTGCGGGGCGCGCTGATCGCCGCCGCGGCCACCCCCATGACGGCGTCCGGTGAGGTGGACCTCGACGTCGTCTCGCGCTATCTCACCGGCCTGGTGGCCGACGGCGCGTCCGCCCTCGCGGTGCTCGCCCACACCGGGCGCGGGCCGTACCTGACGCCGGAGGTCCGCGCCGCGGTGATCGGCCGTGCGGTCACGCTCGGCGTCCCCGTGCTGGTCGGGGTGGGCGGCTCGGACGACCCCGCCGGCCCCGCCGACACGACCGGGCCCGCCGGCCCCTCCGTCGCGGCGGAGCAGGCGCGGGTGGCCGCGGAGCTGGGGGCCGCCGGCGTGCTGGTGTTCCCGTCCGCGCACGACCGGGTGGCGCTGCACGACGCGGTCTGGCGGGCGGGCCGCCTGCCGATGATCGCCTTCGACCTCTACACGATGCCGTGCCCGGAGGACACGATACGCGAGCTGCTGGCGCATCCGGGGGTGGCGGGGCTCAAGACGGCCCTGCTGGCGGACGCCGTCGGATGCCAGCGGACCATCGCCCTCACCCGCGAGGCGGGCCGCCTGGCGGTCACCGGCGAGGACCGGATGTTCGGCCCCTCCCTGCTCTGGGGCGCGCAGGCGGCGCTCGTGGGCGTCGCGGCGGCGAGCGTCGGCGTGACGGCGGACGTGCTGCGGGCCCACCGCGGCTCCGGGCTGCGGGCGTTCGAGGAGGCGTCGGGACGGCTGGACCGGCTCGCCGAGGTCACCTTCGCCGAGCCCGTGGAAGGGTACGTCCAGCGCATGCTGTGGCTGGCCGCCGCCGAGGGGCGCGTCCCCGAGTCCCATGCCGTGGACCCGTACGGGCCGCCGCTGCCGGCCGGGGAGCGCGCGGCGGTGCTGGGGGCCGCCGGGCGGCTCCGCCGGTGACCGGCCGGCGCGGGCGGGACGGAACGGGACGGATCAGCCGACCGGCAGGCCGAACAGACCGGCCGCGTTGCGCCAGGCGACCAGCTCGGCCACGTCGGCGGGCAGGCTCGCCGCGGCGACCGAGCCGTAGGCGGAGGCGGGGTCGATGAGCGTCGAGTCGGTGCCGAACAGCAGCTGCCGCGGGTCCACCGCGGCGGCCACCTCGGCGATGCGTCCCGCGGGGAAGTGGGACCAGCACGGCTCCAGGTAGAGGCGGTCGCAGGAGCGCGCGGCCTCGACGGCGTGGCGGAAGCCGTCCGCGCCCATGTGACCGGCGATCACCCGCAGCCCCGAGATGTCGAGGCAGAGCCGGGCCAGGTCGAGCACCGAGGTGCCCCAGGTGTGCACCAGCGCGGGGACGCCGTGGGCGGCGACGAGCTCCAGGGCGTCGCGCAGCTGCGGGGAGGTCACCGGGGAGCCCGTGTAGTCGGTGTGGATCTTGACTCCCACGAAGCGGCCCCCGGGGAGGTGGGTCCGCAGGTCCCGTTCGGCGTCGGCCAGGCGGCGCGGGTTGACCGTGACGTAGCCGTAGCAGCGGTCCGGCAGGGCCGCGGCCAGCGCGCGGTTTCCCGCCGGGGCGTCGTAGATGACGGCCTCGCTCGCCGAGACGACGGCCAGGTCGATGCCGTAGCGGTCCATGGCGGGCAGGGTGGCCCCGGCCACGTCCATGGTGAAGAACCACGGGCCCCAGTGGGCGTGGACATCGATGATCATGTGAGCAGCCTCCGCGCGTTCTCCCCGGCCACGGCCGTGACCTCCTCCGGCCTGAGCCCGCCGGTCGCCAGCCGCAGCAGCGGGACCGCCGGCTCGTAGTACGGCGCGCGCGACCCGAACAGCAGCCGGTCGGCGCCCAGCTCGGCGGCGACGGTCTCCAGCGCGTCGGGGGAGTTGAGCAGGCGCGTCGAGGTGTGGAAGCCGGGCTCGTCGGCGGCCGCCACCAGGAAGTCCCCCAGGTGGTAGAAGTGCGTGTCGAGGAAGACGACGTTTCCGCCGAGCCCGGCGAACGGCTGCCAGAAGCGCCGCACGTCGCCGCCCGTCAGGACCGTCAGCCCGAGCGCCGCCGCGCGCCGGGCCACGTGCCGGACGCCCGGGAATCCCGCCTCGACGCCCTGCTCGTCCGGGAACAGCCGGACGGCCCGCCGTCCTGCCCCGGCCAGGCGCTCCAGCTCGCGTGCCGCGCGCAGCGGGTCGCGCAGGTCCACCACGCCGACCGGCACGTGCGGCGCGGCCAGGCCGGAGATCTCGTCGTTGCCCGAGACCACGTCGAACAGCGCGGCCCGCAGGTTCGCCACGGCGCCCGCCCGGATGCCGTTCCCGGCGAGGAGGTCCGGCCAGGGCTCGGGCACGTCCCGGTCCGGGTAGGCCCCGGCGAGGACGTCGGCGTCGAGCGTCACCTCCAGCCCGTCGATGAGCCTGCGGGCGTCGAACACGTCTCTCTCCTCGGAAACTCGGCTGCTTCGGAACTCGGCCGTCCCGGAGGCTGGATGCCCTGGACCCCGGTCGCCCGGGGACCCCTCAGATGGCGATCCGGATCAGGTTACGGCCCTTGATCGAGTACAGCGCCCGGTGGGAGGGGTCGAGGGCCAGCTTGGGTTCACCGCCGAACCACTCTCCCGCGAGGCCCGTGACGAGCGCGGCGGCCCGCCAGCGGTCCAGGTCGACCGCGTACACGGCGTCCCGGTCCCCGGTGTACGCGGTGCGTCCGACGATCAGCAGGTCGCCGCCGCGGGCGCTCACCTGGAGGGTGCGGGTCACGGCCTTGCGGCGCAGGTCGTACTCGAACAGCAGGCCGCCGCGCGTGATGCCGTACAGGGCGTGGGGTGTGCTGTCGAGCCCGGTGATGCCGGGCGCGCCGGGCACCGGCTCGACCTGCCAGAGCGGCTTCCGGGAGGTCAGGTCGAAGGCGGCCAGCCGGGCCGTGGTGGTGACCGGCGGCAGCCCGAGGCCCTCCTGCGTCTGGGTGCCGAGGTAGGCGACGCCGCGCCGGGTCGTCACCGCGTACACGGTCTGCCGTTCGACGATCGGCCGGTACGTGACGTGGGTGCCGTCCTTCACCGAGTAAAGGGTCAGCGCGCCGTTCTCGTGGCCCGGCTCCGGCTGCGTCGGCATGACGATCAGCCCGGTCCTCTCGTCGTAGGCGAGGTCGCGCGGCCGGTCCTGCTGGTTGCCGGCGCGCAGCAGCAGGTCCGGCTCGGGGTCGCCCGCGCGGTGCGCGTAGAGCGCGGCCTGGGTGTAGACGCCCAGGTAGGTCAGGTCCCGTACGGTGACCAGGGTCTTCGGCTCGCCGGGGATGCCGAGCCGGGTGACGGCGCCGGTCGCGAGGTCGTGGACGTCGGCGCCGCTCTTGCCGCCGACGTAGACCCGGCGGCCGTCGCTGTGCACGGACATGGGCTCCTCGGGGGCGGCGCGCAGGCCGCGCTGGACGAGGTTGCGGTACTCGATGTCCCCGGTCGCCGGATCGTACACGAAGACGGCGTTGTCCTGGACCCCGTAGATCCTGCCCTCGTAGGCGAGGATGCGGTGCGTGGCGGCCTCGAAGTACGGCACGCCGAGCACGTCGAGGACGCCGGTGTCCAGGCGGTAGCGGTAGAACGTGCCGGTCGGCCGTCCCGCGAAGTAGACGGAGTCCTTGTGGATCAGCACGGCGACCGTGTACTTCTCGCCGGCCGCGGTGGCCTTGACGACGCGGTGGTCGGAAGGGTCGTCCTTGCGGAGCACGAGCAGCTCGGCCAGCGAGTTCAGGCCGCCCGCGACGTGGGTGTCCGAGATCGACATGCTGGCCACCCAGTCGCGGGAGGCGACCTCGGCCGGGAGCAGGTCGCGGGTCTCGCCGGTGGCCCGGTCGATCGCGATGAGATGGGCGTGGGAGCCGATCCCGCAGTAGACGTACCTGTCGTCGGCCGCGATGCTGCGCACGTACGCCTCGCCCGGGGCGGGCTGTCCGAGGTCGCGGCTCTTCCCGGTCGCCGGGTCGTACTCCCAGACCCGGCCCGGCTCGGAGCAGCCGAGGTAGACCTTGCCGTCGGGGGCGGCGGCCATGGTCCAGACGTAGTGGTCGGGATACTCGCCGACCTTGGTGACCTTCCCGGTGAGCGTGTCGATCCGGTAGAGGTCCGAGCGGACGTGGGTGGCGACGTAGACGTCGGTGCCGGAGGCGCACATGGCCCAGACGCCGATCCCCGTGGGGATCTCGTAGTGCGCGACGATCCTGTCGGAGGCGAGGTCGTAGGCGCCGACCACGTTCGGTGACAGGCCGCGGGAGCCGACGTACAGGACGCCGCCCACGAAGACGCCGTTGCCGAGCGGGCTGGCCACGCTGGCGGGCCCGAGGTCGGTGACGTCCCCGGCCGCGGCACGCGCGGCGGAGGCGGGGACGAGAGGGGAGGCGGCGACGGCCGCCGAAGCGGCGGCGACCTGGAGGAATCTGCGACGGGGGAGCATACGGGGGGTCCCTTCGGATACGGGCGCGACCGCAAAACGGTCAGCCCATTGACCGAGCTTGCGGGAAAGGTTACGGTCTGGACCATTATTCGGCAAGAGTGAGCACCTGTGGAGGTGTGGCCATGATCCGTGCCCGCGCGGTCGTACTGGCTCTGCTTGCGGCCTTACTTCCGATGGCGGCCCAGCCCGCCTCCGCTGCCGACCGCGACACCCCGGCGTACGAGACCTACGGCCCCGCCTCGCTGACCGGCGCGATCGTGGGCGCCGCCGTGGCCGACGGCAAGGCGTACGTCGTGACGCGCGGCCAGAAGCCGCCGGTGGTCGCGGAGATCGACCTGGCCACCCGGAAGGTGACCCGCACCGCCACGCTGCCGGACGGCCCCGCGGCGGGCGAGCCGGAGGGAGGGTGGGCGACCGCCGTCTCCGGCGGCAAGGTCTACATCGGCACCTATCCGGTCCCCGATCTCTACAGCTTCGACCCGGCGACCGGCGAGGTGGCGCGCCTGCGCTCGTTCGGCGCCAACGGCGGTTACGTCTGGAGCCTCGCCGCCGCCCCCGACGGCACCCTCTACCTCGGCACCTATCCCGGTGGACGGGTCTGGGAGTACGTCCCCTCGACGGGCGCCGTGCGCGACTTCGGGGTCCTCGCCGCCGGTGAGCGGTACGTGCGCGCGGTCGCCGCGGACGACACCACCGTCTACGCCGGGCTCCTCGACAAGGGCAGGCTGATGGCGATCGACCGGGCCACCGGCGCGGTCCGGGAACTGGCCCAGGGCCCCACCGGCATCGGCGCCATCGCCCTCGGCGGCGACCGCGTGTACGCCGCGAGCGGCGGCGTCCTGATCGACACGCGCGGGGACGGCACGGACACCCGGATGGTCGACACCGGCCTGAGCAGCTTCGACGCGCTCGCCGTCGCGCCGGACGGCACCGTCTACCTCACCTCCCGCCCCGACGGGGCCGTCCACGCCTACCGGGACGGCGCGGTCACGAAGATCGCCGAGCCGCCCTCGCTCCGCGACGAGACCCGGCGGCTGGTCCTCGACGGGCGGACGCTGACCGGCTTCGCCGGCAGCGGCGGCATGTGGCGGCTCGACCTGTCCACGGCGGAGTCGCAGTTCACCGACCTGATCGAGGCGGGCCTGCCGGCCGGCGCGGAACGGCCGCAGAGCATGCTGCTCGTGCCGAACCGGGCGCTCTACGTCGGCGGCCACTTCTGGATGGACGTCCGCGACCTGCGCACCGGCGAGAAGCGGCGCTTCCGGGTGCCCGGCGAGCCGAAGGACCTGGTCCGGCGCGGCGACAAGATCTACGCCGCGATGTACCCCAGCGGGGAGATCATCTCGATCGGCCTCCGCGACGACTCGGTCCGCAGCCTCGGCTTCCTCGGACACGGGCAGCAGCGGCCGTGGGACCTGGAGTACGACGAGGTGACCGACAGACTCCTCGTCGCCTCGGCTCCGCTGGGCGCCGCCCTGGAGGGCGCGCTCTCGGTGGTGGACCCCGACACCGGGAAGATGGACGTCTACGTCGGCGTCATCCGCGACGAGAGCCTGATGAGCCTCAGCGTGGACTCCAAGGCAGGCGTCGTCTACCTCGGCGGCGACGTGCTCGGCGGCGGGGGCACGCCCCCGGTCCGGACGTCGGCCTCGGTCGCGGCGTTCGACCTGCGCAGCCGTACGGTGCTGTGGGAGGCGGAACCGCTCGCCGGCAACCGCACGATCCAGGACGTCAAGGTCCACGACGGGCTGCTGTACGCGCTGTACAAGCGGAACTCCGGCACCTGGATCGCGCTCGACCTCGCCGACCGGACGATCAGGCACCGGGGCACGCTGTCCGGGTACGGCGAGCTGACCGTCCACCGGGGGCGGGTCTTCGCGCAGACCTTCTTCGGCGGCGGCAACGCGTACGAGCTGGGCGGCACGGCCACGCTCCTGGCCACCGGCCTGGGCGACGAGTGGTACACGAACCCGCAGCTCCACTTCGCCCCCGGCTCCTGGGACGCCTGGACGCTCGTCGGGCGGGACCTGGCGAAGGTGACGCTCGACCCGCGCCGCCCGGCCCTGACCGTCGCGGAACACTGATCCATGTTTCGGCCCGTACCGAAACTAGTGATCGATGCCCACCGGCTCATAGGACCCGTGCCGTTCGACGACCTGCCGGCGGACCCACGGCCCGACATGGACCGGCTGGGCATCGACCGCGCCCTGGTGACCCACACGCTCAGCCTGTACAGCGACCCCGAGGACGGAAACCGTGCGCTCCGCGCGCTGGACGACCCCCGGCTCCTCCCCGTCCCGGTGCTGGTGCCGATGGCGACGGAGCAGCCGCCGATGTGGGACGTGCCGATGGTCCGGCTCTGCCCGGAACGGCACCGGTTCGACGTGACCGGGCCGACGACGCGGCGCTGGCTGGACGTCCTGGGGCTTCCCGTCGCCGTCGACCTGGAGGAGGCGTCCCCGGCCCAGCTCCGCGAGGTCTCACGGCACGTCCCGAAACTCCTGATCCTCAATCCCGGCTACCGGCGGCTCCGCGCCGTCGCCGAACTGATGGCGGAGGCCCCCAACGTCTACCTGGAGATCGGCACGGTGAACACCCAGCGCGGGGTCGAGTGGCTGGCAAAGCGCTTCGGCGCGCGCCGCCTGGTCTTCGGCACCGGGGCGCCCGTCATGGACGACTGCGGCCCGCGTCTCCTCCTCGACCACCTGGACCTCCCCCCGGACGACGTGGCCCTGATCGCCGCGGGGGGCGATCTGCTCGGGGAGGCGGGCCGATGATCCTGGACGCCCACGGGCACCTCGGCACCTGGCCCGACTTCCTCATCCCCGACCCGTCCGCCGACGGCATGGTCGGCCTCATGGACCGCCTCGGCATCGACGCCATCGGCGTCAGTCATCTGCTCGCCGTCGGCCCCGACCCGGTCACCGGCAACCGGCTGGCCTTCGAGGCCGCCGCCGCGCACCCCGGGCGCTTCGGCGTCTGGGAGGTCTACAACCCGCACCGGCGCAACCCGGTCGGCTCCCCGGGGATCTGGGGGATCAAACTCCACCCGGACGTCCATCAGTGCCGCCTGGACGATCCGCGCTACGAACCCGTCTGGGAGCTGGGCCTGCCGGTCCTCGCGCACGGCCAGACGGACTCGCCGTGGAGCGACCCGGAGCGGTTCGGCACCGTCGCCCGCCGACACCCGCGGGTCCCGCTGCTGATGGGGCACGCGGGGCTCCACCCGTACGGCTTCGCCCGCGCGGCCCGCATCGCGGCCGAACATCCCAGCCTCTACCTGGAGACCTGCGGCTCCAAGATGACCGGCCGCTGGACGGCCCGGCTCGTCGAGCTGGCCGGGGCGGACCGGGTGATCTACGGCTCCGACGCCTGCTTCCTCGACCTGCGGCAGGGCTTCGGACGGGCCGCCCTCGCACCGCTCACCGACGACGACCGGGCGCGCGTCCTCGGCGGCAACCTCGCACGCGTCCTCGGGAGGAACCAGCCGTGAAACCCGCCATCGACGGAGGCGTCCCCGTCCGCACCCGCCCCTGGCCCGAGTGGCCGCCGCCCCTCGACGACCGGCAGCGCGCCCTGGTGACCGAGGTGCTCGACAGCGGCCGGTGGGGCGGCGGCCCGGTCTGCGCCGAGCTGGCCGCCGCCTTCGCCCGCCGGTCCGGCGTCCCGTACGGCGTCACGGTGGGCAACGCCACCCTCGGCCTGTTCGCCGCGATGAGGGGACTCGGGATCGGCCCGGGGGACGAGGTGATCGTCCCGGCGTACACCTTCGTCGCCTCGGCCACGTCCGTGCTGCTCACCGGCGCGACCCCGGTCATCGTCGACGTGGACCCCGGGCACCTGCGCCTCGACCCCGCCGCCGTCGGGGCCGCCGTGACCGGCCGGACGGCCGCGGTCATGCCGGTGCACCTGGCCGGCGGCCCGGCGGAGATGGACGAGATCACCGCGGTGGCCGCCCGGCACGGACTCAAGGTGATCGAGGACGCCGCGCAGGCCCACGGCGCGGAATACCGCGACAGGCCGGTGGGGGGTCTCGGGGACGCCGGGGTGTTCAGCTTCCAGTCGAGCAAGGCCATGACCGCCGGCGAGGGCGGTCTCATCGTCTGCCGCGACGCGGCGGCGCACGCGGCGATCTGGTCGGCCTGCAACGTCGGCCGCGCCCTCGGCGGCGAATGGTACGGCCATCCCGCCGTCGGCTGGAACCTGCGGCTGACGGACATCCAGGCCGCCCTCCTGCTGCCCTGGCTCGACCGGCTCGACGCGGAGATCGACCGGCGGGAGGCGTTCTGCCGCGCGCTCGACCTCACCGGCCTGCCCGTCAGCGCGGTGCCCGCACCGCCCGGCACCACCCGCGACTCGCGCCACCTCCTCATGCTCCGCCACGACCCGTCGGTGGACCGGGCCCGGCTGCTGGCCGCCATGGCCGCCGAGGGCGTGCCGCTGGAGGCCGGATACCCGCCCCTGGGCACCCTGGACGCCCTCCACGCGGCGCGGGCCGAGCCCTGCCCGGCCGCGAAGGAGGCGGCCCGGACCGTGGTCTGGGTCCGCCAGAACATGCTCATGGACGACCCCGCCGACCTCGTCGAAGCCCTGCACAAGGTGCTGACGTGACGCCGGCGCGGCCGGGCGGGGGCGGGAACCCGCCCGCCACCGGCAGGACACTCCCCCGGCGCCCTCTGGTGCCCTCACCGGAAAAGGAGAACCGCATGCCGGCTTTCCGATCACGCGCGGGGCGGGCCGCGGCGCTCGCGCTCGTCCTCGCGCTCACGCCGCTCTCCCCCATCTCCCCTCTGTCCCCGCTCAGCCCACCGGCCCCCGCCCGGGCGGCCGCCGCGCCGCCCACGGGGTGCGGATTCACCACCCTCGGCAGGCTCCCGCTGAGCGGCGCCACCACCGCGGGCGCCGCCTACGACCCGGACGCGCCCGGCGGTCCACGCGTCTACTCCGTCACCTCCAGCGCGTCCGGGCCCGCGATCCTCGGGGTCCGGGACGCGCTCGACGGCCGCCTCGTCGCCGAGCGCCCGCTCCCGCTGGCGCTCGGCTCGTGGGCCGTGACCGTCGCGCCCGACCACTCGGTGTACGTCGGCTCGTACAACGCGGCGGCGAACGCGATGGGACGGCTGTTCCGGTACGCGCCGGACACCGGGACGGTCAGCGAGCTGGGCGTCCCGCTCGCCGGCGAGACCTTCGTCTGGACGGTCGCCGCCGACGGCACGTCCGTCTACGGCGGCACCTCGCCCTCCGGCAGGCTCTTCCGCCACGACACGGCCACCGGCGAGACGACCGACCTCGGCAGCCCCGTCCCCGGCGAGCAGTACGTCCGCGACCTGGCCGTCGGCGAGGACGGCACGGTGTACGCGGGCGTCGGCGCGCAGAGCATGAAGGTGGCCGTCGTCAGGGACGGCACGACCACCGCCGTCATCGAACCGCCGATCGAGGGCCACGGCACCGCCTACGACCTGGACGTCGTCGGCCACCACCTGCTCGTCCGGTTCGCCACCTCCACCGACGGCAACCCGATGGGCGTCTACGACCTCGCCTCGGGCGCCTGGACCGACCTGGTGGACGACGTCGACAGCCTCACCGTGGGCGGCGGGCGGCACGGCCACCAGGTCTACCTGGTCCAGCACGACGAACTCGTCGCCTACGACCTGAAGACCGAGAAGATCACCCGCACCGGCTTCACCGACTTCGGCGGCGGCGCGGCAAGGGTCCTGGGCTGGTCCGGCACCACCCTCATCGGGACCGGCTCGACCGGCCGCATCTGGCACTACGACCGGAAGACCCGCCGGGGCGAGCTGCTGGACGCCACGCTGACCGGGCAGCCGGTGAGCATCCGCTCCATGACGGCCGGACCGGACCAGCGGATCTACGCCGGCGGCTTCTTCACCGGCGGCCTGGCCGCCTACGACCCGGCCACCGGGGAGTCGCAGTTCTGGCCCAACGTCGGCCAGAGCGAGGGGATGGTCACCCACAAGGGCAAGCTCTACCTGGGCGTCTACCCGTGGGCCCGGATCTACGAATGGGACGGCTCGCGGCCCCGTCTCCTGCTCAACCTGGCCGGCCAGGAACAGGACCGCCCGTTCGCAATGGTCTCGGCGGGCGACCGGCTGGCCTTCGGCACCGTCCCCAAGGCCGGGACCGTGGGCGGTGCGCTCGGCCTGCTCGACCCGGAGACCGGCGAGGCCGTCATCAGGCGGAACATCGTCCCGGGTCACAGCGTCATCGGCCTCGCCTACCGTGACGGCGTCCTCTACGGCGCGACCTCCGCCTTCGGCGCCACCGGCGTGCCACAGGACACGGCGGCGTACGTCTTCGCCTACGACATCGCCACCGACAAGGTGCTGTGGCGGACCGCACCCGTCCCCGGCGACCTCGCGCTCGGCTCGATCACCTTCGACGACCGGGGCATGCTGTGGGGCCTGACCCCCGACGCGGTCTTCGAGATGGACCCGGCCACCGGGACGACCCTCCGTACGGCCAGGCACCAGACCTACGCGTGGGGCTCCCAGACCCAGGTCTGGCTCGACACCGCCATCACCCTCGGCTCCGACGGCCGCCTCTACGGCAAGGCCCAGGGCAAGGCCTACCGGATCGACCGGACCACCCTCGCCTTCACCCTCATCGCACGCCCGATCTCGCTCCTGCTCAAGGGGCCCGACGGACACATGTACCTCTCGCGCAACGAGAACTTCCACACCTACCGTCTCTGCTGACACCCCCCGGACGGAGAACATGAACCGCATCTGGAGATCCCTGCTCGCCTGCCTCCTGGCGGCCGGGATGCTCACGGCCTCCCCGGCCTCGCCGGCCTTCCCCGCCGCCGGCGCGGGGACGATCGAGGACCTCGGCGTCCCCCTCCAGGACGTCCTGCTCATCGGCGGGACGGTCGCCCCCGGGCCGGGCGGCCGGACCGTGCTGTGGAGCGCGTCCTCGGGCACCCCCGCCCGGCTCAACGCGGTCGACCCCGCGACCGGCGAGGTGCTCGCCCGCTACGACCTGCCGGGCGCGGGCGGCTCCTACGCCGTCGAGGCGACCCCCGCCGGGGACGTCTACGTCGGCTCATACGGCGACGGCCGGCTCTACCGGTGGACCGAGGCCGGCGGGGTCCGGGACCTCGGCCGCCCGATCGCGTCGGATGACTTCGTCTGGTCCCTCGCGGCCGGACCCGACGGCACCGTCTACGGCGGCACCTCGCCCGGCGGGCGGCTGTTCGCCTACAACCCCGCGACCGGCTTCCGCGACTACGGCAGGCTCTCGCCCACCCACGACTACACCCGCAGCATCGCCGTACACGACGGCACGATCTACGTGGGCACCGAGGCTCCGGCCGCGGTCCTCGCGGTGGACGCCGCGACCGGGAGCGTTCGCGGCCTGCCCACCCCCGACGGCCTCGACCCGGCCGGCAAGTGGGCGTACGACGTGAACGTCAGCGGTGATCATCTTTACGTCCGGTTCGGTGACGCGTCACCCGGCTCCCTGCGCGTGTACGACCTCGCGGCCGGGGCGTGGACCGACACTCTCGACGCGGCGCACGGCCTGGACGTGTCCGCCCCCGACGAGCGCGGCGGGGTCTACCTCGTCAAGTCCGGCGAGCTCGTCCGGTACGACCCGGCGACGCGCGCCGTCACCTCCACCGGGATGCCGATCACCGGCCGGGTCGCCAACAGCCGCGGGATCGGCTGGGCCGAGCTCGGCATCGACGGCTACCCGGGCAGGAGCCTGGTCGGCCTGCTCTGGCGGGGCCTGGAGTTCCGGTACAACCCCCAGACCGGGGCGAAGTCATTCGTCCAGACGGACATCCCCGGCGAGCCCATCGACATCACCGCGATCGCGGAGGGCCCGGACGGGCGCGTCTACACGGGCGGCTTCCTCAACGGCGGCTTCGCCGCGCTCGACCCGGCGACGGGGGCGCGGGAGGAGTTCCACACCTTCTCCCAGAGTGAGGCCATGACCTCCCACGCCGGGAAGCTCTACGTCGGCGCCTACCCCCAGGCCCGGGTGTACGCCTACGACCCGGCGCTGCCGTGGAACAGCACCGAGTACTCGCCGAGTCCCGAACCCGGCCCGGCGGCCAACCCGGCCCGGCTGTTCGACTTCGCGGCGGACAAGCAGATCCGCCCGCGCGCGCTGGCCTCGGCCGGACGTTACCTCGCGGCCGGGACCATGCCCGACCTGGGGCGGCTCGGCGGCGTCCTGGCCATCTGGGATCCGGTGACCGGTGGGCTCAAGCACACCGAACGCGACCTGATCAAGGATCAGAGCATCGTCTCCCTCGCCTACCGCGACGGCGTCCTCTACGGCGGCACCTCCATCTACGGCGGCCAGTCGGCCACCGAGCCGACCCAGACCGAGGCGCGGCTCTTCGCCTGGTCGGTCGCGGAGAACCGGCTGCTGTGGGACATCGTCCCCGCGCCCGGCAAACCGGCCATACCCGCGCTGACCTTCGACGACCGCGGTCGCCTGTGGGGCATCGCGGGCGGCGAGGTCTTCTCGGTCGAGGTGCGCGCGCGCCGCGTCATCGGCCGCGTCACCCTGTCGGACAGCCGGAGCGCCGGCGGCCGGCTCGCCTTCGACCCGGTCGACCGGCTGCTGTACGGCACCCACGCGGGCCGGGAGCTGTTCTCACTCGACCCGCGCGACCGCAGGCACGTGACGCTGAAGAAGGGCGCGTTCCAGCACCTGGCGGTGCACTCCTCCGGTGACGTCCACTTCGCCGAGGGGCCCCGCCTGTACCGGTACCGGCCGTGACGCCTCCTCTATCCTGAGTCCCGTGCTCATCGCCCTGGCCGGTCTGGCCACCAGCCACCCGTACGCCGATGCCCGCAGTCTCGGGCGCCACGCCGACCTGGTGGTCTGGGAGCCGGATCCGGAGCGCCTGCGGGTGTTCACCGACGAACACCCGCGGGCGACGGTGTCCGGCGGCCTCACGGACCTGCTCGCCACCCGGCCGGACGGTGTCGTGCTGACCGTCCCGGGACCGCGGGTGCCGGACGCGCTCGCGGCCGTGCTGGACACGAGCGCGCCGGTCTTCGTCAACAAACCCGCCGCGGCCACCCGCGCCCAGCTCGACGCCGTGGACCGGCTGGTGACGCCGGTCGCCGACCGGGTCATGTCCACGTCCGTGCTGCGCTTCGCCCCGGCGTTCACCGCCGCCGGGGTCGATCTCACGGGTGTCCTCGCGGTCCGGGCGACCGTACGGCACGACGTGGGACTGTGGGCCACCGGTTACAACCCCTGGCAGGACACGCCCGATGAGGGCGGCGGCACGCTCGTCACCATGGGCGTGCACGGGGTGGAGCTGCTCGTCGCACTGCTCGGGCCCGACGTACGGCTCGCCGGCGCCGCCGGGTCGATCCGCGCGTACGAGGGGCTGCGCTCGGAGGACACCGGGGTGCTCGCGATGCGCTGGGCGAACGGCGTCCCGGGAACGGTCGAGGTCCTGGGCGTGTCGGACACCGAGTCGTACGAGATCGTGCTCCACCGGCGCGACGGCAGTGAGTCCGTCCTCATCGAGGGCGGCGCGACACCGGCGCGCGACCTCGGCTACGAGGGCGTCATCGAGGCGTTCCTCGCGATGATCAAGGGCGCTCCGAGCCCGGTCCCCTGGTCCCAGACGCGAGCCATCCTCGACGTCCTCGTCTCCGCCCGCGAGGCGTCCGCACCCGCGCGTTAGGTTCCGTTCTGCGGAGCCTCACCGTGGATCGGCATCGCCACGACCCTGACCGGCCGCCCGTCTCCGCGAGTCCCGCCACCCGATCGGGTGATGGACGCGGGTCCGCCGTCCGCTCCAGCGGACGTGGAAAATCAGGTGGATCGCCGCCCGCGGTGGCCGGAGACTGAGGCCATGGAGCCGACCCAGACCGCCCTCGTCGTGCCGATACCCGAGGCCGAGGAGGCGGTGGGCCCCTTCCGGGCGGCGCTCGACGCCTCGGCGGCCTGGGGCGTGCCGGCCCACGTGACGGTGCTCTACCCCTTCCTCCCGCCCGGACGGATCGATTCTCAGGTGCTCGCCGCCCTCACCGGCACGATCGCGGCCGTCCCGCGTTTCGACGTCGTCTTCACCCACGTCTCCTGGTTCGGCGAGTCGGTCGTGTGGCTCGCCCCGCGGCCCGATCGCCCGTTCCGCGACCTCACCGCCGCGGTGTGGCGGCGCTTTCCGGAGGCGCCGCCCTACGAGGGCGTCCACGCCGACACGGTGCCGCATCTGACCGTCGGGCACGACGCCCCCGGGCACGTCCTCGGCCGGGCCGCCCGGACCGTCTCCGCGCATCTGCCGATCCGGGCCGCGGTCGAGGACGTCCTGCTCATCAGCGGCTCGTGGGAACCCGGTTCCTGGCACACCGTCGCCGCGTTCCCGCTGGGGCGACGACCGGCCGGGTGATCGGTTCACGGCGGTCCGCCCGCGGCGACCGCCTGCCGGGCCTGTGCGGGGTCGTCGGCCTCCAGGGCGGTCCGGGCGTCGTTCCGGCAGCGTTCCAGGGAGCGGAGGGCCAGGGCGTCCCGGACCTGCGCGACGCCCGGCGCCGACATGGACAGGCTGGTGACGCCCAGCCCGACCAGCACGGGAGCGAGAAGGGGGTCGGCCGCGGCCTCCCCGCACACCCCGACGGGCTTGCCCGCCGCCCGCCCGGCCCGCGCGCACTCGGAGACCAGCCGCAGGAGCCCCGGCTGCCAGGGGTCGAGCAGGTCGGCGAGCTCGCCGTGCTGGCGGTCCGCGGCGAAGGCGTACTGGCTGAGGTCGTTGGTGCCGATACTGAGGAAGTCGAGCCGCTCCAGCAGGCGGTCCGCCCGGAGCGCGGCGGCCGGGACCTCGATCATCGCTCCGACGCGAGTGATCCCCCGCGCCCGCGCCCGCCCGGCGAAGTCGTCCGCCTCGGCCACGGTGGAGACCATCGGCGCCATCACCCACGGCTCCGCGCCGCACCGCCGGGCCGCCTCGGCGATCGCGTCGAGCTGGACGTCTAGTACGGCGGGCCGCCCGCGCGCGACGCGCAGTCCCCGGACGCCCAGCGCGGGGTTGGGCTCCCGGCCCACCCCGAGGAACGGCAACGGCTTGTCCGACCCCGCGTCGAGCGTGCGGACGACGACCTTCCCTCCCGGGAAAACCCGGAAGACCTCCTCGTACGCCGCGACCTGCTCGTCGAAGCCCGGTGCCTCCCTGCGGTCGAGGAAGAGGAACTCGGTGCGGAAGAGCCCCACCCCCTCGGCCTCCGCCTCCGGTCTCAGGTCGGCGGCGGAGCCGATGTTGAGCAGGAGCTCGACCGGGTGGCCGTCGGCGGTCCGGCCGGGGCCGCCGCTCGCGGCCCGCCGGAGACGGTCGGCGGTGGCGCGCCGCCGTATCTCCGCGGCCTCCTCCTCCCCGATGCCGGTACGGACCTCCCCGGTGGTCCCGTCGACCGCCACCCGGGTCCCCTCGCCGATGCTCATGGCACCCGGGCAGGAGACCACGGCGGGCAGGCCGAGCGCGCGGGCGAGGATCGCGGTGTGGCTGGTCGGCCCGCCCCGCTCGGTGACCAGGGCGAGCACGGTGCCGGTGTCGAGTCCCGCCGTGTCGGCGGGGGCGAGGTCGTCGGCGACGAGGACGAACGGGTGGCCGGGATCGGGGACGCCCGGCACGGGGAGGCCCAGAACCTCGGCGACGGCCCGGTTACGGATGTCGTCGAGGTCGGCGGCGCGCTCGGCGATCAGGCCGCCGGCCGCCAGCAGCGCCTCCCGGTAGCCGGCGCAGGCGGCGTCGACGGCGTGGGCGGCGTCCATCCCCACCGCGACGTTCCCCTCCACCGACTCCAGCAGGCCCGGGTCGGCGGCGATGAATGACTGCGCCTCCAGGATCGCGCTCGCGGCCGGGTCGGACGCGACCGCGGCCCGGCCCTCCAGCTCCGAGGCGACGGCCGCCAGCGCGCGCAGCGCCTCACCGCGTTCCCGGTCCGGGTCGGCGCCCCGGACCGGGGCGGGGAGCGGAGGCGGGCCCGCCATCCGGAAGACCGGGCCCGCGGCCCGTCCGGGACCGACGCCCAGCCCGCGCAACGTCCCGGACGCGAGTCCACCGGGCGCCGCCGGCCCGGTCACGGCCGCCGTACCGCTCTCCGTCCCGGCCTCGTCCGTCCTCCCGGGGACCGGTGCCGTCCCGGGTACGGATACGGGAGTCTCGGGTACGGGGACGGGCGCGGGCGTCGGGTCAGGCATCGGGCGCCTCCTCGGCGTCGAGGTCGCGGGAGAGGAGCCCGGCCAGGGAGTCGAGCGCGGCGTCCGCGCCCGGCCCCTCGGCCTCCAGCACGACCTCGGCGCCGTGTCCCGCTCCGAGGGCCATCACGGCGAGCATGCTGGTGGCGGGTACGGGCTTGCCCGTGCCGAGCCGGATCCGCACCGGCACCCCCTGCGCCGCCGCGGCCTGGACGAAGAGTTTGGCGGGCCGGGCGTGCAGACCCGTACGCGAGGCGATGACGACTGTCCTTTCCGGCATGTCCGGACTTCCTCTCTGGCGGGGGCGGGGAAACGCCGGCCGGGGCCAAGGGGCGGCCGGCCGGGTCGAGGGGGCACGGTGTGGGCCGGGACCGAGACCGACCGCTCCGGCCGGGGCAGGCCGAAGCCGGCCGAGGCCGATCGGGGCCAGTCGGTGTCGGTCGGTGTCGGTCGGTGTCGGTCGGTGTCTGTCAGGGTCGGTCGGGTCGGTCAGGGTCGGTCAGGGCTCGACGGTGACCTTGATCGCCTCGCCGCGGCTGACGATGCCGATCCCGTCGAGGACCTCCGGGAGCGGCAGCCGATGGGTGATCAGATCCGCGACGGGGACCTTCCCGTCGGCGATCAGCCGCAGGGCCTGGGCGTTGTGCGCCGGGCTGGATCCGTTGGCGCCGACGATGGTCAGCTCCCGGTAGTGCACCAGGTTGGAGTCGCACCGGATGATCGGATCGTCCTTGGGCAGGCCGCCGAAGAAGCTGATCCGCCCCTGCCGGGCCGCCATCCGCAGCGCCTGCTCCTGGGCCGCGCCGGAGGCCGCGGCGGTGATGACGACGTCGGCGCCCCGGCCCTCGGTCAGCTTGAGCACCTGGTCCACCACGTCCCCGGAGCCGTCCCCGCTGTGCACGGCGGCGTCCGGCCGTACCAGCGACGCCGCCGCCTCCAGCCGTCCGGCGTTGACGTCGACGAGGAACACCCGGGCGGCTCCGCGCGAGCGGGCCAGCCGTACGTGGAGGCAGCCGATGGGACCCGAGCCCATGACCACCACGTCGTCGCCCTCGCCGACCCGGGCCAGCTCCTGGCCGTTGAGCACGCAGGCGAGCGGCTCGGCCACCGACGCCTCGGCGAAGCCGACCCCTTCGGGGATGCGGTTGACGCCGTCCACGGCCAGGACCTTCTCGGGCACCACCATGTACTCGGCGAAGCCGCCGTCGTAGTGGTAGCCCATCGACTCCTGGTTCGGGCAGACCGTCATCCGTCCCCGGAGGCACTCGCCGCACCGGCCGCAGGGGATGGCGGCGATCACCTGCACCCGGTCGCCCGGCGCCCAGCCGCCCGTCCCGTCGACCACCTCCCCGGCGATCTCGTGGCCCATGACCCTCGGCGGCCTGATGTGGTGATGGCCGTACCTGAGGATCTTGGCATCGGTGCCGCAGGTGGAGCAGTTGCGCACGCGGATCCTGAGTTCCCCGGGCCCGGCGACGGGTTCGTCGGCGTCCTCGACCCGGATGTCACCGGGAGCGTGGAAACGGGCGACCTTCATTCTTCCTCCTCGATCGGTTCCAGCAGGCGCAGCACCTCGGCGACCTCATCCGCCTCGCGGAGCGCACGGGCGCGCTCGGGGTCCATCAGGATCCGGGCGAGCGCGGAGAGCAGCCGCAGATGGCCGTCGCCGCGGGCGGCGATGCCGACGCACACCGTCACCCGCTCGCCGTCCCAGTCGACGCCGTCCGGGAAGCGCAGCACGCAGAGGGCGTCGTGCCTGACGACCTCCTTGGCCTTCAGAGTGCCGTGCGGGATCGCGACCCCCTCGCCCATGTAGGTCGAGACCGCGCGTTCGCGCTCCAGCATGGCGTCCAGGTAGGGAGCCTCGACCGCGCCGACCTCCATCAGTGCCCGGCCGCACTGCAGGATCGCGTCGTCCCGGCCGGTCGCCGAGGCGGTGAGCCGTACGGCGCGCGGGTCGAGGGGAAGGGGCGCCGTCTCAGCCACCGACGGTCCCGCCCTTCTTGATGGTGTCGACGAGCCGCGTCACGGCGGGGTCGCCGATGAAGACCTGGAAGGGGACCAGTACGGTGCCCGGGGCCGCGGCCCTGGCGCGGTCGGCCAGTCCCGCGTGGCAGAGCACCACGTCGGCGTCGCCGGGAATGGAGTTGACCGGGGTGTGCACCACCTCCACCCCCGCCCCCTTGAGCTGGCGGCGGACCTGGGTGGCGAGCATGACGCTGCTGCCCATGCCCGCGTCGCAGGCCACAACGATCTTGCGGATGTCCTTGCCGTCGATGCCGGCCATGGGTCATGCCTCCTTGGTGGCGGATGAGGTGGCGGGAACGGTCGCCTCCGTGCCCGGATCCGCGTTCGTGCCGGGGTCCGCGCCCGGGTCCGCGTCCTTCTCGCCCCGGCCGAAGCCCAGCAGCACCGCCGCGACCGCGAAGGACACGATCGTGGCGACGACGATCCCGGCCGCGGAGGAGAACCAGCCGCCCCTGGGGGTCACCGCGAAGTAGGCGAAGACGCTGCCCGGGGACGGCGGGGCCACCAGGCCGGCGCCGGTGACGATGAAGGTGAAGACCCCCGCCGCGCCGCCGGCGATGACCGCGAGGATCAGGCGCGGCTTCATGAGGACGTACGGGAAGTAGATCTCGTGGATGCCGCCGAAGAAGTGGATGATCATCGCGGCGGGGGTGCTGGGACGCAGCGCCCGGGGGCCGAAGAACAGGAAGGCGAGCAGCAGTCCGAGACCGGGGCCGGGGTTGCTCTCCAGCATGAACAGGATGGACTTGCCGCTCTCGGCGGCCTCGGCCACGCCCAGCGGGCTGAGCACGCCGTGGTTGATGGCGTTGTTGAGGAACAGGACCTTGGCGGGCTCGATCAGGACCGAGGCCAGCGGGAGCAGGTTGTTGCCCACCAGCCAGCCGACCGCCTCGCCCGCCGCCCTGGTCACCGTCTGGATGACCGGGCCGATGCCCAGGACGCCCAGGATCGCCATGGCGCCGCCGACGATGCCCGCGGTGAAGTTGTCCACCAGCATCTCGAAGCCGGCCTTCGTCCGGTCCTGGGTGAAGCCGTCCACCAGCTTGATCAGGTAGGCGGCGAGCGGACCGATGATCATCGCGCCGAGGAACATCGGGACCTCGGCGCCGACGATCACGCCCATGGTGGCGACCGCGCCCACCACGGCACCGCGCTGGCCGTGGACCATCCGCCCGCCGGTGTAGCCGATCAGGACCGGGATCAGGACCTTGACCATCGGTTCGACGAGGGCGGCCAGGGTCTCGTTGGGCAGCCAGCCCGTGGGGATGAACAGCGCGGTGATCAGGCCCCAGGCGATGAAGGCGCCGATGTTGGGCATGATCATTCCGGCGAGGTGCCCGCCGAAACGCTGGATGGTGGCTCTCGCCCCCGTCCCCTGGACGGTGGGTGTGTAGTCGGTGCTCATCCGGTGTGCTCCTTCCGGGGTGACCGGCGGCGCGTCGGGGCCGCCGGTCGGGGGGTGGTGGTGCGCCGCTGTCGGCCCCCGGACCACAGCGGCAGAGCGGGATCGGCGGCCGTCAGACTCCGGACCGCGGCGGCAGGGCGGGATCGGTCACGGCCGGTCAGCCTCCGGACCGCAGCGGCAGGGCGGGATCGGCCGCGAAGGTGCGGACGTGGTCGCGGCGGATGTCGTCCGGACCGGGCATCCGGCTGCCGGGCAGCCCCACGGCGGCCGTCGCCCACGCCAGGGCCTCGGCCAGCGCGGCCTCGCCCCGCGCTCCGGCGGCGAGGAACCCGGCCAGCATGGCGTCGCCGGCTCCCACGGTGCTGCGGGGTTCGGCGACCGGGCCCTCGCCGTACCAGACCTGGTCGCCTTCGAGGAGGACGGCGCCGTCGGGCCCGAGACTGGCCAGGACCGTGCCCGCGCCCCGGGAGCGCAGCGTCGAGGCCGCCTCGATCGCGTCGCCGAGCGTCGTGATCGCCCGGCCGGTCGCCTCGGCGAGCTCCTCCCGGTTGGGCTTGATGAGCGCGGGCCCCGCCTCCAGGGCCTCCCTCAGGGCGGGCCCGCTGGTGTCGACCGCGACGAGGATGCCCGCGCGGGCGAAGCGGCGGCAGAGGCGGGCGTAGACGTCGACCGGCACCTCGGGCGGGAGGCTGCCGGAGGCGACCACCCAGTCCGCGGAACCCGCCTCGCCGAGCACCGCCTCGGCGAGGGCGTCCAGCTCGGCCGAAGACAGGGCCGTGCCCGGCTCGTTGATCTTCGTGACCGTGCCGTCGGGCTCGGCCAGCGCGATGTTGGAACGGGTCGGCCCGGTGACCGGCACGGTCACCATGTCGATGCCCTCCTCCGACAGCAGGGAGATCAGCCGCCTGCCCTCCTCTCCCCCGTAGGGGACGACCGCGCGGGAGCCGACGGCGTTGGCCAGCAGCGCGCGGGAGACGTTCACCCCCTTGCCGCCCGGGTCGAGATGGGTGGCCGCGGAGCGGATGACCGCGCCGCGGTCGAGCGACCCGATCTCGATCGTCCGGTCCAGGCTGGGGTTGAGGGTCAGCGTCACGATCATGCGCGCACCACCTCGGGACCGGCCGCCGCGATCTCGGCCGCCGTCACGGCGTCCAGGCCGGCGTCGCTGATCACGAGGTCGATCTCGGCCAGCGTGGCGAAGCGGGCCAGGTAGGTGTTGGTGAACTTGGTGTGGTCGGCGAGCAGCACGCTCCGCTGCGCCGCGCCGATCATCGCCCGCTTGATCGCGGCCTCGGCCGGGTCGGGGGTGGTGAGGCCCTTGTCCACCGAGCAGCCGTTGGCCGCCATGAACGCCACGTCCACGTGCAGGTCCGCGAGCGGGCGCAGGGCCCAGTCGTCGACGGTGGCCAGCGTCCGCCCGCGCACCCGGCCGCCCAGCATGATCACGTTCAGGCCGGGCCGTACGGCCAGCGCGGTCGCCAGGGGCGGGGAGTTGACGATGACCGTGAGCTCCCGGTCGGGCGGCAGTGCCTGGACGAGCCGCGCGGTGGTCGTCCCGGCGTCGATGATGACCGCGCCGTCCTCCGGGAGCTCGGCGAGGGCGGCCTTGGCGATGCGCTCCTTCTCTGCGGTCATCACCTCGTCCCTGGCGGCCAGGGCCGGCTCGAAGCCCAGCCGCTCCACAGGGATGGCGCCGCCGTGCACCCGCCGCAGCACGCCCGCGCGCTCCAGCGCGGTCAGGTCACGGCGGATGGTCTCGGTGGTGACGGCGAACTCCTCCGCCAGCGCCATGACGTCCACCCGCCCGGCCTCCCGGGCGCGCCGCAGGATCTCCTGCTGCCGCTCCTCGGCGTACATGGTGTTGATTCACCGCCGTTTCGGTTTGGTTTCATATGTGTTTACACCCGTATGTGTTGGAATACAAGAGTGTGATCCTCCGGCGGCCCTCCTGCCGACGGGCACGCCGAGACGACGGCGTCCACCGCCGGGGCCTGCCTGCGCAGCCGGTCTATTCCACCCACCACCAGCCGTCGCCCAGGTCACGGACGGGACGGCCGATGTCACCGGCGGCGGTCCGGACGATCGTCTCCGCGGTCGGCGGGGCCGGCAGATGGGCGATCCCCGCACCGCTCTCCGCCCGCCAGGAGTCCTCGAACACCGGGAGGTAGACGACCTCTCCCTGCTGACGCACCCAGCCGTTCTTCGACAGGTACTCCATCCACCACGGCGCGGTGAGCCGCCGCCCCCTCGCGTTCGCCTCGACGAGCGCGGCGAGTTCCTCCCGGTGCAGCCGGATCTGGCTGCCGATATAGACGACCTGCCAGTCGATCCCCCAGACGACCACTCCCAGGGTCACCGTGACCACCAGCATGGCGAAGAACCGGACGTAAGCCCTGAGCGACAGGTAGGCCAGCACCGCGGCGAAGGACCACAGGACGGCCCAGGTCCAGAACACCCCGGTCACGAGCCTGCCGAACCACCAGATCTTCTGGAACATCGGCAGTGACAGGTAGGACGCGACGGTCAGCAGCAGCCACCCGAGCGACGCCATGAGGAGCGTCCACCTGGCCCAGCCGGGCGCCTTCTTCCCCGGATTCTTCACGGGGTCCTTCACCGGAGGCATGGCGGCAGTCTCATGACGCGGACGTGACCCGACCAGATCTCCCGGCACACCCTCACACCGCCTGCACGGCTTCTCCACAGGAAACCGCGTGAGCGCTTACGACCTACTCGGCGTCGAGACCGAGGATCTCGGAGACGCGCCGATGAGGCGACATCAGCACATGACCCACATCGTGAATGCTCCATCCCTTGTCCAGGAGGAGACGGGCAGCGCTGCGGGTTGCGCTCTCGGCCCGGCCGCCGCTCGCTTCACGCCCTGAACGCCCTGACCGCCAGGGCGTAGGGAACGGGGTCCTCGCGCGGCTCGGTCACCCGGTCGATGTTCAGCCCCGCGCCGGCGAACGCGTTGATCAGGTCGGGCAGCGGCACGTGGCTCATGCCCACCCTGTCGCGGAGACCGCCCTCGCGCCACCACGGCGAACGCCTGTGCCAGCCCGCGATCCGGTACGTGGGGTGGATGACCACCGCCCCGTCCGGGCGCGGCTCGATGTGCGGGCCGTTGAAGCACGGGTGTACGCCGTAGAACAGCAGCATCCCATCGGGCCGCAGCACACGGGCGGCCTCCTTCACCAGACCGGCGAAGTCGCCGACGTCGGTGGAGACCCACAGCGCGGTGACCGTGTCGAAGGCGCCCGCGGCGAACGGGAGCCTCGTGGCGTCTCCCCGCAGGAGCGGGGCCCCGCCCCTGGCGCGGGCCAGGCGTAGCTGGTCGGCCGAGTGGTCCAGGCCGACGACGGTGCGGCCGGTGGACCTGATGGCTTCGAGGTACAGGCCGGTACCGCACCCGAGGTCCAGGCAGAGGCCCTTCCCGGGGCCGAGAAGATCAACGATCCAGGCGGCGTTGGCCTGGGCGCCGGGTCCGATGTAGCCGTCGTACCACTCGGCCTGGCCGTCATATCGCGCGGTCATGATTCGTTCATACACGGGGACCGCCCAACGGGCCTGGCGAACGCCGCGAGACTCACCCCGGCCCACTCTCCTGCTCCTGCTCCTGCTCCTGCTCCTGCTCCTGCTCCTGCTCCGCCACGTGACGGCTTTCATGCACCGGGTGATTGATAAGTGACATTCGGTGATGACATGGTGCTGGCGTCTTGATCAATTCTCTCGGGGGACAACCATGATTGCTCACCGCCTGCTGGCCGTCGCCGTCGTCTACGCCGCAGTGGGTACGGTCACCACCCTGCCCGCCACGGCCTCCACCCGTCAGCACGCCGGCCGTACGGCCCTGGCCGGCTCCCCGGCGTGCGTCGACGTCAGCAACAGCCGCGGCAACGGCACCCAGATGTACCTGTGGCAGTGCCAGGACAACAACACCAACCAGAAGTTCGTCATCGAGGACGGCCTCATCAAGGTGGAGGACACCGTCGGCAAGAGCCAGCAGATGTGCCTTGACGCCTCCAACGGCCGCGCCAACGGCACCCGCGTGTACCAGTGGCAGTGTCTGGGGAACGCCAACCAGCTCTGGGTGGTCCAGAAGGGCCTGATCATCCTCAAGTCCACCCTCAACACGGGCAACCGCGTATGCCTGGACGTCACCAATGCCCGCACCAACGGCACGCCGGTCTACCTGTGGCAGTGCGTGCCCAACGACAACCAGAAGTTCGTGATCGACAACGGCCAGCTCAAGGTCAAGGACACCCTCTCCTGATCTCTGGTCCCACCGGCGCCCTCCCTGCGCACCGCACGGCATCGGCGGCGGACGGGACGGCGACCCGGTTCCCGGCGGGCTCGGGCTGAGAGGCCAGGCCCGAGCCGCCGGTTCCACGAAATCCGGCGGCGCGGTTCGGCCGTGAGGTGGGCGCCAGGCACGCGGCGAACGGAAGGGGATGAGCCCAGCCGCTCCAGGCCACGCCGCCGGTCCTCGCCCGCGCCTCCGCGACAGCGGCCCGTCGACGCGGCTTGACCACCGTACGGCTGTAACAGAAGATGTTACGACAAGGAGGGGTGATGGCGGCGAACAGCAGGTTGACCATCGCGACGCATGCGCTGACGTGGCTGGCGCTGGCGCGACGCCGCGGCCAGGAGGTGCTGACCTCCGACCAGGTCGCGGCCAGCGTCAACACCAACCCTGTGATCATCCGGCGCAGCCTCGGCGACCTGCGGCGAGCCGGTCTCGTGGAGGTCCGCCACGGCGCCGGCGCGGGCTGGAGCCTGGCCCGCGCGCCCGAGGAGATCACCATGCTCCAGGTGTACGACGCGGTCGGGGGCGAACAGCCGTTCGGCCTGCACCACACCGAGCCCAACCTGGAGTGCCCGGTCGGCCGGGGCATCCGGCCCGCCCTCAACCAGACCTACGACCGGGTCGAGCGGGCCATCCGGCGGGAGCTGGCGGACACCTCCATCGCCGACATGCTTCGCGAGACGCTGACGAAGTAATCGACGTCGCGGCGGTTCGAATCCCGCCGCGTCACAGCACGGCCGTTGCTGTAACAGAGATTGTTACAGCATTGAACGAGGAGTGACCCTGATGGAAGCCGTACGGTGCCCGATCGTCGAACTGCGGCAGTACACGCTGCACCCGGGACGGCGCGACGTGCTGATCGACCTGTTCGACCGGGAGTTCGTCGAGACCCAGGAGGCGACGGGCATGACCGTCCTGGGACAGTTCCGCGACCTGGACGATCCCGACCGGTTCGTATGGCTCCGCGGCTTCGAGGACATGCCGAGCCGCGCGAAGGCGCTGGAGAGCTTCTACGGCGGCCCGATCTGGCGGGCACACCGCGACGAGGCGAACGCAACGATGATCGACTCCGATGACGTGCTACTGCTGCGGCCGGCCTCGGCGCGGGGCGGCTTCCCGGCGCCGGCGGACGCCCGACCGGCCCCCGGCGAGCCGCCGTCGCTCGTCCTCGCCACGATCTGGCACGGCGCCGGCCCGTTCGACACCGCGTTCGTCGAGTTCTTCGAGCGACGGGTCCGGCCCGTGCTCGCCGAGACCGGCGGCGAGCCACTGGCGTATCTGCGGTCGGAGCACGCCCCGAACACCTTCCCGGCGCTGCCGGTACGGACCGGCGAAGAGGTCTTCGTGTGGTTCGCACGGTTCGCCGACGAAGGCCGGCTCGACGGGCATCTGGCTTCCCTGCGGCGCGCGGAACGCTGGACGGAGGAGGTGCTGCCCGTCCTTTCCGAGCGGTGGGCGAGGTCTCCGCAACGGCTGCGGCTCGTCCCCACCGGGCGGTCATTGTTGCGGTGACCTCCGAGGGCCATGGCCTGGCCTGCCGGCCGGAGGTCCCGGGCAGGCCGGGGCCGGGCCGATACGGCGGCGCCCGGCCGCATCCCCCGAAACGATCAACGACGCCCGGCTAAGGAGATCCCCAGCAAGGCGAAGCCCTCGATCCCGCGGGTTCGAGGGCTTCCGATGTCCGGAGACATCACAGGGCGGAGAGCGTGGAATTCGAACCCACGAGGACCGTCGGCGGCCCCAGCGGTTTCAAGAGGGCCGCGTTCCAGACGACGACAGAGCTTCTGACCAGGGCGAAAGCGTCTTCCCCGACCCGAACGACGGAAGGTCATCCCGCAGGCTCCTCACCCCTCTCCGACCATGGCCCAGGAGCCGATCATGCCCTTCCGTCCGCGGAAGCCCTCCCACCTCGACTCTTGACCCACCCTCTCCGCCATCCGAGATCATGTCGGCCATGTGGTTCTTCCGCTTCCTCGCCATCGGACTCCTCAGCGGGATCCTGATGATCCCGCTCCTGCACTCTCCCCGAGGTGACGGATTCGAGCACCTGCGCTTGAATGCGATCATGAGCCTGGAGGTCGGCTGGTTCTTCTTGGTCCCGATCTCACTGGTGGCCGGAGTCTGGAAGGCCTTCTCTTCCAGAGAGCTGTTCCGGACGGCACCTCCGGACTTCGTCCTGGGAGGGATCACCTTCGCGTTCGGTGCTCTGGTCCTGCACCAGGCGATGGCCGCATCACGATGGCTCAACGGTTCACCGTCCGGAGTCGGCGATCCGGACGGCGAGTACGTCATGGCAGCGTTCGCCGAACTTTCGGGTGTGGTGATCATGATCGTCGGCATGGTGATCCTGATCAGCCGGGCAGTCACCGTCATCGATTCCCGAAAGGCGGACATCCCGGCACCCACGAGTCGTTGATCAGAGACGGAAAAGCCGGGTTCCTGACGTCCTGCTTGCAGAGACCGACCACATCACCGAACGGCTGACGGCCCGGAACCTCCCCAAGGACGAGGCCGAGGTACTCGGCTCCTCCAAGCCGGTGTTTGAGGTGCCGGCCACCGTACATGACGCGGCGGGGACAGTGGTCCTGGTGATGGGGGTAGCCTTACCAGGCGATCTCCATGAGTCACAGGATGTCCATCCCGTGACCTGGACCGACGCCGGAGGGTGCCGTGTCTGATACTCCTGTTGCCCCCGGCGAGGATCCCCCGGTCAGACGGTCTTTCCGGCGCGGTGCGGGAGGCGGCTGCCTGCTGGCGGTGCTCCTACCGGTGGCCGGCCTGTTTCTGCTGGTCAAGGCCCCCATGTGGGTCAATGACGCGAAGCTGGACAGCTTGATCGAACGTTTCGAGGACCACCCCCTGCCCCCGAAGACATACTGGGCGGGCAACGACGCGGAGGGCTCCATCGCGCTGCGGGGCAACGGCAACCACTGCGACTACCGCGCCCGGTTCACCCTGAGCACCGAATTGCCCATCGAGGAGCTCCTCGCCCATTACAAGCGGGCGGACATCGCGGGGGTCGAGTCGAGCCGGCCGAGCATCACCGCCTGGATTCGGCCGTCGTCGGAGCAGTCGGTTCATGGTCCCCGACCGGTACTCGTAGAGCTGAACGACGGCACTGACGCGGGGTTGGACATCCGCTGTCACTGAACCTTTGAGGCATGTCGGCCAGCGGTGAGCCTCACCCTCTCCTCATGAACACTCGTTCGGACAAGTTGAGGAAGACGGCCTCAACTCTTTCGGACAAATGGACGAGCGAATATCCCGCTGTCCATCACCATCCATGAAGAACCGATCCGCCATGGCGATTCAGGACCCCGTCCCCGTCAGCTTCGAGCAGGTCTTCCCGCACGGCTGCCCCATCGTCGGCGAGGTCGAGCGGGTCAAGGACTTCACCGCCTCCACCGGCGACCGGACCGTCCACGCGAAGGACAAGACCACCGGTGAGCCGGTGTGGCAGGTCGCCGTCATGGACGCCGACCCCACCGTCAAGGCTGGCCAGAAGACCGTCACCGTGAAGATCATTTCGCGTATATCCCGCGGCCCCCGGCCGAGAGCCGCTCACGGTGGCCTACGACTGCGCACCCCCGAAACGGCCAACGGCGCCCGACCGAAGGGAATCCCCTGGTCAGGCGCCGTTTCGTGTGGTGAGCGGAGAGCGTGGGATTCGAACCCACGAGGACCGTCGCCGGCCCTAGCGGTTTTCAAGACCGCCGCCATCGTCCACTAGGCGAGCTCTCCCGGCCGACACGCCCGAAGAACGTGTCAGATTGCACCTTAGCCTCTCACCGCCACCGGCGCGTCCCCGACTCGGTGGCGCTCCGCTCCGGCCATGGGCCGGAAACCCGGGGGCGGCTGTCCGAAAGCCGGAGCCGCCGTCCGGGTCAGGGTTGCGGCACCTGCTGTCCGGCGAAGCCGTCGCCGACGGAGGCGGCCAGCCGCAGGTAGGCGTCGCGGGTGGCTGGCTGCAGCCGCTCCAGGTCGATCTCGGCGCCTTCCTCCAGGTGGGGGTCGTAGGGGACGCGGATCACCGCGCGGCAGCGGGCCGCGAAGTGGGCCTCCAGCCGGTCGAGATCGACGGTCGACTTCGACCTCGGACGGACGCTGCACAGCACCACGGTGGCCGAACGGACCAGGTCCTCGTAGTGGTGGGCCTCCAGCCAGTCGAGGGTCGCCGAGGCGGCTCGGGCGCCGTCCACGGACGGGGAGCTGACCAGGACGAGCTGGTCGGCCAGGCCCAGGACTCCCGACATGGCCGAGTGGAGCAGACCGGTGCCGCAGTCGGTGATGCAGATCGAGTAGAAGTTCTCCAGGACCTGCGCCACCGCCTGGTAGTCGGACGCGCTGAACGCCTCCGACACCGACGGGTCGCGGTCGGAGGCGAGGACCTCCAGCCGCGACGGCGCCTGCGAGGTGAAGGCTCTTATGTCGACGTAGCGCTTGATCTGCTTGCGCTCGTTGAGCAGGTCGCGGACGGTCGCGGAGGTCTCCAGCTCCAGTTTGTCCGAAAGGGTCCCGCGGTCGGGGTTGGCGTCGACCGCGATGACCCGGTCGCCGCGGATCTGGGCGAGGGTCGCGCCGAGACCGACCGTGGTGGTGGTCTTTCCGACTCCGCCCTTCAGGCTGAGTACGGCGACGCGGTGGTGGCCGGTGGCGACCGGGGTACGGGCCCGGGTCATCAGTTCGCCGCGGCGACGGACCTCGGGCGACTCGCCGGGCTTGATCAGGCCGGCGGTGGCCCGGTAGACCAGCTTGCGCCAGCCGCTGGACGGCCCGTTTCGGCGGCCCCGGAGCAGCGAGTCGGGGTCCAGGCTGTCGGCCGACGGCCTGGAGGTGCCCGAGGACTGCCGGGAGGGGGCGCTGAACGCGGGCGGCGGCGCCGAGTGGCGGCGGCGCGGCTGGTACGGCTCCCGCAGTTCCTCGTCCTCGTACTCGTCCTCGTCGGGGAAGAAGGAGTTGCCCCCGCCGGAGGAGGCGGAACCTCTGTCCTTGCGGGAGGCGGCGAGCCTGTCACCGCGGTCGGCGGGCCGGTCCCGCCCGGGAGCGGAGGGCCTGTCGCGGTCCTGCCCGGGAGCGGGGGACCTCTCTCGATCCGGAGCGTCCACCGGAGTGGCCGAGGTCGCCGAGGCGGCCGGGGTGAACGGCCGCTCGTGGTGCTCCGGCGAGAAGGGGGCCTCCCCACGGGGGGCGACGTCGCGGTCCCGGCCGTCTCGATCGTCCGGGGACGGCGCGGGAGCCGTGCCGTCCCGGGGAGCCGAAGGCGCGTCCCAACCCCCGGCGAAGGGCGAAGGGCCGGACGGGCCGGAGGGGTCGGAGAGTCCGAAGGCGGCCGGGCCGAACGAGCCGGGGGTCTGCCGTTCCGGCGCGCCGGGCTGCGGCCGGTCGGCGCCGAAGGCGACGGGGGCCCCGAACGGGCCGGGGGCGCCGGGGTTGGGAGGCTCCGAACCGGGCCGCTCCGAACCGGACGCCTTCGAACCGGACGCCTTCGAACCGGGCCGCTCCGAACCGGACGCCTTGGAGCCGGACGCCTCCGAACCCGGCGTCCCGGCGGCGGACGCCTCCGGCTCCGGCTTCCCGGACCCGTGGGTCTCCGGGCTCGGCCTCTCGGGCCCGGAGATCTCCGGACTCGGCGCTCCGGACCCGGGGATCTCCGGGCTCGACGCCCCGGAGCCGGACGTCTCGGGTGCTCGCCGTACGGGGTCGGTGACGGCCGGCTCCGCGGCGGCGTCCGGCTCGGCGGCCCCGGAACCGGGCCGGTCGCGGTCCCGGTCGGCGCCGCGGGACTCGAAGCTCCCGAAGGAGAACCCTTCGAGCTTCGGAGCCGGGGGCCTGAAGGGTTCGAGCGAGGACTCGGCGGGGTCGGCAGGGGTCCCGGCGGGCTCGAACGGCTCGGACACGGGCCCAGAGGATCCAGAAGGCCCGGAGGACCCGGACGCGGATCCCGAGGGTCTGAAGGGTTCGAGCGGAGGCTCGGCGGAGGCCGTGGAACGACCGGTCTCGGCGGGTTTGAAAGGTTCGAGGGCCGGCTCGGCGGCCTCGGAGGACCCGGTGGTCCGGGCGGCTCCGGAAGATCCGGAGCCGGCGGGGTCGTCGGACGGCCGTTCGAGAGCGGGGCCCGTGAACGACGGCCGTTCGAGGGCGGGATCGGTGAAGGACGGCCGTTCCAGAACGGGGTCGGTGAACGACGGCCGCTCAAGCCCGGGGTCCGTGAACGACGGCCGCTCGGGGTCCGGACCGGCGGACGACGGCCGCGCGGAACCCGGGTCGGTGAACGATCCCCGGCCGAGGCCCGGGTCGGTGAACGACGCCCGGTCGTCGTCGGCGGGGAAACGGAGGTCGGGCCGGGTGAAGTCACCCGTCGCGGAGCCCTCGGCGTCGTCGTGCTCCTGGCGGGGCAGCGGCCTCAGCGGGGCGAGGAAGCCGTCGTCGTCCCGGGGGAAGGACGGCGGGGAGGACGAGGGAGAGGACGACGGGGAGGACCCTCCGAACGGCGGCACCGTGAACGCGCCCGCCGCCGTGCCCGCGCTCATCCAGTCCGCCGCGTCGGCGTCCTCGGCCGGGTGACCGCCCGTGCCCGGAGAGGTGTCCGAGGGCGCGTAGGCCGAGTCGACGGCGGCACGGAGGAGTTGCGCCGAGGTGGTCTCGGGCTCGGGCTCGGCGGCGACCAGGCCCCAGGGGTCCCTCGGGTACGGCGAGGCCGCGGTGGGGTCGTCCACCGCGTTCTTTGCCGGTACCGGGGGTACCTCCTCCTGTTCCTTGATAGCGTCGAGCCAGGCGAGCTGTTCCTCGAGAGATTCCTCACGATCGTGCCTTGCCACCGTGTTCCCCCTCGGGATGGGCGTAAAAGGGCAGCAAACACATAGCAGGTTAACGCCCTGTGTTCACATCATCGCGGGCAACGGCCAAGTTCGCCCACCGGATAGCTTGGCTCACATGCACGCCATCGTGATCGATAAACCCGGCGGACCCGAGGCGCTGTCGTGGCGGCAGGTGCCCGATCCGCGTCCCGGCCCAGGTGAGGTCCTCATCGACGTGGCGGCCTCGGCCGTCAACCGCGCCGACGTGATGCAGAGACAGGGACGGTACGACCCGCCGCCGGGCGCCTCGCCGTACCCGGGGCTGGAGTGTTCCGGGGTGGTCGCCGAGGTGGGTCCGGCCGTCGAGGGCTTCCGGCCGGGCGACCGGGTCTGCGCGCTGCTGACCGGCGGCGGCTACGCCGAGAAGGTCACCGTGCCCTGGCAGCAGGTCATGCGGGTGCCCGGGGGCGTGGATCTGGTGGAGGCGGCGGCGCTGCCCGAGGTCGCCTGCACAGTGTGGTCCAACGTCTTCATGACCGCGCGGCTGAGGAAGGGCGAGACGCTCCTCGTCCACGGCGGGGCCAGCGGCATCGGCACGCTGGCCGTACAGCTCGCCAAGGCGTTCGGCTCGCGCGTGGCCGTCACCGCCGGGACGGACGAGAAGGTCGCCCGTTGCCTGGAGCTCGGCGCCGACGAGGGCGTCAACTACCGCGAGGAGGACTTCTCCGAACGGATCCAGGCGGATGTGATCCTCGACATCGTCGGCGGGAGATATCTGCCCGCGAACATCAGGGCCCTCAGGACCGGGGGGCGGCTGGTCGTGATCGGCATGCAGGGCGGCTCGAAGGGCGAGCTGGACCTGGGTGCGCTCCTCGCCAAGCGGGCCTCGGTGCACGGCACCACGCTACGCGCGCGGCCGGTGGATGAGAAGGGGGTGATCGTGCGCGGCGTCGTGGACAACGTCTGGCCGCTGGTCGACGCGGGCGTGATCCGGCCGGTGATCCACGCCCGGGTGCCGATGGGCGAGGCCGCCGAAGCCCATCGGCTCATCGAGACCGGGGAACACGTCGGGAAAATTCTGCTAGTAGGTTGAGGGCTATGAACGCTGAGGAGAGCACTCCGCACATCGTGGTCGTGGGGCCCCAGGGCGCGCAGGTCGAGCAGGACGGAGAGGGTCGCTCGGTCGCCGATCTGGTGGAGCAGCCCGCCAAGGTCATGCGCATCGGCAGCATGATCCGGCAGCTCCTCGAGGAGGTCCGGGCCGCCCCCCTGGACGAGGCGAGCCGCAAGCGGCTCAAGGAGATCCACCAGAGCTCGATCAAGGAGCTGGAGGACGGCCTGGCCCCCGAGCTGGTCGAGGAGCTGGAGCGCCTGTCGCTTCCCTTCGCCGACACCGACGGCACCCCGCCGAGCGACGCGGAGCTGCGCGTCGCGCACGCCCAGCTCGTCGGCTGGCTGGAGGGCCTGTTCCACGGGATCCAGACCACGCTCTTCGCCCAGCAGATGGCCGCCCGCGCCCAACTGGAGAACATGCGCAGGGCGCTGCCCGGCGGCGTCTCCCTCCAGCAGGACGGCGGCCACCAGGGCAGCTCGGGCCCCTACCTGTAAGCCCTTCCGCCCGCGGAGGCCGTCGGCCCGCACGCTCCGGCGTCCGCGGGACCGGGACTACCGGTAGAGGCCCTCCAGCACCTCGGCCACCCCGTCGTCGTCGTTGGCCGCGGTCACGTGATCGACCGCGGCCAGCACCTCGGCGTGGGCGTTGGCGACGGCGTAGGAGGTGCCGGCCCAGCGCAGCATCGGCAGGTCGTTGGGCATGTCGCCGAAGGCGATCGCGTCGGTCCGCCCGACGTCCTGGGTCTCGGCGAGGGCGGCCAGCGCGGTGGCCTTGGTCACGCCCCGGGCGCTCATCTCGATCAGTGCCCGCCCGCTGGAGTGGGTGGGCGTCACGAGGTCGCCGACCAGCTCGCAGACGGCGTCGTTGAGGACGTCGGGGTCCATCTCGGGGTGCAGGGCCAGGAGTTTGGCGCAGGGCCGCTCGGTGAGGGCCGCCGCCTCGACGAGCAGCCCGGCGGTCCGGCTGTCGGCGCGGTCGAGGCGGAAGTCCGACTCGTGGGCGTACCCGCCTTCGTACTCGACGGAGAAGGCCAGCCCGGAGAACTCCGCGCGGAGCCTCCCGACGACCTCCCCCAGTACGTCGGGGGTGATGAGGTGCGACTGGACGACACGCTCGGTGTGCAGGTCGTAGACCAGGGCGCCGTTGGCGCAGATGGCCAGTCCCCGGTGGCGTACGGCTCCGGCCACCGGGCGCATCCAGCGAGGTGGTCTGCCGGTCACGAAGACGAGTGTGGCGCCGGCCTCCTCGACACGTGCGAAGGCGGCGACGGTGCGGTCGGAGACGGTTCCGTCCGAGCGCAGTGCGGTACCGTCGAGGTCGGTGGCGACGAGGCGGGGGCTTCCCATAACACGTCCAGTCTGCACCGTGCCGCCCGATGCCACGCCACGCGGGACTCGCCTGGGATGAACTTCCTCATGGCGGGAACACCCATCCGCGGGATAGTGTTAGATGTGATGGCGTTGTATTAGCTGAATCCCGTTGTGAAAACCAGTTTGACTGAACCACCCCGGGGCGTGCTGTACGACACATGGGGTTCACGAGGTGTGAATCCCGAAGTTTCAAATCCTGAGGGAGAGCTTTAATGGCTCAGGGAACCGTCAAGTGGTTCAACGCTGAAAAGGGCTTCGGCTTCATCGCGCCGGACGGTGGCGCACCGGACGTCTTCGTCCACTTCTCCGAGATCCAGGGCTCCGGCTACCGGAGCCTCGAGGACGGTCAGCGTGTCGAGTTCGAGATCACGCAGGGCCAGAAGGGCCCGCAGGCCTCGCAGGTCCGCGCCGTCTGACGCATAGACCTCTGTAGAGGGGAAGGCGGGGTTCGCTTCACGCGAACCCCGCCTTCGCCGTTTCCGGACAGCTTCGCGAGTTCCGGACATGCATGGCCGCCCCTTTCGGGCACCCCTTAAGCCCTTTCTCCTGCCCTTCCTGCTGTCTTTCCATCGCCGCCGACCGCCCCTCCGTCGTCGGGCCTCCTCCGGCGTCGGTCGCCTCCTCCGCTCCATGCCCCCTCCTCGCCCCTGAGAGCTCCGCTGAGGGTCTCGCCCGGCATGGACGACCGGAAGGGCCGGTGGCCGCCCACAGACCTCTCGTGGGCTCATGAAGACGATCTCCGACGGGACGGCGGGACGGTCGCCCCAGGGGCCGTGGATCCCCACTCGTGCGCACCGCCGTCCGTGTGGTGAAAATCACCGGCCGACGGCGAGTGCCGAACCTCGTTCCGGCGGCCGGAAGAGGCCCTTGCGCCCGCTTCGGGCTCCCGCCGGAGGTTTCCACTGTTTCCAGGAGGGCGAGACCGCGCGCTCGCCGTCCGCTCCCCTTGACCGGGGGCATGACGACGAGGGCCCCGCCGGGGTCGGCGGGGCCCTCGGGCCGACGGAGTCGGAAAGGAGCCGGAAGAGCGAGAAAGACCGAAAAGAAGGCCAGGCGACCGTTATGTGTTACTTGACGGGTTCGAGGATGTCGAGGCCGACATAGGGACGCAGGGCCTCCGGGACCACGACGGAGCCGTCGGCCCGCTGGTGGTTCTCCAGGATGGCGACGATCCACCGGGTGGTGGCCAGGGTGCCGTTGAGCGTCGCCACGGGCTGGGGCCTGCCGCCCGCGTCGCGGAAGCGGACGCCCAGGCGGCGGGCCTGGAAGTCGGTGCAGTTGGACGTCGAGGTCAGCTCACGGTAGCGGCCCTGGCTGGGCACCCACGCCTCGCAGTCGAACTTCCGCGCCGCGCTCGTGCCGAGGTCGCCGGCCGCGGTGTCGATGATCCGGTAGGGCACCTCGACCTTGGCGAGCATCTCCCGCTCCCAGGCGAGCAGCCGCCGGTGCTCGTCCTGCGCGTCTTCGGGACGGCAGTAGGAGAACATCTCGATCTTGTCGAACTGGTGGACCCGGATGATGCCCCGGGTGTCCTTGCCGTACGAGCCCGCCTCACGACGGAAGCAGGACGACCAGCCGGCGTAGCGGTACGGCAGCGCCGCGCCGTCGAGGATCTCGTCGGCGTGGTAGGCCGCCATCGGGACCTCACTGGTGCCGACCAGGAACAGGTCCTCCTCCGGCAGGTGGTAGACCTCGCTCGCGTGCGCGCCGAGGAAGCCGGTGCCCTTCATCGACTCCGGCTTGACCAGCACCGGCGGGATCATCGGGACGAACCCGGCCTCGATCGCGTGCTGCATGGCCATGTTGAGCAGGCCGAGCTGGAGGCGGGCGCCGGCGCCCTTCAGGAAGAAGAACCGCGCGCCCGAGACCTTCGCACCGCGCTCCATATCGATCGCGCCGAGCAGCTCGCCGAGCTCCAGGTGGTCGCGCGGCTCGAAGTCGAAGGACGGCTTCTCACCGACCTCCTCCAGCACGACGTAGTCGTCCTCGCCGCCCTCCGGAGCGCCCTCCTCCACGAGGTTGGGCACGGTGTAGAGCAGCTCGTCGAGCTCCCCGGCCAGCTTCTCGGCCTCGGTCTCGGCGGACTTGACCTGTGCCGAGAGGTCCTTGGCCCGGTCGAGCAGGGCGGTCTTCTCGTCGCCGGAGGCGCGGGAGACCGACTTGCCGATGCTCTTCTGCTCGGCGCGCAGCGCCTCGAAGCGGCTCAGCGCGCCGCGCCGCCGCTCGTCGAGGTCGAGCAGCTTTTCGACGACGGAGTCGTCCTCGCCGCGGGCACGCTGCGACGCCCGTAGCCGGTCGGGATCCTCACGAAGGGTACGCAGGTCAATCACAGGACAAGGCTACCGATGCGGGGCACGCACCCGCTCACCTATTGCTCCGGTCACTCCGGGCCCCTTCGTTCCGGCTCCTCCCACCTGGACGGATCCACCGGGCCGAAGGACGGACCGGCCCGCCCGGAGGATCCGGCCCGTCCGGCGGAATCGGCTCGTCCGGAAGGTCCGGAACACCTGGAGGGACCGGACCGTCCGGCGGAATCGGCCCGTCCGGAAGGTCCGGAGAGACCGGACCGCCCGGGGAGGCCGGACCGCCAGAAAAGGTCAGGGCCGGCCGGAGCGGATCCTGGACAGCCAGTCCGCGGCCTCGGCGAAGTCGTCGTCGGCCGTTCCCCGCTTGATCCGCGGCGCCACGCCGTCGGCGCGCGGATAGCTCCCGAGGAAGCGGACGCCGGCGCAGATGCGGCGCAGCCCGGAGACCGCCTCGCCGACCCTGGCCTCGGCCACGTGGCCCTCGAAGTCGAAGTGGAAGAAGTAGCGGCCGATGCCGTCGCCGGTGGGCCGCGACTCGATGCGGGTGAGGTTGACGCCGCGCACCGAGAACTCGGTGAGCATCTCCAGCAGCGCGCCCGGGTGGTCGTCGGTGAGGAAGGCGACCAGCGAGGTGCAGTCGGAGCCGGTGGGCTCGGGAAGCCGGCCCGGCCGGGAGAGGCGGATGAAGCGGGTCACGGTGTCGGCCCGGTCGCCGACCCCGGACGCCAGCTCCACCAGGCCGTAACGCTCCCCGGCGATGCGCGCGGCGATGGCCGCGTCGTACGGCGAGCCCGGGTCGGCCACCTCCTGGGCGGCGGCCGCGGTCGACGGGGCCGGGACCACCACGGCGTCCGGCATCTCGCGGGCGGCGAAGCCGCGGCACTGGGTGATGGCCGCCGGATGGGTGTAGACCCGCTTGACGCTGGAGAGCGGCATCTCCGTCCGCGCCAGCAGGGAGAACTGCACCGGCAGCAGCAGCTCGGCGGTGATCAGCAGCGGCTCGCCCCAGGCGAGCTCGTCGAGGGTCGAGCTGATGCCGCCCTCCAGGGAGTTCTCCAGCGGCACGACGGCGCCGTCGGCCTCGCCCCGCCTGGCGGCGTCCAGCGCCGCGCTGACGTTGGCGCTCGGCAGACCCTCCGCGTGCGGTGCCAGGATGCGCAGGGCCTCCTCGGTGAAGGTGGCCTCCGGGCCCAGGTAGGCGAGTTTCGGCATGAGGCCAGGCTATCCGGTGCCGGTCCGGAAACGGTGATGAACCACACGTGCCGGGAAGCGCCGGACGGGCGGCCCCACGGGAGGCGCCGGGCGGGTGACCTCAGGCGAGCGACCTCAGGCGGGCGACCTCACAGGAAGCGCCGGGCGGGTGGAGTCAGGCGAGCGACCGGAACGTCTCGCGGCGTCTCGGCAGCCACGAGGCGAGCAGCCAGACCAGGACCAGCGCGCCCAGCCCGAACCCGTTCTGGACGATCTTCCCCAGCACCGGGCTGAGCACCGGGATCTCCGCGGCCTTGATCGTCACACCCCACCAGGGGACGGGCACCACGTAGTACAGCCAGACGCCCGCGGCGACCCGGACCCGTACCGGATCGCGCCCGTCCCCGACCAGCGCGCCGAGGACCACGACCACCCAGGCCAGATGGTGGATCCAGGCAACCGGCGACAGCAGCACCGCCATCAGCCCGGTCAGCGCGACCCCGGTCGTCGCGTGCCCGTCGAGGAACGCCCGGCGGGCGTGGCGGAAGCCGTACCAGCCGACCGCGGCGACCAGGGCCAGCCAGATCAGGGAGGTCGGCGCGTCGGGCAGGTAGAGCCGGATCAGCATGCCGCGCATCGACTGGTTGGTGGTCGCCGCGTTGGCGCCGAGCCGTTCGGGGTCGAGCAGCGCGTGGAACCAGAAGCCGGCGGCGTCGGACGGGATCACCAGGAACGGCAGCAGGGTCAGCAGCGCGGCGGTGAAGGCGGCCATGAAGAAGGCCCGGCGCTGCTCCGGCCGTCCGCCCGGACCGAACCCGGTGAGAAGCAGGTAGATCAGGAAGACACCGGGGGTGAGCTTGACGGCGGTGGCCAGTCCGATCAGCAGTCCGCGCGGCCAGACCGGGCGGCGGGCCGCGCAGTCGGCCAGGCAGAGCGCGACGAGCAGGATGTCCACCTGGCCGAAGCGGACCTGGTCCCTGATCGGCATCAGGTAGGTGCAGGCGACCATCAGGACGGCGAACACCGCCGGGAGCCACAACCCGCCCCGCCGTCCCTCCGCCGGCGCGGCCGTACGGCCCGGCACGCCACGACCGGGGGCGACGCGGCCGGACGCGGCATCGTCCGGCTCACCGCCGCCCGGCAGGCCGGGCCCCGAAGCGGCGCGGCCTGAAGCGAAACGGCCCGGTGCGAAGCGGCCCAGCGCGGCGTGGAAGGCGTACGCGACGGTGACGGCGAGCACGGCGAAGATCCCGGCCGTCCACACCCACTGGGCGACCGGCCAGGACATCATGGCCAGCGGTACGGCCAGCATCGCCGCGACCGGCGGGTAGGTGAACGGCAGGAGCTGCGGCGCGGGCGTCACGAAGTCGTAGACCGGCCGGCCTCCGAGGAGCGCCTGGCCGCCGGTACGGTACACGTCCAGGTCGACCAGCCGCTGGTCGTCGACGTTTCCCAGCCAGTAGAGGACCAGCGGGGCCGCCGCCGCCGCGACGAGCAGCAGCGCGAGCGGCCACGCCCACGGTGGCCGCCTGCCGGTGGTCGTCGCGGTCGCCTCGCCAGTCATCACGAGCAGGCAGGTTACCGTGGGGCTGGTAAACCGGCGGCCCCGGTCCCGGTCCCGCCCGCGGATCTCCGCCCACGCGGGGAGCCGCCCGGCCGGACCCGGCAGACGCGGCAGACGCGGCAGACGCGGCAGACGCGGCAGACGCGGCAGACGCGGCAGACGCGGCAGACGCGGCAGACGCGGCAGACGGAATGATCCACTAAGCAGGACCTGACGGTTCACGGACACGGGGGAGTCTCATGGGTGCGGTGCACGGCGATCACAGGCCCGTCCATCGGGCCGCCGCGTGGGTGCTGTGGGCCGCGTTCACGGTGGTCCTCCTCGTCCCCGGTACGGCCGCCGTCTCCGCCTCGCCGGCGCCGTCCGGGCAGGTCGTGGTGATCGGTGTGCCCGGCCTCGAATGGGAGGACCTCGACCGCGCGCGGACTCCGAACCTGTGGAGGCTCGTGGAGCAGGGAGGGTCCGCGTCGATGTCCACCCGGGCGGTGCCCCCGCCGGGGCGGAGCCTCATCTGCCCGGTCGCGGGCTGGCTGACCGTCTCGGCGGGGCAGCGGGCGGGCGCGCCCGGGGACGGCTGCGCGCCGCCCGCCGCGCCGCGGTCCGGGCCGGACGGCGGGGCGAGTGTGCCGGACTGGTCCCGGCTCACCGCCTACAACGCCGCCGAGGTCTCCTACCGCCCGGTCCTCGGGCAGCTCGGGCAGCTCGTGGTGGACGGCGGGGGGAAGGTGGCGGCGGCCGGGCCGGGAGCCGCACTCGCCGCCGCCGACAAAGCCGGAAATATCGGTAAATACTTCCCCAACATCGACGGACTCGGCGACCTGGCACCGTACCGGCTGGTGGTGGCGGAGGTCCCCGACCTCGCCGAGGCGTGGCTACGGGGGCGTCCGGGCGGCGACGGCCTGCCCGCCGCGCTGACCGAGCGGGCCCGCCGGGAGGCGGCGGCCGCCGCCGACCGCGGAGTGGGCGCGGTCCTCGGCCGGGTCCCGCCGGGCGCCACCGTACTGCTCGGCGGCCTGTCCGACGCCTCGCCGGCCGCCCACCTGCACGTGGCCGTCGCCCGGGGAACGGCCCCCGGCGGCGAGCCGTACCCGCGCGGCATGCTCACCGCGACCTCCACCCGGCAGGACGGCCTGGTCACCAACACCGACCTGACCGCCACCGTGGTCGCCCTGCTGGGCCTCACGGCGCCGAACACGGTCGTGGGGCACGCCTGGCAGAGCGCCGGGCCGGGCGGGGACGGCGGCGGGAGCACGGCCGCCACGGTGGAGCGGCTGGCCGACGACGACCTCGCCAGCGAGGTGCTGCGCGAGGTGCGAGGGCCGTTCTTCACCGGCCTGGTGACCGTGCAGATCCTGTTCTACGTGCTGGCCGCCGTCGCGTTCCGGCGCGGCTGGGGCGGCTCGCGGGCGCTGACGGCCGTCCGGGGCGTCGCGACGGTCAGCGGCGCGATCCCCGTCGCCATCTTCCTGGCCCAGCTCGTGCCGTGGTGGAGCCTGCCCGCGCCGATGGCCGCACTGGTCCTGACCATCGTGGGCATCGCCTGCGTGGTCGCGGCGCTCGCCCTGACCGGGCCGTGGCGGACGCACGTCCTCGGCCCGCCGACCGTGGTCGCCGCGGTCACCTCGCTGGCGCTGCTGGCCGACGTGATGACCGGCTCCCGGCTCCAGGTGAACGCGGTCGGCGGCTACGAGCCGGTCACCGGCGGGCGCTTCTACGGCTTCGGCAACATCGCCTTCGCGGTCTACTCGGCCGGCACCATCCTGGCACTGGCCGGGATCGCCCAGTGGCTGCTGTCCCGCGGACGCCGCACGCTCGCCCTGACCGTCTGCGTCCTGTACGGCGGGCTCGCGGTGTTCGCCGACGGCTGGCCGGGATGGGGCGCCGACTTCGGCGGCGTCCCGGCGTTCCTGGCCGGGGTGGCCGTCCTCGCGGTCCTGCTGTCGGGCCGCCGGCTGTCGGTGGCCAAGGTCGTGCTGATCGGTGTGGCGGGCGTCCTGGCGATCACGGCGATCGCGGTGGCCGACTGGCTGCGGCCCGCCGACCGGCGCACCCACCTGGGCGCGTTCGTCCAGCAGGTGCTGGACGGCGAGGCGTGGGCCGTGGTCGTCCGGAAGTTCGGCGCGATGCTCGGGATCACCGTCGGCAACTGGCCGCTGACCCTGCTCTCGCTGGTCGCGCTGGCCTTCCTGTTCCTGGTGCTGGACCGCCCCTCCCGGTGGGGCGCCTCCGCGCTGGGCCGCGCCTACGCGCTGGCGCCCGCGCTGCGCGCCGGGCTGATCGGCACGCTGGTCTGCGCGCTGGCGGGGTTCCTGCTGAACGACTCCGGCATCGCCATCCCGGCGATGGCGCTCACGGTCGCGGTGCCGCTGACGCTGACCGCCTGCGTGCGCGCGCTCCGGCTCTCGCCGCCCACCACGCCAGGGCGAGCGTCAGAGCCAGCAGGGACCACGGCACCACCCGCTCCCTGAGCAGGGTCTTCAGCCACAGCAGGTCGGCCGGGCGCATCGCCTCCCTGGCCGGGAGGTAACCCAGCGACAGGACGACCGTCCTGGCCAGCACGAAGGTCTCCAGCGCGGGCCAGGACGCCCCGCCCGCCATCGCCAGCAGCGCGAAGGCCAGCCCGTCGTACCACGGCAGCGCGTACGGCGCGGCGAACAGCCAGGCGGCCACCAGCGCCGCGGCGACCGCCGGGGCGGTGGCCCGGGGCGTGGCCCGCAGGACCAGCCATGCCAGGCAGGCCAGCAGCAGCGTCGAGCCGAGCTGGATCCAGGACGAGTACGCGCCGGGCCCGAAGGCCGCCTGCAGGCCGGTCTTGACGAGCTGCCACGGGGTGGCGAGGGAGACCTTCTTGCTGGCCGCGCCCACCTGGTCGAGCACGTGCGGCCCGGCCAGGCCGTAGGTCAGCAACACGGTGGCCGTGGCGGTGCCCGCGACGACGGCGAGCCGGCGCGGCGAGCGGCGCAGCTCCCACGCCGGGCCGAGCGCGACCAGCCCGGCGTTGAGCTTCACACCGATGCCCAGCCCGAGCAGCACGCCGCTCCCGGCCCGCCACCACCCGCCCGATATGACAGAACCCCCGGATACGGCCGGACCACCCGGCACGGCGCCGGCCCGCGCCGCGTTCCCGGCCGCGTGGGCCACGAGCGCGGCGACCATGCAGGCCACGGCGAGGGTGTCGACGTGCATCCCGGCGGCCAGGTGATAGATCATCAGCGGGTTGGCCGCCCACAGCAGCGCCGCCCTGCGGCACAGCACGGCGTCGGCCCGGGTGAAGCGGTGCAGCAGCAGCGCGGTCCCGATGAACGCGGCCGCGTTGAACGCCGCCATCGCGAAGACCGTCAGCCTGACCGAGTCACCGCCGACCAGGCTCGCCAGCGCGTGCACGGCCGTCGCCACCGGGCCGTACACGCTCGTCACGCCGGCCCACTCCTCCACCGCTCCGGTGACCGGGTCGGCGGGCAGCCCGGCGGGGGTGACCGCGTAGGGATCGAGGCCGAGGGCGGCCAGGCGGCCGTAGGCGGCGTAGTTCAGGTGGTCGGCCGAGCCCGACGGGGGGAGGAGGGCCAGCAGCCCGGCCGTCGCGCAGCCGGCCACGAGCAGCAGGCGGGGGGCGGGGCCGCTCCGGGCCCGCAGCGCACCGGCCAGCCCGAGACCGCCCAGCACGATGGCGGCCGCGGCCATGACGATCACGAGGTGGCCGTCTGGGCGCGCGCCCAGGGAGTAGGGGGGCTGCCAGGCCGGGCCGGGCAGCGCCGGGACCATCGCGGACGGTCCGAGCAGCCCGATCAGGACCGTCAGGGTCGCCGACAGCCCGACGGCCGCGTAGGCGGCCGCGTCGAGCCCCCGGAACGCGCCACGCGCGGGAGCTCGTCTGTCGTCGACAACCGCCGGATCCCGAGTCACCCGCAAATTCCAGCACATCCGGCGCGGTGCCCCGGGCGGCGGCCTGTGGCGGACGGCTAGTAGTGCTTTGTTAGGTGGTTAGGGCGGCCGTCTGCGGCAGGTCGGGCATCGGCCTGTCCAGGCTGCCAGCAGGGCCTGCAGCTCCTTGAGG
>NZ_JBVJKQ010000012.1:0-334607 GCF_055585205.1 Streptosporangium sp. NPDC053982
GATCCGCTGCCAGGCTTTGTCGGTCAGTTCACCTCGTCGCACCACGAGGCATCATCTAACCGCACCACCGAGATCATTTATCAGACACGCCTTAGGCCGCGGAACGGAGGATCCGTCACCTACCGAAGTAGGAGGCGGCCCCCACCGGAGGAGGACGGAACGCGACCTCGGGCCCGATGCGGTTACCGGCCCGGCCGGGCGAGGCTGACCGCCGTGAACACCTCCCTCAGAAGATTCCTCGTAGTGGTGATCGGCGCCCCCGTGGCGGCCCTGGTCGTGTGGGCGCTGGCGGTGCCGCTGGCCGGAACCGCGCTGACCGTGCGGACGGGCGGCGCCACGCAGACGGTCGGGCCGGTGTCGGTCGTGGTGGTGAGCCTGCTGGCCGGGCTGGCCGGCTGGGCGCTCCTGGCCGTCCTGGAACGGTCGGCGAAGCGGTCCGGCCGTGTCTGGACGATCGTCGCCCTGGTCGTGTGCGTCCTGTCCCTCCTCGGCCCGCTGGGCAGCGCCGCCGGGGCCGCCGCGACGCTGGTGCTGGTCCTGTTGCACCTGGTCGTCGGCGCGGTGCTCATCCCGGGGCTGGCGCGGCGGTGAGGCGCCCGGGCGTCCTCGGGGGCTCGCCCGGCCCTGCCTCCCGCGGCGGTCCGCGCCGCGCCCGCGCCGGGTGCCGCCGGATCCGCGCGCCGTCCGCGCCGGGTGCCGCGGGTGGAGGTGCCGGGGCGGTCCGCCGTCTCCCCCAAGGCGGCGGACCGCCCCGGCCGTTCAGCGGCCGGCCTGTGCGGCCAGCCGTTCCGCTTCCCGGTGCAGGGCTTCGATGAGGAGAAGCTCCAGGCGGAGCCTCTCGTCAGCGAGGCCGTCGAGTACTTCCATGCGGGCCTCCCTGCTCACACGGACGCCCTGGTGATCGGGAAAGTTCACGTCGATGCCGAACCGGCCTCGCCTTTCGGTTCCTTCGGTGACGCGCAACCGGCCTCGCCCGCGGGACGACCGGTTCTGTGATCGTCCTCCCGGCGCCCCCGCGCTCCCGACGTCCCCGCGCATCCGGCCGCCTCCTCAGGAGGAGACCAGTTCCGCCAGGTCGACGTGCTCGCCGACCTCCCGCACATCGGTGCAGTACGCCAGGAGCACCTGACGGTCACCGACACGCCGGGTCACGCGCAGGCACGGGAGGTCGTGGAGCACGACCGCCTCCACCTCGATGCCGTCCGGTCCTTGCCAGATACTCATGAGGTCGAGGCTACGAAGAGTCAGGTAAGTCTGGGGTAACCAATCGGGCATATCGTGGTGGTCAGTGAAGGATGCCCCGTTTTTCCCTGGTTCCAGGATGATTAGCCGCGTCGCTATGGGTAACAGGACGGCAGAACCCAAGCAACCAGGGAGAAACCAACATGGCCTTGCCCAAGCTAACCCCCGAACAGCGTCAAGCGGCGCTCGCCAAGGCCGCCGAGACGCGTGCGGCCCGGGCCAAGCTCCTGGCCGACGTCAAGGCCGGGTCCGTGAGCCTTGAGCAGCTGCTCGGCCGCGAAGACGAGGTCGCCAAGCGCATCAAGGTCTCGCAGGCGCTGCGAGCGCTGCCGGGCATCGGCAACGTCAAGGCGGCCCAGCTCATGCAGGCGGCCGACGTGGACGAGACCCGCCGGCTCGGCGGTCTCGGCGCCCAGCAGCGCCGCAAGCTGCTGCAGGCCGTCGAGCGCTGATCCCCCGGGGCGCGCCGGCCCTCGGCGCGCCCGGATCCCCCGGACATCGCGCGGACGGCCAACGGCCCCACCGTCCGCGAGCCGCCCGGAACGGAGGGCGGCGGAAGAGGCCCCGCCGTACGGACCCCCGTACGGCGGGGCCTCGCCGCGTCCCCATGAGCCCGCGAGGGCCCGCCGCCGTCTGGACCCGCTCAGGAACGCCGATGTCCGGACCCGCGAGGGGGCGCCGGTGTCTGGACTGAGGAGAGAGCGAGCGCAGCGAGCGAACGACGAGGGAAGACACCGGCTAAGAGCCCCCGAGCCGCGACACGCAGTGTCGCCATGAGCACTACCCCGAGCCGCGACACGCAGTGTCGCCATGAGCCCGCGAGGGGGCGCCGGTGTCTGGACTGAGGAACGCAGCCGCGGAGCGGCGGAGTGACGAGGGAAGACATCGGGTAAGAGCCCCTGAGCCGCGACACGCAGTGTCGCCATGAACACAGCGTCGCCATGAGCCCAGCGGGGAAGAACCACAGAAGGGAACGTCGTCCGCGCTGGAACTCCCGCGTTCGAGTGCCGGATACTGGACGCCGAAGGGGGCATCATGAAGCGGATCATCGCAGTGGCGGCGCTGCTGGCGGGCACCGCGGCGACGCTTTCCGGCGCGGGCGCCGTGGCCGAGGCGAAGCCCAGGACGCCGGTGAGCGAATCGCAGTACCAGATCCTCCTCGACCAGTGCGACTACGCGGGCACCGCGCGGCTCCGGTCCGACTGCCGGACCCGGGTCAGGGACACCTACCGGATCGGGGCGGTGAACCCGAGCCTCGACTGCCGCACCTACTCCGGGGTCACCGTCTGCGGCGATCTCACGCTCACCGGGAAGCAGTGCGAGTGCGTGGCGAACCTGGTGAAGGCCGGCCTCTCCTACCGGCGGGCCGAAGTGGAGTGTTACGCCGCCGCCTCGTAGTCCCCGTGATCGCCGCCGCGGATCGGACGCCGTCCGGTCCGGGAATCGCGCCCTGGCCGTGTCGTCCGCCGCGGGGTCGTCCGCCGCGGGCGGACAGCCGGATGCCCCGCCTCCCGGGGGGTGAGGAGGCGGGGCGTTCGCCCTGGCCGGCGGTTCGAGCCCGGGGGCGCGGCCGGGGCGGTTCCCGCGCCGGCGCGGTCCGGGCGGCCCCCCGCATGCCCTGAGGGGGATGGGCCCGGACCGCGCGGGCGCTCGCGGTCACCGCCGCCGGCGCGCGTCTCCGCGGGTCAGTGAGCCTCGAACTGCTCCTCCTCGGTGGAGCCCCGCAGGGCCGTGGTGGAGGAGTCCGGCGCGATGGCCGTGCTGACCAGGTCGAAGTATCCGGTGCCGACCTCGCGCTGGTGGCGGGTGGCGGTGTAGCCGCGCCGCTCGGAGGCGAACTCGGCCTCCTGCAGCCGGACGTAGGCGCTCATGCCCTCCTCGGCGTAGCCGTGGGCCAGGTCGTACATCGAGTGGTTGAGCGAGTGGAAGCCCGCCAGCGTGATGAACTGGAACTTGTACCCCATGTGGCCCAGTTCCCGCTGGAACTTGGCGATCGTGGAGTCGTCCAGGTGCTTCTTCCAGTTGAAGGACGGCGAGCAGTTGTAGGCCAGCATCTGGTCGGGGTGGCGGGCCTTGATCGCCTCGGCGAACTCGCGGGCCACGTCCAGGTCCGGCGTGGAGGTCTCCATCCACAGCAGGTCGGCGTAGGGCGCGTAGGCCAGGCCGCGGGCGATGCAGGCGTCCACGCCGTTGCGGACCCGGTAGAAGCCCTCGGCGGTGCGCTCGCCGGTGGTGAAGGCCTGGTCGCGGGGGTCGACGTCCGTGGTCAGCAGCGTCGCGGCCTGGGCGTCGGTCCGCGCGATGATCAGGGACGGGACCCCGCAGACGTCGGCCGCCAGGCGGGCCGCGTTGAGGGTCTTGATGTGCTGGCTCGTCGGGATGAGCACCTTGCCGCCGAGGTGGCCGCACTTCTTCTCGGAGGCGAGCTGGTCCTCCCAGTGCACGCCCGCCGCGCCGGCGGCGATCATGCCCTTCATCAGCTCGAAGGCGTTGAGCACGCCGCCGAAGCCGGCCTCGGCGTCGGCCACGATGGGGGCAAGCCAGTGCGGCGCGTTCCCGTCTCCCTCGGACCAGGTGATCTGGTCGGCGCGCAGCAGGGCGTTGTTGATGCGCCGCACGACGGCCGGGACCGAGTTCGCCGGGTAGAGGCTCTGGTCGGGGTAGGTCTGCCCGCCGAGGTTGGCGTCGGCGGCGACCTGCCAGCCGGACAGGTAGATCGCCTTCAGGCCGGCCTTGATCTGCTGGACCGCCTGGTTGCCGGTGAGCGCGCCCAGGGCGTGCACGTAGTCCTCGGAGTGGAGCAGGTTCCACAGCCGTTCGGCGCCGAGCCGGGCCAGGGTGTGCTCCTCCTGGACCGATCCCCGCAGCCGGATCACGTCCTCGGCGGTGTAGGCCCGCTCGGTGTCCTTCCAGCGGGGGTCGTTCTCCCACTCGCGCCGCAGTTCCTCTGCGGCTCCCTTGAGGCGATCGATCATTTTTTCACTCCTTGTCGTCCCCTGGGTGCCTTGATCCGAGTGTGAGTCGGGGCGAAACGGGCGAACAAGGCAGAAGCGATCGAAAGAAAGTCATTTTTTCCTACATGGCGAATACTCACCGGTATTCGAGACAGAAGAACCGCTCAGTTTGCCCTGTGGACTAGACCAATCACGTGACGCGGGTCACAGCTACCCTCGCCGTATGGAAATATCCGTTGAAATTTCGTCTAGCATCGGAGCATGGGATCGCTGGTGGGTGAAGAACCGCTGACCTTGACGCAGGAGCTGGACCTGATCGCGTTCGGCCAGCGTCTCAAACACCTGCGCAAGCAGCGCGGCCTCACCCTCGCCGACCTCGGCGAGCGTGTCGGCCGTGCCCCCAGCCAGCTGTCCCTCCTGGAGAACGGCAAGCGCGAGCCGAAGCTGTCGCTGCTGAAGTCGCTGGCCGCCGCGCTGAACGTGCCGGTGGAGGAGCTTTTGCGCCGCCAGGCGCCCAGCAGGCGGGCGCAGCTGGAGATGGCGCTGGAGGAGGCGCAGCGCGACCCGATCTACGCCGGGCTCGGCCTGGCCAGGCTCAAGGTCTCCGCCCGCGTCCCCAACGACGTGCTGGAGCACATCCTCGGCCTGTACGGCGAGCTGCGCTCACGCCAGGCCAAGGGCACCGCCACCCCCGAGGAGGCGCGTGCCGCCAACGCCGAGCTGCGCCGTACGCAGCGCGAGCGGGGCAACTACTTCGAGGAGATCGAGAAGGCGGCGGCCGAGGCGCTGTCGGCCGTCGGCTACCGCGCCGGCGCGCTGTCGCAGAGCACCGTCCAGGCCCTGGTCACGCACTTCGGCTACGCCGTGCAGACGGTCCAGGACCTGCCGCGCTCGGTGCGCTCCATCACCGACCTGCGCAACCGGCGCATCTACGTCAAGCACGAGCAGCTCGGCATGCACAGCCCGCGCACCATCCTGCTGCAGACCCTCGGCCACCTCGCCCTCGGCCACCACAAGCCCCGCGACTTCGCCGACTTCCTGCGCCAGCGCACCGAGGCGAACTACTTCGCCGCGGCCGTGCTGGTGCCCGAGGCCACCGCCGTGCCGTACCTGCGGGAGGCCAAGCAGGACCGGGCGCTGAGCGTGGAGGACCTGCGCGACGTCTACGCCGTCTCCTACGAGATGGCCGCGCACCGCTTCACCAACCTCGCCACCCACCACCTGGACCTGGCGTGCCACTTCGTCCGCAACGACGCCGGCGGCATCATCTACAAGGCCTACGAGAACGACGGCATCGTCTTCCCCGCCGACGAGCAGGGCGCGATCGAGGGCCAGCGGATGTGCCAGCAGTGGTCGGGTCGGCAGGTCTTCCTCTCGCCCGACCGGTTCTCGGTCTTCTACCAGTACTCCGACTCGCCCACCGGGACCTACTTCTGCGTCGCGCACGTCGATCCGAGCCGCGAGCGGGACTTCGCGATCACCCTGGGCGTGCCGTACCGGGAGTCGCGCTGGTTCCGCGGGCGGGAGACCGTCAACCGGACCCGCTCCGGCTGCCCCACCGGCGACTGCTGCCGCCGCCCGCCGGTGGAGCTGGCCCGCCGCTGGGAGGGCTACGCCTGGCCGTCGGCCCGGGGCAACTCCCACGTCCTGGCCGCGCTGCCCCCGGGTTCCTTCCCCGGGGTGGACGAGGCCGACGTCTACACCTTCCTGGAGCGCCACGCCATCGGCTGAACCGCGTCGCCACCCCGGCCTCCTGCCTTCCCTGCCGGAACGGCGTGTCGCACAGGGGCCCGGGGCCTGTCACACGGGCGGTCCGCCGGGCGGCAGCGTCAGCGACGGGTGGCCGAAGAACCGGTAGGCGGTCGCGGTGGCCGGCGCCTGGCAGCGCAGGGAGCGCAGCACCTCCGCCGGGGGCTCCCCGGCCAGGCAGCGCCGGTAGAACTCCCGCGCCAGGCCGTCGTCGCCGACCGGCCAGAGCGGGGCGACCACCGCGCTCGCGCCCGCCAGCAGGAACGCCTGGCAGTCGTCCGGCTCCTCCAGGAAGACGAACGGCGCGCCGCCCATGCCCCGGCCCAGCGCCTCGGCCGCCGAGCTTCCGGCGGTGAAGTGCACCACGTCCGTGGGCTGGGACAGCAGGGCCAGCACCTCGCCCAGCACGGGGTTGATCCGGGCGGCGCCGTACGCGCCGGTCAGCGGGTGGGGCTCGGCGCCGCCGTAGACCACCGCCATGCTCCGCCCGGCCGCCCGCGCCGGCGGTGGCAGCTCGGGGCGCCGTCCGCCCAGCGGCCAGCGGCCGGTCGTCGTCTGGCAGTTCAGGAACGGTGGGATCGACGGGTCGAACGGGTGCTCCAGCGCGGCCAGCTCCCAGGGGACGTGCGTCTCCTGGGAGACGATCAGCACGCTCGGGCGGCGCGGGGCGACCCGGGCCGCCACCGCGTGCAGCAGTTCCCAGAACCCCCGGGGGATCCGCGCGGCGATCCGGCGTCCCATGTCGTCGAGGCTGCCGGCCTCCTCCGCCAGATGCCGCCCGAACTCCGAGATCCGCGTGCCCAGCTCGCAGACCTCCGCCCGGTCGGGGGTGAGGAAGTGCGGCGAGTGGTAGGTCCACCACAGCCGTCCCGGCTGGTCGCCGTGGACGACGACCGCGGTGACGTCCGGCGGCTCGGCGTCGCCTCCCGTGCGGATCCTGGTCCCGGCGGCCGGCTGCCCCTCGCCCTCCGGGGGGAGCGTGCCGGGGGCGCCGACGACGGCGAGGGCGCGTACCCCGAACCCGGTGACCTGGCCGCGCACCGAGTGGACCGCCTGGATCTGCCGGGCGGTGACCGGCTGCTCCTGCGGGAGCGCCACCAGGCGCACCGCCGTCCTCGGGTACGGCGTGGCCGGATCGACGCGCAGCCGCACCCGCCAGCCGCCGGGCGCCTCGAACCCCTCGGCGACGAGCTGGACGTCCAGGTCGAACGGCTCCCCGGCGTACGGCGCCGCCGGGCCGGCGGATGCGGAACCCGGGTTCGCGGGCGTGGCGCCGGGGACGGTTCCGGGAGCGGCGCCGGGTTCGCCGGGCACCACGCCGACCTCCACCAGGGTCTCCGTCCCGGCGACCACCTCGCCGGTCACCCGGATCAGCGGGAACCCGGCCCACTCCGGGCCGGTCGGGGCGGGCTCGGCGCGCCGCCTGCGGAAGGCGCCGGTCAGCCGGCCGAGCACCGAGGGGCCCCTGCCGCCCTGCGCCGAACCGGCGGGGTGCGGCGGCTCCTCCGGACCGCCCCGCCGTACGGACGTGGTGGCCTGGGCGTCCTCGGTCCGCGCGGAACCCAGCAGTCCGGGCGGCGGCCACGCGGGGCCGGTCTGCGCGGGCGGCGCACCGGCCGGCATGGGCGGTCCGGCGTGTCCTGTCTGTCCGGGGGGCGGCCACACCTGTCCCGGCGGCGCGGCGGGCGGTGCCGGCGGAACGACGTTCCCGCCCGGAGGCCCGGCGAACGGCGTCTCCGGCCCGATCCGGCCGTCGGGGAACGGAAGGGACGGCGCCTCCCGGCCGTCCTGGCCGGGGAACGGCCACTCCGGGGAGACCGGTCCGGCGGGGGGCCCGGCCGGCGGCTCCGGCTCCACGTGGCCGATGACCGGCGGGTTCACGTCCACCGGCTCGGCGATCAGCGGCGGGCCGACCGGCGCGGGGAGCGGCGGGTTCGGACCCGGGATCTGTCCTCCCGGGCCGGGCGGCGTTCCAGGACCCTCGGCGCCGGGGAACGGCGGCGGGTTCGGGGAACCGGGGAACGGCAGGCCGGGGTCGGCGGGCATCGGCGGGTTCGGCGAACCGGGCGGCGGCATCCCGGGACCGGTCGGCATCCCGGGGCCGGGGGGCATCGGCGGGTTCAGCGGGCCCGGAAGCGGCGCGCCCGGGTGCGGCGGGCCGTACGGCGGACCGCCCGGCCCGGCCGGTCCGGGGCCGTCGGCGGGGAACGGCGCGCCGGGTCCTGGGGGGAGCGCGGGGGCGGCCGGGAACGACGCGCCGGGTCCGGCGGGGAGCGCGGGGGCGGCCCCGTGCGGCGCGCCGGGACCGGCGGGCGCACCACTGTCCGCGCCGCCGTCCGTGCCGTCCGCGGTCATCAGCTCGCTGAACCGTTCCCAGACGGGGCCGTACTGGACGATGAGCATCACGATGGCGTCCGCCAGCGGTCCGGGAGCCTGCCGGCCCTCCTGCGCCAGCAGCGGATCGAGCTGCTCGCGCAGCTCCCCGGAAGACCCGCCCAGCAGCCGGTCAAGCTCGTCACGGACGATGCGTGCCGCCTTCATCACGGCCACCGGGTCCATGGTGCCCCTTTCCCTCCAGTCTGTGCCGATCCTCCCACCTGTAGGGAGCGCGGAAGACAGGAGGTGTTCCCCGATACTCGTCCATGATTATCGACACATATGGTGAGAGCCGTAGGTCGTCGACGGTGAGAAGGGTGGGCTGTGCTGCCTGAGGTGGAGGCATGGCTGCGGCGACGCACCTCATCGTCGGACGACTGGCCGCTGCCGTGGCTGCTGGAGGCCAAGGGCGACGCGACCGTCAGCGTCGTGCTGCCCGCGCGTGACGAGGCCGGGACGGTCGGGGACATCGTCGCCGCGATCCGGCGCGACCTGATGGAGGCTGTCCCCCTGGTGGACGAGCTCGTGGTCGTCGACTCCCGTTCGGTGGACGACACCGCCGCGCGTGCCGCCCGGGCCGGAGCCAGGGTGGTGGCGCAGGACGAGGTCCTCCCCGACCTCAAGCCGCTGGACGGCAAGGGGGAGGCGCTGTGGAAGTCGCTCGCCGCGACCTCGGGCGACCTGCTGGTCTTCGTCGACGCCGACCTGCGCGAGTTCCGGACCTCGTTCGTGACCGGCCTGCTCGGCCCGCTGCTCGCCGACCCGGACGTGGTCTACGTCAAGGGCTGCTACGACCGGCCGCTGTGGGACGTCCAGGGCGGCGGCGGGCGCGTCACCGAACTCGTCGCCCGCCCGCTGCTCAACCTGCACTGGCCGATGCTCGCCGGATTCGTCCAGCCTCTGGCGGGGGAGTACGCGGGACGGCGCTCGGCGCTGGAGCGCGTCCCGTTCGTCACCGGCTACGGCGTGGAACTGGCCCTGCTGATCGACCTGCTGGAGCTCGCCGGGCTCGACGCGCTCGCCCAGGTCGACCTGGGCCGCCGGGTCCACTCCCACCAGTCCACCGAGGCGCTCGGCGGGATGGCCGCCCAGATCCTGCAGACCTGCTGGTCCCGGCTGGAACGCCAGAACAAGATGATCCCCCTGCACGAGCCGTCCCCCCGGCTGGTGCAGTTCCGCCGCGAGGCCGGGAGCATCGGGGAGGCCGGGAGCGCCGGGAGCACCGAAAAGGCCGGAGGGACCGGAGGGTCCGAGAGGGCGGTGGGGCACCGGGCGGTCGTCCGCGACACGGCCGTCGCCGAGCGCCCTCCGATGTCCACCGTCCCCGACCGGCGCTCCCACGCCCCCGGCTGACCTTCCCGGAGGGGTACACGACCGCCGCGCGGCGGGGGCCGCCGGCCGGGATGTTCCCGGGAGGCCGGGGTGGCAGGGGCGAAGGTCAGGACGGCTTCGGACGCCTTGGACTCCGGGACCGGCCTCGGGCCGTGCGTCCGGCCCCGGGGCCCGATCCCGGCCTGCCGCCCCGGATCATGGGGGCGAGATCCGGGAGTCAGCCCGTTCGCGTGGGCGCCGGTTCCGAAGGCGTCTCCGGGCCGGGAGCGGGGGCCGTGCCCGTGGGCGTCGGCATCGGGCCGTGCGGCATGCCCCGCTCGCCGTACCACTCGGTCAGCCACCGGTGCATCCGCCGGATCTCGGCCCACTGGTCGTCCCGCACGGTGCGCGCGAACTCCGCGACCTGCGGGTGCCGGATGTCCCCGTGTGCCAGCAGCCGTTGGGACATCATGACCGCCATCATGTGGTGCCGGATCATCTCCCGCAGGAACGTCCGGTCCAGCGCCTCACCCGACAGCCCTGACAGGTCGCTCATCATCGGCCGCTGCCGGATCTCCGCGGGGCACCCGGGGTACCACTCGGCCAGCCAGCCCCGCATCTTCGCGATCTCGGCGTTCTGTGTGGTGACGATCGACTCGGCCAGGCGGCGCAGTTCCGGCCGGTCGGAGCGCCGTAGCTGCTCCGCCGCGCTGACGGCCTCCCGGTGGTGTGGGATCATCCGCGCCAGATAGGCGTACTCGTTGTCCGCCGCGTGCATCGGGCCGCCCGGCCCCATGCCCGGCCCCATGCTCGAACCCATGTCCGGCCCCATGCCCGGTCCCATGCCGGGGCCGGTGGGCGGGCAGGGGCTTCGCGATCCGGAAGGGGCCGGGGTCGGCTGCCCGGCCGCACCGGTGGCGGTGACGCCCACCGCCACGGCCGCCAGGAGCGCCCCGGCCGCGATCCGCGCCGTTACCGCGTGTCGTGTCATCTCGACCCCCAACCGCTCGTGCGGTCCCTCCTCCCACGGTAGACACGCCGCGTCCCGGCGGGTCACCGGGCCCACCCCCGTTCCGGGTGCGACTGGAGCCGCCCCGTCGCGAACCCGGTACGGCCGTGCCCGCCGCGGGACCGGCGCCGGGCCGACCTATGCTTTCCTGCGGTGACAGGCCCGTGCCGACGGGCGGAGCGCGAGCGTGGGGGAGGGGAGATGGACGGTACGGCCCGCCGGCCCGCCCTTCCGGCGCATCGCTGGCTGCTCCTCGTCGCCCTGGTCCTCGGCGTCGCCGGGATGCACACGCTCGGGCACCTCGACCATGGCGGGCGGCACGACGGCATGCCCGGCATGGTCGAGGCCGCCCCCGCGGTTCACGCTCTCCCATCCGCCGCGGTTCACGCTCTCCCATCCGCCGCGGTCCGCGCTCTCCCGTCCGCCGCTCTCCCGTTCGGCCACCACGGAGACGCGGCGTCACACCCGGCACCGGACCTCCGGCGGTCGCTCTCCGGCCCCGGCGGCCCCCTTCCCTCCTCCGATCCGTCCTCCGTCTGCCTGGCCGTGCTCACCTCGCTCGTGTCGCTGCTCCTCGCCGGAGCGGCGTGGATGTGGACGCGCCGGAGCCTGGAGGCACGGCCCGCCGGCGTACGGCCGGTGCCGTTCGTCGCCCGGCCGCCCCCGCGAAGGACGGCTCTGCGTCTCGCACGTCTGTCGGTCCTGCGCATATAGGCCGGCCGTTCCCGTGGGCGGCGGCTGGAACGCGCCCGCGGACGACCGGTTCGCAGATCCGACGGAAACGAAAAGAGAACGCGAAGATGTCCACCCACCACCTCAACCGCCCCGCCCCGCGCAGGTTCGCCCTCGCCGTCGTCGCCGGGGCCGGCGCCCTCGCGCTGCTCACCGCCTGCGGCGGCGGGGACGGCACGACGGCCGCCCGGCCGGGTCACGACGGCATGACCGGCATGCCGAGCGGGGCGCCCACGCCCGCCGCGACCGCCTCGCACACCGCCGCGTTCAACGCCGCCGACGTGATGTTCGCCCAGATGATGATCCCGCACCACCGGCAGGCCGTCACGATGGCCGAACTCGCCGCGACCCGGGCCTCGGACCCGGAGGTGAGGAACCTGGCAGCGAAGATCAAGGGAGCGCAGGACCCGGAGATCGCCACCATGACCGGCTGGCTCAAGGCATGGGGTGCGCCCGAGATGCCCGACGGCGGCCACATGGGACACGACATGCCCGGCATGATGAGCGAGGAGGACATGGCCGGTCTCAAGGCGGCCGAGGGCGCCGGGTTCGACCGGATGTTCTCGAAGATGATGATCGCCCACCATGAGGGGGCGGTCGACATGGCCGAGACCGAGCGGGCGCAGGGCGCCGACCCCGGCGCGAAGAAGCTCGCCGCCGACATCGTTATCGCCCAGCGGGCCGAGATCGGGCAGATGCGGAAGATCCTCGACCGGCTCTGAGACGAGTTCCGGCCGCCGGGCACGATCGGAGGCGGCCGGTGACGGGAACGGGCCGGTGGCGGATGCGCTCGGTGCGCGCCCGCCACCGGCTCCTCTCGCCGCCCGCGGGCATGGAGACGGCCCACGGAGCGTCCCGGCTCACGCGGTCGGCGGCCTGGCCGGGCCGTTCTACTCGGCGGGGCCGGCCGGGCGGACGCCGTCCGCGGTCGCCGGTTCCCCGCCCTGGGCCGGGCGGGCGCCGTCCGCCTCACCGGCCAGGGCGGTCCGCGCGAAGGCGACGAGGTGCTCGCGCATCCGCAGCCGCCCCTCCTCGGTCGCCGCCTCGTCGCCGAGGATGATCCGGCCGAGCCGCGACATGACCGCCGGCCAGGCGGCCAGGCCGATCAGTGTCATCATGGTGCGCGCCGTCTCCTGGGACGGCTCGCGGCCGAGTCCCGCGGCGAGCGACTCGGCCTTCCTCTCGCATTTGGTGACCCGGTGCTCCTGCCCCTCCAGCTCGCCGTCGCGGTAGTGCAGCGACTCCCACATCAGCAGGCGGACCAGCTCCGGGTGGGTGCGGTAGTAGTCGTGGAGCCTGGCGACGTACTCGACCGGGTCGTCGCCGGGCATGGCGACCGCCGCGGTCAGCTCGTCCATCACGGTGATCATGACCTGGTCGAAGAGCTTCTCCTTGCTGCCGAAGTAGCCGTAGATGCGCTCCTTGTTGACTCCGGCGCGCTCGGCGATGCGGTCGACGCGGGCCCCGGCGATGCCGTGGGCGGCGAACTCGGCGCGGGCGGCGGACAGGAGGGCGTCCCTGGTGGCTTCCTTCGGCATGCGCCGAGTGTACGGGACGACCGCCCTTCCGTGGAACCAACCGGTTGGTTGACTTCCAACCGGTTGGTTGGCTACGGTCCTGCCATGACGATCTCCCCGCCGGCCCCGGCCACCCAGGCCGCGGCCCTCCGCTCCGGCGGGTTCGCCCCCCTCGGACGCACCCTCGCCGTCTTCTCCCTCGCCGCCGTGCTGTCCAGTGGCCAGCTGTACGTGGTGATCCCCCTGCTGCACGGCATGGCCGCCGGCTGGGGCGCCGCCCAGGCGAGCCTGACCTGGCTCGTCACCGCGTTCGGCGTGGGCTACGCCGCCGGATTCCTGATCTTCGGCCCGCTCTCCGACCGGTACGGCCGCAGGCGCCTGATCCTCGCCGGCCTGCTGGCCGCCGCGGTCGCCACCGCCCTCGTCACCGTCGCGCCGGGACCCGGCGCGGCGATCGGGCTCCGCGTGCTCCAGGGCGTCGCGGTCTCGGTCTTCCCCCCGGCGGCCATGGCCTACCTGGGCGAACGCGTCACCCCGCACCGCCGTACGCTGTCACTGGCCACCATCACCAGCGCCTTCCTCGCCGCCGCGGTGCTGCTCCAGGTCGCCGCCCAGGCGCTGGCGGGGGCGATCGGCTGGCGCGGGGTGTTCCTGCTGTCGGCCGCGGGGTTCGCGGCCTCCGCCGTCGCCGCCCGCGCCGTCATGCTGCCCGACCCGCCGCGTACGGCCACCGGCTCCCTTGTCTCCGCCTACCGCGCGATCCCGTCCCTGCTGGCCACCCCCGCGCTGCTGCTCCGCTACGCCGGAACCGTCACCATCCTGACCACGTTCGTCGCCGTCTACACCGGCCTGCAGCTCGCCGGCCCCGCCGAGGTCACCGGCTCACCCCAGGCCCTGCTCGCCCTGCGGATCAGCGGCCTGCCGTCCATGCTGGCCGTCCCGCTGCTGACCCCCGTGCTGGCCCGCTTCCCCGCTCCCCGGCGGTCGACGGCGCTGCTCGTTGTGGCGGCCCTCGCGCTCGTCGTCGCCGGGGCCGCCGAACCGGGCGTGACCGGGCTCGCACTGCTCCTCGCCCTCTACGTCTTCGGCGTCGCCGCCGGCACGCCCGCGGTCAACGAGAACATCGGCGCGATCGCCGGCGGCGCCCGCGGCACCGCCCTGTCCCTGTTCACCTTCTCCCTCTTCCTCGGCGGGAGCCTCGGACCGCAGCTCGCCACCGCCTTCGCCGGCGGCGGGTTCGGCCTCCTGATGTACGGCACGGCCGCCCTGCTCCTCCTCGGCGTCCTGGCCTTGGCCGCCGCCGCCCGCACCGGCCGCGCGTGATCCCGCCCGCGGCGCCCGCGCGTCCCGGAACCCGCGCGTCCCGGAACCCGCGGCCGCCGCACCGGCCGTCCGGCGGCCCCGCCGTACGCCCTGGCCTACCGGGCGGCCGGGCGAGCCGTTACGGTGGGCAGCGCGCGAAAGGAGTTGATCACGATGAGCGAGGCCGGCTTCTGCCCGGAGCTGGGTGACGACGTGCGGGAGGTGCGCGACTGGGTGCGGGAGTTCGCCCGCACGGTCGTCCGCCCCGCCGGGGCCGAGTGGGACGAGCGCGAGGAGACGCCCTGGCCGGTCATCCAGGAGGCCGCCCGGATCGGGCTGTACTCGCTCGACTTCTTCGCGCAGCAGTGGTTCGAGCCCAGCGGACTGGGCCTGATCGCCGCGTTCGAGGAGCTCTTCTGGGGCGACGCCGGCATCGGCCTGTCCATCGCCGGCACCGGCCTTGCCGCGGCGTCCCTGGCCTCCGGCGGCACTCCCGAGCAGGTGGGGGAGTGGCTGCCGCAGATGTTCGGCACCCCCGACGACGTCAGGGTCGGCGCGTTCTGCGCCTCCGAGCCCGACGCAGGCTCCGACGTCGGCGCCATCCGCACCCGCGCCGTCCCCGACGGCGACGACTGGATCCTCAACGGCGTCAAGACCTGGGTCACCAACGGCGGCATCGCGAACGTCCACGTCGTCGTCGCCTCGGTGGATCCGGCGCTGGGCACCCGGGGCCAGGCGTCCTTCATCGTCCCGCCCGGCACGCCGGGCCTGACGATGGGCCAGAAGTTCAAGAAGCACGGCATCCGCGCCTCCCACACCGCCGAGGTCGTCCTGGAGGACGTCCGGGTGCCGGGCTCGTGCCTGGTCGGCGGCCGGGAGAAGCTGGAGGCCCGGCTGGAGCGGGTCCGCGCCGGCGGGCGGGCGGGCGAGCAGGGGGCGATGCGGACCTTCGAGACGACCCGCCCGGTGGTGGCGGCGATGGCCGTGGGCATCGCCCGCGCGGCGTACGAGTACGCCCGCGACTACGCCCGCGAGCGCGAGCAGTTCGGCCGGAAGATCGGCGAGAACCAGGCGATCGCGTTCCGGCTCGCCGACATGGCCACCCGCGTCGACATGGCCCGCCTGATGACCTGGCGCGCCGCCTGGATGGCCCGCAACGAGCGCTCCTTCGGCCAGGCCGAGGGGTCGATGTGCAAGCTCGTGGCCGGCGAGGCCGCCGTCTGGGTGACCGAGCAGGCCATCCAGATCCTCGGCGGCGCCGGCTACACCCGCGAGCACCCGGTCGAGCGTTTCCACCGCGACGCCAAGATCTTCACCATCTTCGAGGGCACGTCCGAGATCCAGCGCCTCATCATCGGCCGCGCGGTCACCGGCCTGCCCGTCCGCTGACCTCGGACGGCACCGGGCCGGCCCCGCCGCCTCTCCCGGCGGCCGGCCCTCACCGCCGGATCGGAGCGCCGGCGAACGCCTCGGCCCCGAAGGCACCGGTCCGCCGGGCGTCACGGTGCCGTCCGGCCGATCCCGGGGAGCCGGGGAAAGCCGGGGGAACGGGCGGGAAGCCGTACGGGAAGCACGCGCCGTTCCTCGTGGCCGGGGAGCCCGTGCGATGCTTTCCGGAAGACGGGCTTCCTGAGCGGCGGCGCGCGGGGCCGCCCGCCGCGCTCCTGACCGAGAGCGGGCGCGACGTGGGTCATCCGGGCCTCGACGAGGACGTCATCTACCTCGACTACAACGCCACCACGCCGGTCGATCCGCGGGTCGCCGAGGCCGCCTGGCCGTACGTCAGCCGGTTCTTCGGCAATCCCTCGACCTCCTACGGTTACGCCGAACGGCCACGCCGGGCCCTCGCCGAGGCCCGGAGCGAGGTGGCCGGGCTCATCGGAAGCCGGCCCGAGGAGATCGTCTTCACCAGCGGCGGCTCGGAGTCCGACGTGACGGCGATCCGCGGGCTGGTCCCGCCCGGCGGTCACGTCGTCACCCAGCGGACCGAGCACCCCGCCGTGCTGCGGACCTGTCAGAGCCTCGCGCGGCTGCACGGCGTCCGTGTCACCTACCTGCCCGTGGACGAGCGCGGCCTGGTCGATCCGGCCGAGCTGGAGGCGGCCGTCACGGCGCGGACGCACCTCGTCTCGATCATGACGGCCAACGGGGAGACGGGCGTCCTGCAGCCCGTCGCGGAGCTGGCCGGGATCGCGCACCGTCACGGGGCGCTGTTCCACACGGACGCCGCCCAGGCGGCCGGCAAGATCCCGCTGGCGGTCGGCGATCTCGGCGTGGATCTGCTCACCGTGGCCGGCCACAAGCTGTACGCACCCAAGGGGATCGGTGCGCTCTACGTGCGCGAGGGGGTGGACATCGAGCCGCTGCTCCACGGCGGAGGCCAGGAGGGAGGGCTGCGGGCCGGCACCGAGAACACCGCCTACGCCGTCGCGCTGGGCGCGGCCTCCCGGATCGCCGCCGAGGAGACGCCCCGGGAGGCGGCGCGGCTGAGCGCCCTGCGCGACCTGCTGCACCTGCGGCTGCACCAGCGGCTGCCCGGAAGGGTCCTGCTCAACGGGCATCCCGGCCGGCGGCTGCCCGGCACCCTCAACGTCAGCGTCTCCGGGGCCAGGGGGGTCGACCTCCTCGCCGCGACGCCGCGGGTCGCCGCCGCGACCGGCTCCGCCTGCCACACCGGCGACCCTGAGCCCTCCGCCGTTCTCCTGGCGATGGGACTGGACCGGGACCGGGCGCTGGGCGCGGTGCGCCTCTCGCTGGGACGGTGGACGACCGAACGGGACGTCGAGACGGCGGCACGCCTCCTGGCGGACGCGGCGCACCGGCCGGGCGGACCGGCCGCCGCCGTGTCCCCATGACCGGCCTTCCTCATGCCCCGCCCGTCGCTGGTGTCGATCCTGCGCGCCGTCACCCCGCGCGGCGACCGGCCCGTCGGCCCCGTCCACCGCTCGCCGTCCGCCGGCTGAGCGCCGGAAGGCGCCGGGTGGCCCGTGGCCGTGACCGGGTCCTCCCGGGACGGCCGCGGGGAGGACCCGGTTCACCGCCCGGCGTGCGGTACGGCGGTCAGACGCGTGCTGTCAGACGTGTGCCTTCGGGCGTGTGGCGGAGGCGACCGCGACGGCTGCGGCCAGCGGGTCGCGGGCCGGGCGGCCGAGAAGGCCCGTGAGGTCGGGAGCGGTGCCGTCCAGGAAGCCGTGCCGGATGCCCGTGGCGATCGAGGCGAGCATGGGCGGCTGGAACGGCAGGAGACCCGGCGCCTCCAGGAGCCTGCGCCGGTACTCGCCCAGGCCGATGGCGCGGTGCGGAACCCCGAGCCGGTCGGCCACCTGACCCGCCGTGATCGGCGTACCGACGAGGTCGTAGACGCGCCCACCGTGTCGCGCCGCACCCGCCGCGACGACCGCCGCGGCGTCGGCGAGGTCCTCCCGCGCGACCGCCGCCAGGGCTCCGTCCCCGAACGGGGACTCCAGGCCGTCTCCGGCCCACATCAGCAGGCCGCCGAAGAGTTCGGCGTACAGGCCGTTGCGCAGGATCGTCCACGGCAGTCCGCTCGCCCGCACGAGGCGTTCGGTGGCACGGTGCGCCGGCGCGAAACCGAGGTGGTCGCCGGCCGTGGTCAGGCTCGTGTAGACGACATGGCCGACGCCGTCGCGGACGGCGGCGTCCAGAACCGCCGCGTGCCGCTCGATGACCTGGTCGTCCTCGGCGTAACCGGCGGAGATCAGCACCAGGGTCGACACCCCGGCGAGATCGAGCCCCGCGTGGTCGTCGAAGTCGAGACGCCGCATCCCCCCGCCCGGCGTGCGGCTTCCACCCGTCGCGGCGATGCCGCGGGCACGCAGCGCGGCGAGGGTGGCCGAGCCCAGGTTCCCGTTCGCTCCCGTCACCAGGATCATATGAATCACAGTCTTCCGTCGTGGTTCTCATCGGTAACTACGCTTGATCCTTGACCGCACGCCCACCGGCCACAAGAAGGCAGTTCGATGTCACCCACGCACACCGGGGTAACCGCCCCCGCCGACCTTGACCCCTGCGGACGCGCGGACCACCCCGACTGCGGCATCCGCGATGTCCTGGACCGCATCGGCGATAAATGGTCGGTGCTCGTGATCGTCGAGCTCGCGAGCGGGCCGCGCCGGTTCCGCGAACTGCAGCGCGCCATCGACGGCATCTCCCAGCGCATGCTCACCCTCACCGTGCGCAGGCTCGAACGCGACGGCCTCGTGCTGCGCACCGTGTACCCGACCGTCCCGGCCCAGGTCGACTACCGCCTGACCGGGACCGGGACCGATCTGACCCACCTGGTCAAGGCGCTCGCCGACTGGTCACTCGCCCACCGCGCCGTCATCGCCGAGGCGCGGCACGCGTACGACCAGACCCACCCCGACCATGACATCCGCTGACGAGGGCCGCCGTCGCCGTACATCGGCTACTCATGGGTGCGGCGCCGGCCGATGCGGCGGGTGCTCAGCACCGGTGGCCGGCCAGGCCGGTCGGCGGAAGCCAGAGGGCCTCACCGGTCGCATCGGTGAGACCCCTTCCCGTCACCGCGCCTGCTTCCAGTCCAGCTGGCCCTTCCGCACCACGGGACGCCAGCCGCGGATCGGTCTCCCGGTCTCCAGGGAGTCGGCGGTGGCCCGGAGCAGGGCGAGATAGGAAGGCCAGACGACGTCGCCATCGAGTTGCAGTCCCGTCTCGTTGAAGTACTCGCCGGTCTTGCCGGTGCGGGTGTCGATGAACAGGTTACCGCCGTCGATGGCGGTCGCGAACGGCAGGAGATGACCGTCCCACCAGTAGCCGGCCATCTCCTCGGGCCCGCCCAGGACGATGCCGCACAGCATCTTCCAGTCCGCGTGCAGCGCCTTGACCGACATGAACTCGTAGAACGGCGCGGGACCGAACCCGCCCCAGTAGCGGGCGCCGTCGTGCCGCAGCAGGGACGCCCGCAGGTCGTCGGGGAACCTCATGCCCATCGCCGCCTCGGCCCTGGCGATCTGAACCGGGGTGGCCGGGCCGTACAGGGTCCGGTGGCTCACCGGCGCCCTGGCCGCCAGCCAGCGCTCGATCCGTCGCCACGCCGCGTTCACCCGCGCGGCGACCGCGGGATCCACGGGCCGTACGGCGGGCCGCCGCCGGGCGGGGCGGCAACCGCTGGCGCGGGCCTGCGCCGGGGTGAGCTCCTGCGAGACCGGGGTCGGGGACGGGGTGGGGGTCGGGGACGGGCGCGGGGCGCCGGCGCAGCCGCCGGGCAGTGCGTCGGCCGGCTCTTCGTTCCAGCGCAGCTCGCAGCCCGTGGTGACGGCCGGGTACCGCTCGCGCAGTGCCGTACCGCTCTCCAGGGAGGAAGCCAGCGCCTCCAGCAGCGCCAGGTAGGAGGGCCAGCCCATCGGGCCGTCGTAGCGCAGGTTGCGGCCGTACTCCTTCTCGCCGACCCGGCCGGTGCGCGGATTGACGAACAGCTCCTGGCCGTAGCCTGTGGCGGCGAACGGCAGCAGGCTGCCGTGCCAGGTGCCGCTCTCGGGGTCGGCCGCCTCCGGCGGCCCCTCCATCACCAGGTCGCGGCAGTTGTACGAGCGCAGGCTGGTGAAGCTGTCCAGTGAGGCCAGGCCGTGGGAGAACGGCAGCTGGAATCCGGCGCCGAAGTTCCCGTCGGCTCCGTCGTGGCGGAGCAGCGACGCGTACAGGTCGTCGGGGAGCCGGGCCCGCTGGTAGTGCTCCCACCGGGCGACGTCGTGCGCCTGCGCCGGATGCCGGAGCCTGCGCAGCGTGGCCGAGGCGTGCGCGCCGAGCCAGCGTTCGATCCCGTCCCACGCCCGCTCCACCCGGGCGGCGACCGCCGGGTCGAGGGCGCGCGGGCTGAAGGCGGGCGTCGGTTCGTCGGTGACGAGCGGTTCGGTGATCACCTCCGGTTCCGGTCCCTCCCCCTCCCAGGAGACGGGTTCGCAGCCGGCCGCGCGGGCCTGGGCCGGGCTGAGCGCCCGCGCCCGGATCGCCGCCTCCAACTCCGTGTCCCAGCGCCCCTCGGAGTCGTAGCACGTCATCGATATGGAGCCGAAGCCCCCGAAGCTGCACATGGACGTCTCGGCCGCCTCCGGCGCACCGGCCACGACGAGGCTTCCCAGCAGCACGAGGGCGAACGCTGCGCGAATGCCACGCGATATCGGCACTCGCCGCACCCTACCGGCTCATTTTGATCTTCACCACAGAACGACCGGTTCCGAATCTCGATCATCGAACCCGGCCCCGCCTGCGGCCTGACCGCCGCCCACATCCACGTCCTGTCGGCTCTGCACCCACTGGTCGTCCGCGGCCTGACCATCATGGCCGACTCCGGCCATGACGGCGCCGACACCGGCATCCGCACTCCCACCAAGAACCCGGCTGACGGTGGGCCCCTCGACGTCGGCTCCCGCACCCGCAACGAACTCCTACGCACCCTGCGCTGTCTGGGGAACGCAGATTCGCCCTGCTCACCCAACGCTGGCGCACCCTGCAACGCATCACCGTCGGCCCAAGCAGGATCGGTGCATCGTCAAGGCCGCGTTCATCCTCACTCATTCCGAGCACGGGTGCCTGGCGTAGAAATCGCTGAGATCACCTCATTGACGTTGTGGCCAAGAGCCTCAGAAGGCCCCACCGAGCACGCTCGGTGGGGCCTTATCAGCGGCGCTGGAACTCCCAATTGGCCGAAGCTGTTGAGAGTCAAGCGCCACTCTCACGAGAACCTGTACAGATCCTCCAAGGCGCATCCCACGCAGTCTCTATATCTGCGACGCCTAGGCTATTCACAGATCATAGGGATAAAGCTGCAGTTCGGGAACCTGGAAGGAAATGAACCCCTTGATGGGAAGCTCTGACCTGAGATTCGGGATTTCAATCAGGATGATGTCCGATCCCACCCTAATCCCCACGACTGGATCATCGTCATCGTTAAACTTGACAACCTCGCCCGTAACGAGGGTGACAAGATCTGTCCCGGCGACCTTCGAAAGGGAAGCGGTGCTCGACGGGGCCGTCACCCACTCCGTCACCTCCTCCGGAACCTCTATCTCGACATCGAATTGGCCCGTATCTGCGGGATTCGGCCCCATCCAGCGGTCGGACGCGGTGCCGGGCGCGCATCGGAAAGATACGATTCCTAGCGAATGGTCTATTATTTGCAGAACTCCCACTCTCATTATTTCAGCCCCAGTGGAACGCGCTGCATTGTATTGCTGGCGGTCCATGTATTGGTGACGGAATTCCAATCCTATGTTTCCATGTGATAGTGGAATCTCGTGGGTTTGCTGTTCATCTCATGATCACCCATCCGAATGCTGCGGCGCCCATCGGCAGATACAAGTCGATTGGGATCGACCTGTCCCGTTCGCGGATGAATATTCGTATACGGGTCACGTGATCGGCGGCTAAAGTTACAAGCCACCCGCCGCATACGTGCTCCCTGATTTCTCGGCAAGCGTTAATGGCTGCGTTCAGTTATTCCTGAACCTGTTCCATGCCGGTAGGGTTTCTGGCTCCGCCGATGTCGGCGTAGTACTTTTTGAAGCTGTTTCTGAAGCGGCCGAGGTCAACTCCATCGGGAACCGTAACGGTGTCGGTCTTGCCGCCGCCACGATCGCCTACGTTAGTATCCAAGCATATGATGCTCAACGAAGCCGAGCTGTTCCTCTATGCCGAGAGCAACGGCAGCGTGCCATCGAACTGCTGATGGCCAGGCTGCTGTGGTCATCATCCGCAGTTTATCCATCGCCTCATCTGTGTTCAGTTCGCTAAGCGAGAGAATCACTTTCTGGCAAAGCCAGAAAGCTGGCGCTTCGTGTTCACACGAGCGTTCCGCGAGCCGGAACATGCTGTTCGCTGAGGCATCCTCTCTGATCTCTCCGAGAATATCTATGAGGTCTTCGTAATCGATTCCCTTGACATCTGAATCTATGAGTTCGGTGACGGTGCCGCCGAGGCCGGCTACCTTGAGTGCGGCGGCAAGGTTCGCGAATCTTTCAACACGGCGCCAGTTGCGCTGCGCCGCTGATTCTTTGATCCATCCCACCACGGTACTTGAGACGGCTGGATATCTTTTCGCGATCTCCTGGGCGCGCTCCGGCGAGATATAGCCATCTATCAGTGAATCGACCTTTTCGATGATATTATCTCCTGCTCCATGATTCATGGCCAATCATCTACTCTCCTGAAGTCGCCGATCCAGGTGCTCCCGGGACTGGGTGACAAAATTCTCCGTTCCCTTCACGGTAATCTCGCCGTTCGGCCCAAGCTGATTGAACTCTCTTTCGCTCATCGCCCGGTAGAACGTCTCGCCACATTCGGTGTTGTGAACGAGGAGGTCGGCCTCTCCCGCGGCCGTGTGAGTAGGTGTGGATGTCGGCGGCGGACAGGTTGTGGACGCGCTGGCCGTGCCGTACCTCGTGGCGGACGGCGGTGATCTGGACGTGGGTGCCGGCGGAGGTCCGCAGCCACATGCCGGGGCGGAACTGTCCGGCGTCGGTCCAGGCACCGTACTCGGGGACCCAGCTGGGGTGGCGGTCGGTGGCGGTCACACTGCCGGTCTTGGCGCCCCGGTCGCCGTCGACGTCGCCGGTGATGGTGACCAGGCGTTTGACGCCCTTGCTGGTGATCGTCTTGAGCACCGGCTTGGCGGCGGTGGCGCCGGTCGCCGGGTCGGTGGCGATGACCTTGTCGCCGACCTTCAGGGTGTCGATCGCCTTGTGGGTGCCGTCGGCGAGCAGAACCTTGGTGCCGGGGAGGAAGCTGCTGATCGGGCAGGCGCTGGCGGCTCCGCCGGGCTGGCTCTTGGGCTTGGCCGGCACCTGCTTCCGGGTGGTGACGGTGGTGCCCTTCTTGTCCTTGCTCAGCACGGCCTGGGCGCTCTGTTTCACCCGGTGGGCGTTCATGATCTGTTTCTCGATCGTCAGCGGCGGCGTCGTTGCCGGCCTTGACGGCGGCGGCCAGGCGGTCGGAGAACTTGTTGAGAGTTCCGGCCGCCTTCTTGACGGCGTTGGCGGCGCCGGTGACGTTTCCGGCGACCTTGACGGTGGTCTTCATCCATTTGACCGCGGTGGCGGCGGTGCCGGCGAAGAGGATGGCGGCGGCCGCCGACCGGGCGGCGTCGACGTAGTTGCCCTCGGCGGTGTACCAGGCGGCGTTGGCCAGGTCGGCGACCTCGCCGACGGCCGGGACCATGCCGACCACGTCCAGGGCCGGATGGCCGACGTCCGACAGCGACAGGCCGAACAGACGGCTGTCGATCTCGACGTAGGAGACGGGGTTGCCGCCGGTGAAGGCGTGATGGTTGGCGGTCCAGGGGGCGGTGCCGAGGTCCGTCCAGGGTGAGGAGGTGGTTGAGGCCGGGGTTGAGGTCGCGGAACTCCACGTCGTACCTGCCGGTGGGGTTGCCCAGCGCCAGGTACGACATGGGGCGCGATTGCGGAAGCGTCGCGCCGGGTCGAGCGGGAATTCCCGCTCGACCCGGCGCTTTGGCCGCACTATGCGCCGTGTGGGCGGCCCGTCAACTGCTTGCCGACTCGGGTGAGGCGCCGGCGGCCACGAGGACGGCCTCCTGTCCCCCCGGGCGTATGAACATCCAGGTCAGGTTTCGTTTCCCGCTTCCCGGCCCTTTCCGGGATCGTGATTCCTCCAGTCCCAGAAGGGGTCCAGATGGAACCGTTCCAGAACCTGGTCATACCTGAGGAGCTCTCCGTGATTTGTGTCAAGGAGCCCGTCGAGCCCCTGGATGACTTCCGGAAGGAGCCGGCGGATGGAGGGCATGTCGGGATACTCGATGAGTATCGCACTGAATTCTCCCAGTTCTTGGGATATTTCAGCGATTTCCTCCTTCTCGAACTCGGCGATGACGTCACCGGACAAGTCGACGCCGAAAGAAAATCCCCCTTGTTCCAGGTGATCGAAGAACTCCCCCTTGCTGTAGGAGCCGACATGGCGCAGTCGGTCCACGAGCTTTCTGTGAGTATCCACGTCACTCAGGAGCACGATGGTGGGTCGCATGGCGATGCCTCCTTGTTGGCCGGGCAGCTGCCGAGAGGGTGTGAAGCCTACGGCGCCAGGACGTCCAGCAGTACATTCTTATCTCGGGTGACCATTATCCCAGCCTTTTCGAGACTCTTGATGACGCTTCCGCGCCCTTCCGGAAGGTACACGATCACTGGGTAGCCCGTCAGGCTCTGTGTGGCCAAGGCCTGCTTCAGGGCGCCCTTGCCCGAGCCTGCTTTCACTTGGATCACTGCGTTCTTGGTCACGATATCGAAGTCGGTGAGAGGCTTTCCGTCGGCCCCCATGATTTCGATTCCCTGAGCCACGACATGGCCTGGATAGCGGGCATTGATGTCTTTGACGAGTTCGGGGACGAGCGGGTCGTCGCCCTTGCCGATCAAATGTGCCGCTTTGGCCGCGCCGCCGAGCTTGCCGAGCTTGCCGAGCTTTCCTAGCTTGCCGACCGGTATCACGGAAATGGCGGCCCACACGCAAGCCCCGCCATCTCCGCCGGCACAGTTGACGTAGTCCGCAACAAAAAGATCGTAAAGTGCGGCCACCTCTGACTTGCCCCACCGGCAATTCTGATGACCGATCTTCTTGCAGAACGTGAAGTAGGCGTTGATGTCCTCGCCGGGCATGGGGCTGGGAGTCGCGGACGGATCGGCGGTGGGGGCGGCATCCGGCACGGGTGCCAGAGGCGACGGCTGTGGTGTCGGTGACGGAGCGGGGCCTGTTCCTGCTTGGTAGGTTCCGCCGTAGCCGTTCTTGTCGTAGGCGGGGAGTCCTGCCTGTTTGCGGGCGATCGCGTTGTTCTTGCTCACGCAGTCGGGGGAGTTCGGTGAGCATCCGTAGGGGTCGTGGCCGTCGAGTTCGATGCCGGTGATGGGGTTGCCGCCGGTGAAGGCGTAGCGGTTGGCGGTCCAGGGGTCGGTGCCGAGGCTGAGGTCGGCCAGGGCGCCGTTGTAGGAGTCGAGGGTGAGGAAGCGGTTGAGGCCGGGGTTGTAGTCGCGGAACCCCATGTCGTACATGCCGGTGGAGTTGTCCCAGCGCTTGGCGTTGAAGCGGTAGGGGTTGTACTCGTCCTTGGCGGTGGGGTTCGCGGGGTCGGGTTTGTCGACGCCGGTGAACAGGGCGTCGTCGTTGCTGCCGTAGGCGGTGTAGCCGTAGGTGGCGCGGGTGTCGCCGGACTCGCCGGTGATGGCTTCGACGTCGGTGTGGGCGTTGTAGCCGTAGTAGGAGGACTCCTCCCCGCCGGCGGCGGTGGTCTTCACCTGCGACAGCCGCTCGCCCCACGGGCTGTACTGGAAGGAGCGGACCAGTTTGCCGGCGACCTCCTCGTCCAGCACCTCACCTGAGAGGCCGAGGTAGGAGTAGAGGGTGGTCTTGGCCTTGTCGGTGCCTTCCTTCTCCGTCTTGGAGGTGGTGCGGTCCAGCGGGTCGTAGGTGTAGGTGGTCACCGTCGGGGTGGCCCCGTCGCCGCCGAGCTTCTCGTGCCGGGTGACGTGGTCGAAGCCGTCGTAGGTGTACTTCTCCCGAACCTTGCCGCCGCCGGTGATGGTGCGCAGCCGGCCGTACGGGTCGTAGGTGTAGGTGCTGGTGGCCCCGGCGGTGGTGGAGGTCATCAGCCGGTTGCGGTCGAAGGTGAAGGTGGTCTGCTTGCCCAGCACCGTCTGGTCGTAGACGTTGCTGTTGGCGTCGTGCCAGTAGATGTCAGTGGTCGCCGCGCCGCCGCCGACGGGTGTCTTGACGGACTTGGCGATGCGGTCGCGGGGGTCGTAGGTGTAGGTGTACTCGTTCTCCAGGTAGGCGCCGGGGGAGTCGGCGTTCTGCAGCTTGGTCAGGTCGCGGGAGCGCTGCAGGTTGCCCTGGTAGCCGATGGTGTGCTCGGAGACCACCGTGCCGCCTGGTTTCTTCTCGATCGAGTGCCGCAGCAGGCCGTCGAGGAAGTAGTCGTAGGCGACGGTGTTGCCGTTGGCCTTGGTCTCGGTCAGCCGTTCGGCTCTGGGCGTGTAGGTGTAGCCGGTGGTCTTCGGCGCGGTGTCGGTGGCCGACTTCTTGTTGACGACCTGGTCGACGAGGTCGCGGACGTCGTAGCGGTAGGTCGCCAGCGTCTTGTCGTGGGTGCGCTCGGTGACGGCGCCGTTCTCGTTGTAGCGGTAGGTCGTGGTGTTCTTCACCACGCCGTCGAGCTTCTCCTTGATCGTGTCGATCTGGTTCAGGCCGGTGTAGGCGATGTCCCAGACGTCGATCTTCGCGGTGGGGGAGTTGTCCTCGATCAGGGTGAGGTTGGCGTTGGGGTCGTAGGTGTAGTGGAAGTCCTTCTTCTCGGTGTCGGTCTCACCGCCGGCGTCACGGACCAGCTTGACCGCGTCCGCGGCGACGGTTCCGTTCGCCTCGTCGGTCAGGGTGATCGAGTGGGTGTTGCCCTCGGCGAAGGTGAACTCGCCCAGGCTGACCCATTCACCCGCGCGGGCGGTCTGGTCGACCGTCGCGGTGGTCTCGCCGCCGTCGTACTTGATCGTGTACTTGGCGTTGGTCGCCGTCGCGCCGGTGGGGTAGCGGACGTGGACCTTGTACTTGCCCTTCGAGGGGGTGGTGAGATTCCAGGTGAAGGCCGACTGGCCGGTGCCGGCCGGGGCGATGGCGTAGTCGTAGCCGGTGAAGCCGGTGCCCGGCTCGACCGTGGCCGCCAGGCCCGTGCCGCCGCCTGCGGCGCCGACGGTGGTCCAGGAGCCGGTGGTGCTCACCTGCCCGACGTCGGAGTTGTCGTCCAGGACGACGTCCAGGCCGAGCGGCGCCCCGTCGTCGGAGTGGGTCCGAAGCTTGCCGTCGGGGTAGTAGGACCAGTCCATGGCCCGCTGTGAGGAGCCGCCCGCGCTGGTGACGGTGCGGTTGGTCTGCAGGCCGAGGGTGTTGTAGTCGTAGGTGGTCTTGATGTCCCACGGGTCGGTGGTGGTCTTCGACCAGCCGTTGTCCCAGTAGGTCATCTTGGAGACGTTGCGGATCGTCTGCCCGTGCGACGGCGGGGCGGAGATCTCCTTGAGCCGCGACACCTCGTCGTAGACGTACTTCACCGAGTCGGGGGTGTCGTACTTCGGGTCGCCGGAGTCGAAGGGGTAGATCTCCTCGGCCGGCCGGTTGAGCTTGTCGTACCTGGTCTCGGCGATGAAGTCGGTGTCGTCGTCCGTGGTCTCCACACCGCGCGGGGTGATGACCTTGGTACGGTTGCCGACCTCGTCGTAGACGAACCGGGTGACCGTGTACTTGATCGTCCCGTCGGTCTGCGAGTGCGGCACCCTCGTCTGGGCCACCTCGCCGCGGCCGTTCAGGTCGATGAAGGTCTTGTTGCCTTCCTGGTCGGTCTGGCTCGTCACCAGGCCGTCCAGGTCGTACCCGGTCCCGGTCTCGTGACCGGCGGCGTCCTTGGCGCGGGTGATGCGGTGGTTGCGGTCGTAGGTGTAGAAGGCGGTGTAGTCGCCGGTGTCGGCGGTGGCGTTCTTACGCGGGGCGATGACCGTGGTGGTGTTGCCGACGTTGTCGTAGACGTAGGTGATCTTGTGCTGTTCGGCGTTGAGGACGTCGGTCAGCTGGTAGATCGGGTCGTAGGTGTACGTCGTGACGAAGTCGCCCGCCTCGGGGGTGAGGTTGCCCTTCGGCTCGGTCTGCGTCTTGAGGTTGCCGGCCGCGTCGTAGGTGAAGGACACCTTGCGCTCCGGCCCGTCCGCGGTGTCCTTGGGCAGCACCGACTCCAGCAACTGGTCGGCGTCGTCGTAGAGCGCGGTGGAGACCGCCCCGTTGGGCGCGGTCATCGTGACGATGTTGTCGTTGCGGTCGTATTCGGGCGCCGGGGTGACGATCAGTACCGGCGGGCTGGCGTCCTGGTCCTTGGGGACCGTGTTCTCCAGGGGGCGTTTGAAGACGTCGTAGGTCTGGGTGGTCTTCTTGCCCAGCGCGTCGGTCACCGACCGCACGTTGCCGCGCACGTCGTAGGAGGTGACGGTGTCCTTGCCGTACGCGTCGGTGATCTTCTCCGGGTAACCGGAGGGGTGGTAGTCACCGTAGGAGGTCGGGTTGTCGTTGGCGTCGATGCTCTTTGTCAGCTGACCGAAGCCGTCGTACTCGTACGACGTCGTGTAGTCGCCGTCGGCGGCCGAGGCGACGCCGAGCGGGTCGGTGACGGTCTTCAGGTTGCCCTTGCCGTCGTAGCCGAAGACCCACTTACGGCCCTCCGGTGAGGTCTTCTCGGTCAGGTCCGCGACGTAACCGTTCAGGGAGGGCGTGTACTTCAGTACCGTCGGATCGGTGCCGTTGTGGTTGGCCTCGGCGTCCCACAACTTCTGCGGATAGCCGGTCTTCGGGTCATACTCCCAGCTGGCGTAGGCGCCGTTGGCCTCGGTCAGCCGGGTGACGTTGTGGTCGGGGTCCCACTGCAGGCCCGTGGTCTCGTTCTTGGCGTTGGTGATCGACTCCGCCCGGCCGTAGGCGTCCAGCACGTACTTCGTCTGGTGCTGCAGCGGGTCGGTGACGGTGGCGTGGATCTTGCCGCCCTGCGGGCCGTCGGGGTCGACGTAGTCGAACTTCGTCTCCCCGTCCAGCCGGTCGATGAGCTTTTCGACCTTCCACTTGTCCTTGGGGTCGACCGGCGCCTCGTAGTAGGTGACGTCGGTGGAGTGGCCGCGCGGGTCCTTCACCGACACCAGCTTGACGTTCTTGTTGCCCTGGGTGGCGTCGTAGGTGAAGCCGAACGTCTTGGCCTGCTCGTCGCCGGCGCCGTCGACCATCTTGGCCATCAGGCCCTTGTCGGTGTAGGTGAAGGTGACCTTCCGCCCGGCGATGTCGGTGATGGACTCGACGTTGTCGATGATGTGCGGGTTGGTCAGCTTGGTGGCCTTCACCTCCTTGCCGGCGTCGTCGATGTAGGCGTAGTCCTGGCCCTTGGCGTAATAGGTGAGGGTCAGGGTGCGCCGGCCGGTGGCGTCGGTGATGTGCTGCAGGAACTTGGTGGGCTTGTTGTTGGACTTGCGGCGCTCGTAGGTGAACGACATGGTGTTGCCGTTCTTGTCGACGATCGCCGACTGGAAGCCCTCGTCGTCGTAGAAGAACTGGGTGCGGTCGGGCTTGGTGAACACCCACTTGCGCAGCGGGTCACGCGATCCGGTCTGCTGCAGGTACAGGTGCACGCCGCGGGGGTTGCGGTAGGCGCAGGTGGACGGGGTGCAGGTCTTGGGGTCCGTGCCCTCGGGCAGGGTCCACACGTGCGTGGTGCCGTCGCCGTCGGTCATCCGTACCTGCGAGGGCCAGTCCTGGCCGGGCGGATGGAAGGAGACCTGCGATCCCAGCCGCTGCAGCGTGGAGGCCTGCAGGCTCCAGCCGTACCCCATCGACGAGGCGGAGGTGTCGAGGCTGTTGTAGGTCATCCGCACGAACGTCTGCGGTCCGCGGGAGGGATTGGTGAAAGCGTTGTAGTTCCACACCAGGTTGCCGGCGTACGGGTTGACCAGCGCGGTGGATCCGGCGCCGGTGTTCTTGCCGGTGTACTGGTAGAACTTCTCCAGTCCCAGCAGGTCGCTGGTGGGGGAGTCGAGGCGGATCTGCTGCGGCAGCTCCGGCAGGTGGTGGGTGGCCGACTTCCAGTTGTTGGTGGTGGTGTCCTGCACGTCCCACACCAGGCTGACGGCCTCGGCCTTGTTGCCGCCGGCGCCGGTGAGGGCCGGGGCCTTGACGGTGGCGTAGACCGCGGTCGACGCACCCGGTGCCAGGTCGGCCGGCAACTGGGTTCGGAGCTGGTTGTCGGCGGTGGAGACGTCGGTGCCGTCGGGCAGTTTCCAGTGGTAGGACAGCGCGGTGGAGCCGGCCTTCCAGGTTTCGGCGGTGGTGTTGGTGACCGCGACGGTGATCTGCCGGGTGGCGCCGGCGTCCAGCCGGTCGGGGGTACCGGGGGCGTAGAAGGTCGAGGCGCCGTCGGTCTTGTCGGCGTAGGTTACCCGCAGCCGGGGCCGCAGCAGCGGCTCGTCGGTCTCGGAGGCCAGGAACTGCACCGACTGCTTGGCCGTACCCGCCTCGTTGGCGACCTTGACCAGCAGGCCACGGTTGCTTGAGGGATCGGCGATCCATGCCTTGGCGGCATTGGTGACGGTCCACTGCTGCCAACGCGGCTGGGCGCTCACCGCGCCGGCCGAACCCAGCGCCGCCGCGTCGAAGTCGCCTCCGGCGGTGCTCCAGGAGGCGGTGGCGTCGGCCTTGGCCCAGGTGGCGTTCTCGTCGAAGCCGCGGGTGAGGCGGTGGGCGTTGAAGGTGACACCCGAGCCGGTGGAGGTGGCCGCCCACAGCGACAGGGTGGCCTCGCTGATCTGGGCGTCGGCCGGGATCCGGCCGGCGAAGTCACCGAAACCCACCAGCGCGCGGGTGGTGCCCGGCGTGGTGGTGGTGTTGCCGGCCTGCAGCCGCTTCAGCCCGCCCACGGTGTCGTGGCCGGCCGATGCCTCGCCGGAGGCGAGCGTGGTGTCGGCGTCGGCGACCAGCACCCGGGTCACCTGGCCGGGACGGGGCAGGATGACCCGCATCTCCTGCGAGGCGGAGGTCTGGCCGTTCTTCAGCACCGACTCCACCCAGTAGGTGGCCTGGTGGATGTAGGCGGGATCGGCGGCGGCCTGGGGGTCGGCGCCGCTGCTGGTGTCGACGTAGGAGGTCACGTTCGCCGGCAGCGTGGTGACCAGCTGCGAATCCAGGGTGGAGGCGCCCTCGCTCAGCTGGCAGCCCGAGGGGCAGTACCGGTACAGCCGGTACTCGGCCAGATCGTCGGAGGCGTCCCCGGGGGTGGGGTCGGCGTACGGTGTCCACGACAGCGACGCGCCCACCGAGGTGGCCGTCTCCGGCTGCTTGAGCCGCACCGACGGGGTGCCGAAGGTGAGGGTCAGCTTGGGGTACGTGGCGGTCTCACCGGTCATGCCGTCGCCGCCGTAGAGGTCCTCACTGGACTCGTACACCGGCCCGCCGATCTTGGCGGTGGAGGACTCGTCGGCGGCCTTGAGCAGCACGCCCCAGGCTGGGTCGGCGGTCGCCGACCAGGCGTTGGCCAGGGCGGTGACATCGAAGGAGTGCCAGCGCGACAGCTCCCCGGCGTTCTTGGTGACCGAGGCGGCCACCGTGGGGGAGAAGGTCGGCTGGTTGTTCCAGGTGGCGGTGAAGGAGTCCCAGTCGCCGGTGATCTCGTGCGCCTCCACCGTGACCGGCCCGGCGGTGCCCAGGGCCTGGTCGAAGTAGGTCTCCAGCGTCGCCTGGTCGACGCGGGCGCCCAGCGGCAGCACGTCCCAGCTGGGCCAGTTGAAGTACAGCAGCGCACGGTTGACGCCGTTCGCGGTCTTGCCGACCGGCAGCTTCCAGGAGGAGTCGAAGTTCACCTTCGGCGAGGCCGAGTCCACGTAGGTGTTCTGGGCTGAGTCGACACCGAGGTCGATCGTGGGGTCGATCACCACCGGCCACTTACGGTCCGGCGCGGCCAGCCACGCGGCGTCCGGCTTCAGGGTGATCGTCGTCTCGGCGCCCTGTCCGCCCAGCGTCTGGGTGACGGCCGCGGAGAAACGCCTGCCGTACGGAGAGGCCGGATCGGCGGCGGAGTCGACCATGAACGGCTTGGGGATCGTGAATGCGGGAACGTCCTCACCCTTGGCGGTGAAGGCGATCGAGCCGTCCGGCCGGGCCTGCGGCTCGACGCCGCCGGTCTTGACGGTGAAGGCGAACTCCGTCCCCGCCGCCGGCGCCTTGGACAGGACGATGTACTCCTTCACCCCCTGGGAGGTGAGCTTGTAGACCAGATCGGCGCCGTCCCACACGCCGCGGTAGGTGACGGTCGAGCCCTTCACCTCCGGGGCGATCCGCCGGGATCCACCCGCCACGCCCAAGGTCAGCTGCCGCTCCCCGGTCTTGATCCTCGCGAGCCGGGCGGTGTCGTCGCCGAAGCGGGAGGAGAAACCGGTGCGGTCGTTGCCGTGGATGAAACCCTCACCGGAGGCCGCGCCGACCGCGGTGTCGATCGGCTGCCACGCGCCGTCCGCGTCCCGGTAGTGGCGAGGAACGCTGGACAGCTCCACCTGCCGGCGGCCGTCCTCCAGCTCATAGACCGAGCCGTAGGTGAAGCGCTTTCCGGTCAGTTCCTTGACCCGCTTGCCGGGGGGTTTCGGCTTCTGCCGCTGCGGAGCGGTGCCGGTACGGCCGGGCAGGGCCGCGGCCCCGGTGCCGGCGCGCATCTCTCCCCGTGGAGGTTCGGCGAACAGCTCGCCGATGCCTGTGGCCAGCCGGGCCAGCAGTCCCGGCCCGGCCGCCGCCGGGATGGACGGCTGGGCCAGCGCCGGGGAGGCCGGGGCCAGGGAGGCCAGCAGGGCGACGCCGGCCGCCGCGGCGATCAGCCGTCGCCGCGGCCGTTTGCGGCGCCGGGGGGATCCGGTTTCCGACCGGGCAGGCCGATCGGAAGAGGTGGGGGGTAACGGGCGCACACCATCTCCAGTCATGCCAGAAGTGGCTGGTAGAGAACAAAACGCCCTGATCGTAAAGATAGAGATGACAGCAGTAAACGATCACCGTCAGTGATCTTGTTGATGCCGTGTAACGGAAACAAGGGAGAGGTCGATATCTATGCTCGCTCGCGGCGGCGACTTGCGGAGGCAAGCAAGGTCACCTGCTCAAACTTATTTTTTCCTTATGCGAGAACCCTGGCTCCCGGCTTCATGGGCCTCGGGCTGAACCCCTTCCGGCGTTCCATGTGACGTTTATCACAGTAGGCATGAAGGATCGGATCGAGGGAATCCGTATGCATTTCCGATACATCGCGGATACTTTCCTGCTTCTTGTGGGTGGCTTCCAGCCATATCGATATGTGGAATTGCCACACAACCTTTACAAGAGGATTTTTCCATCGGCGGCCGGGTGTCGAGCGGTGAAGGGGCTTCGCCGCCACGATCTTCCGGGGCCCGGTGCGCATCGCATCGGACGGCGGCGTGTCCGGCAGGCTCGCTACGGCGGAGTCTCCGGGGCGCGTTCCGATCGGATTCACCCGGCTCGAACCGGCAGGGTGGTGGAGATGCCCGGCACTCCGGCGCGGTGGCTCGATGGCCGGGGTCGCACGCGAGGCCGGCGTGCCGTGTGATCGCCGCGGGACCCGGCGGCGCGTATCGTCGTCGGGTCCCTGTGTCGAGACTCAGGTATTCGAACGGCCGCGGCTCGGCGGCCGGTGCCCGTGGCGGTTCACGGGCAGGGTGGCGTGCTGAACGTCACGCCGTCCAGGAAGTTGCCGAGCGCGGGGCTGCCGCCCGTGGCCGACACCGACTCGAAGGCGAACCGGGTGGTGGTCTGTCCCGGAGGGACGATGTAGGTCCCGGTGTAGAGGCGCCAGGCGGTGTTGTCGTCGGAGATGTCGGGGGAGGAGGCGCCGGTGGGGGTCTGCGCCACGGTCGCGCCCGGCGGGCCGACGAGCACCCGCATCACGTCGGTGCCGAGGCGGCCTCGGTGGTAGAGCGACCAGGTCATCGGCGTACCCGGCACGGTGGGCAGGTCCTGGTAGAGCGTGGAGACCTCGTTGGCGTTGAGTTCGGCGAACTGCTGGCCGTCGGCCGCCGGGACCCCGCTCGCGCCGCCGCGCCAGAACTCCAGCTTGCGGTCGGTGGCGGTGGTCTGCCAGCCGACGGGCGGGTTGGTGGAGGCGTCGGGGATGGAGTAGTCGACCGTGGCCACGGGCGGCGCCTCGAAGCTTCCGTTGACCAGGCTGACCGGTTTCCAGTTGCAGGGGACGGTGACGGTGACCTTGGCGGTGCTGGTCCCGCAGTCGGTGGTGATCGTGTAGGTGAAGGTGTCGGTGCCGCTGAAGCCGGGGTCGGGCGTGTAGACCACGTTGCCGCCGGAGACGGTCGCGGTGCCGTTCGCGGGCTTGGTGACGCCGCCGATCGCCGGTGCGGTGGCGGTGTCGTTGGCCAGGACGGGCACGCTGACGGCCGTGCTCGGTGCGGTGGTGGCGGTGTCGTCGATGGCCGTGGTGGGCGCGATGGACTGCCCGTTCGCGATCTGGATCGGCGGTGCGGGCGTGTTGCCGCCGAGCTGGCCGGGGGCGGCGACGACGCTGCTGATCCCGGTCGGCCGGATGGTCATGGCGTTGCCGACGGTGCCCTGCCTGACCCGGAATGTGATGACCTTCGGGGGCGGGTCGGTCTTGGTGCCCGGCGAGGTGATCGTCAGGGTGTTGCCACCGATGGTCCCGATGCCGGACTGGCTGACGACGTCGGCATTGGCCAGGAGGGACGACAGGTCCCAGGTGGTGGTGTAGGTCCTGACCAGCAGCGGCCACTGGGCCGTGCGGTGCGTGACCGTGAGGGTGAAGGTGCCGCCCGGTGTGATCTGCCCGCCCCACAGCGACGGGGAGGTGTCGACCGAGACCTTTCCGCTGCCCAGCCTCATGCCGAGCGCGTTCTTCCAGTAGTAGTCGACGGGGTAGGTCGCCTGCCCCTGCCGGATGCAGGGCGTGGCGGCCCGAGTGACGGCCTGCGGTGCGGCGGCGTGCGCGCCCGTGTCGGCCGCGACCCGCGCCCCGGCGGAGGCCGACAGTACCGGCAGCACCGGCAGGACGCAGGCCAGCACGATGAGCGCGGATCTCGGGCGATGCGATCTGAGCACGTGGTTTCCCCTCTGCGAAGATGCATTCGTAGATCAACTTCACGGGAATGTTACTGTGCGGAGTCGTCGGATCACCCGGGATGGCGTATGGGCGATCTTCGTGTCGTGCGCGGCCCCGGAGGTTCCATGAACTGGGCGCGGCGGCCTTCCTGCCGCCGCGCCCGGTCAGCCACCGCCCGGCCCCGCGCCAAAGCGGAGACACGGGTGAACGGAACCGGTATCCGTACCCGGTCCGCTCGATCGGACGTGATCAAGTCCGGCTTGGTGGAAAACCGGGCGGTGGATCAGCGTTCCCCGGCAGTCTCGTTCCCGAAGGAGCGCCGGACGGCGGTGGCTGCCCGGGGCGCGTTCCGATCGGGTCCGTCAGGTTCGATGTCGAGGATGGTGGAGATGTCCAAGGTCAGGGAGCAGGCCGCGGTTCTGGTGCTCAGCGAGGCCACTGCCGGGCCGTGGCAACGCACGGCCCGCGTCGTCCAGGCCGCCCGCGGCGCCCTGCGTCTGGTGGACGGTGATCTCACCGGCCTGGACGAGGACGACCACGCTCACGCCGCCGAGGTGGTCGCCCGTCTCCGGGGCGGTGACCTCGCGCGCGCCGAGGCCCTCATCGCCGCCGCGCGCGCCGAGGGTGCGCATCTGGTGACCGTCCTGGACGAGGAGTACCCCGGCAACTTGGACTTCGTTCACGACCTCCCGCCCGTCCTCTGGGTTCGCGGTCTTCTCCTCGACGAGGACCACCGGTCGATCGCCGTCGTCGGTGAGCACTCCGCCGACGGGCCGTCCATCGATCGGGTCCGGCATGAGGTCCGCGCCCTGGCGCAGGCGGGTCTCACCCTCGTGGCTGATCTAAGGCCCGGTATCGGCCCGGTGGCCCACGCCACCGCCCTGGCGGCCGGTGGCCGGACGATCGCGACCCTCGCCCAAGGCATCACCGTGCCCGTCGCACCGGAGAACACCACTCTGGCCAAGGAGATAGCCCATGGCGGCGCGCTGGTCTCGCCGTTCCGGCCGTTGGAGGCGACGACACCCCGAACCGTCTCCCTGTCCCGCACCGTGACCAGCGGTTTGGCCGCCGCGGTCTACATCGTGGACGGGGAAGAGGACGGCGGTGCCGCCCGGCAGGCTCGTACCGCGCTCAGTCAGGGCAGGCGTCTCTTCGTGCCCCACCGGCTCCACGAGGAACAGCCGTGGGTACGGCGCGTGGCTCACCGGGGAGGCATCACTGTCGTACGGGATATTGACGATCTGTTGACCCAGGTGGTCAATCTGGTGGATGTGACCCGACATCTGCAGAGCTTCTGACCATGGGCGATGCCGCCCGAGCGGCGACAGAGGAGTTCATCCAGCTGTATCGGAACGTTCCGGCGACGGGCCCCGGGGTCTGCCGGATCTGCCACTCGGGGCCCAACCACGCGAGTTACGAGATCTGCGACGGCTGCCGCGACATCACGAACAGGACGCGGCTGCCCACCTGGAACGTCGTCCCCATCTCCCTGTGCACCAAGGAGAACGACCAGCTATATGACATCGTGGCCCTCGCCGCCCAGCCGGCTCCGCGGGCCGGCGGCCCCGATCGGATCCGGTTCATCGCCGCCACGATCTCCCGGTTCTACGCCTCCCACGCGTCGTGCCTGAGACGGCTCGCCGGAGCGGACTTCACTCTGGTCGACACGGTTCCCTGCCCGCGTTCCGCTGACCGGGCCTCCGCCTCCCGCCCCCTGAACCGGGCCGTTCAGATGATCTCCGGCCTGAGGGGACTGCACAGGTCCGTGCTCCGGTGCGACAGCGGGGCGGAAGCGGTCGGCTGGCGGGAACCGAACGAGCGGGCCTACGCGGTCTCCGAGCGTGTCGCCGGTGAGACGGTCCTGCTGCTGGACGGCATGTTCGTCACCGGAGCCCATCTGCAGAGCGCCGCCTCGGCTCTGCATCGCGCCGGTGCCGCCTCCGTCACCGCTCTCGTGGTCGTCCGGCTCATCAACCTCAGCCACAACGACGCCAATCGCGAGATCTGGGCCCGGGCCTCGGCGGAGCCGTTCAGCTTCGACCGCTGCTGCCTGTGCGATCCGGCGTGATGGCGTGTCCGTGTGCTTGTGGGCCTACGCGCCGGTGTTCGAGCCGTGACCGCCCCGACCCCTTTCGATCCGGCGACCCGCCTCCTCTTCCCCGGGAGGCGGTTCTCAGGACCGCCTCCCGGGGAGGCTCCGTCAGGAGGCGACGACCAGGGTCCGGGACGCGGCCTGCTTCATCCGGTCGCGCAGCCACAGCGTCTGCCCGGAGGTCTCCCGCGCGCAGGAGCCGACGACGCCGAGCAGCTCCTCGTCCCGGGCGTCCCGGGCGGCCTGCCCGATCAGCGTCCAGCAGAGGTCGCACTCGGCGGCCATGAGGTAGAGGTCGTGCAGGTCGCGCAGCAGCCCCAGGTCGCCGGTGCGGGTGCCGGAGAACAGCGTGGAGTGCGGCCGCTCCGGTTCGCCGGACGTCTCCTCCGCGTATCGCTCGACGAACGGCTCCAGTCTCCGGGAGTGCTCCACGCACTGGCCGGCCAGCCGCTCGCAGGCGTCGTGGAGGTCCGGTTCGCCGGTGTGGCCCCGGCCGATCTCGCTGAACGCGCCGGCCAGCTCGTTCAGCGAGCGGTGCAGCATTCCCAGATAGTGGGCGAGGTACATGGTCCTGCCTCCTCGTGTCCCGCCGGGCAGGTCCGCCCGCCGTACGGTCGCCCGCCCGCTCCTTTCCGGGTGCGCGGACGTGATGGATGATCACCACTCCTACCCCACCGGTCACGGGAACACACCGGACGCGACGCGGACGGACGCGACGGGGCCCTGCCGGTGACGGCCGACGGACGCGGCGGGGCCCGGCCGGTGACGACCGGCCGGGCCCCGCGGAAACCGTGGCCCGGCAACCGGACGGGCCCCGCCGGACTCACCGCGCGGGGGCCGCCCCCGTCAGCAGTGCGGCGTCCGCCTCCGCCTGGACCGCGTCCAGGTCGTCGGCGATCTCCGCGCCCGCCACCGCGTCGGGCAGCGCGTCCTCCATGCGCCGCAGCGGCCGGTACCACAGACCCAGCGCGCCCCACAGCGCCAGCAGCGCGCCGCAGGCGACGAGCAGCAGGCCGACGCCGCGGCCCGGACCCACTCCGACGACGTCGCCGACGACGGTGCCGTCGAGGAGGCCGCCGGGGGCGAGCAGCGGGCCGAAGACGTCGTCGGCCAGCGGCGAGGCGGTCAGGAACGCCAGCGGCGTCATCGACACCGCCATCATCTGGTTGGTGGCCAGCACCCGGCCCTGCAGCTCCAGGCCGACCTTGAGCTGGATGATCGACAGCCAGTGCGCGTTCAGCACGCTGAGCGAGGCCCACGACAGCAGGCCGCCGAGGGCCGCCAGCGGCAGCGAGGGCCGCAGGCCCACCAGCAGCACGCCGATCCCGAGGCTGACCACGAAGCCGACCATGCCGATCGCGCGCCGCTCGGTGCCGCCCCAGAACACCATGATCAGGGAGCCCAGCACCGCGCCCAGACCCTGCATCGCGGTGACCAGGCCGACGCCGCCGACGTCGCTGAACGACATCACCGCCGGCACGGTCACCGACATGGCGAGCATGTTCAGGTAGTTCTGCACGACGAAGAACCCGATCATGATCATCAGCGGGCGGCGCCGTACGAGGAAGCGCCAGCCGCCGACGATGGCCTGGCCGAAGGACTCCTCCAGCCGGTAGAACAGCCGGTCGGGGAAGCGCACGGCCAGCAGCGTGCCGAGCCCGGCGAGGAACGTGACGACGTCCACGGCCACCACGCCGTGCAGGCCGACCAGCGAGATGAGCGCGGCGCCGCCCAGCGGGCCGACGAGCATGCCCAGGCCGGTGCCGAGGTTGGCCAGCGCGTTGGCCTGCATGAGGTACGGCTTGGGCACCAGCTGCGCCACCGCCGCCAGGTAGGCGGGCCGGTGGAAGGCCGCCACCAGTGACAGCATCCCGGCGACGATCCCGACCTGCCAGATCTCCAGCCGTCCCAGCCACAGCAGGATCACCAGGCCGGCGGTGGCCACGGCGGAGACGCCGTCGCAGACGAGCATGATCCGCCGCCGGTCCACCCGGTCGGCCAGCGCGCCGCCCAGCGGCGCCGCCAGCAGCGACGGCAGCAGGGCGAGCATGCTGACCAGGGCGTAGTCCAGCACCCGGCCGCTCTTCTGGTAGGCCCACACGCCCAGCGCGAAGGAGGTCAGCGCCGCGCCGAGCAGCGACAGGGTCTGCCCGGCCGCGACGGTGTAGAAGCGGCGCAGGTCACGGCGGGCGCCGCCGCCCGACACCCCGACCTCCCCGACCGGCTCGGGCAGGTCGCCCGCGGTCCAGCGGTCCAGGTGGTCGCACATCAGCCGGGCCAGGGAGGCGGCCTGGTGCTTGAGGAAGTAGTGGCCGGCCTTGGGGATCGTGGCCAGCTCCACCCGGTCGGCGAACGCCCCCCACTCGCGGTAGCGCTCCTGGTAGAGCTCGGTCGCCCGGTCCCGCTCGCCGATCACGCACAGCAGCGGCGCGGTGAGCCTGCGCTGCCGCTCGGTGGGTTCGCCGAGGCGGCGGCTGAACCAGCCCTGGGCCTCCTCCACATCGTGCCGCAGGCCGCGCAGCATGAGCCCGGTGTCGCCGAAGTCCTCGTCGAGGGCGCCCAGCGTGCGCAGGAAGTCGCGCTGGGCGCGGTCGGAGGACCAGCGGTGCGCCGGGAACCTCCGGTTCCACCAGGCCGACAGCCGGCCGGGCAGCCGCGCGTCGGGGAAGCTGCCGCCGACGAAGACGCCGGCGACCGGAGTCCCGGCCTCCTCCAGCCGCAGGGCCAGCTCGGTCGCGGCGGCCGAGCCGACGCAGTGGCCGTACAGCACGATCGGGCCGGTCGCGTCGGCCTGCCCGGCCAGCTCGGCCAGGACCCGGTCGGTCAGCTCGTCCATCGGCAGCACGTCCTCGCCGGGCCGCGCCGGGTCGTGGCCGGGCAGCTCGACGGCGAGCACCGCGGTGGCGGGGGAGAGGCGCGCCAGCTCGGTGGCCAGCGGCTGGAACGCGGCGGCCGAGCCGCCGCCGTAGGGCAGGCACACGACGGTACGGCTCGCCCGGCGCGGACCGGCCAGGCGGTGCAGCAGCCCGGCGGGGGCCTGGGCGCCGCCGTCGAGGTGCGCGGCCAGCTCGCGGACCGTGGGCCGGGTGAACAGGTCGATCACCCGAAGCGCCGTGTCGATCTCCCGGACCGCGCGCACCGCGCGGAAGGAGTCGCCGCCGAGGTCGAAGAAGTCGTCGTCGATCCCGATCTCCGCGACGTCCAGCAGCCTGGACCAGACCTCGGCGATCCGCAGCTCGGTCGGCGTGCCCGGCGCGACCCGCTCACCGGCGGGCGCGGCCTCGGGAAGCGGCAGCCGGGCCCGGTCGATCTTGCCCAGCGGGGTGAGCGGCAGGTCGTCCAGGACGACGATGCCGGACGGCACCATGTAGTCGGGCAGCCGCTCGCGCAGCCCCGCCCGGATCGCGGCGACGTCCACCGAGGCGGGCGCGACCCAGGCGGCCAGCCGCCGGGAGCGGCCCTCGCCGACCGGCAGGACCGCGGCCTCCCGGACGCCGGGCTGCTCCTGCAGCGCGGCCTTCACCTCGCCCAGCTCGACCCGGAAACCCCTGATCTTGACCTGGTCGTCGACCCGGCCGAGGAACTCCACCAGCCCGGCGGAGTTCAGCCGGACCCGGTCGCCGCTGCGGTAGCAGCGGGCGGTCCCGTTCACCGGGTCGGAGACGAACCGTTCGGCGGTCAGGTCGGGGCGGTTCAGGTATCCGCGGGCCAGGCTGGGCCCGGCGATCCACAGCTCGCCCGGCACCCCGGCGGGCAGCGGGCGGCCCGCCGGGTCGACCACGTAGCAGTCGACGCCGGCCAGCGGCCGGCCCAGCGGGACCGACCCCGAGCCCGACGGCACCTCGGGCACCCGGCCGCCGAGGACCGAGACCGTCGTCTCGGTCGGCCCGCAGTGGATCTGGACCTCCAGGTCGGGGCGGGCCGCGCGGATCCGCTCGGCGAACTCCCACGACGTGGCCTCGCCGGCGAGGATCAGCAGCCGGCGCGGCAGCATCCGGGCCAGGTCGCCGTGGGCGGCCAGCAGCTCCAGGTGGCTGGGCACCATCTTGATCACATCGACCCGGTGGCTCTCCAGGTAGGCGGCGTACGCCTCCGGGTCGGTGGAGGTCTCCTGGTCCACCAGGTGGACCGCCGCGCCCTGGAAGAGCGGGCCGTACAGGCAGGTCATCACCAGGTCGGCGGCGATCGTGGAGACCACCGCGTAGGACTCGCACCCCTCGGGCACCAGCCCGGCCAGGCCGTGCAGGTAGTGCAGGACCGAGCGGTGCTCGATCGCCACGCCCTTGGGCCGCCCGGTGGAGCCGGACGTGAAGATCACGTGCAGCAGGTGGCCGGGGGTGACGCCGGCGTCCACCGGCTCCCCGGGGCCGCCGGGCCCGCCGGTCCCGGGGGGATCGGCGGCCAGCAGGTCGGGCAGCACCAGCGCGCCGGGCACCCGGCCCGCATACTCCCGGTCGGTCAGCACGACGCGCGCGCCGGCCGACTGCAGGATGTAGGCCAGCCGGTCGTCGGGGTAGGCCGGGTCCATCGGCAGGTACGCGCCGCCCGCGCGCAGCACGCCGAGCAGCGCCGGGACCAGCCCCCGGTGCCGGTCGACGAGGATGCCGACCGGCTCGTCGGGCCGCACCCCGGCCGCGATCAGGTGCCGGGCCAGGCGGCCGGCCATCCGGTCCGCCTCGCCGTAGGTGATCGAGCCGGAGGCGTCCACCGCGGCGACCGCGTCGGGCGTGCGCCGCGCCCAGTCGGCGGCCACCTCGTGCAGCGGCCGGGTCAGGTCCATCGAGATCCGCGCGCCCGAGACGGCGGGCCCGGTCACCGGCTCCAGCGGCACGGCCGCCGCGGGCGCGTCCAGGTCGGCGAGCATGCCCTCCAGCAGGTTCAGGTACCAGCCGGTCATCCGAAGCGCGGTGGACTCGTCGAACAGGTCGGTGCGGTAGACCAGCTCGCCGTCGTAGTCCTCGCCGGCGTTGACGAAGGCGAGATTGAGGTCGTACTTGGCGGTGCGCAGCACCGGGTCGACGGACTCGGCGGTCAGGCCGGGGAAGTCCAGCGCCTGCGGCGGGTCGTCCAGGACGTTCAGCATCACCTGGAAGATCGGCGTGGTGGAGAGGTTGCGCTCGGGGTGCAGCCGCTCCACGATCCGCTCGAACGGCACGTCGCGGTGGGTGAGGGCGTCCAGCACCGCGTCCTTGGTCCGGGCCAGCAGCTCCCGGCCGGTCGGCTCACCGGACCGGTCGCCGCGCAGGACGAGCGTGTTGACGAAGCAGCCCAGCATGCGCGCGGTGTCGGGGTGCAGCCGCCCCGCCTCGGGCACGCCGACCGGCACGTCGTCGGTGCCGGAGACGCGGCCCAGCAGCTCCTGCCAGGCGGCCAGCAGCACCATGAACGGCGTGCAGCCGGTCTCGGCGGCGGCCTCGCGGACCCGGGCGGTCAGCGCGGGCGTCAGCCGTACCGGGACGGCCGCGCCGGTCCAGTCGGCGACCGACGGCCGGGCCCGGTCGACCGGCAGGTCCAGCACCGGTTCGAGGCCGGCCAGCCGCTCGGCCCACCAGGTGACGTCGCCCTCCGGCTGCCCGGCCAGCCACGCCGCGTAGTCGGCGTAGCGCACCTGCGGCGGCGCGGGCGGGCCGGTACGGCCGAGCCGCGCCGCGTACAGGGCGGCCAGCTCGGCCAGCGCCAGGTTCCGCGACCAGGCGTCGAAGGCGATGTGGTGCACGGTCAGCGACAGGACGTGATCCTCGCCGCCGGGCAGCCGCAGCAGCAGGGCGCGGGCGGGCGGCTCGGCGTCCAGCGCGAACGGCCGGGCCAGCTCCTCGCCCAGCCGCGCCCCCAGCAGGGCGGGGTCGCCGAGGTCCTCCACGGTGACGGGCACCCGGTCCGCCTCGACCGGGGTGGCGCCCTCCTCGGTGACGAGGCTGCGCAGCACCTCGTGCCGGTCGGCGAGGTCGCGCACCGCCCCGGTCAGCGCCTCGGCGTCCAGCGGGCCGCGCAGCCGTACGGCGGTGGGCACGTTGTAGGCGGCCAGGTCGTCCAGCTGGGACAGGAACCACAGCCGGGCCTGGGCGGGCGACAGCGGCGCGGGGCCGCCGGTCGCCTCCCGGACGGGGATCGCCGGGACGGTCTGGGCGGCGGCGCGGCGCGCCGCCGCCAGCCGGGCGGAAAGGGCGCCGCGACGTTCGTCGCTGACGGTCATGGGGCCTCCTTCGCCGGTACGGTGACCGGCGTGTGATGCGGGTCGGCGGCGGCGAGCGGCATGTCGTGTGGGTCGCCGGCGTCGTACGGGTCGGCGACGGTGAGCGGCATGCCGGACAGGCCGTCGGCGAGCGGCGTGCCGTACCGGCCGCCGGCCGCCGCGGGCCCGCTCACGCCTCCCCTTCCAGGTCGTCCAGCAGCAGTTCCTCCAGCCGCGCCGCGTAGCCGGCCAGCGTGCGCCGCTCGAACAGCATGCGCACCGGCAGCCGCAGGCCCAGGGCGTCGCCCAGCCGGGCCGTGACGAGCGCGGCGGTCGCCGAGTGGCCGCCGATGGCGAAGAAGTCGTCGTGCGCGCCGAGGTCGGAGCGGCCCAGCACGGCGGCCCACACCTCGGCGACCAGCAGCTCGGCCTCCGTGCCCGGCGGAACCCGACCGGCCTCGCCGCCGGGCTCGGGCAGCGCGGTGCGGTCCACCTTGCCGGAGGCGGTGAGAGGCAGGGCGTCCATGACCACCCAGCGGCGGGGCACCATGTACTCGGGGAGCCGGGCGGCCAGGCGCCGCTCCAGCGCGCCGGTGTCGGTCCCCGGCGGCGCGGCGACATAGCCGACCAGGTGGTCGCCGCCGTGGACGGTGACCGCCGCGTCGGCGACGTCCTCGCCCTCGCGCAGCAAGGTCTCGATCTCGCCCAGTTCGATCCGGTGGCCGCGGACCTTCACCTGCCGGTCCCGGCGGCCGAGGAAGTCGAGCGTGCCGTCGGGCCGCCAGCGGGCCAGGTCGCCGGTGCGGTAGCGGCGGCCGCCCGCCGGGTCCAGCGGGTCCTCGGTGAACGTCGCGGCGGTCAGCTCCGGCCGGCCGCGGTATCCCCGGGCCACGCCGACGCCGCCGATCCACAGCTCACCGGCCCTCCCGGGGGGCAGCATCCGGCCCGCCCGGTCCAGCACGTAGGCGCGCTCCCCGGCCAGCGGGACGCCGATCGACACCGGGTCGCCCACCGGGGCGGTGACGCGGACCATGGTGGAGTAGATCGTGGTCTCGGTGGGGCCGTAGGCGTTCCACAGCTCGCCGACCCGCTCCACCAGGTCGGCGGCCAGGGCGGCGTCGAGCACCTCGCCGATGCTGACCACGCGCACGTCCTCACCGTGCCAGCCGGAGGAGACCAGCATGCGCAGCGTCGTCGGGGTCGCGGTCATCAGCGTGACCCCGGCCTCCGCGATCCGCCGGGCGACGGCCCGCCCGTCGAGCGCGTCGTCGCGGCCCAGCAGTTCCAGCCGCAGGCCGTGGCAGAGGCTCACCCACAGGTCGAAGCCGAACACGTCGAAGGAGAAGGGCGTCAGGCCGAGCATCACGTCGTCGGACCGGATCCCCGGCGCGAGCCGCATCGAGGCGGTGAACGCGGCGAGGTTGGCGTGGGTGATCTCGACGCCCTTGGGGCGGCCGGTGGAGCCGGAGGTGTACAGCACGTAGGCCAGGTCGCCCGGCTCCACCCGGGAGACGTCGCCGCCCTCCGGGAGGAGATCTGTGGTCTCCGCCGCGGGCGGCCCGGCCAGGTCGACGACGGTGCAGCCGAACCGCGAGGCCACCTCGAGCCCCTCGCCCGCCGCGAGGATCACCTTGGCGCCCGCGTCCTCGACCTGGTGGCGGAGCCGTTCGAGAGGGTGGCCCGGGTCGAGCGGGACGTAGGCGGCGCCGGCCAGCAGCACGCCCAGCAGCGCCGCGGGCAGGTGGCGGTCGCGGGGCAGGCACACGCCCACGCAGGAACCCGCCGCCGCCGGGCCGAGCGCCGCGGCCGTCCGCCGTGCCCGGGAGACCAGCTCTCCGTAGGTCACCACACCCTCGGCGTCGGCGACCGCCGGCGCGTCCGGGCGCCGTACGGCCTGCTCCAGCACCGCCTCCACCACGGTCCGCGGCGTGTCGGCGGGCAGCGGGGCACCGGTCCCGGCGGCCAGCAGCGCCGCCCGCTCCTCGGCGCCGATCACCTCGAACGCCGACAGCGGCCGGTCGGGGCGGGCCAGCGCGTCCTCCAGCAGGCGGACCAGCCGGTCGGTGAGGTCCTCGGCCGCGGCCCGGTCCAGGTGCTCCAGGTCGTACTCCACCTGCAGCTCGGGCCCGGCCACGGTGTCGTTGACGTAGACGATCAGCGGCGCCTGGGCGCTGCCCGCGTCCAGTTCGCCGATCAGGTCCACGCCCACGCCGTCGCGCTCCAGGGAGAGGGGGACCTCCGCGGGCTGGATGGACAGCGTGACGGGCGTCAGGACCGCGCCGGGCGGCCGTTCGACGCCACTGGCGTCCGCGCGGTCCCGCGAGGGCAGCGCGCGGTGGTCCATCACCCGGGCCGTCGCGGCTCCGGCGTGCCGTACGGCCTCGCGCAGCGACAGCCCGTCGTCCAGGCGCAGCCGCACCGGCACCACGTCGACCAGCACGCCGACCACGGACTCCATGCCCGGGGCGGCGCGGTCGGCCACGGCGGCGCCGAGGACGATGTCCGGCCGGTCGGTCAGCCCCGCCACCAGCACGCCCAGCGCCGTCAGGTGGACGGCGAACGGGGTGGCGCCGCAGTCGGCCGCGAGCTCGCCGATCCGCGCGGCCGTCGCCGGGTCGATCCTGCGGACCAGGCGCTCACCGCTCATCCGGCTGGGACGCCCGTCGAAGCCGGACATCAGCTCGTACGGCGGGACGGCTCCGGCCAGTTCCTCGGCCCAGAAGGCCCGCAGCGCCGCGGTGTCCGGGACGGTGTCCTGCTCGTGCAGCGCGACGTCGCCGATCTGCAGCGCCGGCTCGGGCAGGGAGATGTCGCCGGAGTGGGCGAGGCCGTCGAGGAGCTCGCGCATCACGACCCCCAGCGACCAGCCGTCGAACGCGGTGTGGTCGGTCAGCAGCACCAGCTCCGCGCTGTCCGGCCCCGACCACAGCAGGGTGGCCCGCAGCAGCGGCGAGTCCCGGGTGACGTCGAAGTCGCGGGCGACCGCGGCCCGGCGCAGCGCGGCGGCCTCCTCCTCGGACGCCGGGCGGTGCTCGGTCAGCGGCACCGGGACCGGCGGCCCGACCTCGGCGGTCACGCCGTCGGTGACGACGGTGCGCAGCGCCTCGTGGCGGCGCACGATCCCGTCCAGCGCGGCGCGCAGCGGCTCGGCCGAGGCGAGGCCGCGCAAGCCCAGGCGGAAGGCGATGGCGGTGGAGCCGTGGTTCTGGCTGACCTCGCGCATCAGGCACATGTCGCGATGGGTCACGGTCAGCGGGTAGGTGGTCCGCCCGGCGTTGCGGACCAGCGGCGTCACCGCCACGGGGGCGGCCTCCGCGACGTACGCCGCCAGCTCGGCGACCGTGGGGCGGGCCAGGAACGTCGTCAGCGGGACGCGGACGCCGAACTCGTGCTCGATCCTGACGCAGATCTTGGCCGCGGCCAGGGAGTGGCCGCCCAGGTCGAGGAAGTGGTCGTGCGCGCCGACCCGCTCGGCGCCGAGCACCTCGGCGGTGACGGCGGCGAGCCGCCGCTCGGTCTCGTCGCGGGGGGCGACGAACCCGGCTCCGGAGCTTCCGGCGCTCCCGGCTGCTTCGGCGGCTCCGGCGGTTCCGGCGGCGGAGGAGAACGTCACCGCGGGCAGCCGGGAACGGTCGGCCTTGCCCGTGGGGCCGACCGGGATGGCGTCGAGGAAGACGATCCTCGCGGGGATCATGTAATCGGGCAGCCACTCCCGCAGCCAGGACCGCAGGCTCCCGTCGTCGAGGCCGGGACCGGCCGGTTCGACGTAGGCGACCAGCCGCCGGGTGCCCTCGGAGTCGGTGGGGGCCAGCACGACGGCGTGGTTCACCAACGGGTGGCGCGCCAGCCTGCCCTGCACCTCGCCCAGCTCGACGCGGAAACCCGCCACCTTCACCTGGTCGTCGATGCGCCCCTCGTAGAAGTGGACCCCGCCCTCCCGGCGGACCAGGTCGCCGGTGCGGTAGTGGCGCACGCCCGCCGCGTCGGTCACGAACCGCTCGGCGGTCAGGTCGGGCCGGTGCAGGTAGCCCCGGCCGACGAGCGGGCCGGCCACCCACAGCTCACCGATCTCGCCGTCGCCCAGCACCGCGCCGTCGGCGCCGCGCACCGAGAGCTCCGACCAGGCGTACGGCGTGCCGATCGGCGGCTCGCCCGTGGAGTCCCGGGAGATCTCGTGCGCGCAGCAGTGGACGGTGCACTCGGTCGGGCCGTACAGGTTCACCATGCGCCGCACGCCGGGGTTGGCGAAGACGCGGTCGGCCAGTGCCCGGCTCACCGGTTCGCCGCTGGACAGCACCGTGCGGACGTTCGGCGGCAGCGGCTCCCGCAGCAGCGCGGTCAGCGCCGAGGCCGCCGCGCTGACCATCGTCACCTCGTCCCTGGCGGGCAGGGAGTGCAGCGCCAGGGGGCTCTCGGCGATGATCACCGTGCCGCCGAGCAGCAGGGGGAGGTAGAGCTGGGGGACCGACGGGTCGAAGCAGACCGAGGTCGAGGCGAGGAAGCCGGCCAGCTCCTCCTCGGTGAAGTGGCCGGCGTCCCAGCGCAGCAGCGTCATCACGTTGCGGTGCTCGACCATGACGCCCTTGGGGCGGCCGGTCGAGCCGGAGGTGTACATGATGTAGGCCAGATCGGCCGGGTCGGTGGGCCGGCCGGGATCGTTCCAAGGCCGCTCCCCGACGGAGTCCACCGTCACGATCTCGGTCTCCGGCAGCCGCCCGGCCAGCGCGGCGGAGGTGACCACGTGCGACACCCCGGCGTCCTCGACGATGAACTCCAGCCGGTCGGCCGGGAACGCGGACTCCAGCGGCACGTAGGCGGCGCCGGTCTTCCAGACGCCCAGGAGGGCCGCGATCAGCTTCTCGTCGCGGTCCAGGCACACGCCGACGGTCGAGCCCCGGCCCACTCCCCGGGAGAGGAGTTCGTGGGCTATCCGGTTGGCCTGCGCGTTGAGGTCGGTGTAGGTCGTGCGGGTCGTCCCGGCGACGACCGCCGTCCGCTCGGGGGTGCGCCGCACCTGCTCTTCGAAGGCCTTGCAGACCGGTTCGAGCAGCGGGAGTTTGCCAGCCACCTGCGATCTCCTCTGGGGGGCGGGGGTGTGTAGGGACGTACGCGGGCAAGGTTCGCAAAGGTATACGGGCCATACAACGCAAAGATCGTTTCGTTACATTAACGAGGCGAACCGGACATATTTAGATTTGCGTGATGTTCCGCCTTGCTCGCGAAAAGTAACACTCCGTAAGGTCATTCACCGGAGAATTTCACGGTGTGACTTACTGATCGCACGGGGTGTCGAGTTTTCTAGTGATACTTACTGACTTTTCCTAGAAAAGTCATGAATGTCAGGTGGTAAATGGCGCTCGTTGCCGGTGACTCTACGCACCGGTAACCATCGCGACGGCGGTCGGCGGACATGACGCCGACCGGTCCACCGCCTGTTCTTCGCCGCCCGGTTTTATGATCAAATCCGCTTTTATCATTAAATGTCCGTTTTAAGGCTGTCGCCTTGCGGGCCGCCTCCCGGACTCGTTCCTCCGGTCGCCCGGCGGGTGATCGACGTGCATGCGGAGAGTAATGATTCGGTGTCATACTGTGACCGTCATGCATCCTTCCGAGAGAGGACCATCATGATCAGATCGGTGTTCAAGGCCGGAGCCGCGGCCCTCGTGACGACCGCCCTGCTCTGCGCCCCCGCGCTCGCCGACACGGCCCCGCGGTCGGCCGCGAGCAACGACGTGTACCGCGACTGGTACTGGACCCACTCCGCCTGCGTGGCGGCCGGCCAGGGCGGGATAGACCGGGGCCACTGGGAGACCTACACCTGTTCCGAGGGCGACTGGCTCTGGCACCTGTGGACCAACCGCTGACCGGCTGACACCCCGGCCGGTCGCACGCCCGCGGGGGCGACGGCCGGCCGGGACCGCGGGGGCGTCCGGCCGCGGGGCGGCGGAGGGGGCCCGCGGGCGGTTCAGTCGGCGATGTAGCCGATGGAGTGGACCTCGTAGCCGCCGGCGGCCGAGCCGCGCGTGTGCATCACCATGGCGCCGCCTTCGTAGGAGTAGGCGCAGGCGTGCCCCCGGGGCTCCGGCGTGCATCCCTGGAAGATGTGGCGGACGCCGCGCGGGTCGTACGCGGTCCGGAACAGCCTGCCGACCGCCGCGGTGGTGGCGACCTCCAGTCCGGCGTTCCGGTCACCGTGCCGCCAGGCCGAGAAGAGGTGCCCGGCGGCGGCCGAGGGCTTGGTGAGCAGCCGCGAGGTGTACACCCTGGTGACCTTCGAGCCGGAGACGACCATGAGGACGCCGTTGAGGCCGCCCCGCACACGCACGCTGGTGTGGACGAAGCGGCACGCGGCGCCCCGGCACCCGGCGAACTCGTCCGGGGCACGGTAGCGGTAGGAGAAGATCGCGCGCACCGCGGACGGCGTGGCGACCCGGGCCGCGGCCCCGCGGTCGGCGCGCAGCCAGGCGCGGAACAGCTTCCTGGCCACGGTCGCCGGGGCCGGGGCGGAGGTCGCGGAGGTCGCGGTGGCCGCCGCCCCGGCAGTGATCACCCGCGTGGTGGCCGGGGCGGTCGCGGCGGTGCTCACGGTGGAGGCGGCGGGGGTGGCGCCGGCCGTACGGGCGGAGGCCGGGGCGGCGGGGAGCAGCAGCGTGGCGCTCACCGCGATCGCGGCGCCGCCGAGGATCAGTCTTCTGGACACACCCCGAAGGTAGGGGCTCCAACTTGCACGGGGTTTGAGGATCACTTGCAGGTGCGTTCCGGCTCATCCGGCAGGATTCTCCGGGTGACCGCGGTGTTCATCGGATGAACCGCCGTGGCCCGATGCAGGCTCCCGGAGGAGAGACATGACCCTGAGGCTCTGGTATCCGCGTCCGGCCAGGAACTGGATGGAGGCCCTGCCCGTCGGCAACGGCCGTCTCGGGGCCATGGTGTTCGGCGGCCCGCGGCGGGAGCGCATCGCGCTCAACGTCGACACGCTGTGGTCGGGCGGGCCGCACGGGGCCGGGGTGAGCGACGGTCCCGGGATCCTCGCGGAGATCCGCCGCCTCCTGCTCGACGAGGACGACCGCCGGGCGGCGGAGGAGGCCGTACGGAGGCTCCAGGGGCCGGAGAGCGAGTCCTACCAGCCCCTCGGCGATCTCCTGCTGACCTATGGGACCGGTGGAGGGGATCCGGGGGGAGACGAGCCGTGTGGGGAGTACCACCGGGAGCTCGACCTCGACCGCGCGGTCGCGGTCACCTCCGCCGACGGCGTCACCACCGAGGTGCTCGCCTCGGCGCCCGACGGGCTCCTCCTGGTACGGCTGACCTCCTCCTCCCCCCTCGGGTTGCGGGCCGGGCTGCGCACTCCGCACGCGGAGGCCGAGACGGGCCACCCCGACGCGCGCACGCTGACGCTGACCGCCCGCGCGCCCGCCCATGTCGAACCGCACCGGCCGGTCCCCGAGCCCGTCGTCTACCGCGCCGGTGAGGGCATGCTCCTCGCGGTCGCCGTACGGGCATGGGCCGACGGAGGGACGGTGCGCGCCGCAGGCGGGACACTGACCGTGGAGGGGGCCACATCGCTCACCCTGGCGCTGGCCGCCGAGACCTCGTTCCGCGGCTGGGACCGGGAGCCGGGGGACGACCGGGGAGAGCCGCTGGAGCGGTGCCTGGCCACGATCGGCGCGGCGGAGCCGTACGGGGCCGGCGAACTGGTCGCGCGGCACGTCGCCGACCATGCCGGGCTGTTCTCGCGGGTGAGCCTGCGCCTCGGCGAGGCGCCGGAGCGGCGGCCGGAGACGGGGGAGCGGCGGCCGGAGGCAGGGGACGACGAGGCTCCGGAGAGGAGGGAGGCGGGGGACGGCACCCGTGCGCCCCTGCCGGACGGCGGGCGGCCCACCGGTGCGTGGCCGGGCGACGAGCGGCCGGGTGACGAGCGGCCGGGTGACGAGCGGCCCACCGACGAACGGGTGGCCGCGGTCCGTGCCGGCGCCGACGACCCCGGGCTCGCCGCGCTGCTGTTCGCCTACGGCCGCTACCTCCTGATCGCCTCCTCCCGGCCCGGCACGCAGGCCGCCAACCTCCAGGGCATCTGGAACGAGGACGTGCGGCCCCCCTGGAGCTGCGACTACACCACCAACATCAACGTCCAGATGAACTACTGGCCCGCCGAGACCACGAACCTGCCCGAGTGCCACCTGCCGCTGGCCGACCTGGTGGAGGAACTGGCCTGCTCCGGCGCGCGCACCGCCCGTGAGGTCTACGGCGGCGAAGGCTGGGTCGCCCACCACAACGCGGACCTCTGGCGGGCGAGCTGGGCGATGCCCGGCGAGGCGATGTGGTCGATGTGGCCGATGGCCGGGGCCTGGCTGGTCAGGCATCTGACCGAGCACGCCGACTTCGCCGGCGACGACGGCTTCCGGATGACGCGGGCGTGGCCGGTGGTGCGGGGGGCCGCGGAGTTCGTGCTCGGCCGGCTCGTCGAGGACGGCGCGGGGCGTCTGGTCACCGCGCCGTCCACCTCGCCGGAGAACTCCTTCCTCGACGCCCGCGGCGAGCACGTGTCGGTCGACGTCATCGCCACCATGGACGTGTGGCTGATCCGCGAGCTGTTCCGCACCGCGGCCGGGCTGGCCGTACGGGCCGGTGACGCGGGGTTCGCCGGGCGGCTGCGCGACGCGCTCGCCCGGGTGCGCGGCCCCGTGATCGGCGCGGACGGCCGCCTGCTGGAGTGGTCGCGGCCGTTCACCGAGCACGAGCCGGGCCACCGCCACCTGTCCCACCTCTACGGGCTGTTCCCCGGCGGCGAGATCGACGTGGACGGCACGCCGGAGCTCGCCGCGGCGGCCCGGCGGTCGCTGGAGGCCCGGCTCGCGGCCGGTGGCGGCGGCACCGGCTGGAGCCGCGCCTGGACGATCTGCCTGTGGGCCCGGCTGCGCGACGGCGCGGCGGCGGAGACGGCCGTCCGCGAGGCGCTGCGCGAGCACACCGCCGCCAACCTCATGGGCCTGCACCCCCCGCGGATCTTCCAGATCGACGGCAACCTCGGATTCACCGCGGGCGTGGCCGAGATGCTGCTGCAGAGTCACACCGGGACGCTGCGGCTGCTGCCCGCCCTCCCGCCGGGCTGGCCGGCGGGCGCGGTGACGGGCCTGCGCGCCCGGGGTCCGGTCCTCGTGGACCTCGAATGGTCCGGCGGCCTCCTCCGGCGGGCGTCCTTCACCGCCGGACGGGACCGCGTCGTCGCCCTGGCCCTCCCCGCGGGCGTGACGGGGCCCGACGAGCTGCGCCTGGCGGCGGGTGAGCCCCGGGTCGTGACGTTCGACCCGGCCTGACGGCCGGAGGACCCGGATCCGGCGTCCTCCGAGGACACCGGCGCTCCGGTGCCCCTCGGAGGACGGCGGTCCGGGCGGTCAGGCCGCCGAGCAGGTGAGGACCGGCGCGGTGTTCACGCCGTTCCACGAGGCCAGGAAGCCGAAGGCGGTCGAGGCGCCCGCGGAGAGCTCGCCGTTCCAGGAGAGGCTCCGTACGGTCACCGCGGAGCCGTTCGCGGAGAGCTCGCCGTTCCAGACCTGGGTGATCCGCTGGCCGTCGGCGAAGGTCCACCGCACCGTCCAGGAGCGGATCGCGGCGGTTCCGGTGTTCCTGACCGTGACCTCGCCCTGGAAGCCGTCCGCCCACTGGTTGGTGTTCCTGAACGTGGCCGAGCAGCCGCCCGCCGGGACGGTGGGAGTGGCCGTGGGGGTGACGGTGGGAGTGACGGTGGGGGTCGGCGTGATCGAGGGGGTGGGGCTCGGGCGGACGCCGTCCAGCAGGCCGGTGAGCGCCGGATACCACCGGTCGGACATCTTGCGGTCGCCCGTGGCGTTCGGGTGCACGCCGTCGTAGGTGTCGGTGGCCGTGTCGAAGCCCGTCCACTGGTCCACGACGACGATCGGCGACCGCGCGGTGGAGGTGGCCGCCGCCCAGGCGGGGATGGCGTTGTTGAAGTTCACCGCCCGCTGCCCGCACTCGGCGCAGGAGGACGGGTTCATCGGAATGATCTTGGCGACCAGGATCCTCATGCCGGGGTTGGCGGCCCGCATCTGGCCCACCAGCCTGGTGAACGCGTCGAGGATCGTCGCGGGGGCGATGCCGCTCCACACGTCGTTGGTGCCGAGGTGCATCATCACGACGTCGGGCCTGGTGGCCTCCAGCCAGCCGGGCAGCAGGTTCTGGTTCGCGATGTTGGTCGCCAGGTAGCCGCCGTGCCCCTCGTTGTCGCCGTCGTGGGCCACCGAGCAGCCCTGCGGCGGCAGCGTGCCCACGAAGTCGATGTCGGTGTACCCGCCGCTCTGCAGCCTGTTCCAGAGCAGGGCCCGCCAGCAGCCGGGGGAGCCGGTGATCGAGTCGCCGAGCGGCATGATCCTGGTGGCCGCGGCGTCCGCGGGCGCGGAGGCCGCGAACGCCGCGGCCATGAACATCACCGCTCCGGCCAGCGCCGCCAGCATCGCCGAGAAGGCGTTCCTCCGCGTCATCGTCCCCTCCGCCGTCGGTTGAGCGGATCGTAGGGGCGCGGTCCCGGCGGCCGGAAGCGACCGGCCGCCGGGACCGCTGTGACCTGCTGTTCCGGCGTAGAACTCCTGTAACTTTCAAAGGCCGGCCCGGCGGACCGGGCGTCTCAGGCGGCCGCGGGGACGGCCACGGGGGAGTAGGCGGCGGCGTCGCCGGTCAGCGCCATGCTGGGCCGGCCGTCCACCCCGACGGGGATGTCCCCGGCGATCGTGACGCGGTGCAGGCGGCGTGGCCGGTCGCCGAAGTCGTGCACGACCCGGTGCTGGGTCGCGCGGTTGTCCCACACGGCGACGTCACCTTCGGCCCACCGCCAGCGCACGGTGTTCTCCACCTGCGTGACCTGGTCCTGGACCAGCCGGACGAGTGCGTCCGACGCCTGGCTCGTCAGGCCGGTCAGCCGCCGGGCGAAGTCCCCGAGGAGGATGGACCGCTCGCCGGTCTCGGGGTGGACCCGTACGACGGGGTGCTCGGTCTCGAAGACCGTGGAGGCGAAGACCTCGGCGTAGGCGCGGGTCCGCTCGGGGTCGTCGGCGGTGGCGATCCGGGCGTAGTCGTACCGGTTGGTGTGGACGGCGCGCAGCCTCTCCAGCAACTCGCGCAGCTCGGTGGGCAGGTGCTCGTAGGCGGTGACGGTGTTGGCCCACAGCGTGTCGCCGCCGGCCGGGGGCACGGTGATCGCCCGCAGCACCGAGGCCGCGGGCGGGCGGTCGACGAAGGTGACGTCGGTGTGCCAGCGGTCGACCTTGTGACCATTGGTGTAGTCGAGGTCGAGGACGTGGGTGTTGCCGTCCAGGGACGGCACGGTCGGGTGGGCGGTGGTCGGCTCGCCGAGCAGGCCGGCGAACGCGGTCTGGCCCTGCTCGTCGAGGTGGTCCTGGCCGCGGAAGAAGACCACCTTGTGGGTGAGCAGGGCCAGGCGGATCTCGGCGACGACCTCGCCGGGCAGGTCGCCGCCGAGTCGTACGCCGGAGACCTCGGCGCCGATGCGGCCCGCGACGGGGGTGATGAGGAGAGAGGACATGGTTCGGGTTCCTTCCAGGGACGTGTCCGGGTGGGGTCAGCGCTGGAAGGGGCGACAGAGCGCGCTGGCCACGCGGCAGAGGTCCACGTGGCCGCGGGTGGTCAGCGGAACCGGGTTCGTCACGTCTCGAACGTAGGACGCCCGCCGGAGAAAGTCAATCTAATTGGTAGGTAATTAGGGTTTTAGAGGTCGCGATCGTCCGCTCCGGCTGGCGGAACGGGCCGGGTCCGTGGCGGAAGCGCAGGTGGAAAGGGGGGTGCGGGCACCGGGGGTGGCGCAATCTCCCCGTTACACCATTTTCCCTACTCATTTAGTAGGGTTCTCGGCGTCAGAGCACGACGACGTCTGGAGGCGGCATGGAGACGACGGCGGCCGGACCCGTCCCGGCCGGCGCGCGGCGCAGGGCCGACCGCGCCAGGCAGGTGGCCGACCTGCTCCGGCGCGAGATCGTGCACGGCGGGTACGGCGAGCGGCTGCCGCTGGAGACCGCACTCGCCCGGGAGTTCGGCGCCTCCCGCAACACCGTGCGCGAGGCGCTGGACCTGCTGCGCGAGGAGGGCCTCATCGAGCGCTGCCCCGGCGTGGGCACCACGGTCGCCGCAGAGAAGTACCCGCACGGCCTGCACCGGCTGCTCGGCCTCGCCGAGACGCTCCACGAGCACGGCCGGGTGAGCAACGAGGTCCGGACCATGGGCCTCATCGAGCCGCCCGCGGCGGTCGGGCGGCGGCTCGGACTGGCCGCCGGGGAGCCCGTCGTCTACCTCGAACGGCTGCGCCGCCTGAACGGGCTGCCGCTCTCGCTCGACCTGACCTACCTCGTCCGCGACGTCGGCGAGCCCCTGTTCGACGCGGACCTGGAGCGCAACGACGTCTTCGTGCTGCTGGAACGGATCGCCGGGCAGCCGCTCGGCGAGGCCGAACTGACCGTGGAGGCCGTCAACGCCGACGCCCACACCGCGGCCGTGCTCGACGCCCCGCGCGGAGCCGCCCTGCTCATGGTCGAGCGGCTCACCCACCTGGCCGACGGGCGCCCGGTCGACCTGGAGTTCGTCCGCTTCCGGGGAGACCGCCTGACCATGCGCGGCCACCTGCGCCGCGCCCCGGAGGAGGACACATGCCCCTGATCAACCAGCGCGCCGAGGTCCCCGTGACCATCGACCAGGCGCTGTGCATCACCGGCTGCACGCTCTGCGTCGAGGCGTGCCCGCTCGACTCGCTCGCCATCGACGACGAGACCGGCAAGGCGTACATGCACGTCGACGAGTGCTGGTACTGCGGCCCGTGCGCCGCCCGCTGCCCCGTGGACGCGGTCACCATCGACATCCCCTACCTGCTGCGATGAAGGATCACAAGGACATGCGACCCCTCCGCGCGGCCGTGCTGGCCGCCCTGATGCTCGCCGTGCCGGGCTGCTCGGTCGCCGGAGCCGCCGGAGCCCCCGGGACCGCCGCCGGCGGCGGCGAGGGCGGCGCGAAGACCCGGCTCGTCATCGGCTACCAATCCAAGACGATCAACACGGTGACCGCGGGGACGCTGCTGCGCTCCCTCGGCTATCTGGAGAAGCGGCTCGGCGGCGAATACGCCGTCGAGTGGCGCGACTACGACACCGGCGCCCCGATCACCGCCGAGATGGTGGCGGGGAAGATCGACATCGGCTCGATGGGCGACTACCCCCTGCTGATCAACGCCTCCCGCACCCGGGACATCGAGGAGGCCCGCACCAGACTGGTCTCGATCACCGGCTACAACCTGCGCGGCGCGCTCAACATGGTCGTGGTCCCCAAGGACTCTCCCGCGAGGAGGCTGGCCGACCTCAGAGGGAGGAGGATCTCCGCCAGCGTCGGCTCCGCCGGGCACGGCACCCTCGTCCAGGCGCTGGAGAAGGCGGGACTCGACCCGGCGGACGACGTCGAGGTCGTCAACCAGCAGCCCCCGGTCGGCGCCTCGGCCCTGGAGTCCGGCGGCGTCCAGGCGTACGCGCAGTTCGTCGCCTGGCCCGGCCTGCTGGTCTTCCAGGACAAGGGCCGGCTGCTCTACGACGGCGCGGCCCTGAACGTGCCCACCTTCCACGGCGTCGTGCTCCGTGAGGCGTACGCCCGCGAGCACCCCGAGGTGGCCGACGCGTTCCTGAAGGCGCAGATCGACGCCACCCGCTACCTGCACGAACACCCCCTCCAGGCGGCCGGGAGCGTGGCGGAGGCGACGGGACTGCCCCCCGAGGTCGTCTACCTCTACAACGGCCCCGGCGGCATCTCCACCTTCGACGTCACGCTCAAGCCGCCGCTGCGGGCCGCCCACGAGCACGACGTGCCCTACCTCAGGCGCATCGGCGACGGGTTCACCGGGGTGGACGTCGCCGCGTTCACCGACGACACCTACCTGCGCAAGGCGTACGGCCCGGCCTACGACACCGACGCGGCCTCCACCGCCAACCCCGCCCGGATCTCCGGCACCGACCCCGTCTGCGGCGTTCCGGTGGACGACCCGGCGACGGCGTCGGAGCTGTGGTTCGCCGGCGAGGCCACCACCCGGCCCGCGGCGACGCCCGCCTGCCTGCTCCGCCAGATCGCCGAGGCGGGCGTCAAGGGTGTCAAGGGCGTCAAGGGCGCGAAGGACGGGGAGGGAGCGGAAGGCGCCGGGGATGCCGGGGGCGCCGGGGGCGGCCCCGCCGTCCGTGCCGCGTACGTCCCCGACGCCGCGACGGGCACCCGCTGGTTCGCCGACCGGTCCGTCTGGGTCAGGGACCCGAGCGCCGCGAAGAACGCCCGGTTCCTCCCCTTCACCACCCAGGACGGCGCCGACGCCTACCGCGCCGCCCACCCCGGGGCGGAGACCGTCTCCTACGACGACGCCGTCAAGGCCGCCGGCGCGGAAGGAGGCTCCCGGTGACCGGCACCCGGAGCGCGCCCAGGGCCGCCGCCCCCGGGACCGCCGACACCCCAGCCGTCTCCGCCCTTCCCGAGGCTCCCGGCGCGGTGGTCCCCGAGACTCCCGGCGCGTCCGGCGCGTCCGTCCCCGAGGGTTCCGCCGTGTCCGCCCCCCCGGGACCCAGGGCTCCCACCGCGTCCGGCGCCGCCGTCCGCTGGGCGACCAGGGCCGCCTCCCTGCTCGTGGCGGCCGGCCTCTGGCAGGTGCTCACCGCCGCCGACGCCCGCCTGTGGCTGAGGTTCGACCGCCTGCCCTCGCTCGGCGAGATCGCCGGGCGGTTCGCCGAACGGCTGGCGACCCCCGTCTACTATCTCGACCTGGCCCAGAGCCTCGTCCGCATCCTCACCGGCTTCACCCTCGCCGCGCTCGCCGGCGTCGCGGTGGGCGTCGTGGCCGCCCGCTCCCGCCGCGCCGCCGACGTGCTGCTGCCGCCGCTGGAGGCGGTCCGGCCGATCCCCGCCATCGCCCTGGTGCCGATCGCGATCCTGCTCTTCCCCGCCGACGAGCAGGGGATCGTCTTCATCACCTTCACCGCGGCCTTCTTCCCCGTCATGGTCAGCACGCGGCACGCCGTACGGGCGCTGCCGACGATCTGGGAGGACGCGGTACGGACCCTCGGCGGCGGCCGCCGTCGCGTCCTGTGGCACGTCGTCCTGCCCGGAGCGCTGCCCGGCGTCTTCGGCGGCCTCTCGGTCGGCATGGGCGTGGCGTGGATCTGCGTGATCTCCGCGGAGATGATCTCCGGCGAGTTCGGGGTCGGCTACCGGACCTGGCACGCCTACACGGTCGTCGACTACCCCGGGGTGATCGTCGGCATGGTCACCATCGGCGTCCTCGGCTGGCTGACCTCGGCCCTCGTCGAGCTGGTCGGCCGGCGGGCCACCCGCTGGCTGCCCCGCGCGGAAGGAGCCGGCGGATGACGGCGCTCACCGGGAAGACCGGCCGGCCCGGCCGGGCCGCGACGCGCCCCGCCACCCGTCCCCCGGGCCTGGGGTTCCGCCTGGAGCGGGTCGCCCTCGGCTACGGTCCGGACACGGTGCTGCGCGACGTCGAGCTGGACGTCGCCCCGGGCGAGGTCATGGTCGTCGTGGGCGCCTCCGGATCCGGGAAGTCGACGCTGTTGCGCGCCCTGGCGGGCCTGCTGCCACCGCGCGAGGGACGCATCCTCGCCGGCGGCGAGCAGGTCACCGGCCCCTCGGCGGACCGCGCCATGGTCTTCCAGGACGACGGGCTGCTGCCGTGGCGCTCGGTCCGGCGCAACGTCGAGCTGCCGCTGGGCATCCGCGGCGTCCCCAGGAACGAGCGCGGGAACGCCTCACGGGAGTGGATCGAGCGGGTCGGGTTGTCCGGATCCGCCGGCCGCCTGCCCCGGGAGCTGTCCGGCGGCATGCGCCAGCGCGTGCAGCTGGCCCGCGCCCTGGTCGGCGCGCCGCGCGCGGTGCTGATGGACGAGCCGTTCGGCGCGCTGGACGCGCAGACCCGCGCCGGGATGCAGCGCCTGCTGCTGGACGTGCTGCGCGACACCTCCGCGACGGTCGTGTTCGTCACCCACGACGTGGACGAGGCGCTGCTGCTCGCCGACCGCGTGGCGGTGCTGGGCCGTACCGGGGTGCGGGCCGTCCTGGACGTGCCGCGCCGCCCGGACGGCGACGACGCACCGGCCGGCGGCGAACCGGCTTCCGCGGCCGGACCGGCCGCCCTCGACGACGCGGTCCGCGCCGAACTGCGCGACCGCATCCTGAAGGAGCTTTGATGGACGTCCCCCCGATCGAGGACCGCCTGGAGCTGGAGTGCGAGGTGCTCGTCGTCGGCGGCGGGACCGCCGGCACGATGGCGGCGATCACCGCGGCCGAGCGCGGCGCGCGGGTCCTGCTGCTGGAGAAGGCCCACGTACGGCACAGCGGCGCGCTGGCCATGGGCATGGACGGCGTCAACAACGCGGTCATCCCCGGCAAGGCCACCCCCGAGGACTACGTCGCCGAGATCACCCGGGCCAACGACGGCGTCGTCAACCAGCGGACCGTCCACCAGACCGCCACCCGCGGCCACGAGATGGTCCGCAGGCTGGAACGCTACGGCGTGAAGTTCGAGAAGGACGAGTACGGCGAGTACGCTGTCCGCCGCGTGCACCGCTCCGGCAGCTACGTGCTGCCCATGCCCGAGGGCAAGGACGTCAAGAAGGTCCTCTACCGGGTGCTGCGCCGCCGCGACCTGCGGGAACGGATCCGCATCGAGAACCGCGTCATGCCCGTCCGCGTTCTGACCGACGGCGGCCGGGCCGTCGGCGTGGCCGGGTTCGACACCCGCAGCGGGCGGTTCGTCACCGTCCGGGCCGGAGCGGTGGTCCTGGCCACCGGCGCCTGCGGGCGCCTCGGCCTGCCCGCCAGCGGCTACCTCTACGGCACCTACGAGAACCCGGCCAACGCCGGCGACGGTCACGCCATGGCCTACCACGCCGGCGCCGAGCTCAGCGGCATCGAGTGCTTCCAGATCAACCCGCTGATCAAGGACTACAACGGTCCCGCCTGCGCCTACGTCGCCAATCCGTTCGGCGGCTACCAGGTGAACAACCGCGGCGAGCGGTTCGTCGACTCCGACTACTGGTCGGGTCAGATGATGTCGGAGGTGGCCGCCGAGATCGCCTCGGCCCGGGGCCCCATCTACCTCAAGCTCACCCACCTGTCCGAGGAGACGATCAGCGCGGTGGAGGGCATCCTGCACTCCACCGAGCGCCCCACCCGCGGCACCTTCCACGCCGGGCGCGGCCACGACTACCGCACCCACGACGTCGAGATGCACATCTCGGAGATCGGCCTGTGCGGCGGCCACTCCGCCTCCGGCGTGTGGGTGGACGAGAACGGGGCCACGACCGTCCCCGGCCTGTACGCGGCCGGTGACCTGGCCTGCGTCCCGCACAACTACATGATCGGCGCGTTCGTCTTCGGCGACCTCGCCGGGGCGCACGCCGCCGCGCACCACGCCGTCCCCGAGACGCTGCCCGGGGAGCAGGTCGCCGCCGCCCACGAGCTCGTCTACCGTCCGCTGCGCAACCCCGACGGGCCGCCGCAGCAGCAGGTCGAGTACAAGCTGCGCCGGTTCGTCAACGACTACGTCGCCCCGCCCAAGACCGGCGCCAAGCTGGACATCGCGCTGGAGTCCTTCGAGCGCATGCGCGGCGAGATCGCCGCGATGGGGGCGCGCACCCCGCACGAGCTGATGCGCTGCGTCGAGGTGGACTTCATCCGCGACTGCGCGGAGATGGCCGCCCGCTCCTCGCTGGTGCGGACCGAGAGCCGCTGGGGCCTGTACCACGAGCGGGCCGACCTGCCGGAGCGGGACGACGCCGGCTGGCTGTTCCACCTCAACCTCCGCAGGCGGCCCGACGGGGCGATGGAGTTCGTCAAGCGCCCCGTCGAGCCGTACCTGGTGCCGGTGGAGGAGTTCCGTCCGGTCCCGGGGGAGCCCGTGGTCCTCGGCGCCCACACGACCGCCGCGGTGCGCCGTGCCGCCGGGACCGGCGCGGCGCGGGCGGCGGCGGTCGGGCACTCCCCGCGGATCCTGGAACTGCAACGGCTCGCCGAGGAGCAGCCGTCCGCGGACCGGTTCGCCCCCTACCTCGCCGACCCCGACCCCAAGGTCCGCAGGGCGGCGATCGCGGCGCTCACCGAGGCCGTACCTGAGGGAACCGGCGAGGCGCTGGTCACCGCGCTCGCCGACGACCGGGGGACGGTACGGCGCGCCGCCGCGGCCGGCCTGCGGGAACTGGTCGAGGTGCTGCCCGCCGCCCCGGGCCTGGCCGCGGGACTCACCGCGCAGTCGGGCAGCCCCGACCCGGTGGTCCGGAGCGCCGCGCTGGACGTCCTGCGCGCGCTGCGCCTGGGCACGCCGGAGATCTTCGCCGCCGCCATCGGGGACGGCGACCACCGGGTGCGGATCGAGGCGATCCGCGGCCTGGTCTCGCTGGACGAGTCCGGGCTCGTGGCCGCGGCCGCGGGCGACCCCTCACGCGAGGTCCGCGTCCGGGTGGCCACGGGCCTGGGCACGATCGGCAAGCCCTCGGCGGCGCTGGCGGAGCTCGCCGGCGACCCCGACCCGCTCGTCAGGGCCGCCGCGCTGGAGTCCTCGGGAGCCACCGGCTCCCCGCTGACGGCGCACGCCGTACGGGCGCTGGGGGACGACGCCTGGCAGGTGCGGGTCGGCGCGGCGCGCTGCCTCGGGGCGTGCGACCCCGACGAGGCCACCGGCCCGCTCGCCGCCGCCCTGGCCGACGGCAACCTCGACGTGCGCAAGGCGGCCGTGCTCGCCCTGGCGCCCTGGGCGGCCAGGCCGGGCGTCGCCGAGGCGCTGCGCGCCGCCCTGACCGACACCGACGCCGACGTACGGGCCCACGCCCGCCGCGCCCTGACCGGCTGAGGGGCCCACCGGTCCGGCCCCGGACCGGTGGAATCCGGACGAGGCGGACGAGACGGCCGGTGCGGGCGGCGGCCTCTCCCGCCGCCTCTCCCGCCGCGCGGATCACCTCCCGTAGGCTCCACGAAGGATCTCGCGAGGAGCCCCGCATGAGCGCAGTGAACACCGTCCGCGGCCCCGTCGAGGCGGACGCCCTGGGCCGCACGTACATGCACGAGCACATCTTCGTGCTCACCGCCGACGTCCAGCGCAACTACCCGGGGGAGTGGGGGGAGGAGGACCGGCGGGCCGCCGACGCGGTGGACAGGCTGCGGGCGCTGGCCGCGCAGGGGGTGCGCACCATCGTCGATCCCACCGTCGTGGGCCTCGGGCGCGACGTCCACCGCGTCCGGCGCATCGCCGAGCAGGTGCCCGAACTCAACATCGTCATGGCGACCGGGCTCTACACCTACGACAGCGTCCCGTTCTTCTTCCGCCACCGGGGACCGGCCCTCAACGAGGCGCTGGGCGCCGACGTGCCCGACCCGATGGTCGAGATGTTCCACGCCGACATCACCGACGGCATATCCGGCACCGGCGTGCGGGCCGGGATGCTCAAGTGCGCGATCGACCGGCAGGGCCTGACGCCCGGCGTGGAGCGCGTGATGCGCGCCGTCGCCCGCGTCCACCACCTGACCGGCGTCCCCGTCACCGTGCACACCCACCCGGAGTCACGGACCGGCCTGGACGTCAGGCGGGTGATGTGCGAGGAGGAGGGCGTGGACCCGGGCCGGATCGTGCTCGGCCACAGCGGGGACACCACCGACTGCGACCACCTCGCCGAGCTGGCCGAAGCCGGTTTCGTGCTGGGCATGGACCGTTTCGGCCTCAACCTCGACACCACCTTCGAGGCCCGCGCCGGCACCGTCGTGGAGATGTGCCGGCGCGGATACGCCTCCGCCATGGTCCTGTCCCAGGACGCCGCCTGCTACATCGACTGGATCGACCCGGACGTGATGGCGTTCCTGCCGCAGTGGCACTACCTGCATCTGGACCAGGAGGTCCTTCCCCACCTGCGCCGCAGCGGCGTCACCGACGAGCAGCTCACCGCCATGCTGGTGGACGTCCCGCGCCGCGTCCTGTCCCCGGCGGCCCCGTGAGCCGTCGTGCCTCGCCGGATCCTCGGGGAGGATGGCGGGATGTCGCATATCAGGATTCCGGCGGCCGGCATGGCGTCCGGCGCCGCGCAGACGGTCGACGAGACGACCCTGGTGCGCGCCTGCCGGGAGGGGCGGGCCGTACGGGCGCGGAACGGAGGGAGGCTCGTCGTCGAGGCCCGGCTGGTGCGCGAGCTGTGCCGGCGGGGACGCGAGGAGATCGACCCGCGAGGACTGACCGTCGAGGGCGCCAGGATCACCGGGGATCTCGACCTGACGGGGATGGAGGTGCCCTTCCCGCTGCGCTTCACCGGCTGCGTGTTCGACCGGCCCGTCGACCTGGACGGCGCCGACCTGCACCTGCTGGCACTCGACGGCTGTACGGTGCCCGGCCTGCGGGCGAACGGGTTGCGGGTCCGCCGTGACCTGGACCTGTCCAGGTCACGGATCACCGGCGACCTGCGGACCACGGCCAGCACCTCCCGCGTCGCGGCCGTGTGGCTGTGCGAGTCGGAGATCGGCGGACGCCTGCTCTGCCTCGACACGGTCATCGAGTCCTCGGACCGGGCGATCCAGGCCGACCGGATGCGGGTCGGCGGGACGGTCCGGCTGCTGCACGGATTCGAGGCGCGCGGCGGACTGCGGCTGCTGGGAGTGCAGGTGGCGGGGTCGCTGGACCTGACCGGCGCCCGGCTGACCCGCCCGGACCGGGGACTGGCGCTGGACCTGGGGGACGCGCAGATCGGCGGCAGCGTCTTCCTCATCGACGACCAGACCGGCCGCCGTCCGCTGGTCCGCGGCTGCGTCAACCTCGGCAACGCCCGGATCTCCGGGCGGCTCCTGATCCGCCACACCACCTTCGAACCCGCCGAGATGGTCAGGGGCGCCGGGTACGCCGGCGGACGCGACGGGGGAGACGCGATCAGCGCCCCGGGGCTCTTCGTCGGCGGCGAACTGAGCGTCGAGGGCGAGTGCCGGATCGGTGGCGGCGTGGACCTCGCGATGGGCTCCTTCGGCGCCGTCCGGATCCACCGGGGAAGCTCGTTCACCGTCGGCGGCGGACGCGCCCTCGACCTGACCAACGCCGAACTGCGCTCCGGTCTGCTCATCCAGGCGGGGACGGCGGTCGAGGGCACGCTGAGGCTGGCCGGGACGCGCATCAGGGGCGATCTGGTCGTCCGGGACACCCGGTGGAGCCGGCCGGAGAGGGACACGCTCATCGCCGCCCAGGGCGTCATCGTCGACGGCGTGGCCGACCTGCGCGGCGTCGAGACCGACGGCGGCAGGGCGGGGTTCCGCTCCGCGACCCTCGGCGGCGTCCTGGACGTCCAGGGCGCGCGCCTGCGCAATCCGGGCGGCGAGGCGCTCGCGCTGCAACAGGCTCTGGTCCGCGGTCCGGTGCTGCTCGGCGGCGGGTTCGCCGCCGAGGGCAGGGTGACGCTGAACCGGTGCACGGTGGAGGGCCGGCTCGACTGCGACGGCGGCACGTTCGCCGGAGGGCTGGACGCGGTCTCGGCCACGGCGCGCAGCGGCATGCGGCTGCGCTGGGCCGAGATCCCGCCGCGGGTGAACCTGACCGGCGCGTCCACCACGGTGCTCGCGGACGACCCGGCCCGGTGGCCGCGGGATTCGGCGATCTCCGGTTTCGTCTACGACCGGTTCGACGGCGGGTGGGACTGGCGGGCCCGCCGCGACTGGCTGCGCGCGGTCGTCCCCTTCGACGCCGGTCCCTACGAGCAGGCGGCCAGGGTGTTCCGTCAGCACGGACGCCCGGTGGAGGCCGAGAACCTGCTCATCGAGCAGCGGAGGCAGGCCAGGAAGACGCCCCCGCCGGGCGGCCCCTCGCCGAGCCGGTGGATCAGGAACACCCGTGACACGCTCTACGGCCTCACCGTCGGCTACGGCTACCGTCCGGGCCGGGTGCTGTGGATGCTGGGCGCCCTGCTCGCCCTGGTGGGCGTCATGACGATGAGTCCCGCCGTCCAGCAGACCCTCCGGGCCACCGACCCGCGCGGGAACGTCTACGCGGTGGACGGACGGCTGGTCACCGTGGACGAGGTGTCGGCGGCCCGGGACGGCACCGCGACCGCCGCGCCGCGCGGAGCCCGTCCCGGGCCGTGCGGGGACGGGCAGGTGCGCTGCTTCGACCCGCTGTTCTACACCGTCGACACCGTCATCCCGCTCGTCTCCCTGGGCCAGCGCGCGACGTGGTATCCGGAGACGCGCAGCGCGGCGGGGCGGTGGGTCTCGGCGTCGCTGAACGTGGCCGGCCTGCTGGGCTGGCTGCTGTCGACGGTGGTGGTGCTCTCCTTCGCCCGGCTCGCCCGCCCGGCCTGAGGCCGCCGACGCGCCGTCCCGCCCGGCCGGGAACCGCCGGGAACCGCCGCCGGTCCTCCGTGCCTTCGCCCGCCCGATCCGGGACCACCGTCCACGTCCTTCCTCACCCCCGCACGGACGCCGCCAGGCGCAGCACCTCCGGGTGGTCGGGGCCGAGGGCGAGGCGCTTGACGCGCAGGGCGTCCCGCCGCCGCCGCGCCGCCTCGCCGGCGCGGCCCCGGAGGGCGTCCAGGCGCGCCAGGTTCACCTGGCACACCGCCACCTCGTAGTGGTCGCCGCCCAGGTGCTCGCGAAGGATGCCCTCGGCCCGGCGCAGCGCGTCCTCCGCCTGGTCGAGGTCGCCCCGCTCGGTCAGCAGCGCGCCCAGCACGGTGAGGTCGGCGGCGACCTGGACGTGCCGGGGACCCAGCACCGCGCGCCTGATGCCGATCGCCGCCCGGATATGCCGTTCCCCGTCGCCGTCGCGCCGGGCGTGGGCGAGCCCGGCGAGGTTGTGCAGCGCGTCGGCCCGCGCCAGCGGGTCACCGCCGTGCCGCTCCAGCAGGGTCAGCGCCTCCCGGTAGAGGACCTCCGCCTCGCCGTACCGTCCGGTCTCCTTGCACAACACCCCCAGGGCCAGGCGCACCGCCACGAGCCGCCGCCGGTCGGCCCCGCCGGCCGCGCGGGCCGGTTCCTCCGCGCGGCGCAGGTACGCCTCGGCCCGGTCGTACCGGGCCAGCCTGCGCTCGACGTCGCCCAGCAGGACCAGCGCGTCGGCGAGCGGTCCGTCGCGTCCCGGGCCCGGCGGCGCGGCGGACAGCGGGCCCGCCGCCCGCAGGGCGCACTCGCGCGCCGGCCGGTGGCGGTGGAGCCCGTGCCACAGCGACGCGAGCTCCACCATGAGCGCCGGGTGCGCGGCGGGATCCATCCGGTGCGCGACCTCCTCCGCGCGCCGCGCCCACCGCTCGCCCTCGGCGTACCAGCCGCGTCGCAGGCAGTAGGCCCCCCGGAGGACGCGCCGCCGGGCCACGCGGGCCCGGCGGCGGCCCAGGAGACCGTCAGTCCTCGGCAAGGGACGGCTCGCAGTGGTTGGCGATGCGGATGCCGGCCTCCACGACATCGCTCGTCATGACCGCCAGGAACGGTACGGCCAGCACCGCGGCCGCCATCCGGACACCTCTGATCACTCGCATGGCTGCTCCTCGTCGTCGGGGATGTTCCTCCTCACGGTGGCCGCGGGGACTTGTGACCCGGTTGGAAACGGCTGTCACGTCCGACGCCGGTGCTCCCCGGGGGCCGGCGGCGTCCCGTGCCCGGGCCCCCGGCTTTCCACGGTCCCGGCTCCCGGCGGTCCGTCCCCGGCTGCTTTTCACGGCCCTCGGCCCCCCCGTCCCCGGCGGCCCGGTGACGGGGGAGGAGCCAGGGGAGCCGCCGTGCCCCGCGGCCTGCGGCGACGTACGATCGACCAATGACCGAAATGACCGAAACAACGCCCGGTTGGCTTTCCCGCGAGGAGCTGGAGCTGACGCGCGAGCGGATGCCCATCCTCTACGTCGACGCCGTGCCCGTGCGCGTCGACGACACCGGGGTGGTCACGCACGTCGGCCTGCTGCTGCGCATCGGATCGGACGGGACGGTCAGCCGCGCCCTGGTCTCCGGGCGGGTCCTCCACCACGAGCGGGTCCGTGACGCGCTGCTGCGCCACCTGGAGAAGGACCTCGGCCCGGTGGCGCTGCCCCGCGTCCCGCCCTCGCCGCAGCCCTTCACCATCGCCGAGTACTTCCCGACCGAGGGCGTCACGCCCTACCACGACCCCCGCCAGCACGCGGTCTCGCTGGCCTACATCGTGCCGGTCGCCGGGGACTGCCGTCCCCGCCAGGACGCCCTCGACCTGGTCTGGTTCACCCCCGAGGAGGCGGCGTCGCCGATGGTGCAGCAGGAGATGGCGGGCGGCCAGGGTGTCCTGCTGAAGCAGGCGCTGGCGCACGTCGGCTGCCTCACCTGACATCCCGGCGGCGCGGGCCGGGCACGCCAGGCAGGGAGGGAGCGACTTGATAGGTAGGGGATTTCCTACCTATAGTGGGCGCGTGACCGACACACGCGCCGGGTCCGCCCGGCCAGGCGGCGGCGTGCCGTCGAAAACCGCGGACGCGGCCGGGGACCGGGTCTTCTCGGCGCTGGCCAGCCCGGTGCGCCGGGAGGTGCTGCGACTGCTGCGCGAGGAGGGGCCCCAGCCCGTCCAGCGGATCGCCGGCCGCTTCGACATGGCCCGCCCCAGCCTCTCCGAGCACCTGAGGGTGCTGCGGGACGCCGGGCTGGTCAGCGAGCGCAAGGCGGGCAGGCAACGGCTCTACCGGCTGGAGGCGGTCCCGCTGCACGAGGTGCGCGAGTGGCTGGACCCGTTCGAGCGGTTCTGGCGCGAGAGGCTCACCGGGCTGCGCGACCTGCTCGACGACATGGACGAGTCTTGACCGCCCCCGGCCGTCCCGCCGGCCGGGAGCGGCGGGCTCCCCGCCGGAGGCACCGATGACCGGCGACGACCCGACCGCCCTCCACCTCGACCAGTTCCTGCCGCACCCTCCGGCCAAGGTGTGGCGGGCGCTGACCGAACCGGAGCTGATCGCCAGGTGGCTGATGCCCGGCGACTTCCGGCTGGAGGTCGGGCACCGCTACACCATGCGCGGCGTCGCGATGCCCGGAACCGGGTTCTCCGGCGTCGTCCAGGCCGAGGTGCTGGCCTTCACCCCCGGGCGGATGCTCCGCCTCGGCTGGCGCGACGCCGCCCCCGGAGACGGAGCCTGCGTCGACTGGACGGTCACCTGGACACTGGAGCCGGAGGGCACCGGCACCCGGCTGTTCCTGACGCACGAGGGCTTCGACCCGGACGACCCCCTCCAGCGGCGGGCCCACACGATCATGGGCGGCGGCTGGCGGTCCCGCGTCGTGCCCGCCCTGGCGGACCTCCTGGACCGCCTCCCCTTCCCGGACCCTTCCCGGGTGAGGTGAAGAGTCCCCCGGATGACCTGGGCGCCGACCTCGCGGCGGGACGGCCGGAGTCAGGACTCCCGGCTCCGGGCGGCTGGAACCCGAGTCTCCCGGTCCCGGACGGCCGGGGCACGGATTTCCCCGCCCCGGCAGTCCGGGGCGCGAACCTCCCCGCCCCGGACGGCCGGGGCGTACGAAAGGATGACGATGTCTGACATCGCGGAGAGATACGGCCGGCTCGCGGACGGCTTCCTGGCCCGGATCGAGGCGACGCCCGGCGACCGATGGGACGCCGTCAGCCCCTGCCAGGGGTGGACAGCCCGTGACGTCGTCGCGCACGTCGTCAACGGACACCGCGGGATCATCGCGGCGGTGCGCGGCACGCGCCCGGAACCGGCGCACGGCGTGGGCGTCTCGGGCATGGCGGGTGCCCCGGAGGTGGCTCCGGGCGCGGACCTGGCCGCCGCCTTCGCGGAGTGCCGGGCGGGCGTGCTCGCCGTACTCGCCGATCCGGACCTGGCCGCCGCGGGCTTCCGCGCCCCCGTCGGCTCCGTCACCGTGGCGGAGGCGGTCGACACGATCGGCGCGCTGGAACTGCTCGTGCACACCTGGGACCTGGCCCGCGCCGTCGGCGGGGACGAGACCCTGGACGCCGAGGCCGTCGTGCGGACCTACGAGGCCCTGCGTCCCCACTACGCCGCGCTGCAGGCCACCGGCGCGTTCTCCCCGGCGGTCGATCCTCCGGCCGGCGCCGGCCCGCAGACGAGGTTCCTCTGCTTCGCCGGCCGCCGGCCCTGACGGCGGACGCTCTTCCGGCCGCCGCGCCCGGCGAAGGGCGTTCCTCCGGCCCTTGCTCCCGGCGGCGGAGCGCTTCCCGGGGCAGGCGCCTGCGGGTCGCCGCCCACGTCAGCCGCCGTGCACGGTGAGGGCGTAGCCCTCGGGGCCGGTGAAGGTGAACATGCGGCCGAAGGGGCCGTCCTGCGGCGGGACGAGGATGGGCACGCCTGCGGCGGCGAGGCGGTCGTGCACGGCCTGGGCGTCGTCGGCGGCGAGCCACAGGGCGACGCCCAGGCCGGGCCGCCCGCCGTCGAGGTCGGTGCCGGGCAGAGGCTCGCGGACGGCGAAGGGGATCGGCCGGGTGTCGAACACGATGGCGTGCGGGGGCGCGGCGGGCGCGCGGACGAGGCCGAGGTGCTTCTCGAAGAAGGCGGCGGCGGTCTCGATGTCGCGGACCTGCAGGGCGAGGAAGTCGGGGCCGGTGACGGTGGCGCTCATGGGGTGCTCCCGGGCGGTTTCGAACCGGAGTCCTTATGTCAGGACTTTGACATGACCCAAGGTACACGCACCCTGTTGCCTATGTCAAAATATTGACATGAAAGAAGAGGCGCCGAATCAGACCGAGAAGGTCACGGACCATGTGGGATACCGGCTCAAGCGGGCCGCGGCGGCGTTGCGGTCCGCGATGGACCAGGTGCTGCGCGATCACGACCTGACCGTGCCGCAGTACGCGTGTCTGGAACTGCTGGACGAACGCCCGGGGATCTCCGGGGCCGAGCTGGCCCGGAGCACCTTCGTCACCCGCCAGTCCTCCAGCGTGGTGCTGCGCGGCCTGCAGGAGGCGGACCTGGTCACCCGGCCCGCGACCGCCGACCACGGCCGGGCCCTGCCGGTCCACCTCACCGATGAGGGACTGGCCCGCCTGGAGGCGGCGCGCGCCGCGGTCTACGCGGTCGAGCGGCGCATGATCCAGGCGGTCCCGCCCCGGCGCCTGGACGCCCTGCTGGCCGACCTCGACCGGATGGCCGCCGCCCTCGACGGCTGACCGGCCCCCGGCGGACGGAGCGGGCCGCTCACGGCCGGGCTCCGTCTCCGCGCCGCTCCATCATGGCCCGTGCGGTCCCGCCGGCTCCCGGAGGACGGCGGGGCTCAGCCCTCGATGGTGATGCCCATCGCGCCGGCCAGGGCGTGGACGAGCCCCTGGGCGTCCCGGTCGCTGACGGTGGCGCCCGCGAAGGCGGTCACGCCGCCGATGCCCAGCAGCACGCAGTCGGTGAAGCGGGCGCCGTCCATCCGGGCGCCGGAGAACTGGGCCCGGGTCAGGTCGCACCGCTCGAACCGTACTCCCCGCAGGTCGGCGTTCTGGAAGGTGGCCTCGGGCATGACGCAGTCACGGAAGACGACGTTCTTGAAGGAGGAGAAGCGGAAGCCCGCCAGATCGGCGCGGCAGCCGTCGAACGTCACCTCCCGGAAGACGCATTCGGTCCACCCCATGCCGGTCAGCCGGCTCGCCGACACCCGCGCCCGGTGCATCGACGACGTCACGGCCCGCATGTTGGACAGGTCGCACCGCTCCAGCTCCACGTCGGCGAACCCGCCACGCATCCGCGTGCCGGAGAACCTCGTGTCGGCCAGCCGGCAGCCCTCGAAGTCGACCGCCTCCACGTCGAGGGACGACAGGTCCGCGCCCTTGAACTCCAGTGCCCGGTAGGTGCCGTCGTCCACCAGGCCGTGCTCCGGCAGCCGCGCGGCGGCGAGCGGCACGGGCAGCCTGGGCGCGGCCGGCTCCTTCGGTCCGCCGGGCCGCGCGGACCGGTCACGGGAGGGGCGGGAAGGCATGGGAGGGAGCCTATAGCCGGCGCGCCCCCCGGGGGAAAGCCCGCGCCGGCCCGGCCGGCCCGTCCCCGGGACCCGTACGGCGGGCCGCGCCCGCCGTACGCCGGCGGTCCGCCCCATGATCTTGCGAAGATCACGAAGAGGTGTAAACCTGGTGCGCCGGTCCCCGTACCGAGGAGGCGTCCATGACCGAACCCGACCCGATCACCACCGCGGACCTGTGGGATCTGAAGGCCGATCCGGCGCGCCTCGACACCCTGGCCGGCACGTGGCGCGGCCTCGGCACCAAGGTGGGGAACGCGGAGGGCCTGATCAACGAGGCCGCGCACGCGGTGTTCTCCAAGGAGGACTGGACGGGGGACACCGCCCAGTCGTTCAACGACTATCGCAAGAGGCTCACCGCCGACGTGGAACGGTTCGGCCGCTGGGCCGCCAACGTCGCCGACCTCCTCTCCTACACCGCCACCGTGCTGCGTGTGCAGCAGGGACTCCTTGACGACGAGCGCAGAAAGCTCGGTGCGGTGCCCGTGGCCACCGACCTCGACGCCCTGACCTTCCGCCCGCGCGACGCCGGACAGACGAGCCTGGTCACCGGCGCGATCAACACGGCGAAGGAGATCCGCAGCCGGGTGGACGAAGTGCTGGCGGAGAAGAAGCGCGACATGAAGTTCTACGAGGACCAGTTCGAGCTGATCGCCAAGGAGTGGAAGCCGCGCATGGTGCGCATGCTCAACCTCAACATCGGCCAGGGCGCCGGCAACTCGCCCGGCGACTCGAAAGGCACCGACTCCGGTGACATCCCCAGAATCGCTCAGGTGATCGCCGACCAGGACGCGGACGTCGCCACCATCCAGGAGGTCTTCCGGCATAACACCTTCGACCTGGAGGAGGAGCTGGAGAAGCGGACCGGCGACAACTGGGAGGTCAGGTTCGAGGAGGCGAGCAAGAAGTACCACGCGAGCGACGACTGGCCCATCATCGGAGACGTCATCAACGCGCCGTTCGGCAACGCCGTGCTCGTCCGCGAGGGCGACGTCATCGAGGGGGCCGGCGACAACGAAAAGGTGAAGCTGGACGTCGACGGCGGCAACATCACGGTGCCCGCCAACGAGCCCGGCGCGGGCGACAGGCGGATCGACGACGGCGAGGGCCGATCCGCAGCCAGGACGGAGGTGCGGATCAGGCCCCGGTGACGCCGCCTACCAGTTGGGGACGTCCACATCGACCCGCTGCGCGTCATGGTCGGAGGTGGCCCCGTCGACCAGGACGGGCTGTCCGCTCAGGGTGAAGGCCGGCGAACCCGCGACATGGTCGATGCGGGTCCCCGAGGGAGACGTGCCGACGACCTCGCCGTTCCCGTCGACCGCGCCCGAGTAGACCGTGTACCCCTCCCTCTTGAAGTCGTGGATGGCGTCGCCGGAGGAGTTGTTCTTCGGGTTGTCCCCGTTGTTCGTCACGATGTTGAGGTCGCCGCCCAGCAGCGACGGCCCGCGGTTCATGGCATCGTGGAGCCGGTCGATCTGGCCGGTGCGGACGAAGTCGTCGTACTCGTGCAGGCCGTGGCTGTGCACGTGCGCGCTGTAGACGTCGAATGACTCGTTCGCCCCGGCGAACAGCCGGTCGGCGATCTCGTCGTCCAGCTCCCTGAACGCTTTGATGACCCTGTGGAGCCTTCCCTCGTCGGAACGGAGCACGCCGATGAGGATCTCCGCCAGGCCGTCGGCCGACGCCTGCAGGTCGGCGTGCGCGGAGCCGGCGGAGGTGGCCCCGCTTGTGCCGCCGAACGCGTTGGAACCCGGCATGCCGGGCACGGGAATGTAGGTCACGGCTCCGGGACCGCCGGCGAGGGCCACCCGCCCCCGTGTGACGGCCTTGTGGGCCTCGCCGACCTTCCCGGCCAGCTTGCCGACCGCGCCGAAGTCCATGCTCGCTTCGCTGCTCATGGCCGGACAGCGTAGAACAGATGATCATCCTGGCGCGAGGGGTTGTGGGCGCGCCGCCCACGGTGGCCGATGTAAGATCATTTGTGGTTGTCGTTGGGACGAAGGGGACACCGGATGGCAGAGGTGCTGCGCTTCGACAGGTCATCGCTGATCGGTGCCGGTCAGGGCATGCTGGACGCCGCGGCCGACTTCGAGCGGCACGCCGGCGGCCTGCTGGCGACCGTGCGCGGCACGGGGGGCACGGCGTGGGGCGGAACCTCCACGGGTGCGGAGATGGACCTGCTCGGCGACCTGCTCGGCGACGTCTGCCGTCTGCTGCACTCCCACCTCCACCAGACCGGCGGCGGCATCCGCGCCGTGGCCGACGACCTCCGCTGGACGGAGGCCGATACCTCCGCCGTCGTGCAGGGCTCCGGCGCCCCCGCCGTCGCGCACGGCCCCGGCGCCGCTCGCGCCGGCCGGCCGGTCTGACCGGCCGCATGCCCACATGGCACTGACCCTGCCCCCGGAACTGCAGGCCCCGTTCGGCCTGCTCGGCGTGCGCTGGCCACCGGAGGACGAGGACCACATCCGCGCCTGCGGGGCGGCCCTGCGCACGTGCGCCGTCGCCCTCGACGGCCAGACGATCCCGACGGCGCACGGCGCCGTCAGCCACGCGGCCCGGCACAACACCGGCGACCACATCGACGCGCTGACCGGCCACTGGGCCGACTACCACGCCGACGACGCGCGGTCCGGCCACCTGCAGAGCCTCACCGTCTCCCTGCATGCCCTGGCGGACGGCTGTGACCTGTTCGCCAAGATCGTCGAGATCGTCAAGGCCGTCCTGATACTCCTGGCGACCTATGTCCTGCTCGCCCTGGTCTGGGCGGCGTCCATGGCCGTCGTCTCCGGCGGGCTCGCCGCGCTCAGGGCGCGCGGCTTCGTCATGATGCTGCGGACGTTCGCCAGGAAGGCCGTGGCGACACTGCGCGGCAGGCTCGAACGATACTTCGGCAGCAGGCTGATCCGTGCCGTGGAGACCCGCCTGCGCCGCATCCTGCACGCCAAGCCCCCGTCGTTCCCGGCCCGGCCGGCGGGCTCGCCGCTGCGCCGCGCGTACGGGGTCAAGGGCCTGGCCGCCTCGTCCGCGGGCGTGGCCTGGCTGGTCGAGGGGCAGCCGGAGAGCCGCCCGCGCCCACCCCTGGACATCCCCGAGAAGGGCCCGCGTGACGGCCGGTACGACCTCGGCCCGGCCCGGGACCCCGGCATCCCCTACGACGACCCCTGGCCGTACGACCCGGACGCCGAGCCCTCGCTCGGTGACCACGCGGCCTGGCACAGGTGGCGGGCGCTGCAACTCGCCGAGGAGGCGACTCCGGGGTTCGACGAGGCGGCCGCCACCTTCAAGCACTACCTGGACGGGAATGGCGGCGACTACCACATCGACTACGACAAGGCGTACCGCGACGACGGACTGATCCGCGACGCCGTGGACGCGGAGATCCGTCGCGCCCAGGAGAACGCCGAGCGCGTCCACCGGGAGACCGGACGGCGGGAGTTCCAGATGACCGGCGAACCGGCCGCCGTCAATCAGACGGGGACCAAGAACTGGGAGTTCGCACTGGGCCGCCACTCCATCTGGGGCAGCGCGGACGTCCGGGTCGACGGCGACCGGGCCACCATGGAGATCACCGTCCACGCCTACGACCGCTACAACTTCAACCGCGAGGACAAGTGGATCAACCAGGAGAACGGCCGGTTCGAGACTCTCGGCTGGGCCAGGTCCTATGACACGCACGGATCCCTGAAACGGAAGATCACCTGGACTCTGCCCTGACCGGCCCGTACTCCGCGGCCGGGAACCGGCACGGTCCCGGCGCCGGGCACAATGGGGGCGTGTCCCGACGCAGCTCACGCTCCCCGCGCCCGTCCGCCGCCTCCGCCGGTCCCTGCCCGTGCGGGCTGCCCGCGCCGTACCGCGACTGCTGCGGACGGCCGCACCGGGGGGAGACCGCCGCGCCCACCGCGGAGGCGCTGATGCGCTCGCGGTACAGCGCCTTCGCCGTCGGCGACACGGCGTACCTTCTGCGCACCTGGCATCTGCGGACCCGCCCGCCGCGTCTCGACCTCGACCGCTCGCTGCGGTGGACCGGCCTGGAGGTCCTGGAGACGACCGGCGGCAGCGCGTTCCACACCGAGGGCACCGTGCGCTTCCGCGCCTGCTACGTGGAGGGCGGAGCCGAGGGGCGGCTGGAGGAGCACAGCCGTTTCGTCCGCGAGGAGGGCGCCTGGGTGTACGTCGGGGCGCTCCCGGACCCGTCCGCGAGTCCGGTGGGCGATCCGCGGCTTTAGCGGGGTTCACGAAACCGGCCGCCGGATGGGTTCCGGGCCGCCGCGACGGGACGACCGGCCCGGCGGGCCGCGTGATCGGAAGATGTCGGTGGCCGCTGCCATAATCCCGGTCCATGACAGTTGAGAGAGTCGTGCTCACCGGCGCCGCCGGCCGGGTCGGATCCGTGCTGCGCGAGCCGCTGCGGCGCCGGTTGCGCCGGCTGGTCTCGGTCGACCGGGAGCCGCTGACCGCCCAGGGGCCGGACGAGGAGATCCGCCGGGCCGACCTGGCCGACATCGAGGACGTGGCCTCGGTCATCGAGGGCGCCGACGCGGTCGTGCACCTGGCCGGGGTGCCGGACGAGGCGCCGCTCGCCGACCTCCTGGCCGGCAACGTCCTGGGCACCCACCACGTGCTGGAGGCGGCGCGCCGTACGGGGGTCGGGCGCGTGGTGCTGGCGAGCAGCAACCGGTTGACCGGCTGCTATCCGGCCGCGCAGCCGGTCTCTGCGTCGGCGCCGCCCCGCCCCGACGGGCTGTACGGCGTCAGCAAGGTCGCCGTGGAGGCGCTGGGCCGGCTGTACGCCGACAAGTTCGGCCTGTCGGTGGTGTGCCTGCGCATCGGCAGCCTCGAACCCGAGCCGAGCGAGCCGCGGCACCTGGCCACCTGGCTGAGCCCGCGCGACTGCGCCGGGTTCGTCTGGGCCGCGCTGACCCGGCCCGGCGTCACCTTCACCGCCGCGTACGCGGTCTCGGCCAACACCCGCCGGTACTGGGAGCTCGACGACGGGCTCGGCTACCGGCCCCTCGATGACGCCGAGGCGTACGCCGGCCGGATCCCCGGGGTGGCGGAGTACTACGCCGTCGGCCCGCTCCAGGGCGGCGACTTCGCCACCGCCGAGTACACCCTTCGCCACGCCTTCGGCCGGGAGCCGGCCGAAGGGTCCTGAGGGCGGCCGCCGGGCCGGCCGGTTCGGGTCGCGGGCCGGCCGGCCCGGGGCGCGCCGCCCGAGACGGCGCGGCGCCCGATGGAGGGCCGGGCGGCTGACGCCGGCCGTCCTCCGCCGTCCCGGCGGGGTTGTGAGGAGGGCCGGCCTCTGCTTTGGGAGCGCCGGCGATCAGGAAGTCGGGCAGGGGCATCGTCGTCCCTCGGCACGCCGTGATGAATACCGGTCTTCCCTACCAATTTTGTGGGATAGTTTGACCATGGGCCTGGATCCGACGCGCTCATCGAGCGCCCGCGCCGAGACGCCCCTGACCGCCGCCATCATGGCCGGCCGCTGGATCCGATCGGCGGCCGTCGACGACGGGCGAGGGCGGTACTGGCGGGCCAACCCCGACCCGCGCGGCAGGTCGGCGCTCTCCCCGGAGCCCGGCTCGCTCTACGCCGGGGCGGCCGGGATCGTGCTGTTCTTCCTCGAACTCGCGGCCGCCACCGGCCACGAGGCCTACCTGGACGACGCCCGGGCCGGGGCCCGCCGCCTCGCCGCCACCTGGCGGGAGCAGCAGGACGTCTCCCTCTACCACGGTCTGGCCGGAACGGTGTTCGCGCTGGCGCAGGCGGGCTGGGTGCTCGGCGACGAGGAGTTCGAGGAGGCGGCCCTGGCCGCCGCCGGCCGGATCGTCCGCGCCGCGCGTCCCGTGCGCGGCGGCCTCGGCTGGTCGCGCGAGCCCGCCCAGCGGGGCGACGGCGGGGTGGTGCTGGGCCTGCTGCACGCCGCCGCCGTCCTCGGGGCTCCCGCCCTGGAGGAGACGGCCGTCGAGGCGGGCGAGCGCATCGCCGGGCAGCCGGTGCCCGGCCATCTCTTCGGCGACTGTCCCGGCCTGCCCGCCGACGCGGTCACCCCGGGCTTCCTGTCCGGTACGGCCGGCACCGCCTTCCTGCTCGCCCGGCTGTACGGCGTCACCGGCGACGTGCGGTTCCTGGAGGCCGCGCGGCGGGGGGCGGACTTCGTCCGCGCGGTCAGCGTCGTCAGCGGCGAGTGCGCGGTCGTCCCGCACCACCTGCCGGAGGGCCGCGGCCTGCACTACCTCGGATTCTGCTCCGGCTCGGCCGGTGTGGCGAGGATGTTCCACGAGCTGTACCGGGTGACGGGCGAGGCGTCCGACCTGGAGTGGGTGGAGCGGCTGGCGCGCGGCGTCATGCGCAGCGGCGTGCCGTACCGGCGCGCGGCCGGGTTCTGGAACTCGGCCTGCCAGTGCTGCGGTACCGCCGGCCTGCTGGAGCTGTTCGTCGGGCTGTGGTCCGAGACCGGGCGGGAGCCGTACCTGGAGTTCGCCCGCGGGCTCGCCGACGACCTGATCGGCCGCGCGGACGGCCACGACGGCCGGGGCCTGCGCTGGTACCAGGCGTACCGGCGGCTGCGGCCGGGGGAGGTGTCGGCCGACACCGGCTACATGGCGGGCGCGGCGGGCATCGGCGCAGCGCTGCTGCACCTGGACGCCGCGCTGCAGGGCGGGACCCGGCGGCTCATCCTGCTGCCCGACAACCCGTTCCCGGCCATCCCCGCGCCGGCCGCGGTGCTGCGCCGCGAGGGCGGTCACGGCGGCTGAGGGGCCGTCACGGCCCCGGGTGAGGAGCGGTCGCGTCTCCGGGCGGGGAGCGGCCGCGCCGGCCGGGTGAGGGCATCGGCCACGGGACCTCCGGCGCGCGTGGGCGCGTCATCATGGGCAGGCCCACCCCTATTTCCTGTAATTCTAGTAGGAAAAGTTGACTTATCCGGCGGGGGATCGTAGGTTCGAGGACATGAGCCTGGGGCTTCACCTGACGCGCCGCTCGCACGTGGACTTCTGCCACGTCGCCAGCGCGCAGTGTCGTTGATCGCGGACCATCACCGTCGTTCCAATCGCACTCCACGAGGGCGTACGGCCGGCCTGCCGCCGCATCCGAACCCTCGCGTCCCCGCGTGGCCGACGACGCCCACGCGTCCTTCCCCTCACTTCTCTCCGGCGCGCCCCGCCCGCGGCACGGCGCCGCACGAGCGCGCCCCTCCACGAGGAACCACCCCCGTGATCAGAGCCAGACACGCCCTTCTGTCCCTCCTCCTCGTCGCCGCCCTCGCCGGCTGCGGCTCCGCCTCCGCCTCCGGCTCCTCCCAGCCGGGCGCGCCGGAGGTGACCGAGCTGCGCTACCAGGGCAGCGTCGGCGCCGTCACCTTCCCCGAACTGGCCGAGTCGCTCGGCTACCTCGGGCCGATCAAACTGAAGTGGATCGGCAACACCATCTCCGGCCCGCAGGACATCCAGGCCGCCGCCACCGGGCAGACCGACTTCGGCGGCGCGTTCAACGGCGCGATCGTCAAACTCAAGGCCGCCAAGGCCCCGATCAAGGCCGTGATCGGCTACTACGGCAGCGACGCCGACAGCTACATCGGCTACTACGTCGCCGGCGACTCACCGATCAAGGGCCCCCGTGACCTGATCGGCAAGAAGATCGGGGTCAACACCCTGGGCGCCCACCTGGAGGCCGTGCTCAAGGAGTACCTCAAGCGCGGCGGCCTGACCCCGCAGGAGATCGACAAGGTCGAACTCGTCGTCGTGCCGCCCGTCAACACCGAGCAGGCGCTGCGCCAGGGCCAGATCGACGTGGCCGCGCTGTCCGGCATCCTGCGGGACAAGGCCCTGGAGCGCGGCGGCATCCGCCCCCTGTTCAAGGACATCGACCTGTTCGGCTCCTTCACCGCGGGCAGCGTCGTGCTGACCGAGCGGTTCATCCGGAGCAACCCGAACACCACCCGGAAGTTCGTGGAGGCGTTCGCCAAGGCCGTCGAGTGGACGCAGACCCACTCCCGCCAGGAGGTGATCGCCAGGTACCGGGAGATCATCGCCCGGCGGGGCCGTAACGAGGACCCCTCGACGGTCGGCTTCTGGAAGAGCAGCGGCGTGGCCGCCCGGGGCGGGACGATCGCCGACAAGGACTTCCAGACCTGGATCGACTGGCTGGGACGCGAAGGCGAGATCAGGCCCGGCCAGGTCAGGGCGTCCGACGTCTACACCAACGAGTTCAACCCCTTCGCGAACGGGAGGACCTCGTGAGCGCGCACCTCACCGACAGGGACACCGCGGAGGACATCCCCGCGGACGGCACCGCCGCACCGGCCGCCCCCCGCGCCGCCGCGGAGCGCACCGGGACGGAAGCCGGCGTGCGGCACGCCGGGACGGGGACGGCCGTACGGCCGGTGAAGATCGGGATCCGGGACGTCGGGAAGGTCTTCCGCACCCGCGGCTCGGACCGCCCGTTCACCGCGGTCACCGGGGTGGACCTGGACGTCCGCGAGGGGGAGTTCCTCACCCTCGTCGGCCCGAGCGGCTGCGGCAAGTCCACCCTGCTCGACCTGATCGCCGGACTGACCACGCCGACCAGCGGTGAGATCCTCATCGACGGCCGCGCCGTCGACGGTCCCGGCCTCGACCGGGGCATCGTCTTCCAGCAGTACGCGCTGCTTCCGTGGCGTACGGCCCTGACCAACATCGAGTTCGGGCTGGAGGCCAAGGCCGTCCCGCGGCGGGAACGGCGCGAGCGGGCCCGGCACTACCTGGACCTGGTCGGGCTGACCGGGTTCGAGCACCGCTACCCCCACGAGCTGTCGGGCGGCATGCGCCAGCGCGTCGCGATCGCGCGCAGCCTCGCCTTCGACCCCGACGTGCTGCTGATGGACGAGCCGTTCGCCGCACTGGACGCCCAGACCCGGGAGTCGCTGCAGGAGGAGCTGCTGCGGGTGTGGGAGAAGACGCACAAGACGGTCGTGTTCATCACCCACGGAATCGACGAGGCCGTCTACCTGGGCCAGCGGGTCGCCGTCATGACCTCCCGCCCCGGCCGGATCAAGGAGATCGTCGACGTCCGGTTCGACTCGCGCGAGGGCGACCTGCGCGCCGACCCGGTGTTCGGCGAGTACCGCCACCACGTCTGGAGCCTGCTGCGCAACGAGGTCGCGGCCGGCCGGGAACAGGAGCGGACCGTTGACTGACATCCTCGCCGCACCCGCGACCGGATCCGCACGGGGCGACGCCCCGGCCATCGCCCCGGCTCCGGCGTCAGCCGTCACCCCTGCCGCCACCCCGATCGCGATCCCGGCCCCGAGTCCGGCGTCGGCCGTCACCCCTGCCGTCACCCCTGCCGTCACCTCGGTCCCGGGCCCGATGTCGCCCGCCGTCCCGGAGACCCCTGAAACCCCTGAGAACCTGGAGACCCCGGAGACGCGGGAGAACACCGCGGCCTCGCGGTCCACCCGGCTCGGCGGCCTGGCCCGGCTTGGCCGCCGCGTCAGGCCCGGCCGCCTCGTACGGCGGGCGCCGGCCGTGGTGCTGCTCGCCGCGATCTGGGAGGTGCTGCCCCGGACCGGGGCGGTGGACCCGGTGTTCGTGCCGCCGCTGTCGGAGGTGCTGCGGGCCTGGTACGACCTGCTGCTCGGCGGGCAGCTGCTGGAGCACTTCCAGGCGTCGCTGGTCCGCTCCCTCGCCGGGTTCGGCCTGGCCGTCGTGCTGGCCGTACCGCTCGGGCTGGCCATCGGCTGGTACCGGCCCGTCGCCGACTTCCTCAACCCGGTCCTGGAGATCTTCCGCAACACCTCGGCGGTGGCCCTCCTGCCGGTGTTCATCCTGATCCTCGGCCTGGGGGAGCCGTCCAAGATCGTATTCGTGTTCTACGCCTGCTCCTGGCCCATCCTGCTCAACACCGTCAGCGGGGTCAGGACCGTGGAGCCGCTGCTGGTCAAGTCGGCCCGCTCCCTGGGGCTCGGCCCGCTCAGCCTCTTCCGGAAGGTCATCCTCCCGGCGGCCGTCCCCACCATCTTCACCGGCATCCGGCTGGCGGGCGCCTCCTCGATCCTCGTCCTGCTGTTCGCCGAGATGGTCGGGGCCAAGGCCGGACTCGGCTACCTCGTACAGGACGCCCAGTTCAGCTTCCGCATCCCCGATATGTACGCCGGAATCATCACCATCTCCGCCCTCGGCCTGCTGTTCAACCTGCTCCTGCTCGGCGTGGAGCGGCGATTTTCCACCTGGAGGACCACCTGATGCCCATCCGGACGCTCCACCTCAACGCCTTCCTCATGGGCGTCGGCCACCACGAGGCGGCCTGGCGCCACCCGAGCACCGAACCCGCCCGCCTCACCGACGTCCGGCACTACCAGCAGCTCGCCAGGATCGCCGAGCGGGGCCGGCTCGACTCGGTCTTCCTCGCCGACGGCCTCGCCCTCCAGGGCGACGTCCGGCACAACGCGCTGGGCGGCCTGGAACCGCTGACCCTGCTGGCGGCGCTGGCCGCGGTCACCGACCACGTCGGCCTGATCGCGACGGTGTCCACCACCTACAATGAGCCGTTCCACGTGGCCCGCAAGTTCGCCTCGCTGGACCACATCAGCGGCGGCCGGGCCGGCTGGAACATCGTCACCTCCGCGGGCGAGGCCGAGGCGCGCAACTTCGGGATCGACCGCCCCGCCCACGCCGACCGCTACGCCCGGGCCACCGAGTTCCTCGACGTCGTCACCGGGCTGTGGGACAGCTGGGAGGACGACGCCGTCGTCGGCGACCGCCTCGGGGGCCTCTACGCCGACACCGGCCGGATCCACCCGCTCGACCACGAAGGACCCCACTTCCGGGTCCGCGGCCCGCTCAACACCTCCCGCCCGCCGCAGGGTCACCCGCTGCTGGTGCAGGCCGGCTCCTCCGAGGACGGCAAGGACTTCGCGGCCCGGTACGCCGAGGCGGTCTTCACCGCCCAGCAGACCCTCGCCGACGCCCAGGCGTTCTACACCGACCTCAAGGGCCGCCTCGCCCGGTACGGCAGGGGCCCCGGCGACCTGCTGGTCCTCCCCGGCATCTCCCCGATCATCGGCTCCACCGAGCGGGAGGCGCGCCGGCTGGAAGAGGAGCTGCAGGACCTCATCATCCCCGCGTACGGTCTGGCCCAGCTGTCCCACCTGGTGGGCATCGAGCTGACGGAGGACGCGCTGGACCGCCCCCTGCCGGACGTCTCCGCCGAGACGGAGGGGGCGCAGAGCCGCCGCAGGCTCGTCATCGACCTCGCCCGCCGGGAGAACCTGACCGTGCGGCAGCTCCTCGGCCGCCTCGCGGGCGGCCGGGGGCACCGGGTCGTCGCCGGGACCCCCGAGCGGATCGCCGACGAGATCCAGCTCTGGTTCGAGAACGGCGCCGCCGACGGCTTCAACATCATGCCGCCGGTCCTGCCGTCCGGCCTGGAGGACTTCGTCGACCACGTCGTGCCGGAACTGCAGATCAGGGGCCTGTTCCGGCGGGAGTACGAGGGTCGCACCCTGCGCGACAACTACGACCTGCCCCGGCCGGCCTCCCGCCACGCGCGGCCCTCCGGGGCGGCCACGGTGGGCTCAGCGGGCTCGGTGGAGCCGGTGGACGCGGTGGTGGCCTCGTGACCTCCATCGTGACGCTGGTCGGCAACCCCCGCGGAGGGTCCAGGACGCGGATCGCGGCGATCGCGGCGGCCGAGGCGGTCGGAGAGCGGATCGGGCACGACGGCGCCCACGAGGTCGTGGACCTGTCGGCGCTCGGGCCGCAGCTGCTCGCGCCCGGCCCGTCCGCGGGCGTGGAGGTGGCGCTGGAGCTCGTCGGGGGCGCGGACGTGCTCGTGGTGGCCAGCCCCACCTACAAGGGCACCTACACCGGCCTGCTCAAGGCGTTCCTCGACCGGCTGCCGCCGGCCGCGCTGGCCGGGGTCGTGGCGCTGCCGGTGCTGGTCATGGGCGACCCCCGGCACGCCCTCGCCGTCGAGGTGCACCTGCGGCCCCTCCTGGTGGAGCTCGGCGCGCACGTCCCCACCCCGGGGCTGGCGCTCCTGGAGGCGGAGATCCCGGACCTCGGCGAGGTCCTCGCGCGCTGGACCGGCGGGGTCGCCCCCCAGGTGGCGGCGGCGCTCAGGGAGGGAGCGGGAACATGACGGAGAGCTCGCGAAACCGGTCCCCATCCCAGGGCGGGACCGCGACGAAGACCCCGCGGCGCCGGCCCGTGCCCGTTCCGGTGAGCGGGGATGTGCCGGAGCCATCCCGGATCGTGCCCGTTCCCGTCGGCGGAGGAGCGACGGAAACCCCGTGGGGCGGGCCCGTGGACCACGACACGTTCCGGCGGGCTCTCGCCGTACACGCCGCGGGCGTCGTCGTGATCACCGCGCAGAGCGAGGGCATCCCCGCCGGGCTGACCGCGACCTCGTTCTCCTCGGTCAGTCTGGAGCCGCCGCTGGTCTCCTTCTGCGTGGACCGGGACTCGGCCACCTGGCCCCGGCTGCGGGCGGCGGACCACTTCGCGGTCAACATCCTCGCCGGCGACCAGGCGGCACTGGCCGCCCGGTTCGCCGGCAAGGGCGTCGACCGCTTCGCCGAACCCACCCGGTGGCGTCCCGGGCCGCTCGGGGCGCCGCTGCTGCAGGACGTCTCCGCCCACCTGGTCTGCCTGCCCCACCGGACGGTCGACGTGGGGGACCACATCCTCGTCGTCGGCCTGGTCGCCGAGGCGAGCGTGCACGACCCGGACCTGCCGCTGCTGTACCACCGGGGCCGGTTCGGGCGGTTCGTCGCCCACCCCTGACCCGGTACGGCGCCCCGGAGGGGAGGTCTCCCCCGTGAAGGTCTCCGGCGGCGCCGTCACCGGACGGCCGGGACGCCGCCCGCCGGACTGGGGCGGGCGGCGTCCCGTGGCCGTCATCCCGGGCTGGGGCCGGTCCGTCCCGGTGGATCCGGGCCCCGGCCCCGGCCGTCATCCGGGGCCGGGCCCGCTTCCACCGGCCCCGGCCCCGGCCTCGTTCCCCCGGCCCGGACGCCGGGCCCGGCCGGTCCGCCATCCGGGATCGGTCACCTCACCGATCGCCTCATGAACTTCGCGGTCGGCCGGCTCCCCGACCGCCTTCATCGCTCCGGGGTGATCGGGAAGGATGGCCGGATGACACACGTCGAGGACTCATGGGAGCCGGCGCCCCTGACGGAGGTCGTCCGGCTGTTCCGGGAATCGGCCGTGCCCTGGTGGGTCGGTGGAGGCTACGCCGTGGAACTGGCAGTCGGCCGGTCCTGGCGGGAGCACGCCGACGTCGACATCGGCCTGCTGCGCCGCGATCAGCACGCGATCCGTCGCGTGCTGTCCGGCTGGGACTGTCACGTCGCCGACCCGCCGGGCACCCTGCGGCCCTGGCCGGTCGGGGAGACCCTGCCGGTCGATGCACATGACGTATGGGTGCGCGAACACGCCGGAGGCCCTTGGCGCTTCCAGCTGATGCTGGACGAGTCCGACGGAGACGAATGGGTCTACCGCCGCGACGGACGCATCCGCCGTCTACTGGACTCCCTCACCGTCGCCGACGACGGTTTCCGCCGGCTGGCTCTGGAGGTTCAGCTGCTCTACAAGGCCAGGGGGCGGCGGGCCAAGGACGAGGCGGACTTCGCCGAGGCGCTGCCCACGTTGACCGCCGTGCAGCGGTGCTGGCTGAACGAGGCGCTGGCGATCGAGCACGGTGCCCACCCCTGGCGTGCCTGGCTGGACGACCGGAGCACACGGAACGGCTGAGCGGGCGGGGCAACGGTGCCGGACCGGCCCCGGCCCCGGTCGTCAGCCGGGGCCGGGGCCCGGTGTCAGTCGTCGCCCCAGTCGCCGCCGCCGAAGTCGGCGTCGTCGTCGCCCTCGAAGGCGTCGCCGATCTCGTCGACGATCTCGGCCGCCACGAAACCGCCGACCAGCCCGGCCGCGCCCGCCGCGGCGACGGCCCCGAGGCCGGGCCCGCCGTGATGACCATGGTGCCCGCCGTGCCCGCCGTGCGCGTACGGGTCGTGATGGCCGCCGTGCGCGTAGGGATCATGGTGCCCGCCGTACCCGTGCCCGGCGTGGCCGTGCTGGGACAGGGCGGCCAGCCAGCCGTTGATCTCGGCGGCCCAGTCGCGGTGCGCGGCCTCGTCGTGGCCGACGCGCCAGCGGCCGAAGGAGTCGCCGCCCGAGCCGTGGAAGCCGCCGCGCCGGTCAGCCTCCAGGACGACGTCCATGCCGCCGGGACCGGAGACGAAGGTCAGCTCCACCTCGTTGACCAGGCCCGAGTAGGCGGGCGGCGGGTAGAACTCGATCTCCTGGTAGAACGGCAGCCGCTGGTCGGCGCCGTAGATGTGGCCCTGCTCCAGGTCGGCGCTCTTGAACTGGAAGCCGAGCCGGCCGAAGGCCCCCAGGACCGCCTCCTGGGAGGGCAGCGGCTCGATCTCGACCGGGTCCATGTCGCCCTTGTCCACCGCGCCGGCGACCGCCAGCTCGGTGCGCACGCCCATCGCCATGCCGTGCAGGCGCTGACCGTGGATCTCGGTGATCGGCGCCTCCCACGGGACGGAGAGCTCGAAGGGGATGACGCGGTCCTCGCCGGCGCGCAGCCGGAACGCCCCGGAGACCTCGGCGCGCAGGAACTCCATCAGCCCGACGTGCTCGCCCTCGCCGTGCTCCGCCTCCACCCGGGTGACCAGCCCCAGGGCGACGTACTGGATGTCGGTGTCGAAGTCACCGCCCTTGATCCGCACCTCGCCGCGCAGCGGCCCGCCCGGCCGTACGCGCGGCGTGGCCAGGACCGTGTCCACTGACGGACCCCCGACCCCCAGGGCCCCCAACATGCGCTTGAAGATCACGGCTTCCTCTCCCTGTGACGTCCTGCGTGGTGAACCGTACGCTGAAACGATCAACCGGGGAGCGCGGTTCCCGTCTTTCCCGCCGAGATTCCACCGGGAGGGCGGAGGCGCGGCCGTCACGCCGGGCCGGGGCGGGCGATGCGTTCGAGCCAGCGCAGCAGGAGGGTGGTCTCGGCCGGTTCGAGGGCTTCGGTGCCGGAGAGGAGAAGCTGCGCGTGCAGGCGCAGCGCGGCGGTGCGCAGCGGGTCCGCGTCGTCCTGGACGCCCGTCTCGGCGAGCACGTGCGAGAAGACGGCGTCGCGCATGCGGTGTGACAGCGCGGGGTCGTCGAACAGGTCCGGCCTGGCGATGTGGTCGAGGGCGATCCCGACGGTGGCCGACAGGACCAGCTGGGCGGCGGTCCGCGGCTCGACCCGCAACGCACCCGTCGCGGCGCACCGTACGAGCGTGGCCTCCAGCAGGTCGAAGACGCGGTCACGGGCGGTCGAGCGGGACCACGGCCGGGGGGTGAACATCAGCTGGTACAGCGCCGGGTTCTCCCTCGCGAACGCCATGTGGCCGTCCCAGCCGGCGAGCAGGTCGGCCACCGGGTCGTCCGTCCGCTCCTGGGCGGCCTTGAGCGTGGCGTACCGCTCGTACCCGTGGTCGGCGACGGCGTCGAGGAGTCCTCGCTTGTCACCGAACAGGCGGTAGAGCACGGGCTGGCTCACCCCGACCGCCTCGCAGACCGCGCGGGTGGCGATCTCGTGGTCCGAGGAGGACGCGAGCTGCCGCTCCGCGGCCTCGATCATCGCCGCGCGAAGCGAGTCCGTTCCCATCATGGAATCAATGATAGCGCCCTCTGCTATCAACGATAGGAAACTGTGCTATCTTCATGGCTTAGCGATGATATGTCGGATTCATATCGTTGATACGACCGGGAGGTTCTCATGAGTGAGCAGCGTGTGGCCATCGTCAGCGGCGGCTCCCGTGGCATAGGCCGGGCGGTCGCGAGGACGCTCGCGACGAGGGGCCACGCGGTCGTCGTCGGATATCAGGGGTCGGCCCAGGCCGCGGCGGAGGCCGTACAGGAGATCACGGCGGCCGGTGGCCGGGCGATCCCGGCGCGGGCGGACGTGGCGGACGAGACGGCGGTCGCGGCGATGTTCGACGCGGCGCGGGATGCCTTCGGCGGGGTCGACGTGGTCGTCAACGCGGCGGGGCGGATGTCGCTGTCCCCGATCGCCGACCTCGACCTCGACGACCTGGACGCCCTGCACCGCACCAACATCCGCGGCACGTTCGTCATGGCGCGGGAGGCCGCGCGCCGCGTCCGCGACGGAGGCGCGATCATCACCTTCTCCACCTCCGTCGTCGGCCTGCAACTGCCGGGCTACGGGGCGTACGTCGCCGGCAAGGGCGCCGTCGAGGCGATGACGCTCGTGCTCGCCCGCGAGCTGCGCGGACGGGACATCACGGTCAACGCGGTCGCGCCCGGCCCGACCGCCACCGACCTGTTCCTCGACGGCAAGGACGAGGCCACGATCGAACGGCTCGCCAAGCAGCCCCCGCTGGAACGGCTCGGCACCCCCGGCGACATCGCCGAAGTCGTCGCCTTCCTGGCGGGCCCGGCCGGGCACTGGGTCAACGGGCAGGTCGTGCGCGCCAACGGCGGGATCGTCTGACGAGGTCCGGCCGCCGCCGTCCGGCGGGGACGGCGGCGGCGCGGAGGAGGACCGGAGGGTCAGTCGCCGTAGGCGAGGTTGGGGCGCAGCCAGCGCTCGATCTCGGCGACCGGCAGGCCGCGCCGTACCGCGTAGTCCTCGATCTGGTCCCTGCCCAGCCGCCCGACGGTGAAGTACCGTGACGCCGGGTGGGCGAACATCAGCCCGCTGACGCTGGCGGCCGGGGTCATCGCGAAGGACTCCGTCAGGTCCATGCCGATCCGCCGGGCGTCCAGCAGGTCGAACAGGTCGTGCTTCTGGCTGTGGTCGGGGCTCGCCGGGTAGCCGAACGCGGGCCGGATGCCGCGGAACCGCTCGGCGTGCAGTTCGGCGAGCGACGGGGCGGCGTCCGGTTCGAACCACTCGCGCCGGGCCCGCAGGTGGACCCACTCGGCGAACGCCTCGGCGAGCCGGTCGGCGAGGGCCTTGACCATGATCGACCGGTAGTCGTCGTTGCGGGCCTCGAACCCGGCGGCGAGCTCCTCGGCGCCGTGCACGGTCACCGCGAAGCCGCCGAGGTGGTCACCGGCCGGGGCCACGTAGTCGGCGAGGCACCGGTTGGGCCGCCCCTCGGGCTTGGCGGTCTGCTGGCGCAGCATCGGCAGCCGTACGGCGCCGCCCGTGGTGTCACCGGCGTCCACCACGAGGTCGTCGCCCTCGGAGCGGGCCGGCCAGAAGCCGTAGACGCCCCGCGCCCGCAGTGTGCCCACGGCGATGATCTCGTCGAGCAGCGCGTTGGCGTCGTCGAACAGCTCGCGGGCCACCGGCTGGTCGAGGATCGCCGGATACTTGCCCTTCAGCTCCCAGGCCAGGAAGAAGAACTGCCAGTCGATCATCTCGCGGAGCTCGGTCAGGCTCGGCTCGACGACGCGGACGCCGGTGAAGGCGGGCACGGGCAGGTCGTCGAAGGAGACCCGCTCGGGGTTGGCGCGGGCCCGCGCCAGCGTCAGCATCGGGCTGCGCTCCCGGGAGGCGTGCTGCTCGCGCAGCCGCTCCTGCTCGGCGCGGTTGGCCACGTCCAGCTCCTCGGCGCGGCCCGGGTCCAGCAGGTCGGAGACCACGCCGACCACCCGGGAGGCGTCGAGCACGTGGACCACCGAGCCGCCGTAGGCGGGGGCGATGCGCACCGCGGTGTGCTGGCGCGAGGTCGTGGCGCCGCCGATCAGCAGCGGCAGCCGCATCCCGCGGCGCTCCATCTCGGCGGCGACCGAGGTCATCTCGTCCAGCGACGGGGTGATGAGCCCCGAGAGGCCGACGGCGTCGGCGCCCTCGGCGATCGCGGTGTCGAGGATGAGCGAGGCGGGAGCCATCACGCCGAGGTCGATGACCTCGTAGTTGTTGCAGCCCAGGACGACGCCCACGATGTTCTTGCCGATGTCGTGCACGTCGCCCTTGACGGTCGCGAGCACCACCTTGCCGCTGCCCCGCCCGGCATCGCCGGCCATGCCGCCCGTGCGGGTCGCGGCGCCGCCGGCCACGGCGCCTTCCGTGTCATCCGAAGCGGCCTCGCCCGAAGCCGCGCCGTCCGCGCCGCCTGTGCCGTCCGCCTCACCGGCCTCGGCCGCCGCGAGCCGCGCCCGCTCCTTCTCCGCCTCCATGAACGGCTCCAGGTAGGCGACCGAACGCTTCATCACCCGCGCGCTCTTGACCACCTGCGGCAGGAACATCTTCCCCGAGCCGAACAGGTCGCCCACGATCTTCATGCCGTCCATGAGCGGGCCCTCGATCACGTCGAGGGGCCGGGCCGCCTGCCGCCGGGCCTCCTCGGTGTCCTCCTCGACGAAGTCGGCCACGCCGTGCACGAGCGCGTGCGCCAGGCGCTTCTCCACCGGCGCGTCGCGCCAGGACAGGTCCACCGTACGGCGGGTGCCGCTCCCGCTGACCGTCTCGGCGAACGCGACCAGCCGGTCGGTGGCGTCGGGACGCCGGTCGAAGATGACGTCCTCGACGAGCTCCAGCAGGTCGGCGGGGATGTCCTGGTAGACGGCGAGCTGCCCGGCGTTGACGATGCCCATGTCCAGCCCGGCGCGCACGGCGTGGAAGAGGAACGCCGAGTGCATCGCCTCCCGCACGACGTCGTTGCCGCGGAAGGAGAACGACAGGTTGGAGATGCCGCCGCTGGTCCGCACCCCGGGGCAGCGCTCCTTGATGAGCGGCAGCGCCTCGATGAACGCCTTGGCGTAGCCGTTGTGCTCGGAGATGCCGGTGGCGACCGCCAGCACGTTCGGGTCGAACACGATGTCCTCGGCGGGGAAGCCCGCCTTCTGCGTGAGCAGGTCGTAGGCGCGGCCGCAGATCTCCACCTTGCGCTCGACGGTGTCGGCCTGCCCCTGCTCGTCGAAGGCCATGACGACCACGCCGGCGCCGTGGTCGCGGATGTGCCGCGCCTGCGCCAGGAACGGCTCCTCGCCCTCCTTGAGGCTGATCGAGTTGACCACGCCCTTGCCCTGCACGCACCTGAGCCCGGCCTCCAGCACGCTCCACCGCGAGCTGTCGATCATGATCGGGACGCGGGCCACCTCCGGCTCGGTCGCGATCAGGTTCAGGAACGTCGTCATGGCCCGCTCGCTGTCGAGCAGGTCGGCGTCCATGTTCACGTCGAGGAGGTTGGCGCCGCCGCGCACCTGCTCCAGCGCGACGTCCACGGCGGCCTGGTGGTCGCCCGCCTCGATGAGGCGGCGGAACCGCGCCGAGCCGGTGACGTTGGTGCGCTCGCCGATCATCACGAAACCGGTGTCCTCACCGATCTCGAACGGCTCCAGCCCGCTGAGACGGGTCCGCGCGGGCGGCCCCGGGACCCGGCGCGGGTCGAGCCGGGACACCGCGCCGGCGATCCGCTCGATGTGGCCCGGCGTGGTCCCGCAGCAGCCGCCCACGATGTTCACCGTCCCGGCCGCGGCGAACTCGCCGAGCAGCCCGGCGGTCTCCTCAGGCGTCTGGTCGTAGCCGCCGAATGCGTTCGGCAGCCCGGCGTTGGGGTGGCAGGCCACGTACGTGCCGGCCAGACGTGACAGCTCGGCGACGTGCGGGCGCATCTCCTCGGCGCCCAGCGAGCAGTTCACCCCCACGACAAGGGGGTCGGCGTGCGCGACCGAGGTCCAGAACGCCTCCACGGTCTGGCCCGACAGCGTGCGCCCGCTCAGGTCCACGATCGTCACCGAGATCCACAGCGGCAGGTGCGGGGCGACGTCGCGGGCCGCGGCGACCGCGGCCTTGGCGTTGAGCGTGTCGAAGATCGTCTCGATCAGCAGCAGGTCGACGCCGCCCTCGGCCAGCGCGCCGATCTGCTCGGCGTAGGCGGCGTACACGTCGTCGAACGTGACCGCCCGGTAGGCGGGGTCCTCCACGCGCGGCGACAGCGAGAGCGTGACGTTCAGCGGGCCGACCGAGCCGGCCACGAACCGGCCGCCGGCCTCGTCGGCGGCCTGACGGGCGATCTGGGCGCCCCGCACGTTCATCTCCCGCACCAGCGACTGCAGGCCGTAGTCGGCCTGGCCGATGCTCGTCGCGGTGAAGGTGTTGGTCGTGGTGATGTCCGCGCCCGCGGCGAGGTAGCGGCGGTGGACGTCGAGGACGAGGTCGGGGCGGGTGAGGTTCAGCAGGTCGGGGTCGCCGGTCACGTCGAGCGGGTGGTCGCCCAGGATCTCGCCGCGGTAGTCGGCCGGGGTGAGCCCGGCGCCCTGCAGCATCGTGCCCCACGCCCCGTCGAGCACGGCGATCCGCCGGTCCAGCAGCTCGCGCAGCGCGCGGGTCCGGCCGGCCGCCCGGGTCACCGCCGCGTCCGGCGCGCCGCCGGACGCGGGGGCGGGGGCGTCCGCGGGAGCGCCGGGGGCGGTGTCGCGAGCGTTTCCGAGGGCGTTCTCGGGGCCGTTCTCGCCGGCTGAGGACATGTTCATAGGCTCACCTCCGTTGTCGGAGGCGCCCTTGTCGAACAGGTAGGGGACCGAGCGTGGCGGGTCTTGGCCCGTTGCAGCGCCTCTCGGCCTTTCCGGATCAAGGTTAGCCCGGTCGCCCCCGTCCGGGCCAACTCGTTCCGGTCCGCGGGACGAGATTCGCACGCCAGCGGAAACCGGCGACGCCGTACGGCGGGCCCGGACCGCTCCGGACCGCGCGCGGTCCCGACCCCATACGGCCCGAACCCCATACGGCCCGAACCCCATACGGCCCGAACCTCGCACGGCCCGGAACCCGCTCGGCCGGGACCCGCGCGGGAGGAACCGGGCGGTCAACCCTGGAGCGCCAGGGCGAGGCGGCGGGCGAGGCCGGTGTTGCGGCGCCCGCCGAGCCGGTGGACCGCCGTCTCCAGCGCCTCGCGCCGGCCGACCAGGACCACCCACGCCTTCGCCCGGGTGACCAGGGTGTAGAGCAGCCGGCGGCGCAGCATGACACCCCCGGCCTCGGCGACGATCGGCGCCACCACGAACGGGTACTCGCTGCCCTGCGAGCGGTGCACGCTGACGGCGTAGGCGTGGGTCAGCTCGTCGAGCTCGTCGAAGCCGTACTCGACGACCTGGCCGTCGTCGGTGCGGATCTCGACGATCCGGCTCTCCGGGACGACCTCGGTGACCGTGCCGGTCTCACCGTTGAAGACGCCCTTGTCGTAGTTGTTGCGGATCGGCATGACGCGGTCGCCGACGCGGAAGACCGTGGAGCCCGCCCAGTGCTCGGCCGTGCCGTCGCGGGCGGGGTTGAGCCGCTCCTGGATCATCCGGCCCAGCTCGACGGTGCCGGTGGGGCCCCTGCGCATCGGGCACAGCACCTGCACCTCGCCCGGGTCCACCTTCTGCTTGCGGGGGATCGCCACCGTCGCCAGGTGGACCACCCGCTCGGCGACCTGCTCGGGGTCGTCGAGCTCCTCGAACCAGAAACCGCCGCCGCCGGGGACCGCCGGCACCTCACCGGCCCGGATCCGGTGGGCGGCCTCGATGATCCCGCTGCCCTCGGCCTGGCGGAAGACATGCGTCAGCCGTACCCGCGGGATCTCCTCGACGCGCAGCAGGTCGGCCAGCACGCTGCCGGGGCCGATGCTGGGGAGCTGGTCGCCGTCGCCGACCAGCAGCAGGTGGCTGCCGGAGGGGATGGCCGCGGTCAGGCGGGTGGCCAGGTGCAGGTCCAGCATGGACGCCTCGTCGACCACGATCAGGTCGGCCCGCGCGGGCGTCTCCTGGAACAGCGTGCCCTCCTCCTCGTCGGGCCGGTGGGCCAGCATCCGGTGCACGGTCATCGCGGGCATGCCGACCAGCTCCGACAGCCGCTTGGCGGCCTTGCCGGTCGGCGCGGTGAGGGTCACCGAGCCGCCCGCGGCCCGCACCACCCGGGCGATGGTGCGGACGGTGTGGCTCTTTCCGCAGCCGGGACCGCCGGTGATGATCGAGACGGTGCTGGTCAGCGCCATGTTCACCGCCATCCGCTGGTCCTCGTGCAGCGCGGGGTCCTCGTGGAAGGCGCGCAGGGGGAGCTCCGAGGGCGCCTGCCAGAGCCGCGTCAGGTGGGTGGTCAGCCGCAGCTCGCGGTCGTGGAGGTAGGCGAGGTAGGCGACGGTACGGCCGGCGCCGTCGAGGGACGCCTCGACCACCACCCGGCGGTCGGCCACCAGGGCGTCGACCATCCGCCGGACGACGTCCTCGTCCTGGCCGACCAGCTCCATCGTCTGGGTGACGAGGGCGGTCACCGACAGGTAGCAGTGCCCGCCGCCGGCCGCCGCCGCCTCCAGCCGGTCGAGGATCGCCGCCCTGATCCGCTGCGGGCTGCACTCCGGCACCCCCGACTGCAGGGCGATCTTGTCGGCGGTGGCGAACGCGACCCCCCTGACCTGGCCGATGAGCTGGTAGGGGTCGGCGGACAGGATGGCGGCGGAGTCGGAGCCGAATGCCTGGTAGACCTTGGCGGCCAGCAGCGGGCTGATCCCGAAGCCCTGCAGGACGACCATGAGCGCGGCGATCGCCTTCTGCTCGCGCCACGCCTCGGTGATCTGGCCCTGCCGGGTCGGGCCGATGTTGACGACCTCGCGGAGCCGCTCGGGCTCGGCGTCGATGATCTTCAGTGTCTCCTCGCCGAAGTGGTCGACGATGGCATGGGCCAGCCGCGGCCCGATACCGCGGATCAGGCCCGAGCCGAGGTAGAGGCGGATCGCCCGGACGCCGGACGGCGTGATCCGCTCGCAGCCGTCGACCACGAAGCGCCTGCCGTGCCGGGGGTGCTCGTCCCACCGCCCGGTGAGCCGGAGCGTCTCCCCGGGCTGCGCCCCGGCCAGGGCGCGGCCCGAGGCGACGAAGCCCGAGCCGTCGTCGGCGCTCATCCGGGCGACGGTGTACTCGTCCTCGCGGACGTACACCAGCTGCTCGACGGATGCCTCCATGAGCAGACACTTTAGGCAACGGCACCGACAGGCCGCCGCCGGAGCGGGCCGCGGGTCCGCACCCGGGCCGCGTCACCGAAGCCGTACCGGGGTACGGCCGGCACCCGGCGGGCGGGTGTCAGGCGCGGAGGGCGGGTGTCAGACGGAGGGCGGGGGAGGGGCGGTGCTGGCCCGGGGGGCGAGCCGGGACGCCTCGTCCTCGATCGCCGGGGCGTGCTCCCCGGCGATCAGCGAGAGCAGGGTGCGCGCGGCGTGGGCGCCGTAGGCCGGGATGTCACGGGTCAGCGCGGTCAGCGCCGGCCGCACGACCTGGGACAGGGGCGAGTCGTCCCAGGCCACGATCGACAGGTCGGCGGGCACGTCCAGGCGCATCTCCTGGGCGACGGACAGCCCGGCGACGGCCATGATGTCGTTGTCGTAGATGATCGCGGTGGGCCGTCCGGGGGAGCTGAGCAGGCGGCGGGTGGCGCGGGCGCCCTCCTCGCCGGTGTAGTCGGTGTGCACGATGACCTGGTCGTCCAGGCCCAGCTCCGTGCAGACGGCGGTGAACGCCCGGTCGCGCAGGACGGTGTGGACCAGCCGGGGCAGCCCGGCGACGCGGGCGACGCGGCGGTGGCCGAGCGCCGCGAGATACCGGACGGTCTCGTGGACGGGGGCGGCGTCGTCGGACCAGACGGGGACCAGCGAGCCCGCCTCCGAGGGGTGGCCGAGCACCACGGCGGGCATGCCGAACGTCTCCAGTTCGGGGATGCGCGGGTCGGCGAAGTGCAGGTCGACCAGGATGGCGCCGTCGACGCGGCCCTCGCCCCACCAGCGGCGGTAGGTCTCCATCTCCTGCTCGTGGTCGGTCACCACCTGCAGCATGAGCCCGTAGGAGCGGGCGGACAGCTCGCTCTCGATGCCGCTGATCAGCTCCATGAAGAACGGCTCCATGCCGAGGACGCGCGCCGGGCGGCACACGGCCAGCCCCACGCTGCGCGCCCGCGCGCCGTTCAGCGCCCGCGCGGCGCTGTTGGGCCGCCAGCCGATCTCCTGGGCGATGGCCTTGATCATCGCCCGTTTGGCCTCCGACACCCCGGGGCGGTCGTTCAGCGCGTAGGAGACCGCCACCTTGGAGACACCGGCCCGGCGGGCGATGTCGGCGATCGTCGGCCGCTTCACGACGCCCTCCTGACTGAATCGGTTCGGTTCTGATGTCCACGCGCACCCTACTACCTGCGCGCCCGTGCCCACAGACGGGCCGGACCGCCGCCCCGGACGGGCGGACGGGCGGCGGATCGCCCGGCGTCACCGCTGTTCGGCGTGCGTGACCCGGCCGGGCGCGGACGGGGGCGCGCGGCGGGACGTCTCGAAGGAGTCACGGCTCTTGACATGCCGGACACGCGGAATTTACGTTCTCGGTACTTATCCGGTTCAGTCGCATCCCGGAGCGGTCCGGCCCGCAGGCCGGCACGTCGGCGGGTGTGGCGCGGGTTGCGACACCATCCACCGGCCCGAAGACGGGGAGCGTGTTTTCGCGGCGCACTGGGAGCGCTCCCACAAGGCCCGCGGGAGCGACGCTCCCGCGGGCCGATCCATCGGGGGCCTGAAACGACGTTCAGACCTCCGCCGGGCGGCGGAGGAAGGAGAGACAGATGCGAAACCGGGTGCGGATCATCCTCCCGCTCCTGGCGACGGGCCTGGCCGTCGCCGCGTGCTCCGGTGGCGGCGGTACCACGCCCGCCGCACAGGGCTCCGGGGCGGCGAGCGCGCCCGCCGCGGCCCCCGGCGGTGGCGACAGCGGTTCGCTGCCCCGCAAGGAGACGCTCTACACCACCGGCTCCCAGTGGGGGCCGCCGGCCAACTTCAACCCGATCCGCGAATGGGACTCCGCCACCGGCACCAAGGGCCTGGTCTACGAGACGCTGTTCCACTACGACCCCAACGCCGCCAAGCTCGTCCCCTGGCTGGCCGAGAGCGGGAGCTGGACCGACGACAAGACCTACGAGGTCAAACTCCGCTCCGGGGTGAAGTGGTCGGACGGCAAGCCGCTGACCGCCAAGGACGTCGTCTACTCCTACGAGCTCGGCAAGATGGAGACCATCCCGTTCCACAACATGTGGGACTGGCTGAAGAGCGTCGAGGCGGTGGACGACCAGACCGCGCGCTTCACCTTCTCCGAGGCCAACTACCAGGAATGGGATTTCAACCTCTACGGCCGCGCCATCGTCCCCGAGCACGTCTGGAACGGCAGGTCCGAGGAGGACGTGCTCAACGGGGTCAACGAGAACCCCGTCGGCACCGGCGCCTACACCTACAAGAGCCACAGTCAGGACCGCGTCGTCTGGCAGCGCCGCGACGACTGGTGGGGCAAGACCGCCCTGAACATGGAGCCCAAGCCCAAGTACATCGTCGACATCGCCACCCCCAGCAACGAGGTCGCGATGGGCATGCTGCTGCAGAAGGGCCTGGACCTCAGCAACAACTTCCTGCCGGGCGTGGCCAACCTCGTCAAGGGCAACTTCGGCATCACCTCCTTCTACAACGAGCCGCCGTACATGCTCTCGGCCAACACCGCCTGGCTGGTCCCCAACACCACCAAGAAGCCGATGAACGACGCGGCCTTCCGCAAGGCCCTCGCCTCCTCGGTCGACACCAAGAAGATCGTCGAGGGCGTCTACGGCAACCTCGTCAAGGCCGCCAGCCCCACCGGCCTGCTGCCGCAGTGGGAGCAGTTCGTCGACCAGGCCACGGTGTCGTCGGCCGGGTTCTCCTTCGACACCGGCAAGGCCAAGAAGCTGCTGGCCGACGCCGGCTACAAGGACCGCGACGGCGACGGGCTGGTGGAGAACAAGGACGGCTCGAAGATCAAGCTGACCCTCATCGTGCCGTCCGGCTGGACCGACTGGATGGAGGCCGCCCGCGTCATCGCCTCCAGCGCCAAGGCCGCAGGCATCGACGTCACCGCCGACTTCCCCGACTTCAACGCCCTGGTGGAGAAGCGCGGCAAGGGAGATTTCGACCTGGTGCTCAACAACGAGCGCCAGCTGTCCAACACCCCGTGGACGTACTACGAGTACGTCTTCCAGCTCCCGGTCCGCAAGCTGCAGAACACCGTCAACTTCGGCCGCTACGAGAACGAGAAGGCCTGGAAGCTGGTGCAGGAGCTCGACCGGGTCAAGACCGACGACATCGCCGGCATGAAGGCGAAGATCGCCGAACTCCAGAAGATCCACCTGGAGGAGCTGCCGGTCATCCCGCTCTGGTACAACGGCCTGTGGGCCCAGTCGAGCACCAGCGTCTGGAAGAACTGGCCCTCCTCGGCCCCGAACGCTCCCAAGTACGCGCCGGCCATGTGGCGTAACTGGATGGAACTGGGCGGCTTCGAGACGCTCACCCAGCTCCAGCCCGCCTCCTGACCGTCGGTTCCGCCCCCTCCTCCCCCTTTCCTCCTTCCGGGGGGAGGAGGGGCCCTTTTCGGGAGTTCTCTCGTGCGTCGATACTTCGGCAGGAAACTGCTGGTCTACGGGCTGACGTTCGTCGTCGCCGTCACGGTCAACTGGATGATCCCGCGGTTCATGCCCGGCGACCCGGTCGCCAGCATGGTCGCCCGGGCCAACGTCAGCCAGCCCGCGGCCGTCGAGGCGATGAAGCAGTACTACACCGGTCTCTTCGGCTTCGACCAGCCGCTGTGGCGGCAGTACCTCAACTTCTGGGGGGCGCTGCTGCACGGCGACTTCGGCATCAGCATCTGGGTGTTCCCCACCCCGGTGAGCGACGTCATCATGGGCGCCGTGCCGTACACGCTGGGGCTGATGATCCCGTCGGTGCTGCTGAGCTGGGTCGTCGGCAACCGGCTGGGGGCGTACGCGGCCCGGCGCAAGCTGATGGACAACACCGTCCTGCCGATCGGCTACGTCCTGACCGCGATGCCGTACATGTGGCTGGCGGTCCTGCTCGCCTGGGGATTCGGCGTGGTCGCGGGCCTCTTCCCGATCGCCGGCGGCTACAGCTTCTCCATGCAGCCCAACTGGTCGGCGGAGTTCCTGCTCGACCTGCTGCACCACTGGGTGCTGCCGTTCGCCTCGCTGTTCCTCGTCGCGCTCGGCGGCTGGGCGATCGGCATGCGCAACATGATCATCTATGAGCTGGAGTCCGACTACTCCACCTACCTCGCCGCGCTCGGCGCGCCGCAGCGGCTGATCCGGCGCTACGCCTTCCGCAACGCGGTGCTGCCGCAGATCACCGGCCTGGCGCTCCAGCTCGGCGTGCTGGTGGCCGGCGCCCTGGTGACGGAGATCGTCTTCTCCTACCCGGGCCTGGGCAGCCTCATCCTCAAGGCCATCCAGAACCAGGACTTCTTCCTGCTACAGGGCACGTTCATGTTCATCGTCCTCGGCGTCCTCGCCGCGAACTTCATCATCGACATCGTCTACGTCGTGGTCGATCCTCGGACGCGGGCGGGAATGGCGGGTGCTGAGGCATGACCGCGCTCCAGGAAGTCGCCACCCGCGACGTCGCCGCCCCGGCCAGCGGACGCCGCGAGGCGCTGCACTTCGCGCTGCGCAACGGCAAGCTCCTCGCCGGCGCCGCCGTGATCATCGTCCTGCTGCTGCTGGGCCTGATCGGCCCCCTCACCATCGACGCCCCGCCCAACGAGTACGTCGGCCCGCCCATGCAGGGCCCCTCGTCGGAGTACTGGTTCGGCACCACCACCTTCGGCCAGGACGTCTTCGCCCAGTTCGTGTACGGTCTGCGCACCACCTTCGCCGCGGGCCTGCTGGGCGGCGTGGTCGCCTCCCTCATCGGGATGGTCGTCGGGTTCCTGGCCGGCTTCCGCGGCGGGCTCGTCGACGAGATCCTGAACATGCTGACCAACATCATCCTGGTCATCCCGACGCTGGCCGTACTGCTCATCATCAACGCCTACCTCGGCATCCGCAGCGTGGCCGCGCAGGCGGTCTTCATCGGCCTGACGTCGTGGCCGTGGGCGGCGCGGGCCATCCGGGCGCAGACCTTCTCGCTGCGCGGCCGGGACTTCGTGGACCTGGCCAGGCTGAGCGGCTCGAACACCTGGAAGATCATCACCAGGGAGATCGCGCCGAACATGAGCTCCTACCTGCTGCTGACGTTCATCCTGCTGTTCGGCAACTCGATCCTGATCGCCTCGTCGCTGGACTTCATCGGCCTCGGCCCCACCGAGGGCGTCTCGCTCGGCCTGATGCTGCAGAACGCCGGCCAGTGGAGCGCCATGCAGCTCGGCATGTGGTGGTGGTTCATCCCGCCGGGCGCCGCGATCACCGCGATCGTCGGAGCCCTGTACGTCGCCAACGTCGGCCTCGACGAGGTCTTCAACCCGAAGCTGAGGGAGACATGAGCCTGCGGGTCAGCGATCTGAAGGTGCACTACCGGACCCTGCGGGGCGACGTGCGGGCGCTCGACGGCGTCTCCTTCGAGCTGGGGGACGCCGAGATCCTCGGCCTGGCCGGCGAGTCCGGCTGTGGCAAGACCACCCTCGGCAAGAGCCTCATCCGGATGGACGGCCGCATGCGCCACGTCGGCGGCACCGTCGAACTCGACGGCGTCGAGCTGCCCATCGGCGACGACCGGAGGATGAACGACTTCCGCTTCCACCAGGTCTCGCTCGTCCCGCAGTACTCGATGAGCGCGCTGAACCCGACCCGCAAGATCGGCAAAATGGTGGGCGAGCTGCTGCGCTCCCGCGGCGTCACCCCCGACACCGCCAAGCTGCTCGGCCGCCTGGACGCGGTCGGCCTGCCCCACGAGGTGCTGGACCGCTACCCGATCGAGCTGTCCGGCGGCATGAAGCAGCGCGTGGTCATGGTCGTCTCCACCCTCCTGGACCCCTCGCTGCTCATCGCCGACGAGGTCACCTCCGCCCTCGACGTCTCCACCCAGAAGGCGGTGGCCAAGGCGCTGGCCGGCTTCCGCGACAACGGGTTCGTCAAGAGCATGGTCTTCATCACGCACGACATCTCGCTGACCTACCAGATCGCCGACACGATCATGGTCATGTACGCGGGGAAGCTGGCCGAGAAGGCGCCGGCCAAGACGATCGTCGAGGCGCCCCGGCACCCCTACACCCGGATGCTCATCGACTCGCTGCCCGAGGTCGGCGTGCGCCACGCCGACCGGAAGCTGTCGGGCATCGCCGGAAGCCCGCCGTCGCTGCTGAACCCGCCCAAGGGGTGCCGCTTCCGGGACCGCTGCCCGCTCGCCTTCGACCGGTGCGCCGAGGAGCCGCCGGCCGCCGAGGTCGCGCCCAACCACTTCGTCGCCTGCTGGAAGGCATGATGCTCAGACTCGACAACGTCACGAAGGTCTACAAGGTCGGCGCCTTCGGCGGCAAGACCCTGACCGCGGTCGGCGGGGTGAGCTTCGACGTGCCGGAGGGCCAGGTCGTCTCGTTGATCGGCGAGAGCGGCAGCGGCAAGAGCACCCTCGGCAAGATGATCCTCGGCCTCGTCCCGGTCACCGCCGGCTCGATCACCCTCGACGGCGCCCCGGTACGGCCCGGCAAGGAGTACTACCGGCACGTCCAGGGCGTCTTCCAGGACCCCTTCAGCTCGTTCAACCCGGTCTTCAAGGCCGACCGGGTGTTCCAGATGATCAGGGAGGCGTACTTCCCCGCGACGTCCGCCGAGGAGTGGGACGAGCGGGTGCGCACCGCCCTGCGGGACGTGCGGCTCGACCCCGACCAGGTCCTCGGCAAGTATCCCCACCAACTCAGCGGCGGCCAGCTCCAGCGCGTCCTCATCGCCCGGGCGCTGCTGCTGGACCTCAAGCTGCTGGTCGCCGACGAGATCACCAGCATGCTCGACGCCTCCACCCGCATCGACGTGCTCAACCTGCTCGCCGAGATCAAGGGCCGCGGGCTGGGCGTGCTGTACATCACCCACGACCTGTCGCTGGGCAACTACCTGGCCGAGCGGACCGTCGTGCTCCGGCACGGGACGGTCGTCGAGATGGGCACGACCGACAAGGTCTTCGGCAACCCGATGCACCCCTACACCCGGCAGCTGCTGTCGGCAGTGCCGCGCCTGCACGACCCCTGGGAGGACGCCGAGCCGGTCACCTCCTGCGTCTACCACGACGGCGGCGCCGCCGGTGCCGTCACCGGCGGCCTCGCGGAGGCCGAGGAGGACCACTTCGTGGCGTGCGCCAGGCTCGAAGGCTGCGGCGAGGACCGGCCCGGAGGCGGCGGCGAGGACCGGCCCGGAGACCGCGCCGAAGGCCGCCTCAAGGGCCGCGTCGAAGACCGCTGAGAAGAACGTCCGGCGGCCCCGGGGGCCGGAGACCGCCGCGAGAAGGAGAACCGCTTGAGCATCTACCGTCCGCTGCACGACGGCTGGACCCTCACCGCCGTCCCGCGTGACGCCGAGGCGGCCACCGCACCGCCCGGCGCCGGGACGGCCGGGGTGGCCGCCGCGCCGTCCGGCGCCGAGGTGGCCGGGGTGCCGGCGACCGTACCGGGCTGCGTGCACACCGACCTGCTGGCCGCCGGGATCATCGACGACCCCTACCTGGACGACAACGAGACCCGGCTCACCTGGATCGGCCGCACCACCTGGCGGTACGAGACCGCCTTCACCTGGACGCCGGACGGGCACGAGCGGACCGACCTCGTCTGCGAGGGCCTCGACACCGTCGCCACGGTCGTCCTCAACGGCGTCACGGTCGGCGTCACCGCCAACCAGCACCGCTCCTACCGCTTCCCCGTACGGCACCTGCTGCGCGAGGGGGGCAACACCCTCACCGTGGTGTTCGGCTCCGCCTACGACTACGCCGAGGAACGGCGGGCGGCCCTGGGCGACCGGCCGGGCGCCTACGCCGAGCCGTACCAGTTCATCCGGAAGATGGCGTGCAACTTCGGCTGGGACTGGGGGCCGACCGTGGTCACCGCCGGGATCTGGCGGCCGATCGGACTGGAGAGCTGGAGCGGCGCGCGGCTGGCCGAGGTGCGCCCGCTGGTCACCCTCGACGGGACAGACGGCCGGGTGGACGTGCACGTCAGGGTCGAGCGCACCGGCGAGGAGCCGCTCGCGCTGGACGTCGCCGTGGCGGGCGCCGCGGCACAGACGTGGCTCGCCGCCGGTGAGCGGGAGACCACGGTGACGCTCACCGTGCCCGAGCCGGACCTGTGGTGGCCGCGCGGGTACGGCGGGCAGCCGCGCCACGACCTCACCGTGCGCCTGGGCGACCAGGAGTGGAGCCGGAGGATCGGATTCCGCGCCGTCGAGCTGGACCGCGAGGCGTTCGGCCTGCGGATCAACGGCGAGCCGGTGTTCGTGCGCGGCGTCAACTGGATCCCCGACGACTGCTTCCCGAACCGCGTCACCCGCGAGCGCCTCCGGGAACGCCTCACCCAGGCCGCCGGAGCGAACGTGAACCTCCTGCGGGTCTGGGGCGGCGGCCTGTACGAGAGCGACGACTTCTACGACCTGGCCGACGAGCTCGGCCTGCTCGTCTGGCAGGACTTCCCGTTCGCCTGCGCCGCCTACCCCGAGGAGGAGCCGTTCCGCTCGGAGGTGGAGGCCGAGGCCAGGGAGAACGTCACCCGGCTGGCGAGCCACCCCAGCCTGGTGCTGTGGTGCGGCAACAACGAGAACATCGAGGGCCACGCCGACTGGGGCTGGCAGGAGAGGCTCGAAGGCCGCAGCTGGGGCGCGGGCTTCTACTACGACCTGCTGCCGCGGGTGGTCGCCGAGCTCGACCCGACCCGGCCCTACTGGCCCGGCAGCCCCTACTCCGGCGCCCCCGATCTGCCGCCCAACGACCCCTCACGCGGCACCCTGCACATCTGGGACGTGTGGAACCGCGAGGACTACACCCGCTACGCCGCCTACCGCCCCCGCTTCGCCGCCGAGTTCGGCTTCCAGGGCCCGGCGACGTACGCCACGATGCGCAGGGCGATCAGCGGCGAGCTGGCCTCCGACGCGCCCCTGGTGCTGCACCACCAGAAGGCGATCGACGGCAACGACAAGCTGCTGCGCGGCCTGGGCGAGCACCTGCCCCGGCCTCGGGACTTCGACGACTGGCACTACCTGACCCAGCTCAACCAGGCGCGGGCCATCGAGTTCGGCGTCTCCCGCTTCCGCGCGCTGGCCCCGCACTGCACCGGCAGCGTCGTCTGGCAGCTCAACGACTGCTGGCCGGTCACCTCCTGGGCCGCCGTCGACGGCGACGGCCGCCGCAAGCCCCTGTGGTACGCGCTGCGCCGCGTCTACGCCGACCGGCTGCTCGCCGTCATCGACGGCGAGGTCGCGCTGGTCAACGACTCGGCCGAACCGTGGCACGGCGAGCTGTCGCTGGTCCGGCACGACGTCTCCGGGAAGGTCCTGGCCGAGGAGACCGCCGGGGTGACCGTCGCCCCCCGCTCCGTCACCCGCCTCCCGCTGCCCGCCGCCGTGGCGGACCCCGGCGACCCGGCCGCCGAACTGCTCGTCGCCCGTCTGGGCGAGACGCGCGCGGTGTCCTTCTACGACGAGGACACCCGGGTGGCCTTCCCCGAGGCGGCGTGGGACGCGCGCGCCGAACCGGCCGGGGACGGCTACCGCGTGACGGTCACCGCCCGGACCGTCCTGCGCGAACTGGCGCTCTTCCCCGACCGGCTCGACCCCGGCGCCCGGGTGGACGACCTGCCGGTGACGCTGCTGCCGGGGGAGAGCGCGGTCTTCCACGTCACCGCCGGGAACCTCCCCGACCCGGCCGCGCTGACCGCCTTCCCGGTGCTGCGCTGCGTGAACGAGCCCCGCCGGTGACCGTCCTCGCCCTGGACATCGGCGGCACCAAGTTCGCCGCCGCGGCCGTCACCGCCGACGGCGGCATGACCGCCCGCGCCGAGGTGCCGCTGAGCGGCGCCGGCTCGCCGGACCGGGCGCTCGCCCAGGTCGTCGAGCAGATCACCGCCCGGGTGCCGGCCGACGCGATCGAGGGGGTCGGCATCGGCTCGGCCGGCCCCCTGGACGTGCGCGCCGGGACGGTCAGCCCGGTCAACATCCCCCGCTGGCGGGACTTCCCCCTGGCCGGCGCCGTCGGCCGGATGCTGCCCGGCCGTCCGGTACGGCTGGCCGGCGACGCCCAGTGCATGGCGCTGGGGGAGTGGTGGCGGGGGACCTTCCCGGCGGACCCCGAGACACCGGAGGAGCCCGGAGCGGCGGCCGGGACGCCGCCGGGGACACCGGGAGCGCCGGGGACGGCGACCGGGGCGGCGCCGGGATCACCGGGAGCGCCGGGGACGGCGACCGGGGCGGCGTCCGGACCGGGGGAGGAGCCGTGGCGGCCCGGATCCCGCGCGGTGCTGGGCGTGGTGGTCTCCACCGGCGTCGGCGGCGGCTTCGTCCTGGACGGCGTGCCGTACCTCGGTCCGACCGGCAACGCCGGGCACATCGGTCATATCACCGTCGATCCCGGCGGCGATCCCTGCCCGTGCGGCGCGTCCGGGTGCGTGGAGACCGTCGCCAGCGGGCCCGCCATGGTCCGCTGGGCCCGCGCGGGCGGCTGGACCGGGGCGGACGCCCGCGCGCTCGCCGCGAGCGCCCGCGCCGGATCCGAGATCGCGCAGGCCGCCTTCAGCCGCGCCGCCGACGCGCTGGCCACCGCCTTCCACACCGCCGCCGCCCTGCTCGACCTCGACCGCGTCGTCGTCGGAGGGGGAGTGGCCGCCGCCGGGCCGGTGCTGTTCGGCCCGCTCCGGCAGGCGGTGGCGGAGAACGCCGGACTCGGCTTCACGCGCCGCCTGCGGGTGGACGCCACCTCCCTGGGGCGCGACGCCGGCCTGCTCGGCGCCGCCGCCCTCGTCCTGCCTCCGCGCCCTCCGGCCCCCCGGGCTCCGTGACCCGGGAACCGGACGCCTGCCCCTGCGCCCCCGGCTCCGTGACCCGGTAACGCCCGGACCTGACCCGAGGAGACCCACGTGCACCTGCTGGCCAACCCCGTCAAGGACTACGCCTGGGGCTCGCGGACCGACATCGCCGCGCTCACCGGCAGGCCGGTCCCCGCGCCCGGCCCCGAAGCGGAGATGTGGCTCGGCGCCCACCCCGCCGGGCCCTCGCGGCTGGACGGCGACGGGCGCTCGCTGGCCGAACTCGCCGCCGCCGATCCGGCCGGCGTCCTGGGGGCTGCGACCGCGGACAGGTACGGCGGCCGCCTGCCGTACCTGATGAAGCTCATCGCCGTCGACCGGCCGCTGTCCCTGCAGGTCCACCCGACCGCCGAGCAGGCCGCCCACGGCCACGCGCGGGGCGTCTACGGCGACCCCTGGCCGAAACCGGAGCTGGTGTGCGCGATCACGCCGTTCACCGCGCTGGCCGGGTTCCGCGACGGAGGCCAGGCCGCGATGCTCGTCGGGCGGCTGGGCGTCCGCGAACTACGGGAGGTGACGGAGCTGCTCGCCGCCGGGTCCCTCCTCGACGCCCTGGCGGCGCTGCTGGAGCGGCGGGAGGCGGCCGAGCGGATCGCCTGGGCGGCCTCGGCCGTGCACCACCCCGACTACGCGCTGGTCGCGCGGCTGGCCCGCCTGTACCCCGGCGACCCCGCCTGCCTGGCCCCGCTCCTGCTGCGACGTCACGAGCTGGCCCCCGGGCAGGCGCTCTTCCTGGGGGCCGGCGTGCTCCACTGCTACCTCAGGGGGTTCGGCGTGGAGATCATGGGAGCCTCCGACAACGTCATGCGGGCCGGGCTCACCCCCAAGCCCCTCAATGTGCCGGAGCTGCTGCGCGTCACAGACCCGGGGGCGGCCCCGGCGGCGGTCGAGGCGGGCCCCGGCGGGCTCTATCCCACCCCGGCGCCGGAGTTCGGGCTGCGCCGGATCGAGGCGCGCACCGAGCGGCCGGGGAACGGCGGACCGGACGGGGACGGCAGGCGGGACGGGGACGCGCGGCCGGCGGGCGGCGAGGGGGCGGGCGGTGTCACCCGGCTGACGGGCGGCCTGCCCCGGATCCTGCTGTGCACCCGGGGCACGGCGACGGCGGACGGCCTGCGGCTGGAAGCCGGGCGGTCGGCGTTCGTCCCCGCGGCGCGCGCCGAGGTCGTCGTGGACCCCGGTGACGGCGTGGTCTTCTGCGCCGAGCCCGGCGGTCCCGAGGGCTCTTCCTGAGGGTCCGCGGCGGGCGGCACCGGAAGCCCCCGGGGAAGGCGGCGCCGGGCCCTCCCCGAAGATCCTTCCGGGAGATCCGCGGTCCCGCGTGCCGTCGCGCGCCGCCGTAGAGTGGTCCGGGCTCGCAAAGGACTCGGAAAAGGCCGGAAAAGACGGAAAGGGCCGCCCCCGGCCACGCGGGCCACCTGTGACGGAAGACGGAAGGGTCGAAGACTGATGGACCAGCTGACGCTGATGGCCGTGCACGCCCATCCCGACGACGAAGTGATCGGGACCGGCGGCATCCTGGCCAGGTGCGCGGACGAGGGCGTCCGCACCGTCCTGGTCACCTGCACCAACGGCGAGCAGGGCGACGCCCCCGGAGGGATCAAGCCCGGCGAGGACGGCCACGACGAGTCGGAGGTGAGCGCCCTGCGCCTGGCGGAGCTGCGCGAGTCCGTGACCCACCTCGGGATCGACCACCTGGAGCTGCTCGGCTACCGCGACTCCGGCATGGTGGGCTGGGCCGCCAACCAGGCGCCGGACGCCTTCGCCAACGTCCCCGTCGAACGGGCCGCCGCGCGGCTGGCCGAGCTGATGGAGCGTTACCGCCCGCAGGTCGTGGTCACCTACGACGAGAACGGCGGGTACGGTCACCCCGACCACATCCAGGCCCACCGGATCACCGTGGCGGCGGCCGAGGCGAGCGGCGTCCCCGCCAAGCTCTACTACACCGCCGTTCCCCGCGAGCGGATCGCCGAGCTGTTCGAGTTCCTCCGCTCGACCGGTGCGGCACCGGAGGAGTTCGAGCTGCCCGACGACTTCGGCGTCCCCGAGGAGCAGATCACCGCCATGGTGGACGTCGCCCCCTACGTCGAGCGCAAGCGCAAGGCGCTGGAGGCGCACGCCAGCCAGGGCGAGAACATCTTCCTGCTGCGCATGCCCGCCGACGCCCAGCACCGGGCCTTCTCCCACGAGGCGTTCATCCGCGTCTTCAGCCGCGTTCCCGCCCCGGACCGCGAGGAGAACCTCTTCGACGGCCTGCGCTGAGGGCGGCCTGCGCTGAGGGCGGCCTGCGCTGAGGGCGGCCTGCGCTGAGGGCGGCTCGCGCCGGTGGCGACCCGCGACGGTGGCGGCCTGCTCCGGTGAAGGCCTGGCGGCCCGGTCACAGGGCCGCCGGGCCGCCGTCAGCCGCCGAGCGGCACGCGCCAGGTCAGCAGGGTCCCGCCGCCGGGGGCCGCGCCCGCCTCGAAGGAACCGCCGAGCTGCCGGGCGCGGTCCTCCATGTTGCGCAGGCCGCTGCGCCTGCCCTCACCGGACAGCCCCACGCCGTCGTCCCGGACGCTGAGGAGCAGCCCGTCGCCGGCCGCCTCGACCAGCACGTCGGCCCTGGAGGCCCTCGCGTGGCGCACGACGTTGGACAGGGCCTCGCGCAGCACGGCGGTGAGCTGCTCGGCGACCGGGGCCGGCACCCCGCTGTCGAGCCGGCCCTCCAGGCGCAGGCCCGGCATGAACCCCAGGTGCCCGCGGGCCCCCTCCACCAGCTCCACGACCTGCGCGCGCAGACCGGGGGCGGTGTCGCGGGGGGCCTGCAGGGCGAAGATGGTGGAGCGGATCTGCCGGATGGTCTCGTCCAGCTCGTCGATCCCGTGCCGCAGCCGGGAGGCCGCCTCGGGGTGCTCGACGAGGCGGACGATGCTCATCAGCGTCATGGCGACGGCGAAGAGCCGCTGGATGACCACGTCGTGCAGGTCCTTGGCGATGCGGTCGCGATCCTCCAGCAGCCCCAGGCGTTCGGCGTCCCGCCGGGCCTCGGCCAGCTCGAGGGCGAGCGCCGCCTGACCGGCGAAGGACCGCAGGGTGTGCAGCTCGCCGGTGCTGAACGGGATCCGGCCGGTGCGCTTGCCGAGCTTCAGCACCCCGCGGACGGCCCCGGCCCGGCCCAGCGGCACGGCGGCCACCGGGCCGATCGGCGTCTCCCCGCCGAGGGTGAAGCCGGCGGCGGCGTCGGCGATGAAGGAGTCGTCGTCGGCGTCGCGTTCGCTCGCCGTCACCGGCTCGCCGCTGAGGAAGGCCCGGCCGGCGAGGGTCCCGGAGACGGGGAGTTCGGCCCCGGCGGGCCGGACGCCGGGAGCGCCGTCGCTGATCTCCCACCGCAGCGTCTCGCCGGAGGGGCCGGGGAGCAGGACCGCCACGACGTCGGCGCCGGCCATCTCCCGGGCCCGGCGAGCCACCAGCGTGAGCACCTCGGTGGGCTCGGCGCCCGACAGCAGGGCCGTGGTGACGTCGGAGGAGGCCTGCAGCCAGACCTCCCGGCGGCGGGTCTCCTCGTACAGGCGGGCGTTCTCGATGGCGACGCCGGCCGCGGTGGCCAGGGCCACCACGATCGCCTCGTCCTCCTCGTCGAACTCCCCGCCGCCGCGCTTCTCGGTGAGGTAGAGGTTGCCGAACACCTCCTCGCGGACCCGTACCGGCACCCCCAGGAAGGAGCCCATCGGCGGGTGGCCGGGCGGGAAGCCGTACGACTCCGGGTGCCGGGACAGGTCGGCCATGCGCAGCGTCTGCGGTTCCTTGATGAGCAGGCCCAGCAGGCCCAGGCCGTGCGGCCAGTGCTCGATCCGGGCGATCTCCTCCTCGCTCAGTCCCACGGGGACGAACTGCACGAGCGTGCTCTCCTCCCCGATCACGCCCAGCGCGCCGTAGCCGGCGTCGACCAGGGTGGTGGCGGTCTCCACGATCCGCCGCAGCACCGTCTCCAGATCCAGGTCGCTGCCCACCGACACGACCGCCTCCAGGAGGGCGTGCACACGGTCGCGGGTGGCCAGCACCGCCTCCAGCCGCACCTGGAGTTCCGCCAGCAGCTCGTCCAGCCGCATGTTGGGCATCAGGGAACGGGGCTCCTTCTGCGTCATATGGGAAGTGTGGCACCTGGAGGCGCCGGCCCGCCGCGGTGGGCCGCCGGAGCGCCGAGCGCCGTCTCGACGAGCCGGCGGGCCAGCAGGCGGGCGGGGTCGAGAACCGGGACGGGGACGAGGGAGCGGTCCAGGGCCAGGACGAGCTCGGTGCACGCGGTGACGACCCGCTCCGCGCCGCGATCGGCGAGGGAACGGGACAGCTCCGCCAGCGCCCGTCGGTGGGCCGGTCGCGCGCCGCCGCCCTTGACGGCGGCGATGGCGGCCGTGACCTGCCGCTGACCGGGCTCGTCGGGCTCGATCACCGCCACGCCGCGCCGTCGCAGAGCGTCGGCGTACAGGCCGGCGTGCAGGGTGCCCGAGGTGGACAGGACTCCGGCCGCGCGGACGCCGTCGGCCGCGAGGGCGTCGGCCGTGACCTCGATGATGCTGACCAGTTCCAGCCCGGCCTCCTCCGCCAGGCGGGGGACGAAGGCGTGGGCGGTGTTGCAGGGCACGGCGAGCACCTCGCACCCCGCCTGTTTCAGGCCCTCGACGCCGCGCCGCAGGTACGGGGTCGGGTCCTCGCCGCCGCCGAGCAGGCTGAGGGAACGGTCGGGGACGCGGGGGTCGCCCCAGATGACGACGGGCACGTGTGCCTGGTCGCGGGTGGCCGCGGTCTCCTCCACCAGCTTGCCGTAGAAGTCGACGGTGGCCGCCGGACCCATGCCGCCGAGGACGCCGACCAGCCGGGTCCTGCTCGCCGGGCGCCGGTGGTCCGCCTCCCCGGCCGGTGCCGGGGCGTGATCGTGGAGCTGGGTCATCGGGAGGCGTCCTCTTCCGTGCGGTGAGCCGGGGTGAGCGGGGGTGAGCCCTGGGAGGACCAGGGGCGGCTGCCCGCACAAGGATCGAGGTATAAGGTGCATTTGGTCTTTAAACGCAGCAATGTGACATTGAAGGACCGATCATGCAGGATTCCGGCATCGAGCCCCGGCGGTTGCTGTCGGAGGCCGACCTCGAACTCATCGACGCCCTCCAGATCAACCCGCGGGCGAGCTGGGTGGAGGTCGGGGCGGCGATCCGTGCCGACCCGGTGACGGCGGCACGGCGCTGGCAGCGGCTGAACGGCGCGGGGGAGGCGTGGACCACCGTCGCCCTGGGGCGGCGCCAGATGCACGCGATGAGCATGGCCTTCCTGGAGATCGACTGTGAGGCCGGGGCGGCGGTCGAGGTCGCCGGCGCGCTCGCGGCGGCGGGTCACCTCATCACCGTGCAGCACGTCGCCGCCGGTCACGACCTGTTCGTGATCGCCGTCGCCGCGTCGATGCCCGCGCTGGCGGACTACCTGCTCACGGACCTGCCGCGGGTGCCCGGCGTGGCGAAGGTACGCACCCATGTCGCCACGCGCGTCTTCGAGGCCTCGTGCCGCTGGCGGCTGCGGGTGCTGCCGCCGCGATCCGCGGGCGCGCTGGCCAGTCGGCCGGGGGCGGGGGCGGGGCCGGCGGAGTCCACCGGGCAGATGGACGGGATCGACCGGCTGCTGTTCAAGGCACTGCTCGCCGACGGCCGCGCCGGCTACACCGAGCTCGCGCAGGCCGTCGGCATGTCCGAGCGCACGGTGCAGCGCAGGCTGTCACGCCTGGTCGCGACCGGCGACATCGACTTCCGCTGCGACCTGGCGCGCCCGCACGCGGGCTGGCACTCCTCGGCGGTGCTGTGGCTGCGGATGCCGGACGGCCTGCTGGAGGAGACGGGCCGGGCGTTGCTCGACTGGCCGGAGACACGGACGTGCGCGGCGCTCGCGGGCGCCCGCAACATGCTCCTCACCGTGGGCCTGCACGGGGTCTCCGACCTGCATCCGCTGGTGATGCGCCTTGAGGAGCGCTTCCCGTACGTGAGCATCGCCGACCGGCAGATCGTCCTGCGGCAGTCGAAACTCTACGGGCGGCTCCTCGACCCCTCCGGCCGCTGCACGGGCGTCGTCCCGATCGACCCGTGGAGCCTGTCGCCGCACGCCTGACGTTCAGCGCGGCGCGGGGATCGCGCCTCCGCGGGACTCCCGGCACAGGCCGGCCCGCAGCACGTCGGCCTCGCTGCGCCCCACCACCTGCAGGTCTCCGATGGCCAGCGCGGGCAGGCCGAGCGCGGACACGACGGAGGTGATCCGGCCGACCTCACCGCGGACGGCGGCCTCGTCGCAGCCGGCCCGCGGCGCGGGACCGCCGAGCGTCGGCATGATCAGGACGTCGACGCCGGCCGTCTCCGCCGAGAATCCGGCCCGGAAGGCCGAGAGCTCCTCCACCGCCCGGCGGTACTCCCGATGGCCGATCCCGCCGGCGTCGTCCAGTTTCCGCCGCACGCCCGCGCTGTAGCTCGCGGCGTTCGCCGGGTAGGTGGCCTCGTGGGTGCGCCGGGCCTGCGCGCCCACGATCGTCCAGTACGGGGACAGGATCCCGTACGGCAGGGCGATCTCGCGGACCTCGGCCCCCAGGTCCGCGAACTCCCCGGCCTGCGCGCATCCCTCGGCGACGCCGACGACCATCCCCGACAGCGAGCGCGGCGGCTCGACGGCCTCTCCGGAGAGCACCTCCCACACCCGCGCGCAGTCGGCGACCGAGACGGTCATCGGCCCGACCACGTCGAACATCGGGGCGAGGGGCGCGACCCCCTCGGAGGAGACGGCGCCGGCCCTGGGACGCAGGCCGACCACGCCGCAGCAGGCCGCCGGGATCCGCACCGAGCCGCCGGTGTCGGTGCCGAGGCCGAACCGGGCGATCCCGGCGGCGAGCGCCGCGGCCGTGCCGCCGCTCGACCCGCCGGGGGCCAGGTGCTCGTGGCGTGGGTTGCGCACATCGCCCCAGTGCGGGTTCTCGCTCGTGACGCCCCAGGCGAACTCGTGCTGGTTGGCCTTGCCGACCAGGAAAGCCCCGGCGCGCTCCAGCGATTCGACGCACGGCGCGGTGGTCAGCGCCTCCTCGCTCCCGTACAGGACGGACCCCCGGGTGGTGGGGAGCCCGGCGACGTCGATCATGTCCTTGACCACGAACGTCCAGGCCCACAGCTCGGGCGGCGAGGCGGGCGCCGGGCGGTCGCGGCGCGTGAGCCGGTCGATGACCGGCTCGGCGCCGGCCTCGATGAGGATGTTGTGCTCGCGGTGGAGGCGTATGGCCTCGGCGGACCTGGCGATCGCCGCCTCGTGTTCCACAGTCAAGGATCTCCTAACGCCCGCTCCGGTCACGGGGGAGCCCGGGCGGTGACGGTCGGCGCGCCGGGTCCGTCGCCGGCCGCGCCCGTGATCCGGCACATGCTGGCAGATCCGCCGTGCCCCGTCGAGTGCGCGGGACCGGTCAGAGCGTCAGCGCGTCCAGCAGGGACTGCAGCCGGGCGGTCTCGCGGTCGGGGTGGACGAGGGTGAAGATGCTGCGGCTGATGTTCAGCCACGGCACGTCGGCGACCACGATGTCGGGGCCGTGCCCGCGCAGCGCGAGCTCCGGGACGAGCGCCGCGCCCATCCCCGCCCCGATCATGGCTATGGTGATCTTGAAGTCGTCGGAGTGACAGGCCACCCGGGGATGCAGCCCCCAGTGGGCGAACAGGCCCTCGAAGATGGCGGCGTCGCTGGTCCCCGGGTGGTGCATGATCCACGGCAGGTCGACGAGGTGCTCGACCCGGTGGGGCGCCAGATCGGGCCAGCTGCGCGGGAGGACGAGTCTGTAGCGGTCCTCGGCGATCCAGCGCCGGCCCAGTGCCGACGGCCACGACAGGCCGGAGTTCCCCACCTGGTAGATGATCGCCGCGTCCATCTCGCCGCCGGCGCCCAAGCGCGGGATGAGCTGGGATGACTCGGCGACGGAGACCCTGACGCCGGCGCGTTCCCCGGGCTCCATCCGTCGCAGCACGCCGGTCAGCACGTCGGTGAAGCTGGGGAAGACGCCCAGGCGGATCTGCCGCTCGCTGTTCCTGTGCACGGCCTGCACGGTGGTGACCATGCGCTCGATGTCGATGAGCACGGTCTCGGCCTGCCTGGCCAGCACCTCGGCGGCGCTGGTGGGCAGCGCGCTGTGGGCGGAGCGGGCGAACAGCCTGACGCCGATCTCCCGTTCCAGCGCGGCCATCTGCTGGGAGACGGCCGACGCGGTGTAACCGAGCCGGTTGGCGGCGGCGGCGAAGGACCCCAGCTCAACGACTTCACGGAGAGTTCGCAGGTGTTCCGGCTTCAGCATAAGAGCTCCTTATGCTCAGAGGTGCTGAATGTCGTGTTTATAGCGCTTCCGACTTCTTTCTGCCACTTCTACAGTGATGGCCACCGCCAATCGATTCGAGCCCTAGAGAGTCACATGAGCATCCGCGTATACCGCAACGCCGCCATCCGCACAGGAGACAGCGGCAACCCGTTGGCCCAGGCCATGGCCGTGGACGGTGAACGGCTACTGGCCGTCGGCGGGGAGGCGGAGGTACGCGAGGCCGCGGGCCCGGGAGCGGAGCCGATCGACCTGGAGGGCGCCGCGGTGCTCCCCGGGCTCTACGACGCCCACATCCACACCGCGCAGTACGCCCAGAGCCTGGACGCGGTGGACCTGCGTGACGTGCGCTCCCTGGACGAGGCGCTGACCAGGGTGGCCGCGCACGCGGCGCGGCTGCGACCCGGCGCCTGGCTGTTCGGCGGCCGGTGGAACAGCAACACCTGGGACCCGCCGGCGCAGCCCGACCGGTACGCGCTGGACTCGGTCTGCCCCGAGCTGCCGGTCGCGCTGCCCAGCGTGGACGGCCACACGGTGTGGGCCAACTCCGCGGCCCTGCGGCTGGCCGGCATCGACGCCGGAACCCCCGACCCGGTGGGCGGCGAGATCGTCAGGGACGCGAGCGGGGAGCCCACCGGCATCCTGCGCGAGTCGGCCTCCTACCCGCTGCGCGACCTCATGGTCTCCGCCGACCTGCGCGACCAGCTCCGCGCCGCGCAGGAGGAACTGCTCGCCCTCGGCCTGACCAGCCTTCACGACATCGACGGCGAGGACTGCCGGGCCGCCTTCCTGGAGCTGCGCGACGCCGGCGAGCTGAAGATGCGTGTGCACAAGGCGATCCCGATGATCCACCTGGAGGCGGCCATCGCCGAGGGGCGCCGCACCGGGCAGGGCGACGACTGGTTCCGCACCGGACCCGTGAAGATCTTCAGTGACGGGGCGCTCGGCTCGCACACCTGCCACATGGGCGAGTCCTTCGCCGGCGAGCAGGGCAACGTGGGCATCGCGGTCACGCCGTACGAGGACCTGGTCAGGCTGTTCGGCACGGCCGCCGGGGCCGGTATCGCGGTGGCCACGCACGCCATCGGAGACCAGGCCAACCACCTGGTCATCGACGCCTACGAGGCCCTCGGCCGCACGGCCGGGCTGCGGCACCGCATCGAGCACGCCCAGCACCTGCGGGTCGACGATCTTTCCAGGATGGCCAGGCTGGGCATCGTCGCCTCGATGCAGCCCGTACACTGCACCAGCGACATCGACCTGGTCGACACCCTGCTGGCCGGGCACGAGCTGGCCTCCTACGCCTGGCGCGGGATGCTGAACGTCGGCGTCGCGCTGGCCTTCGGCTCCGACGCCCCGGTCGAGCACCCCAACCCCTTCGCCGCGCTGTACGCCGCGGTGACCCGTACCCGCGTCGACGGCACGCCCGCCGGCGGCTGGCAGCCCGAGCAGCGGCTGAGCATGGGCGAGGCCCTCACCGCCCACACCCTCGGCGCGGCCTACGCCGCGGGTGAGGAGAACCACAAGGGCGTCCTCGCACCCGGCAAGCTCGCCGACTTCATCGCGGTGGACACCGACCCCTTCGTGGAGTCGCCGGCCGCTGTGCTGCGTACCAAGGTCATGACCACCGTCGTCGGCGGCGAAGTCCGCTGGCAGCACTCCTGAAGGAGCCCCCTTGAACACCCGGATCCTCACCACGCTCGCCGCCGGCGCGCTGCTGGCCGCCACCACGGCCTGCGGCGCCCAGTCCCTCGACGACGGCGCGTCCACCGCGGCGCCGGCCGCCGCGCCGGACGTCGTCCTCGACCAGGCCCCCGCCGAGGAGAAGGCGGCCGACGTCATCAACGCCATCACCCCCGACAAGGACCTCGCCGCCAAGGCGCCGGCGAAACTGAAGTCCGACGGGCTGAAGGTCGTCTCCTCCATCGGCTACCCGCCGATGGAGCTGTTCGCCAGCGACGGCAAGACCCCGATCGGATTCGACCCCGCCCTGGCCAGGGCCATCGCCAGGAAGCTCGGCGTCAAGGTGACCATCACCGACGAGGAGTTCAACTCACAGATCCCCGGCGTGCTCACCGGCCGCTACGACTTCGTCATCTCCTCGATGACCGACAACCCGGAGCGGCAGGGCCAGATCACCTTCGTCGACTACGTGCAGGCGGGCTCGGGGATGCTGGTCAAGGCCGGCAACCCGGCCGGCGTCACCGGGCCGAAGGACCTGTGCGGCAAGAAGGTCTCCGTCGTCGACAACGGCTCCTCGATGGAACTGGCCGAGCGCTACGACGCCGACTGCAAGAAGGACGGCAAGGCCGCGGTGGACATCCTGAAGTTCCCCGGCGACACGGAGGCCATGCTCCAGGTGGGCAACGGCCGCGCGCAGGCCATCATCACCGACTACGTGGTGGCCGCCTACAAGGCCGCGGACCCCAAGCTCGCCATGGAGGCGATCGCCCTCGAAGGCACCGAGAGCCCGTGGGGCATTGGGATGAAGCCCGACAACAAGGAGCTCATCGAGTCCGTCAAGGGCGCGCTGGACTCGCTCATCCAGAGCGGGGAGTACGGCAAGATGCTCGCGGCGTGGAACCTCGAGAAGCTGGCCGTCCAGTCCGCCGTGGTCAACGGCGGTAAGTGACCATGCGGACCGAACCGATCGCCGACGCGTCGGGCAGGCCGATCCCCGTCGCGCGGACCTGGCACTGGGGCCGCTGGCTGGCCGCGGCGGTCGCACTGGCGGTCGCGGCCCGGTTGGCCTCCCTCATGGTGGCCAACCCGAACCTGGACTGGGGCAAGGTCGCCGAGTACCTGTTCCACGAGCGGATCCTGAGCGGGGTCTGGGTCACCATCGAGATCTCGGTCCTGGCCACGGTCCTCGGGCTGGTCCTGGGCGTGCTCGTCGCGATCATGCGGCTGGCGCACAACCCGGTGCTGAGCGGGCTGGCCACGTTCTACATCTGGTTCTTCCGCGGTACGCCGGTGCTCGTGCAGCTCATCTTCTGGTACAACCTGGCGTTCCTGTTCCCCGAACTGGTGCTCAAGATCCCGTTCACCATGATCGGCGTCAAGTGGGACACCAACCTGGTGATGACCGGCTTCACCTCGGCCATGCTGGGACTGGGGCTGAACCTGGCCGCCTACTTCGCCGAGACCGTGCGCGCCGGGATCCAGGCCGTCGACCACGGCCAGACCGAGGCGGCGTACGCGCTGGGCATGACGCCGGCCAAGCGGATGCGGGTCATCGTGCTGCCGCAGGCGCTGCGCATCATCATCCCGCCCACCGGCAACGAGTTCATCTCCATGCTGAAGACCACCTCGCTGGTCTACGTGGTCGCCGGGCACGACCTGATGACCAACGCCAGCCAGATCTACAAGGCGAACAACCTGATCATGGAGCTGCTGATCGTGGCGAGCCTCTGGTACATGCTCATGACCGCCGTGGCGACCTTCCTGCAGGGCAGGCTGGAACGCCGCTTCGGCTCCGAGGCCGTACGGCTGGTGCGCGGCGGCGGCCTGGCCGCCAGGATCCTGCCGAAGGCGGCCGCGTGAACGCGGCGGGCGAGCAGATCGTGCGGGCATCGGGCGTCCGGATGGCCTACGGCGACGTGCAGGTGCTCAACGGCGTCGACTTCACCGTCGCCGCCGGCGAGGTGAGCTGCGTCATCGGCCCGTCGGGCTCGGGCAAGTCCACGTTCCTGCGGTGCATCAACGGCCTGGAGCCGGTGCTCGGCGGCAGCCTGCGGGTGCTCGGCGAGGAGGTCGGCCACACCCTGCGCGGCGACAGGTACCACCCCTGGACCCCGAAGGAGTTCGCCGCCTTCCGCAGGAACATCGGCATGGTGTTCCAGCGCTTCAACCTGTTCGCCCACCACAGCGCGCTGGAGAACGTCGCCTGCGGCCCCGTCCACGTCCTCGGCACCCCCGCGGACCGGGCGCGGAAGCTGGCCATGGAGCACCTGGACCGGGTGGGCCTGGCCGACCACGCGCACAAGCGGCCCCACCAGCTCTCCGGCGGACAGCAGCAGCGGGTGGCCATCGCCAGGGCGCTGGCGATGAACCCGGCGCTGATGCTGTTCGACGAACCCACCTCCGCCCTGGACCCCGAGCTGGTCGACGAGGTGCTGGAGGTCATGAAGGGCCTGGCCGTCGAGGGGATGACGATGGTCGTGGTCACCCACGAGATCGCCTTCGCCAGGGAGGTCGGCGACTGGCTGACCTTCTTCGCCGACGGCGTGGTCGTCGAACGGGGCCGGCCTCGTGAGCTCCTGGCCAACCCGGGCCACCAACGGACCAGGGCCTTCCTGTCCAGCGTGCTCGACCCGAAGGAGCGCGGGGAGTCCCGGTAGGCGCCCCGCCGGGCGGCCCGGCCGCGACGTCGCGGTGGAGCCCGTCGCCGATCCCCTGCCGGCGCACGGGCTCCACCGCGACGGGGCCGCCACGGCGGGCTTCGACACGGGCCCTAGTACATCGGCGGGACGGGCAGCAGGTCGTCCGTCTGGTAGGTCAGGTCGCCCCTGACGTCCACCACCCCGTCCACCTCGTGGACGGCGGCGGAGGCCGCGGCGACCTGCGAGCTGCGGGGGACCTCGCCGGTCAGCGTGACCACGCCGGCCTCGACCTCCACGGTGACGTCCTCGACCGGCACGCCGAGCCCGGCCAGGACGTCCGTGACCTCCCGCCGGACGTCCTGCCGCGGTCGCAGGAAGACCTTCAGCAGGTCGCGCTGGTGGACGGTCCCCACCATCCTGCCGGTCACCGGGTCGATCACCGGCAGCTGCTTGATCCTGACGGTGTGCATCAGCCGGGCCGCGTCCCGCACCGGCGTGCCGATGGTGACGGTGATCGCCGGGCTGGTCATGATCTCACCCGCGACGGCGCCTGCGGCCTTGCGCCGCTCCCGGCGCTGCTCGCGGCCCTCGAACAGGGCCGTGCCGTACCGGTTGCCGGTCGTCTCCTTGAGCAGGAGGTCGTCATCCGACACCACGCCCACCGGGCGCCGGTCGGCGTCGATCACCGTCACCGCGCCGACCTTGAACCGCTGCATGGTGGCGACCAGTTCGGCGAACGGAGCGTCCTGCCGGACGGCGATGGCCACCTTGCCCATGACGTCCTTCACCTGCATCGTCATCGCTGACCTCCTCGTGTCCGGCTCAATCGTGCCGTCCCGGGGCGGGCCGGGGTCAGCGGCGAAGGTCCCGGGGCCACGGGACGTTCATCCTCGCCGCCTCCGGCCGATCGGCCCGCTCCTCGCGAACCGGACATCACGGCTCCGGCTTCCCGGCCCTGGGAGCCGCCCCCCACGCACCGGGCCGCCCACGGCTCCCGGCTCCGCCCCTGCCGGCCGGGCGGAGTCTCCGGGACGTCGTCGCGGCCGGCCCGGCTCCGCTGCTCCTCGCCGCCGGAACGGGAGACCCGGGGCCCGTGCACTAGGGTGCCGAGGGTGTACGTGAAGATCTGCGGGCTGCGTGAGCCCGGGCATGTGGCGGCCGCCGTCGAGGCGGGTGCGGACGCGGTCGGCTTCGTCCTCACCAGGAGTCCCCGGCGGATCACCCCCGCCCTGGCGCGGGAGCTGGCCGCGGCGGTGCCGTCGCACGTGCTGACCGTGGCGGTCTTCGCCGGGGAGACCCCGGACGAGGTGCGGGCCGCCGTACTGGAGACGGGGGTGCGCGCCGTACAGCTGCACGGCGACCACCCGCGTGGGGACTTCGCCGCGCTGCGGGATCTCGGGCTCATCCTGGTCCGCGCCGGGTCGGCGAGCGCCGACCCGCACTGCGGCGCCCTCGGAGAGGACCTGCTCATCGTGGACGCGCCCAGGCCCGGCTCCGGGGAGCCGTGGGACTGGGCCGCGGTGCGCGGACGCCCCACCGGCCGGTGGATGCTGGCCGGCGGCCTGGACCCGGCGAACGTGGCCGAGGCGATCGACGCCGCCCGGCCGTGGGGGGTGGACGTGTCGAGCGGGGTGGAGACCGCGCCCGGGACGAAGGACACCGGGCTCATCCGCGCGTTCGTCGCCGCCGCCCGCGGAGCCGCCGCCCCCGCGCGCTGACCCCGCGCGGACCGCGTCGGCCCCGCGCGCCGGGCCGGATTCGGGGGAGAACGCCCGTTTCATAGATGTGCGGGTGGCCCGGGGAGATCGCCGGTGATATACACCCCTGGAAACCCCAGGGGGTGAGGCATGCGCAGGAAACGGCTCCTGGCACTGATCGGCACGGCGGTGACGATCGTCGTCGTCAGCGTGTACGGCCTGCTGACCGCGCCGGACGCCGGGCGGGCCTCCCCCACGCGGACGCCGGATCGGACGAGGGAGATCACCCTCACCGACGAGGAGCCGCCGGTGGGGGAGCCGCAGGCCGGGGAGCCGCAGGCCCACGCGCCCACCGGGCCGCCCTCGTCGCCCACCCCGGTCCCCGCGGCCCCCGCCCCCTCCACGCCCTCCGCCCCGGCCACCCCCGAGGAGGCGGCGGCTCGGTACGTCGAGGCGTGGCAGAACGGGAACCTGACCGCGATGACCGCCCTGGTCGCCGACCCGCCGGCGGACCTCACCGCGCGGCACCTGGACTTCGATCGCGACCTGCGGGTCTCCTCGCTGTCCCTCACCCTCGGTGAGGCGCTGCGCGAGGACGCGACGACGGCCGAGTTCGCCTTCCACGGGGTCCGGCAGGTGGAGGGCTTCGACGAGCCCTGGCAGTTCGCCTCGGTGCTCCGCCTGACGCGGCGGGACGACGCCTGGAAGGTGCTGTGGACCCCCGAGACGATGCATCCGTCCCTCAGGGACGGCGGCTCCGTCCAGCGCACCGAGACCGCCTTCCGCCGGCCCGCCACCCTCACCCGGGAGGGTGAGCCGTTCCCCAGGCGCAGCAGGGCCGACCATTACGTCCTCGGGCTGGAGGGCACGGTGACGGTCCCCGCCCTGCTGGAGCGGCCCTCGGGCCGCGAGCTGCTGGCCGCCCCGGTGCCCCCGCAGGACGGCAGCCGCAGCACGATCTCCCGGCCGGTGCAGGCCGCCGCGGCCCGTGCCCTGGACGGCGTCGGCCAGCCCGCCGCGATCGTGGCCCTCGACGTTCGGAGCCGTCAGGTGCTCGCGGTGGCGGACACCCTGGACGAGGGCCAGGCGGCCTTCACCGGCCTCTACCCGCCCGGTTCGACCTTCAAGATCGTCACAGCCGCCGCGCTGCTGCGCACCGGCGTCGTCCCGGACGCGCCGCTGCCGTGCCCGGCGGTCTACACCGTCCCCAACGGCAAGACCTTCACCAACGACGGCGGCGCCGACCACGGTACGGTGACCCTCACCGCGGCCTTCGCGTTCTCCTGCAACACGACGTTCGCCCAGCAGACCTACGAGCGGCTGGGCGGTGGGCGGCTGTCCGCCGAGGCCGCCGACCGGTTCGGCTTCCGGGTCAAGCCCGGCCTGAGCGCGTGCCGGATCGGCCGGGGAGAGACCGAGACACCGGACGAGCTCACCACCGACGCCATCGGCCAGAACTCGGTGCTGGCCAGCCCGCTGTGCATGGCGGAGGTCGCCGCCGCCGCGGCGAGCGGCGTGTGGCAGCCCGCCGTCATGACGGATCGGCCGGCCCCCGGCCTGCCCGCCGCCGTCCCGCTGGGCGACGGCGTGGCCGCCGAGCTGCGCGCGATGATGACGTCCGTGGTCACCGAGGGCACCGCCGCGCGGGCCGGCCTGCCCCCGGGCACCGCCGGCAAGACGGGCACCGCCGAGGTGGGTGACGGGGCGTCACACGCCTGGTTCGTCGGCTACCGCGACTCGGTGGCCTTCGCGGTGTTCGTCCGGCACGGCGGAGGCGGCGGCGCGGTGGCCGCGCCCATCGCCGCCCGGTTCCTCAAGGCGCTCTGACCGTGACGGGGCCGCCGCGGCCTTCTCAGTGAACCTCCTTGACGGGCACGCACCGCTTCACGGGCGTGCCCGCCCGGGCCAGCCAGGCTCCGAGCAGCCAGGGCACCCGCGCGTCCCGGTTGTCGCGGAACTCCACCACGAGCGTCTCACCCGGCCTGATGTTCCGCGGGAAGATCCGGATCGTCCGTACGGAGGTCACCCGGATGGCGGCGAACGAGCGCGATCCGGTCACGAGCGAACGCAGCTCGTCCCTTCCGGAGGCGGCCGGTCCGTCGTAGGTACGGTCCACACCGACGAACCGGGGGGTCGCGCACAGCGTGCCCGGGGCCAGGAACGTCACGTCCGCCCTGACGCCGGCCGCGCCCAGCCTGGCCTGCAGCCCGGCGGGGTCGCGCAGCTCGTTGACGAGCACCCCGATCGTGCCGTCCGGACTCGTCGTCACCGCGTAGGCGGGGGTCCCGGTTCCGAAGATCAACGGTATGACGGCGAGCGCCGCCGCGACACCGGCCATGACCGGCAGCCAGCGAGCGGCGGCGACGCGCCGCCGGGGGCGCATCCCGTCGAGCAGCCGCCGCCGTGCGCCGGCGAGTTCCTCCGGGGTGGCCGGTGGGACGGCCTGCCACATGCCCTTCAGCGCGTCCATCGTCATTCTCCTTGTCCGTCCAGGGCCCGGCGGATCCGGAGGCGGGCCCGGTTGAGCCGGGAGGCGACGGTTCCCGGCGGGATGGCGAGCGCGTCGGCCACCTCCTGGTAGCTCAGCTCGGCCCACGCGACGAGCAGCAGCACGTCGCGATCGGCCTGCGCGAGATCCAGCAGGGCCCTCGCCAGCGGCCGGTTGACGGCCAGGGTGTTGACCCCGTCCTCCACCGGCAGGCCCGACACCTCGGCCGGGTGCACGCCGCTGCGGACGTAGGCGCGGTAGAGGCTCAGCTCGGTGCGCCGCCGCCTGCCGATGACGTTGGAGGCGATGCCGTACAGCCACGGCCGGGCGCTGGAACGGCTCCGGTCGTACTCCTCCCGGTGCTGGAAGGCGGCCAGGAAGGTGTCGGCCACGACGTCCTCCGCCTCGCTGGGGCCCAGGCGTCTGGCCGCGTAGCGGTGCAGGAGCGGCGCGTGCCGGTCGAACAGGATGGCGAAGGTCTCGGGTTCGTTCAGCGATCTCTCGATGAGGGTCGCGTCATCGACCTCGACGACTTCGAGGGGGATCGTCATGCATGCCGGCCTTTCTCGGCGTATGCGGTCACCTGTACTTACCGTGCCGCGCCGGAATGCTTCACGGGACGGCCGGGGCCCGTGTCCGGCGCACGCCGGGTCCGCCCCGGCGGAGGACCGGGCGGGGGACCGTGCGAGGGACCGGGCGGGGGAGCGGGTGTTCAGAGCGCCCGCTCCAGGGCGGCGAGCACGGCGTCGTCCAGCATCTCGGCGCGGCCGCCCACGAGGTGGCGTTCCACGATCTCCAGCACCACCGTCTCGCTCCGGGCGACCTCGGCCGCGACGCGGTCCGGCCCCGTCGTGGCGGGCGCGTCGCTGCGCAGGTAGGTGACGTCGGCGAAGTACGGCAGCACCCACGGCAGCGAGTTGCGGGTGAAGGAGTCCCCGATGAGCAGGGTCCGGGGCCGGAACAGGGGCGCCCGGTCCGAGGCGTTGACCGTGGCGAACGACACGGGCAGCTCCCGGTCGTCCTGCCGGACCCGCCGCACGCCGTCCCGGACCAGCCGCCACCGGTCGACGGTCTCCTCGACGGGGATGCCCAGCAGCCCGCCCAGGTCGCCGCTTCGCGGCGCCCGCCCCTCCTTCACCAGCCGGGTGTCCCGGGACAGGCCGGGCTGGAGCGCCCGGGCCAGCTCCGCGCCGTACAGGCCGGCGGAACGCTCGTTCCAGTGGCTGTCGGTCCGCCAGTACGCCGGTGTGCCGGACTCTCGCTGCGCCCGCTCCAGCGGCTCCCGGAGATCCACGTGACCGGGCAGGTCCGCCGCCCGCAGCGCCGCCCAGAACTCCCGCTTGCGCTCCCGGAGGCAGTCCCGGCCGGGGAAGCGCTCCGGCAGCCTGCCGGGGCTGACCGTGGTCTTGTCGGGGGCCACGGTGAACACGAACCGCCTGCCGGATCTCCGCACGATCCCGGCCAGGCGGCGCAGGCGGTCCAGGGTCTCCGCGACGGGCCGGTGCGGCCGGCACGCCTCTCGCACGTCGTCGCCGAAGTAGAGCCAGCCGTCGCGCCCCTCGATCACCCGGGGGTAGTCCGCGGCGTCCGCCGTGCCGTACGACGGCGCCTCCCCGAACAGGAACTCCGACAGGGCGGCGTTGCCGCCGACCGCGTACCGCCGGAGCGGCAGGTGGGCCGTCACCCACGCCTCCACGTCCGGAACGGCCTCCCAGCCGCGTGCCAGGACCGGGAACTCCGGCAGCCTCCGGTTCTCGATCTCCACGGCCCGGTCGCCCGCGGCGAAGGCCAGGGCGGGCCCGCCGAAGAACAGCACCGCGGCCAGCAACGTCATCGGCCGCCGTACCTTCGGCCACCGTGTCACCGGCCGCCGTGTCACCGGCCGCCGTCCTGCCGGACGGCGTTCCCCGGCTGCGGAGGACGCCGGTCCGGTTCGTGCAGCGATCATCGGTGTCTCCTCACCCGGGACTCGCCGGAACCGTCAGAAGCGGTAGTACAGGAAGGGGCTGAAGGTGCCGGCGGCGACGAGCGCCGCCGCGTAGGGGGCGGCCACCCACGTCACCACGGTGCGTGCCGGCCGTACCAGCCGCCCCCGCCCCGCCTGGAGCAGCGGGCCGAGCGCGGGCGAGGCCGGCAGCGCCACCACGGCCAGGGCCAGCGCGAAGACGGCCATCCGCTGGTGGCCGGCGGCGAACGCGACGAACTCGTCGAGCTCGCCCGGCCGCCAGGTGAACATCGCCCCCAGCATGTCCCACGCCCCGGCCATGCTCTCCGCGCGGAAGAACACCCAGCCGACCACCACCAGCAGCAGGGTCGCGCCGCGGCGCAGCACCAGGGCGCAGACGCCCCCCGGCGGGCGGTCCCAGCCGAGCAGCCGTTCGGCCACCAGCAGGGCGCCGTGGTACAGCCCCCACACCAGGAAGGTCCAGTCGGCGCCGTGCCAGAAGCCGCAGAGCACGAAGACGACCAGCAGGTTGCGGTGGGTCCTCGGTGCGCCGCCGCGGTTGCCGCCCAGCGGGATGTAGACGTAGTCGCGGAACCAGCGCGACAGCGACATGTGCCAGCGCCGCCAGAAGTCGGTGACGGAGTACGCCGAGTACGGCCGGTCGAAGTTCTCCGGGAGCCGGAACCCGAACATCAGGCCCAGCCCCACGGCCATGTCCGAGTAGCCGGAGAAGTCGAAGTAGATCTGCAGGGCGTAGGCCGACGCGCCCAGCCACGCCGTCGGGGTGTTGAGGGGGCCGCCGGCGTGCGCGAACGCCGCGTCCGCGACGGCGGCGAGCGAGTCGGCGACGACCACCTTCTTGGCCAGGCCCAGGGCGAAGCGGGGAAAGCCCTCGGCGAGGTCGCCGAGGCGGTCCCGGGGGACCTCGCCGAGCTGTCCGGCGATCTCGTGGTAACGGACGATCGGCCCGGCGACGAGCTGGGGGAACATCGCGATGTAGGTGACGAACCGGACGGGGCTCCGCTGCGCGGGCGTGCTGCCTCGGTAGACGTCCACCACGTACGAGAGATGGTGGAAGGTGAAGAACGATATCCCGATCGGCAGGGCCAGGGTCACGACCGGGCTGTGACCCAGCCCCAGCGCGCCCGCCAGCGCGTCGACCTGGGCGGTGGCGAAGCCGGCGTACTTCCACACCGCGAGCACCGCCACATTCCATCCGGCGGCGGCCAGCAGCACACCGCGCCGGGCCCGGGGACGGTCCCGCAGCCGCGCCCCGCCGAGCGCGAGGCCGGCCCCGTAGTTGACGGCGATGGCCGACAGCAGCAGCGGGGTGTGCGCTCCGGCGCCCCAGGCGTAGAAGAACAGGCTGGCCACGGCCACCACCGCGTTGCGGTGGCGCGGCGGGAGCAGCAGGTGGGCCAGCAGCGTGGCCGGCATGAAGAACCACAGGAACAGGGGGGAGGCGAACGACATCGGCGTCCAGACGGCTTCCGGCTCTCGTCGCGACGCCCGTCAGCCCCCGGCCCGCCGCCGGGGACACGTCCCGGGCCGCCGCCGCGCTCCGGCGGACCTCTCCGATGCGGCCGGTGCGGTGGCCTGCCGTACGGCCTTCAGCGCGTCCATCGTCGTTCTCCTCGCCTGGTCGGGGTACGGCGGGTCCGGAGGCGGACCCGTCCGGGTGGTCACCCCTACTTGCCGCGCCGGGCCGGAATGTTTCACGGCCGGCCGGAAAAAGCCTCACCCGGCGCCGCGGGCTCCTCCGTCCCCGCCGGTGTTCGCGGGCCCCTCCGCCGCCGGTGGCGGTCCTTCGCCGGAGGAGAGCCGGTGCGGCGGACCGGCTCCCTCCCGGGAACGGGACGGCGGGCGCTCCGGGCCCTCTCAGGGGCCGGACGGCAGCTCCTTCAGCAGCCTGCGGATCTCGGTCACCTGGAGCGGCTCGGAGATCCCGTCCCACGGCGCCAGCGCGGCCAGCCCCGCCCTGCGCCGCTCGGGCGCGCTCGCGGGGTCGAGCCAGGCGAGGTACAGGTTCGCCAGCGCGGTGATGATCCCGGTCTTCGGCAGCCGCGGCAGCGCCGAGCACAGCAGTTCCACGGCCTCCTCGTGGTGCGTCCTCCGGAGCGCCGCCGCCCGGTGCACCTGGCAGCGGAGCCGGCCGAGCTCGTCGCCGGCCCGTTCGTACAGCTCGGCGGCCTTCGCCCAGCCCTCCAGAGCCTCGTCATTCTGGCCCTGGTACCAGTGGACGAGCGCCAGGTTGTTCCAGACATGCGCCTCGAAGTGGGCGTAACCCGCGGCCTTGGCGTCGCCGAGGGCCCGGATGAGCAGGTGGCCCGCGCCCTCGTACAGGTACCGGGCCTCCTCCTCCCGCCCCTGGAAGTCGAAGGTCTGTCCCCAGCGCAAGTACAGGACGGCGTTGTTGTGCTTCCGGATGGCGTGGCCGACGGTGTCCCCGCCGGGAAGCGCCTGGCCGTACCGCACCATCGGCGACTCCACCGTGACGTACTCGTCGCCCCTGGCCAGCAGTCTCAGCCCTTCCGCATGGTGCATCCGGGCGGGGCGGGACTCCAGGTCCGGCAGCAGTCTCTCGGCCTCGCGGAAGTGCTTCTCGGCGGCGTCGTGATCACTGCGCATCAGGGCGATCAGGCACAACCGCAGCTCGGCGTCGGCGTGGACCGCCACGTCCTTCAGGGACTTCGCCGCATTCGACAGGGCCAGGGCGGTCTCCTGCCTCTCCTCGACACGCTGCTCGAGGGTGAACCACACGTCCAGGGCGTCCGCGATCCGCCACAGAGGGTCGCCCAGGTCGGGCCGGAGCGCCTTCGGCCACGGGAAGCCGCTCCCATGCCGATCCGGCCGGTACTCCCGCAGCATCTGCAGCAGCGTCCTGTCCTCCAGGGCGAACCAGTCGCGGGCGTCCTCGTCCGGCAACCGTTCGGCGAAGAAGACGGCCCGGTCGGCGAGGTGCTCGGCCAGACGCCGCCACGCCTTCGCCTCCCGGCCGTCCGGCCTCCGTACGGCCGGCCGGGCGGAGGCCGTCACCCGGAACCGCGACTCCCGCACCTTCTCCACCAGGCCGTACCGGCACAGCTCCTCCATGGCCTGCCCGGCGTCGCGTTCCGGCCCACCGGTGAGCGCGACGATCTCGTCGATGCCGAGCTCGGCGACCGGCGCGTGCGCCAGCAGCGCCAGCAGCCGCCGCACCGCCGCGTCCATCCGCGCCATCTGCATGCTGAACAGCCGTTGAAGGCCGAGGTCGTGGGCCCCCTGCCTCTTCAGGTCGGCCACCAGGGCGGCGATCGGGACCTTGGGATTCTCGTCGAGCCAGCGGCCGACTCCGATCACGACCTGGGGCATGCCCAGGAACTGGCCCGCCAGCTCCCGCAACGACTCGGGGTCGGCGTCGCTCCGTTCGGCGGAGGCCTGCGAGCGCAGCAGTTCCACGACGGCGGCGGTGTCCAGGAGGTCGATCTGGACGATCGCCACGTCCCCGAGGGACGGATACCTCACGTCCTCGTCGAGGGCGCCCGCGACGATGATCGTTCCTTTCGGCATGTTCTGTGGCAGCCAGCTGACCTGGCTCCACAGGGAGACGTTGTCCAGGAGCAGCAGCAGGCGGCCGGGGTCCCCCAGGGCGGCGGCGACCTCCTGCGCCGCAGTCTCCAGGTTCGTCGCCGCCCGCAACGGGCGGCCGAGCGCGCGCAGCACGCGCTCGGCCACGCTCCGCGTGCTCTCCGGCCGGTTCCGGTCCTGTCCCCGCAGGTCCACGTAGTACTGGTGCTCGGGGTCGCACCGGGGCTCGGCGCCGGACACCAGGTCCCATCCCGCGGCGAGGGCCACGGCGCTGGTGCCGGCCCCGGCCATGCCCCGCACCAGGACCATCCGGTGCTTCCCGGCCTGGGCGGTCACCTCGGCGACCTTCTCGTCCCGCCCGAACAGCGGATCGACCGGCTTGGGGAGGCCCCGGGCCTGTCTGGGGGGCGGGGGGAGCTCGCGCCGGCGCAGCCGCCGCACGCCGGTCACCACGCCGTACAGCAGCATCCCCCCGCCGAGCGCGCCCCACTGCGGGACCGCGTCCAGGAAGTTGTTGAAGAAGATCTCGACGATGGTGGCTCCTCCGAACCACCCGATGAACTCCATCACCCTGTCCGCGGATTCCCTGTCCCGGGGGCGTCGTGCCCCGCGGGACCTCATCGGCGGATCCCCTGCGTCAGCCCCCGCGCCAGCCACCTGCCCGTCGCCAGCAGCAGCGCCGCCGGAACCGCCGTCATCAGCACCCCCTGCGCCGCGAGCTCCCCGGCCGAGGTCGTGAAATATCGTGACGCCTGCAGCATGGTCAGCGGCGCCTGGTCGGCGGCCGGCCAGTTGAGCAGCAGGCTGACCACCATGTCGTTCCACACCAGCACGAACGACAGCACCGCCACCGCCGCCACGGCGGGGGCGCCGTCCCGCACCACCCGGGTCATCGCCGAGCGGCCGTCGGCGAAGCGGTCCAGCGTCGCCGGCCGCGGCACCGACATGAACGCGTTGCGCAGCAGCAGCACCCCCAGGGGCAGCAGCAGCGCGGCGTGCACCAGGCTGAGGACGAACGTGCTGCCCAGCGACCCGCCCAGCGCCCTGCCCAGCGGCGCGGCCAGCGCCTGCGGCGGCAGTACGGCCAGCACGACCGCCGCCGCGGTGACGGCCCGCCGCGCGCGGCGGGGGAGGGCCTCGTGCGTCAGCGCGTAGGCGGCCGACACCGCCGCCGGCACGACGAGGAAGGCGGTCAGCAGCCCGCGCTGCGCCGTGGCCCACAGCGCCTCCGCGAAGAAGCCGCCGTCGAACGCCTCGCCGTACGAGCCGAGCCCGTAGCCGCCGGTCCACCACCCGGAGGTGGCCGCGGCGTCCGGTGACCGGAACGAGGTGAGCAGCAGGACCACGAAGGGGAACGCCCAGAGCGCGGTGACCGCCCCCGCCGCCACCCGTCGCGGCCACCGGGCGGTCGCCGCCCGCCGCGTCCGGCGGGCGGCCGGCCCGACCTGGAACGGCTGCCGCCACGGACGCTCGGCCCCGGGCAGGTCATGGCGCAGCCGCCACAGCACGGCCAGCGCCACCGCGACGGCCGTCACGGTCAGCAGGACCGCCAGCGCCGCCGCCCGCCCGTCCCCGAGGACGGTACGGCGACGCCACCACAGCAGCCCGGCGACGTCCACCTCCGGCTGGACCGAGCCCGGCGCCCCCACCAGGACCAGCTCGAACACCCGGGCGGCGGCGGTGAGGACGATCAGCAGCGCCACCGCGGCCGTGGGGAACAGCGCGGGCGCCGCCACGGTGCGCAGGAGTCGCAGCGGCCCCGCGCCGAAGGCCCCGGCCACCCGCAGCAGGTCCCGGGGAAGGTTGGCCAGGCCCACGTGGAAGACCAGGAACGCCAGCCCCGTCCACTGCCAGACGAACGCCAGGCCCAGGACCAGCCAGATCCAGCCGGGGCCGGTGAAGAGCACCGGCTCGGGCAGCAGGGCGTTCACCGAGCCCAGCCCGGGATCGGGCGCGAAGATCATCCGGAAGGTCACGCCCGCGGTCAGCGGAGACGTCACCACAGGCAGCGTCAGCGCGGCCAGCAACAGCCTGCGCAGGCGCGGCCCCACACCCCGGGCGAGCCAGGCCAGGCCCAGCCCGAGCGCGCAGACCACCGGCGCGAGCACCAGCCAGACGGCGTTGTTCAGCAGAGCCGTCCGGACCTGCGCGTCGTTCACGACGTCCAGGTAGGCCCGCGGGCCGCCGTTCCCGGTGAGGCTCGTCACCACGGTCGCGGCCAGCGGGACGAGCAGGCCGGCGACCACCAGCCCGACGGCGGGCAGCAGCCGCCGCCACGCCTCCCACCGCCCGCGGCCCGGTGACTTCGCCGGCGCGCGCATGTCGTAGTACGGGGCCACCTCGAAGAGGAAGGCGTCTTCGCGGCTCATGATCCTCCACTCCGCCAGGCCGCCGCCTCCACCGCCGCGGCGTGCGCGGCCCGCGCGGCCTCCTCGGCGCCCCGGCCGCCGACGGCGACCGCGGCGAACAGGTCGGTCAGGACGCGCCAGAGGCCCTGGCCGTCCCCGCCGGCCAGGGCGCCGCCGAGCCGGTCCGACAGGTCGAACGCGATCGATCGTCCGGGCGTCCCGGCGCCGGCCTCCGAGGGTGCGGCGAGCTCGCGGAGCTCGTGCGCCAGCGGCCGCACCGGCGCGGGGTAGTCACGGTCGCGCAGCCCGGCGCCGAGGGACAGGAACCCCCCGGCGCCGGCCCAGGCGGCCAGCGGCCCGCGCATCTCCCCTCCGGTGAGCCGCGCCACGAACCGCCTGCCCCGCTCCCCGGAGGAGGCCAGCGCCACCACGGCGTCCCCGCCGGCCAGCACGGGCGGTCGTTCTCCGCCCGCGGGCCAGGGGAAACGGAACCAGCGGGCCTCGCGGCCCGGGACGCGGTAGCGGTCGATGACCGGCCAGGCGAAGTCGGGGCCGGCGACCATGTCGGCGCGGCCGTACCGGAAGACGTCGAGGATCGCGTCGTGGAACTGGGTGACCAGGGCCCGCCGCCCCCCGCCGGGGACCAGGCCGGGGACGGACCACAGCTCCGCCAGCCGGGCGAACGCCTGCGCCACCCGCTCGTCCCCCCAGTCAGCCGGGTCCAGCAGGTGCAGCCTGCCGTACAGGTCGGGGGCGACCCCGAGGAGGACGTTCTCGAACCAGTCGGTGAGCGCCCACCCGTCGGCGGCGGGCACGGAGAGCGGGGGGCGGCCCGAGGCCGCGCGGGCCCGGCACAGCTCCAGCCACGCCTCCCACGAGGCGGGCGATGTCTCCACGGACTCCGGCCGGTACCACACGAGCGACTTGTGGGCGACCTTGAACCAGACCCCCTTGACCCGCCCGTCGTCCGCGCAGCGCACCAGGTCCCGCCAGAACGGCGGGTCCTGCGAGACGAGCGGTTGCAGCCGGGCGCAGATCTCCGGGTCGCCGATCAGGCCGGGCTGCGGCACGATCGCCACGTCGGGGGTCGCCGCCGGGGCCACCGGTTCGCGCAGCAGCGCCGCGATGTCGTTGCCCGCCGAGTAGACGGTCACCGGCTCGCCCTCCAGGACCCGGCGGAAGCGGGCCAGCTCCCAGCCGCTCCACACCACCGCGACCCGCAGTGGCCGTTCGGCGGAGCAGCCGGTGAGCCCGGCCGCGGCCAGCCCCGACAGCGCGGCCAGGGCCCGTCTACGGTTCATCCGCATCGACGACCTCCCAGCGGGCCGAGGGGCTGCCCAGCGTCTCGATCCGGTCGCCCTCGTCGCCGACCACCAGGACCGGAAGGTGGGGGAAGGCGGCCAGGCTCCTGCCCACCACGGAATGGCAGGGCGGCCGGCCGTCGCGGTCCTCCACCAGCACCGCGTTCGGCCTCCTCCAGTGGCACATCGCGCGGGCGAACGCCACCCAGAGCCTCTGGTCCGCCGACAGGTCGTACGGCCGGCGGTCGAGCGGTACGTCCAGGTCGAGCCGGTCGGTGATGAAACGCACCTGTCCTCGTAGGAAATCCTTTCCGTACCGGTATCCTTTTCCGTCGCGGCCGTGCAGCCCGAAAACGATGTTCTGCTCGACCGTCAGATGGGGCAGCAGTCCGCCCCCGGCCGGAACCAGCGCGATTCCGCGTTCCCGCGAGGGCAACGAGGTGACCTCCTCCCTCCCGCTCAGTATCCGGCCCCGGACCGGCCACGCCCTGCCCAGCAGCACGTCGGCGAAGGCGTCCGCGGCATCGGCGTCCTCGGCCAGCACGACCCCGACCCGCCCCGCCGCGACCGACAGGCGGTCCGGCTTCAGGGCGCAGATCCTTCCTCCGTGCTCCCAGGAAAGACCGTCCAGCTGAAGCGGCCGTCCTGTCACGAATACATCAGCTCCATATGTCGGCGGGGATGCTTACTTCTATAACGCACCGGAATGGAAATCCGAAAGGCTGCCGGAAAATCTGCAGGAAATTCCTTTTCGGGCCTGCAAAATATGCGGAATCGGTCTTTCTGTGGGGTCGTACGAGCACGGCGCGGCCCGACGGCGGGCGGCGGAAGGCCGCCGGGGACTGCCGGAGGCGGCGGCGCGGGCGTACCGTGTGGTGATCACCGATGGGCGATCGCCGAGAGGAGCCGCCGCCATGGGCGCCACCGGCAACACCGAGATCTACCGCAGGGCCCGTGACGGACTGCTGGGCGCGGGCGGCGACCACGCCGGAGCGGTCGCGGAGTTCACCTGGCCCCGCTTCGAGGACCCGTTCAACTGGGCCGTGGACTGGTTCGACGCGATCGCCCGGGGCAACGACCGCACCGCCCTGCGGGTGGTCGGGGAGGACGGTTCGGAGACCCGGCTCACCTTCGACGAGATGGCCCGCCGCTCCGACGCGGTCGCGGCGTTCCTGGCCGCCCACGGCGTCTCCCGGGGCGACCGGGTGATGCTGATGCTCGGCAACCAGGTCGAGCTGTGGGAGTCGATGCTGGCGGTGATGAAGCTGGGGGCGGTGATCCTCCCGGCCACCACGGCCCTCGGCCCGGCCGACCTGCCCGATCGTGTGGAGCGGGGCGGGGTGCGGCACGTCGTCGCCAACGCCGCCGACGCCGCCAAGTTCGACGGGGTGGGCGGAGGTTACACGAGGATCTGCGTGGGCGGCGCCCCAGCGAGCTGGGCCGACTACTCCGAGGCCCACGCGGCCCCGGCGCCGCCCGCGCCGCATCCGGGCACCGCGCCGGACGACCCGCTGCTGCTGTACTTCACCTCCGGCACCACCAGCAGGCCCAAGCTGGTCGAGCACAGCCAGGTCTCCTACCCGGTGGGCCACCTGACGACGGCCTACTGGATCGGTCTGCGCCCCGGCGACGTGCACCTCAACATCAGCTCGCCCGGGTGGGCCAAACACGCCTGGAGCTGCTTCTTCGCGCCCTGGATCGCCGAGGCCACGATCTTCGTCCACGACTACCGGAGGTTCGACCCTGGGGCGCTGCTGGAGCGGATACGCGACGCGGGGGTGACGACGTTCTGCGCCCCGCCCACGGTATGGCGGATGCTGATAAAAGCTGATCTGTCCGGTGGTCCCGGCCGGCTGCGGGAAATCGTCTCGGCGGGCGAACCGCTCAACCCCGAGGTCATCGAGCAGGTCCGACGCCACTGGGGGCTGACCCTGCGTGACGGCTTCGGCCAGACCGAGACCACCCTGTCGGTCGGCAACGTCCCCGGCATGCCGGTCAAACCGGGCTCGATGGGCCTGCCCATGCCCGGCGTGCCGGTGACGCTGGTCGACCCGGTCACCGGACGGCCCGGCGACGAGGGGGAGATCTGCATCGACCTCGGCCGCCGGCCCGTCTCGCTGATGACCGGCTACCGTGGCGACGACGAGCGCCACGCCCGGGCGACCTCCGGCGGTTACTACCACACCGGCGACGTGGCCGTCCGCGACGCCGACGGCTACGTCTTCTACGTCGGCCGCACCGACGACGTGTTCAAGTCGTCCGACTACAAGATCTCCCCGTTCGAGCTGGAGAGCGTGCTCGTCGAGCATCCCGCGGTCGCGGAGGCGGCCGTCGTGCCCGCGCCGGACGAGCTGCGGCTGGCGGTGCCGAAGGCGTACGTCGCCCTGGCGGCCGGATGGGAGCCGGACCGCGGGACCGCGCTGGCCATCCTGCGCCACGCCCGCGAGAGGCTGCCGCCGTACCAGCGGGTGCGCCGCCTGGAGTTCGCCGAGCTGCCGAAGACGGTGTCGGGCAAGATCCGCCGGGTCGAGCTGCGCGGTCTGGAGGAGAAGGCCGGACAGGCGGGCGGGCTGCCCGCGGAGTGGCGCGACGAGGACTTCCCCGAGCTGCGCTCCTGACCGCGCGGATCAGCCGGACCGCAGCGGCTCGCGGGGGAGTGGCTCGCCCCGCAGCCAGCCGGCCAGCCGGTCGCGCTCGACGAGGATCAGGCCCGCCTCCCCGGCCTCGGCGAGGGCCTGGCGGGTCAGCCGGCCGGAGGTGACCAGCACACCGGTGTGCCCGGCGAACGCGTGAGCCAGGGCGCCCAGGAAGTTGCGGACCTCCGGGGCGCCGACGTTGCCGGCGTAGCGCTTGCACTGGAAGGCGTAACGCCGGCCGTCCTGTCCGACGGCGGTGAGGTCCACACCCCGGTCGCCGGAGCCGCCCAGCTCCCGGACCCGGCGGAAGCCGTCCCGCCGCAGCAGCCCGGCGGTGAGCGCCTCGAACTCCGGGCCGGTCAGCCCGTCGACCCGCTCCAACTCCAGGTTCGCCTCGAACCACCGGCGCTGCCGCGCGGCCACCGTACGGGCCCGGACGACCGGCACGGCCGCCGCCAGGGCGAGCACGGCGACGGCCGCCGCCGTGAACCACGGCAGGTGCGCACGGGCGAACGGCAGCGCGCTCCGCAGCGCGGCGTAGGCGAGCACGGCGGCCACACCCCACAGGAACAGGTCGGTCCACCCGAACCCTCCGGGCCGGCCCTTCCTCCTGACGGCCCGGTTCCTCCCGGTCCGGCGTCCCTTGGCCGGTCGTCGGCTCGGCATCGTGTCAGCTCCCGCGGGGGTGGGGGATCGGGGGTCGGGCGCAGGCCGGTGCCTGACGCCCTCGGCCAACCGCTTCCCCGCGCACGCCCCCCGCAATCCCGCCGGACCGCGCTCCCGCGGTCCCGGGTCGCCCTGTCCGTACGGTGCTGCCGCGGTCCCGGGCCGCTCTGCCCTTACGGCGCTCCCGCGGCGCGCGGGAGCGCCGGGCCGGTCAGCTCGCGCCGGGGACGGTGACGTTCTTCTCCTTGAACTTGTAGCCGTCCTGCGCGGCGCCCTGCTGGAGCTGGCCGAACGCCTCCCTGCCCGCGGTCACGTCGGCCTCGGTGGCCGTGCCGTTGCGCAGCTTGGCGGTCAGCGCGTCGAAGCGGTCGCTCACCGCCTTGACGCTCCGGCACAGGCCGGGGTTGGCGAGGGCGAACCCGCGGGCCACCTTCAGTTCGTGGACGGTGAACAGGCCCGCCACCGCGGCCTTGGCGAAGGTGCGCTTGCGCTTCTCCGCCCCGGCCTTGAACCCGCCGCTGCGCAGCGGCCGGTAGATGTAGCGGTAGAACGCCCCCAGCGCGAGGCCCGCGTGCAGCGCGAAGCGCGTCTTGGCGAACGGCCTGGCGTTGGCCCCGGTGGGGCACTCCCCGTCGTACTCCAGCTCGGGGCCCGCCTGCGGCGGCGGAGCGGCCGCGGCCGACGAGGTGGCGACCACCGGGGCCTCGGGCGGCAGGGCGGCCGGCCGCCGGTCGCCGCCGCACCCGCCGAGCAGGGCGACCGTCAGCAGCGCGGCCATCGCCACGGCGGCCGGTCCGGCACTTCGAGCAGCCATATCTCCCCCTGGAACGTCACGGCGCCGGGATCGGCGGACTCCTTCCCGGTTATCCCCGCTGTGACGGTTCCGACACGGAAAGTGTTCAGTGTCGCGTCGTGAGCCCCCGGACGGCGGAGACCAGGGCGTCGAGCTCCTCGTCGGTGTTGTAGTAGTGCACCGAGGCGCGCACCGCGGCCGGCACGGCGTTCGGGTCGAGACGCTGGTGGGCCCGGTCGGTCACGCTGACGTTGATCCCACGCTCCCGCAGGACGCCCTTCACCCCGGCCGACTCGTGGCCCGCGACGGTGAACGTGACGATGCCGCAGCGGCGGGCGCCGCGGTCCAGCACCGTCACGCCGGGCGTCGCCGCGAGCTCATCGCGCAGGCGGGCGGCCAGGCCGGTCACCCGCTCCTCGATGGCCGCGACGCCCAGGGCGGCGGCGTAGCCGGCGGCGACGCCCAGCCCGATCTGGCCCGCGACGTAGCGCTCCCACGTCTCGAACCGGCGGGCGTCGCCGCGGATCTCGTAGCGGTCGGGGGCGGTCCACTCGGCCGAGTGCAGGTCGAGGAAGGGCGGCTCCAGCTCCCCGACGAGGTCGCGCCGCACGTACAGGAATCCGGTCCCGCGCGGGCCGCGCAGGAACTTGCGCCCGGTCGCCGACAGCATGTCGCAGCCGATCTCCGTGACGTCCACGGCGAGCTGGCCCACCGACTGGCAGGCGTCCAGCAGGAACAGCACGCCCGCCTCCCGGCACAGGCGGCCCACCTCGGCGGCCGGGTTGACCAGGCCGTTGTGCGTCGGCACGTGGTTGATCGCGACGAGCCGCACCCCGCCCCGGGCCAGCCCCGCGGCGAGCGCGTCGAGGGACAGCTGCCCGTCGCCGTCGTCGGGCAGCGTCTCAACGCTCACCCCACGCGACTTCGCCACCTGGTGGAAGGCGATGGCGTTGCTGGCGTACTCGCTTGTCGTGGTGAGGATCCGGTCGCCGGGGGCGAACGGGATCGCGTAGAACGCCATGTCCCAGGCGCGGGTGGCGTTCTCCACGTAGGCGATCTCGTCGCGGTGGGCGCCGACCAGCCCGGCCACCGCGTCGTAGAACCCCTCGGTCAGCTCCCGGGCCTGGTCGGCCGCCTCGTAACCGCCGGTGACGGCCTCCAGCCGCAGGTGCCCGTTCACCGCGTCGAGCACCGGGGCGGGCGGCAGCGCCGCCCCCGCGTTGTTGAGGTGCGCGACGGACGCGCAGCCCGGCGTGTCCAGGCGGGCCTTCTCGACGTCGATGATTCCGTCACCCGTGGGCGTGGTCATGATCTCTCCCGTCTCCGGTGCCGTCGTCTCCGGTGGCGTCGTCCCGCGCCCCGGCGGGGATGTCGCGGACGCTGCCGGGGGCGCGGCTCACGGGCCATCCCCCGGCCCGCGCGAGCGCCGCGTAGCGTATCGCGTTCCGTACGGCGGCGCCGCCGGGGTCGTTGTTGAAGTACACGTGGACGTCGCGGTCGCGGCCCCACGTCCGCTCCAGGCGGCGCAGCCAGGAGCGGAGCGCGGTGTCGCCGTAGGACGGCCGGGGACGGGCGCGCCCCTCGTGGAGGCGCAGATACCCCCAGCCGGCGGTGCGCCACAGCGGGGAGAGGGGCCGGCCCAGCCGGTCGGCCCAGCACAGCGCCGCGCCGTGCGCCGACAGGACATCCCGTACGGACTCGGTCCACCAGGACGGGTGGCGCGGCTCGACGGCGACGCGCACCCCGGCCGGGAAGGCCCGCAGGCACGCGTCCAGACGTTCGGGATCGGCCCGCAGCGTGGGCGGGAGCTGCAGCAGGACGGGGCCGAGCCTGTCACCCAGGCCGCCGGCCGCCGCCAGCATGCGCCCGACCGGCTCCTCGGGGTCCTTGAGCCGTTTGACGTGGGTGAGGAAGCGGCTCGCCTTGATCGCCATGACGAACCCGGCGGGGGTGCGCGCCGCCCAGTCCTCGAACGTCTCGCGGGCGGGGAGCCGGTAGAAGCAGTTGTTGTTCTCGACGGTGGCGAAGCACTCGGCGTAGCGCTCCAGCCAGAGCCGCTGGGGCAGCCCCGGAGGGTACAGCTCCCCGCGCCAGTCGGCGTACTGCCAGCCGGAGGTTCCCACGAACATCATCGGACCCTCCTGCCGGTCGCCGCCTCACACCGGCAGATCTGCCCGGTGGGGCGGCCCTGACACGGGCGGAACCGCCCCGGGCCGTCACGGACGGTGTCCCCGCCGGGACGTGTCGCGGACCGGACGGGACGGGGACGCCGTCGGAACGGGCGGCGTTCGGGGAGGCACCCCGGGGGACGGCCGCGCCGGTCAGAACGGGCGTGTGCCGCCCGCGCCGAAGCCGGTCTCGTGCTCCCACAGGTGGGTGCAGCCGGGGCACTGCAGGTGCAGACGGCTGCCGGTGACGCCCAGGAGGTAGCGCCAGTGGTCGGCGCAGTTGCGGCCCGCGCCGCAGGTGGCGCAGTCCCGGTGGTCGCGGCATCCAGGGCAGGGGACCCAGGCCCTGCGGCCCAGGTCGGCGCAGGGGTCAATGGGCAGCATCGCCGGTCTCCCCTCCGGGGAGGACCCCGGCCGCCACGAGCATGTCGTAGATCTCCCGCTGCCGCGGGTCGAGGCCGGAGTAGAGGAGGTCGTGGGCCTCCTGCTCGGCGCGCATCACGGCCGGGGGATCCCAGTCGACCCCGAGCGCGGCGACGACCGCGGCTCGCCGCCGCGTCTCGTGGGAGGACAGGTCGAAGGCGATCCGGAACCCGGCGGGCACGCCGGTGCTGTCGTTGCTCATGGAGCGGCTTTCCGATGGGGTGGCGGGCAGGTGCCGGGCGTGACCGGAGGAAAGCGGCCGCCGTGCCCCGGAGGGGAACGACCGGACGGGGGACGGGACGCCCCGGTCCTCGACGATCACGTGACCGCACGTCACGCGGGGACCTTCACCGAAGGAAGGTGGATTACCCTCTGTCTACCCGAACATGAACTTCCACCGGTAATCGGGCCGGAAGCCGGTACGGATCGCGGGCCCGCCGGCGGCCACGCGGCCCGTGACCCGGGGGCTCCGCGTGCCGCCGTGACCGGACGGTGCCGCGCGGGCGGCCGTGACCCGCGGCACGGCGGGGTCGCGCGCCCCGCCGTACCGGGGAGCACGACCCCGCGCGGATCAGCACCGGCCGTCGGCCAGGACCCAGTAGGCGGGGCCGGTCTGCATCAGCGTGTGGGTGGTCAGGACGTTCCACAGTCCCATGGGGTCGTTGGACCCCTTGGCGTAGGTGTATCCGCCGGAGGCGTAGGCGCGGCCCGCCGTGGTGTGGGCGTAGTTGCTCGCCGTCACGCAGACCGGGGCGACCGTCGGCGTGGCGGTCGGGGTGGCCGTCGGGGTGACGGTGGGCGTGGCGGTCGGGGTGGCGGTCGGCCCGCCGCCGCCGTCCAGGCCGAAGAACCGCGCGTCGTGGTAGGCCGAGCAGATGGTGTCGAGGAAGTACGCCGCGGCGTTGCCGCACTGGTCGGGGCCGCTGCCCGGGTCGACCGGCAGGCCGTGGCCCATCCCGGATATCTCGTACAGGCGCACGTCATTGTTGCCGTACACCTTCAGCGACGTGCCGCCGGGGAGGCTCGACGTCGAGGTCGGCGTCTGGGAGACGCCCCGCACGTTCGTCCACTGGTCGCGCAGCTGGGTGCCGTTGGCCGGGGTGACCGTGTAGTCGGACGTGCCCTGCCATACGGCGACGCGGGGGTAGGGGCCGGAGTAGCCGCTGTAGGCGGCCCGGACCAGGTCGCCCCACTGCTGGGGGGTCTTGTTCGTGGCGCCGTACTGGCAGGAGGTGGCCTGGGTCAGGCCGGCGGCGCAGCGGTAGGCGATCCCGGCCCCGACCGAACCGGCCTTGAAGACGTCGGGGTAGGTGGCGAGCATCACCGCGGACATCGCGCCGCCCGCCGACAGGCCGGTGACGTAGACCCGCGCGGAGTCGGCGCCGTAGTTGGCGACCGCGTAGGCGACCATGGCGCGGATCGAGGCGGCCTCACCCTGGCCCCGGCTGGTGTCACCCGTCTCGAACCAGTTGAAGCACTTCGAGGAGTTGTTGGAACCGCTGGTCTGCGGCAGGACGAGGGCGAAACCCCACTGGTCGGCGTACTTGCGCCAGCCGGAGTTGGTGAAGTAGCCGTTCGCGTCCTGCGTGCAGCCGTGCAGGGCCACGACGAGCGGCCGGCCGGAGGGCAGGCCGTCGGGCCGGTAGGCGTACATGGCGAGGTTGCCGGGGTTCGAACCGAACGAGCCGACCTGGATCAGTGACGCCGCCCGCGCGGGAGGCCCGGCCAGGGACGCCCCGAGCAGGCAGAGCAGCACGAGCAGCGCGGTCGCGGCGGCGGTGAGGACGGCGGAGGGCCGTGACGGGCGGAGCCGGGGGGACGAGGAGGGTGCGGGCGGTGCGGGGGGTGCGGCCATGACGTACTCCTTTGACAACCGGGTTCACCGGTCCTTTCAGGGAAAGGTAGATCCGTCGAAACCCCCCGGACATGTCCCGGGCACACACTCTTCATCTCTGTGATGTGGAACACACGCGGGCCCCGCCTCGCGGTCCCGTCCCCGGACGCACGGCCCGGTCCGGGTGGCCCCTGGCCCGGACCGTCGGTGGCCCCGCCCCGCGGCCTCCCTCCGGGCGCGCCGACGGCCCCGCCGACGGTCCGGCGGGGTCGTGGGTGGACATGGGTGGAGGAGCGGACCCGTCTAGCCTCCGTACTCGCGGGAGGATCCCGCCATCTGGGCGACGTCCTGGGCGCCGTCCTGGATGAGCTGGGCGGCCAGGGTGGACAGCGCGCGGCCCACCGCCAGTTCGTCGCCGATCTCCGGCACCGGCTGGTCGACGGGGTTGCGCCGCGCGTGCGCGACGCCCTCGTGCCGCTTGCCGCGGTCGGTGAACAGCACGGCTCTGGCCGTGGTGACGTCGTCGTTGTCGTCCTCGCTGATGAAGATCTGCACGTTCCACTGCTTGGCTTCCATGGCGAACACCCCCTATGCCACAGCGTCACCTCTGCCGGGCCCCCGGAGGAAGGGACCTTGGACCCGCCCGGGAAGGTCCTTGCGCCCACCGGGCCGCGGATCCCGTGCCCGCCGCTCGCGGTGGTCGCCGCGTCCGTGGCCCGCCGCGCCCGTCGCGCCCGCCGCTCGCGGTGGTCGTCCCGTCCGTGGCCCGCCGCGCCCGTCGCGCGCCGGGCGGGACCGTGTCCGCCGCGTCCCCGCCCGCCGGGCGTGACCGCCGCGTCCCCGCCCGGCGGTCACGGCGGGCGACCGCGCCGGGTTCGGGACCTTCGGCCCTACAGGCCGGTGAGAGGCCAGGCGAATGCTGAGAAAAGGGGGTTTGAGATGTTCATCGAAATCCTGTACGGGATCATCGCCTTCATCGTCGCCTGGGTCGTGCTGGGCGGGGCCCGCGTGGTCAACCAGATCGAGCGGGGCATCGTCTTCCGGTTCGGCAGGGCGCTGCCGAACCCGCGCCGTCCGGGCCTGGCGATCCTCATCCCGGTCGTGGACCGGATGAAGAAGGTCAACGTCCAGATCGTCACGATGCCGGTGCCCGCCCAGGAGGGCATCACCCGCGACAACGTCTCGGTCAAGGTGGACGCGGTCGTCTACTTCCGGGTCGTGGACCCGATGAAGGCGGCCATCGAGGTGGAGGACTACCTGTTCGCCGTCGGCCAGGTGGCCCAGACGTCGCTGCGCTCGATCATCGGCAAGAGCGAGCTGGACGACCTGCTGTGCAACCGCGAGCGCCTGCACGAGGGCCTGGAGCTGATGATCGACAGCCCGGCGATCGGCTGGGGCATCCACATCGACCGCGTGGAGATCAAGGACGTGCAGCTTCCCGAGACCATGAAGCGGTCGATGTCGCGCCAGGCCGAGGCCGAGCGCGAGCGCCGGGCCCGCGTCATCACGGCGGACGGGGAGTTCCAGGCGTCCAGGAAGCTCGCCGACGCGGCGGGCATCATGCACGACACCCCGGGAGCCATGCAGCTGCGCCTGCTGCAGACCGTCGTGGAGGTCGCGGCGGAGCGCAACTCCACGCTGGTGATGCCCTTCCCGGTCGAGATGCTGCGCTTCTTCGACCGGATGGCGGGCGCCGTCTCGAAGGGCGCCGTGCCGAAGAGCACCGCGTCACCGGGGCAGGGATCACTCCCCGCCGGCGCGCCCGTCCCGGAGAGCCTGCGCGATCTCGTACGGCCCCGCGACGGCGAGCCCGCCGACCCGGCCTGACCGTACGGCCTGACCGGGGCGGCCCACCCGGCCTGCCCGGGCGTCCCGCTCCGGGGAGCGGGACGGCCGTCAGGCTCCCGGCCGCGGCGCGGCCGGGCGGGGGAGGTGCAGGTCGTCCAGCAGGACCTGGGTCGCGGCGGCGATGGTCTCCACGGCCCGGTCGAAGACCTCGGCGTTGCGCGCCGACGGGGCCCGGAAACCGGAGATCTTACGGACGTACTGCAACGCGGCGGCCCGCACGTCCTCGTCCGTCACGTCGCTGGAGTACGGCTCACGAAGGGTCTTGATGCTCCGGCACATGAGTAGGACCGTACGCCATCCACACCCCGCCGTTCCACCGTCCCGCAGCGTCCTTTCCCGACGGGGGAGGCCGCCCCCGGGACGGCGTCGTCCGTGTGGACCCCGCCCCCCGGCTCAACCGATCGGTGGATCGGCTCGACCGTCCGGTCCATCCGGTGCCTCGGCCCGGGAGCCGCGGAATCTCGCCGGACGGTCGATACCGCGTCCGGCCGGATCCCGCGAGGCTGAAGGCACATGGACGCGACGGGCCGGAACACCGGGAGGGCCACCACATGCCGGCAGTGATCGAGGTGCGCAACCTGCACAAGCGCTACGGGGACACCGTGGCGGTCGACGATGTCTCCTTCACCGTCCAGGAGGGGGAGATCTTCGGGATCCTCGGCCCCAACGGCGCGGGCAAGACCACGACGGTGGAGTGCGTCGAGGGGCTGCGCAGGCCGGACCGGGGCGAGATCAGCGTGCTCGGGCTCGACCCTCGGCGCGACCGCGCCGAGCTGACCCAGCGGCTCGGCGTGCAACTCCAGGACGGCGCGCTGCCCGACCGGCTGAAGGTCGGGGAGGCGCTCGAGCTCTACGGTTCCTTCTACCGTGAGCCGGCCGACCGGCGTGCCCTGATGGACGCGCTCGGGCTCGCGGACAAGAGCTCGACCAGGTACGGGAAGCTGTCCGGCGGTCAGAGGCAGCGGCTCTCGATCGCGCTGGCCCTGGTCGGGGACCCGCGGGTGGCCGTACTCGACGAGCTGACCACCGGCCTCGACCCGCAGGCCAGACGTGACACCTGGCAGCTGATCGAGGATGTGCGTTCCCGCGGCGTCACGATCGTGCTCGTCACCCACTTCATGGAGGAGGCCGAGCGGCTGTGTGACCGGATCGCGCTGATCGACGCGGGCCGTGTCGCCGCGGTGGACACCCCGGCCGGGCTGACCGGGCGGATCCACGCCGAGCAGCGGATCCGCTTCCGGCCGTCCGCGCCGTTCGACGACCGGCTGCTGACCGATCTTCCCGAGGTGACCGGCGTGACCCGCCGGGACGACGTCGTGACGGTCACGGGAAACGACGACGCGCTGAACGCGGTCATCTCCGCGCTGGCCCGCCACGGCATCGTGGCGCGGCAACTGCGCGTGGAGCGGGCCAGCCTGGAGGACGCCTTCGTCGCGCTGACCGGGCGGCGCCCGGAGACCGGGCGTCCCGCCGGGCGGAACCGGCCCGGTGAGAACTGACCGGCCACGTCATATCGGATCAGGAGAATGATCATGTCCGTCACCACCACCGCGGCGCCGCCGGCGGCCGTGTCGCGTTCCGCGCTCGGACGGCTTACCGTCACCGAGCTGAAGCTCTTCATTCGTGAGCGGGTCGGGCCCGTCTGGGGCGTCGGGTTCCCGCTGGTGCTGCTGATCGTCTTCGGCAGCCTGCCCTCCTTCGGCAAGCCGGAGAAGGAACTCGGCGGCGCCACCCTGCTCGATGTCTACGTGCCCGTCCTGATCGCGTTCTCGATCGCGCTGCTCGCGCTCAGCGCGCTGCCGATGGTCCTGGCCGGCTACCGGGAGAAAGGCGTCCTGCGCCGGCTGCGGACGACGCCGATGGGGCCGGTCCGGGTGCTCGCCGCCCAGCTCGCGGTCAATTTCGCCGTCACGGTGGTCGCGGCGACCGTGATCCTCGTGGTGGCCGGGGTGGCGTACGGCGTGGCTCCGCCGAAGCAGCCCGCGGGGTTCGCCGTCGCGGCACTGCTCGCCGCCGCCGCGCTGCAGGCGATCGGCCTGTTCGTCGCCGCGGTCGCCGGAAGCGGGCGGGCCGCCCAGGCGATCGGCACGGTCCTGTTCTTCCCGATGATGTTCTTCGCCGGTCTGTGGGTGCCCATCGCCCAGATGCCCACGCTCCTGCGTCACCTCAGCCACGGCACCCCGCTCGGCGCGGCGGTCCAGGCGCTGCAGCGGGCGGCGGGGGGAGACTGGCCGCACCCGCAGCAACTGCTGGTCATGGCGGTGTACGCGGTGGTGTTCGGACTGGCCGCCGCTAAATTGTTCCGCTGGGAGTAGGCCGCGGCGGAAAGGATGCAGATGAGCGCTCCGACGCCGCACACCCGGCAGGACCGGTGGAACCGGGGGCTGCTTCCGCTGGTGACCGTCGTGCCCTACGTCCTGCTGGCGATCATGACCGGTGTCACGGTGGCGATCAGGGGGTCCGACGGCGACCTCTTCGGCGTCGATCTCGCGCTGTGCGCGCTGACGGCGGCGTGGATGCTGTGGATGTTCACCCTGCATCCGGCCTGGCGGGAACGCCCGCGGATCATGGGGCTGTTCATGGGCGGGCTGATCGTGCTCATGGCGATCCTGGTGGTCAGGGACCCCTGGTTCGGGCTTTTCACCCCCGTCGGCTACTTCTACGCCTTCCGGGTTCTGCCGTGGCCGTCGGAGCTGGCGGCCATCGGCGGGGTGGCGATCGTGGCGGGCACAGCACAGGCGTCCTCCGTGCCCAAGACGGACCTCTACGGCGTGCTCGCCTACCTGGTGGTCCTCGCCGTGAACGTATTCCCCATGTGCGGTCTCGCCTGGCTCGGCCGCAAAGGCGAGGAGCGCGAGGAACTGCGGGAGCAGGCCCTCGTGGAGGTGCGGGAGGCGAACCGCAGGCTGGAGGCGAGCATGGCCGAGAACGCCGGCCTGCAGCGGCAGCTGCTGATCCAGGCGAGGGAGGCCGGGGTCTCCGACGAGCGGCAGCGGATGGCCCGCGAGATCCACGACACGCTGGCGCAGGGGCTCACCGGGATCGTCACCCAGCTGCAGGCGGCCGAGCAGCTCGCCGACGACCAGACGCTGTGGCGCCGGCACGTCCGGGCGGCGACCCGGCTGGCCAGGGAGAGCCTGTCCGAGGCGCGGCGGTCGGTCCACGCCCTGCGCCCCGAGGCGCTGGAGGAGGCCCGGCTGAGTGAGGCGCTGGCCGACGTCGCCGGACGCTGGTCGGCGCTGCACGGCGTCGCGGTCCAGGTGGCCACGACCGGCACGGTACGGCCGATGCCGCCTGAGGTCGACATCGCGCTGCTGCGCACGGCACAGGAGGCGCTGGCGAACGTCGCCAGGCACGCGCGGGCGACCATGGTCGGGCTGACACTGTCCTACATGGAGAACGAGGTCGCGTTGGACGTGCGTGACGACGGCAGGGGTTTCGAACCGGACCGGCTCGGTGACGGCGGCGGCGGTTCGCGAGGCGCGGGAGGCGCGGGAGGCGACGGTCCGCGGCCTCCGGACGCGGGTACACCGGGCGGCGGGTTCGGCCTCGTCGCGATGCGGCAGCGTATCGAGAGCCTGTCCGGGACGCTTCAGATCGAGTCGGAACCGGGTGCCGGAACGGCCGTCTCGGCCTGCCTCCCGGTCGCGCCCGCGGGGGCCGTGGCATGAGCCACGCGACCGGCGCCCCGATCAGGCTGCTGATCGTGGATGACCACCCCGTGGTCAGGGACGGGCTGAGCGGCATGTTCGCACGCGACCCGGGCTACGAGGTGCTCGGCGAGGCCGGCGACGGCGCCGAGGCGGTCCGGCTCGCCCAGGTCCTCGCACCCGACGTGATCCTGATGGACCTGCGGATGCCCGGCATGGACGGCCTGACCGCGATCACCGAGCTGGCCCGGCGGGGCGTCACCGCGCGGGTGCTCGTGCTGACCACCTATGACACCGACAGCTATGTCCTGCCGGCGATCGAGGCGGGTGCCACCGGCTACCTGCTCAAGGACGCTCCCCGCGACGAACTGCTGCGGGCGGTACGCGCGGCGGCCCACGGGCAGGCCGTGCTCTCGCCGTCGGTGGCGACCCGGCTGATGAGCCGGGTCCGGGATCCCGGGACCAAGCCGCTCAGCCGGCGGGAGCTGGAGGTCCTGGAGCTGGTCGCCGCCGGGACGACCAACCGGGACGCCGCGGCCAGGCTGCTCATCAGCGAGGCCACCGTCAAGACCCACCTGTTGAACATCTACGCCAAGCTCGGGGTCGGCGACCGCGCCGCGGCGGTCGCCGAGGCGTTCAACCGGGGGCTGCTCGTCCCCGACCCGCCGGAACAGCCATGACGCCGGTTCCAGGGAAGAGGGGTACGGCCCGCCTCGGCAGGTCGTGCGGAGCGGGTGTCAGCCGGAGGAGAGCAGGGCCTCCTCGGCGTGCTCGTCGTCCGGCTGGCTCTCGGCGGCCAGTTCGGCGTGGACCAGCCGGCGGTACTCCTCGGTCTCGCGCCGGACCGTCTCCTCGTCCCAGCCCAGCACGGGCGCGACGAGGGCCGCCGCCTCGGGCGCGGCCGCCAGGCCCCGGTCCCGCTGCTCGATGGCGACGTGGGTACGGCGGGCCAGCACGTCCGCGAGGTGCAGAGCCTGCTCGTGCGACGCCGCGTAGACGATCTCGGCCCGCAGGTAGTCCGGCGCCGCGGGCAGCGGCTCCCCCAGAGCGGGGTCGGCCCCGACGATCTCCAGCAGCTCCTCGACGCCGGACCCGTAGCGGCGCAGCAGCCGCTCCATCCGGCCCACGCCGAGCCCGTACCGTTCGGCGAGGTTGCGGCGGCCGTTCCACACGGCCTCGTAGCCGGTCGCGCCCAGCAGCGGCAGCCGCTCGGTGGCCGACTCCGGCACGCCGGAACCCAGTTCCTCGGCGGCGGCGTCGACGGCGTCCCTGGCCATGACGCGGTAGGTGGTGTACTTGCCGCCGCTGACCGTCACCAGGCCCGGCACCGGGTTGGCGACCAGGTGCTCGCGCGAGAGCTTCTCGGTGCCGGTCGCGGCGCCGGCGATCAGCGGCCGCAGCCCGGCGTAGACGCCCTCGACGTCGTCGTGGCCCAGGGGGGTGGTCAGCACCGCGTTGACGTGGTCGAGGATGTAGTCGATGTCGGCGCGGCTGGCCACCGGGTGGTCCCGGGCCAGGGTCCACGGCGTGTCGGTGGTGCCGATGATCCAGTAGTCGTCCCAGGGGATCACGAACAGCACGCTCTTCTCGGTCCGCAGGATCAGCGCCGTGTTCAGGTCGAGCCGGTCGCGGCGGACGACGATGTGGACGCCCTTCGACGGCTTGACGGTGAGGCTCTTCCCTGCCCCGGCCATCCGCAGCGTCTCGTCGGTCCAGACCCCGGTGGCGCCGATCACCACGCGGGCCCGGACGTCCATCTCCCGGCCGCTCTCCAGATCCGTCACGTGCGCGCCCACGACGCGCTCGCCGTCGCGGAGCAGGCTGCCGGCGCGGACCCGGTTGGCGACGGCGGCGCCGTACCGGGCGGCCGTCCGCACGATCGCGATCGCCAGCCGCGCGTCGTCGGTGTGGGCGTCGAAGTACTGCAGGGCGCCGACCAGCGAGTCGGGGCGCAGGGCGGGGGCCTCCCGCAGCGCGCCGCGGCGGGTCAGGTGCCGGTGCCGGGGCATGACGGCGCGCAGCCCGCCCAGGAAGTCGTAGAGGGTCATGCCCGCGCCGACGTAGAACCGCTCCCAGAGGCGGTGGGTCAGCGGGTAGAGGAACGGCACCGGCCAGACGAGGTGCGGCGCCAGCCGGGTCAGCAGCAGGTGGCGTTCCTTCAGCGCCTCCCGCACCAGCCCGAAGTCGAACTGCTCCAGGTAGCGCAGGCCCCCGTGGATCAGCTTGCTGGATCTGCTGGAGCTGCCGGCCGCCCAGTCGTTCGCCTCGACCAGCGCGACCGTCAGGCCGCGCGACGCGGCGTCGAGCGCGGCTCCCGCGCCGACGATCCCGCCGCCGACGACCAGCACGTCGTACTCCTTCTCGCCCATCCGCCGCAGCGCCGACTCCCGGTACAGCGGTCCCAATGCGGGTTCGTTCAACGGGCACCTCCCGTGTCGTCGTCCCGCCTGCGCGGGACGGGCGTGCTTCCCGGGCTCCCCGGGCTCCCCGGGCTCCCCGGGCCCCTCAGGCTTCCCGGACTTCCCGGTCCGGACGGTCCGGGCGCGGTCAGTCGACGTCCACCCAGCCGAACGTGCGTTCCACGGCCTTCTTCCAACCGGCGTATCCGTGCTCGCGCTGCTCCTCGGTCCATCTCGGCTCCCAGCGCCGCTCCTCGTTCCAGTTCTGCCGCAGCCCGTCGGTGGACTTCCAGAAACCCATCGCCAGCCCGGCGGCGTAGGCGGCGCCCAGGGCGGTGGTCTCGGCGACGACCGGCTTGGAGACGGGCACGCCCAGCACGTCGGCCTGGATCTGCATGCACAGGTTGTTCGCGGTGACGCCGCCGTCGACCCGCAGCACGTCCAGGGTGACGCCGGAGTCCTGCCGCATCGCCTCGACCACGTCGCGGCTCTGGTAGCAGATCGCCTCCAGGGTGGCGCGGGCCAGGTGGGCGTTGGTGTTGTAGCGCGACAGGCCCACGATCGCGCCCCGGGCGTCGGAGCGCCAGTAGGGGGCGAACAGGCCGGAGAACGCCGGCACGAAGTAGATGCCGCCGTTGTCGGCCACCTGGCGGGCCAGCGCCTCGCTCTCGGCGGCCCCGGAGATGATGCCGAGCTGGTCGCGCAGCCACTGCACCGCCGAGCCGGTCACCGCGATCGACCCCTCCAGCGCGTACACCGGCCGCTCGTCGCCGAACCGGTAGCAGACGGTGGTCAGCAGGCCGCTCTTGGAGCGGACCGGCTCGTGGCCGGTGTTGAGCAGCAGGAAGTTGCCGGTGCCGTAGGTGTTCTTGGCCTCGCCGACGTCGAAGCAGACCTGGCCGACGGTCGCGGCCTGCTGGTCGCCCAGGTCGCCGGAGAGGGGAACCTCGCGGCCCAGCGGCCCGTTCGCCCGGGTGACGCCGTACAGGCCGGGGTCGGAGGAGGGTCTGATGGCGGGCAGCATGGCGCGGGGGATGCCGAAGAACGACAGCAGCTCGTCGTCCCACTCCAGCGTCTCGAGGTCCATCAGCATGGTGCGGCTGGCGTTGGTGGGATCGGTGACGTGGACTCCGTCGTCCCTTCCCCCCGTGAGGTTCCACAGCAGCCAGGTGTCGGTGTTGCCGAAGATCGCCTCGCCGTCCTCGGCGGCCTGCCGGACCCCGTCGACGTTCTCCAGGATCCACTGGATCTTCCCGCCGGAGAAGTAGGTGGCCGGCGGCAGGCCCGCCTTACGGCGGATGACGTCGCCGCGGCCGTCGCGGTCCAGAGCCGAGGCGATGCGGTCGGTGCGGGTGTCCTGCCAGACGATCGCGTTGTGGTACGGCCGGCCGGTGCGCCGGTTCCACACCACCGCGGTCTCGCGCTGGTTGGTGATCCCGAGGGCGACGAGGTCGGCGGCGGTCACGCGGGATCTGGCCAGGGTGGTCTCGATCACCGAGCGGGTGCGTTCCCAGATCTCCACCGGATTGTGCTCGACCCAGCCGGCCCGGGGCAGGATCTGCTCGTGTTCGAGCTGGTGGCGGGCGATCTCGTTGCCGCCGTGGTCGAAGATCATGAACCGGGTGCTCGTCGTCCCCTGGTCGACCGCTCCGACGAAGTCCGCCATGGGTTCCCTCCTTCACTGTTCCGGTCGCTGTGCCGGTGACGCCTTCTCAGGGGGAGGGCGGTCCGGGGGGCAGCCTGCCGGGCTCCGGTTCCTCCCCGGGGCGCAGGAACCGGCCGACGAGGAGCTCGTACAGGGCTCCGCCCAGCACGCCGCCGATCAGCGGGGCCACGATCGGCACCCAGAAGTAGATCTGGCCGTACTGGTCCCGCCAGGCGGTCTCGTAGCCGGTGAGGAAGGACGCCAGGCGCGGCCCGAAGTCGCGGGCGGGATTGATGGCGTAGCCGGCGTTCGTGCCCCAGGCCATGCCGATCGCCACCACGATCAGCCCGATGACGAAGGGGGCGAGGTTCGCGCCGGGCGGGGTGTTCAGGACGTCGATGACGGCGAAGATGAGGAAGAGCAGGATCGCGGTGCCCATCACCTGGTCGCGGAAGGCGCCCCAGAGGCCGACGGGCAGCGAGCCGTTGCCGGGCAGCGTGGAGAAGACGCCCTGCGTCTTGATCGTCAGTCCCGGGTCGGCGGCGTGCAGCATCTCGGTGTAGTTCCACCGCACGAGGAGGGCGGCGACGAACGCCCCGGCGATCTGCGCCACGCAGTACGGCAGCACCCTGCGCCAGGAGAAGCCCTTGAAGACGGCGAGGGCGACGGTGACGGCGGGGTTGAGGTGCGCGCCGCTGATCCGGCCTGCGGTGTACACGCCGAAGGTGACGCCCAGGCCCCAGGCCCACGAGACGCTGTCGTGGTCGCCGATGTGGGCGGCGACGACCTGTGCCACGACGCCCACCCCGAACAGGATCAGGATCGCCGTGCCGGCGAACTCCGCCGCCAGCTCGGCGATGAGACCGGGGAGTTTCCGCGGGTCCGCCATGCACGCCCCTTCTGGAAGCCGTACGGCTCGCCCTCCCGCTCCGAAACCGAGCAGACTTGCCCAATAAGGAACGAAATATCCAACCGAAGCACTCGTCACACGGCTTTATCCCTCAAGAAAGGTTCATGCTTATCCATAGGGGAGGTATTGGCGAGGCCGGCCGCCGATGCCGCTTCCGCCCCGAGCCGTGCCTCCCGTGTTCTCTCCGTGTTCTTTCCGTGTTCTCTCTGTGTTCTCTCCGTGTCGTCCCCGCGCCTTCCCGCGGCCTTTCCCAGAGTTCTCCCCGGCTCCTCCCGGCCCTTCCGTCACGCGGCCGAAGCCCTCTCCGGAAGGCCCTCCCGGGCTGTCACGGCTTTTTCTGCGAGTGCCGGAATGGGCTCTGAGCTGGATGTTCACCCGTCCCATCAGGCCGTAATTGTTCTGTTATGTGTTGCCGTCCCGTGCCGGGGCAGACGATCGGCAGCCGAGCAAAAGGAAGTGTGAACATGACTGTCACCGGAATCATCACCGCCATCGTCATCGGAGCCATCGTCGGTGCCCTCGGCCGTCTCGCCGTGCCGGGCAAGCAGCACATCCCGATCTGGCTGACCATCGTGATCGGCATCGTCGCCGCCTTCATCGGTACCGCCATCGCCGGTGCTCTCGGCGTGGCCCACACCTCGGGCATCGACTGGATCGAGCTGCTCCTCCAGGTGGCCGTCGCGGCGATCGGCGTCATCCTGACCGTCAGCCTGTACCGCAGGCGCGGCGTCCGGTAAGCGCCTCCACCCCCGCAACGGTGCGGGACGGTGAGAACCGCCGGCGGCCCCGCTCCCCGACGCCCATCAGGGCGGGGAGCGGGGCCGCCGCCGCATGTCCGTCTCCGCCCGTCTCCGCCCCGAATCCGCGTCCGAGTCCGTCTCCGGCCCGGCCCGCCTCCGCGCCGTCCGGCCCCGGCCGGACGGCGCGGGCACTCCCAGGGGACTTCCAGGTAACCGTCAGGAATCCCCAGGTCACTGTCAGGAAAGCTCGATAGCGTCCATGGGATGAACTGGAAACGCAAGGCCAACGCCGCCGTGAAGGAGCTGACCGGGTTCCAGATCACTCGCGTCGGGAAGGCGGAAGCCGGCGCCGGGTCCGCCGCCAGGGGCGCGGGACGGGCGCCCGCGGTGGCGGCGGACGACCTCGTCCGTCTCCCCGCCGACCCGCGGAGCGACCGGCTGCTCACCGCCCCGATCTTCATCCTCTCGCCGGTCAGGTCCGGCTCCACCCTGCTGCGCGCGATGCTCAACGCCCACCCGATGCTGCACGCCCCGCATGAGCTGCACGTGCGGCGGCTGTCCGTCGGGCTCACCACCCCGCTCGCCGCCCGCGCCATGGAGGCACTCGGCCACAACCAGGCCGACCTGGAGCACCTGCTGTGGGACCGGGTCCTCCACCGCGAGCTGGTCCGCAGCGGTAAAGCGCACATCGTGGACAAGACCCCGGCCAACGCCTTCGCCCACCGGCGCATCGCCACCTGCTGGCCCGACGCCCGCTTCGTCTTCCTGCTGCGTCACCCCGCCTCCATCGCGACCTCCTGGCACGAGGCGAGCCCCGACCGGCGGACCCCGCGCGAGGCCGCGCTCGACGCGCTGCGCTATATGAAGGCCGTGGAACGTGCCAGGGCTGACCTGCCCGGCCTGACCCTCCGTTACGAGGACCTCACGGCGGATCCCGAGGCCGAGACCCGCCGGATCTGCGACTTCCTGGGCATTCCGTGGGAGCCGGTGATGCTCGCCTACGGCGAGCAGACGGTCGTCCAGAAAGGGCTCGGCGACTGGAAGGACAAGATCCGGTCCGGGAAGGTCCAGGAGGGACGCGCCCTGCCCCGCCCGGAGGAGATCCCCGAGGAACTCCGTCCGATGTCCCGGACCTGGGGCTACCTCGACGGGGACGAGAGCCGGTGAAGATCCGCTACATGCTCCTGCACGCCTACGGCATGGGCGGCACGATCCGGACGGTGGTCAACCAGGCCAACGCCATGGCCGCGGCCGGCCACGACGTCGAGATCATCAGCGTGGTACGGCGCCGCGCCAGGCCCCAGTTCCCCATCGACGGGCGCGTGGAGATCACCACGCTGGTCGACCAGCGCGGCGGCGTGCGCACCGACTCGATGGGCCGCCGGATCTGGCGGAGGGTGCGCGGCAAGGTCGTCCCGCCCGGGGAGTTCGCCGCCGGCTACTTCACCGAGCGCGTGGAGAAGGCCGTCATCGACCACGTCTCCGCCCTCGACGGAGGCGTCCTGGTCACCACCCGCCCGGCGCTGAACCTCATCTCCGCCCGGCGCGGCCCGAGCGGCGTGGTCCGCGTCGCCCAGGAGCACATGAACTTCACCACCCACCGCGAGAGCGTGCGGCGGCAGATCGCCCGCCACTACGGCAGGCTGGACGCGGTCGCGGTGCTCACCGGCACCGACCGCGACACGTACCGGCGCCTGCTGCCCGGCACGCCGGTCGTCCGTATCCCGAACGCCGTCCACACCCTGCGCCGGAGACCCTCGGCGCAGGAGAACCCGATCGTGATCGCGGCGGGCAGGCTCGTCAAGCAGAAGGGCCTCGACCTGCTCATCCCGGCGTTCGCCCAGGTCGTGCGGCGCTTCCCCGACTGGCGGCTGCACATCTACGGCACCGGCCCCAAGAAGACCGAGCTGAGCGCCCTCGTCGGCGAGCTCGGCCTCGACGGCAGCGTCAAGCTGATGGGCCGCACCCCCCGGCTGGACGAGGAGCTGGCCCGGGCCTCGGTGTACGCGCTCAGCTCCCGGTTCGAGGGCCTGCCGATGGTCATGATCGAGGCGATGTCCCACGCGCTGCCGGTCGTCGCGTTCGACTGCCCGACCGGCCCGCGCGACGTGCTGACCGACGGGGTGGACGGCCTGCTGGTCCCGCCCATGGACGTCGACGAGCTGGCCGGGACGCTCATCCGCGTCATCGGCGACCGTGAGCTGCGCCTGCGGCTGGGTTCCGCCGCCGCCCGCACGGCCCGTGACTACGCCCCCGAGGCGATCATGCCGATATGGGAGAACCTGTTCACCGAGCTGTCGGCCGCCCCGCGCGTCGCCTGAGGACGAGCCGAGCCGGCCCGCCGTACCGCAGCCGGGAGCCCGAGCCCGGGGGGTCAGATGAGGAGCACGGCGGCGCCCTCGACGCGGTCGGCGGCCAGGTCGGCCAGCGCCCGGTCGGCCGCGTCGAACGGGTAGGGCACGGTCGTGACCCTCGGCGGGCAGGCCGCGGCGGCCTCCAGGAACGCCCGGCCGTCGGCCCGGGTGTTGGCGGTGACGCTGCGCAGCGTCCGCTCCTGGAACAGGTGCCGCCCGTAGTTGAGCACCGGCACGTCGCTGAGGTGGATGCCCGCCACGGCCAGTGTGCCGCCGCGGTCCAGCGCCTCCAGGGCGACGGGCACCAGCTCGCCCGCCGGGGCGAACAGGATCGCGGCGTCCAGCGGCTCGGGCGGGGCGTCCGCCGCGCCGCCCGCCGAGGCCGCTCCCAGCTCCAGGGCCAGCTCCCGGGCCCTGGACGAGCGGGTCAGCACGTGCACGGTGGCCCCCTGGGCGATGGCGACCTGCGCGGTCAGGTGCGCCGAGGCGCCGAAGCCGTAGATTCCCAGGCGCCCGCCGGGCGGCAGCTCGCTGCGGAGCAGGGCGCGGTAGCCGATGATCCCGGCGCACAGCAGCGGCGCCAGCTTCCCGGCCGCGCCGCCCTCGGGCAGCCGGTAGGCGTAGTCCTCCGGGACGGTGAGGTAGCGGGCGTAGCCGCCGTCGGCGTCCCAGCCAGTGTAGGAGGAACGCGGGCACAGGTTCTCCGCGCCGCGCAGGCAGTAGGGGCAGCGCCCGCAGGTCGAGCGGAGCCAGGCCACGCCCACCCGTTCCCCGGCGGCGAGCCGTACGGTCTCCGGGCCGCGGGCCGCCACCCGGCCCACCACCTCGTGACCCGGGACGGTCCGCGGGCGTCGCGGTGGCAGGTCGCCCTCGGCCAGGTGCAGGTCGGTGCGGCAGACGGCGCACGCCTCCACCTCGACCAGCACCTCGCCCGGACCCGGCCGGGGGACCGGCAGGCGGACCCGCTCCAGGGGGCCCGAGGCGATCGGCCCTGGCCGGGCGACCACCCAGGCGTCCATCTCCTCGGGAACCGTCACGTGCCCGGTCATGGCGCCCTCCGTTCGCGTCCCCCCCGGCGTTCCCGCGTCGCGGGCCGGAGAGCCGTACGGCGGGCATCCGCGCGCCGCGTCCTACCCGTCCCCGCGCCGCGGGCGGTGGAATCCGTCCCGGAGATGATCGATGACCCGCTCTTTTGACCGGGGTGAAGGTGGGCGGGCACAAGACGAGGTGGGAACGGTCGCGAGGAGGGTGACATGGCGACGGACGTGGTCGTGGCGGGAGCCGACGGTTCGCCCCCGTCCCTGGCGGCGGTCGGGTGGGCCGCCGGTGACGCCGTGCGGCGCGGCGCCGTCCTGCGGATCGTGCACGCCTGCGAGGGCATGGACTACGACCTCCCGGTGTTCTCGGAGCCGGAGTACGGCGCGGCGGTGACGGAGCAGTGCCGCCGGGTGCTGGCGGAGGCGGCCGATCTGGCGCGCGGCCGCGTTCCCGGGCTGGAGGTGGAGGAGCGGCTGGAGAGCGGGCCCGCGGCCGAGGCGCTGCGCCGCGCGTCCGGGGACGCGGCGGTGCTCGTGCTCGGCCACCGGGGGCGGGGCGGGTTCCGCGAACTGCTGCTGGGGTCGGTCCCGCAGCGGCTGGCGGGCCACGTGGCCGTGCCGGTCGTGGTCGTCCAGGGCGAGGCGGAGCGCGGGAGCGGCGAGGTCGCGGTCGGCTTCGACGGGTCCCCGTCCTCGGAGGCGGCGCTGGGCCACGCCTTCGAGGAGGCGGCGCGGCGCGGGGCCCGGGTGCGCGCGGTGCACGCCTGGGAGGCGCCGGTCATGGGACCGTACACGGTGGTCTACACGCCGATGCTGGAGGAGGTCTCCACCGCGGCGGAGAAGACGGCCGAGAGGGCGCTCACCCCGTGGATGGAGCGCTACCCGCACGTCCCGGTGATCAGGTCGGTGGTGTGCGGGCATCCGGTGGTCGCCCTGCGGGAGGCGTCGGAGACCGCCGACCTGCTGGTGGTCGGCTCGCGCGGGCTGGGGAGGCTGGGATCGGCGGTGCTCGGCTCGGTCGGCCACGGGGTGCTGCACCACGCCCGCTGCCCGGTCGTCGTGGTGCCCGCGCCCGAGAACCGGCCGGCCGGGGACGGCTCGCCGGCCGAGGGGGCCGCCGCCCCCTCCTGACCTGGCTCTCCCGGCCGCCCTGGCCGCTCCGGCGGCGCGCCTGCCCGATCCGGCGCCTTCGGCTCTGCAACGGACGACCGTAATGCAAGATTTGCCGCAAGTGCCGTAATTGCGGGAGCATCCTTTCCGATCGCCCGCCGGGCGTGGGGCGCCGCCCGGCCGTGGAGCCGGGGCCGGTACCCGAGGATCAGGGAAAGGGAGCGATGTGGCGGCTGTGTCCCGCGACGTCCTGCGGCGGGGCGCGATCCGGGGTCTTGCCGCGTCGATCACCGCCGTGGCGCTGTGCCTCGGCCCGGCCGGATCCGGCCTCGCCGAGCCGAAGCCGACCGCCAAGCAGCTCCGCAAGGAGCTGGCGGACATGCAGAAGCAGTCCGAGTCCCTGATCGCCCGCTACTACGACTCCCGCGTCGAGCTGCAGAAGGCCGAGAAGACCGAGAAGGCGGCCAAGGACCGTCTGAGCCGGGCGCAGGGCGAGCTCGACCTGGCCGCGCGGGAGGTCCGCCTGCTGGCCGACGCGCGGTACCGGAGCGGCGGGATGGAGGGGATCTCCGCGCTGACGGGGGCGGGCGACCCCGCCGCCCTGCTGAGCCGCATGGCGCTCACCCAGCAGATCCTCGACGAGCAGGACGCCAGGCTCCGGGTGTTCGTCCGGGTCCGCGACGACCACCGCCGGGCCCGGGACGAGGCCAGGACCCGCGAGGCCGAGCTGAAGAAGAGCATGTCGAAGCTCGACAAGGAGAAGGACCGGGCGGAGAAACTGATCGAGAAGATCAAGGACCGGATCGACCTGCTCTATCCCACCCCGGGCGTCCGCCGGGCCGACGGCACGTGGGTGCCCCAGCTTCCGTCGGGCCCCGACAACGTCACCCCGCGGATGCGGCTGATCCGGCAGCTCGTGGCCCAGCGGTTCGGCCCGCACTTCGGGATCGGATGCTTCCGGGTCGACGGCGGCATCGCGGGCGGCGGCGAGCACCCCCTCGGCCGCGCCTGCGACTTCATGCTCAGCGGCGGAGGCGCCATGCCGTCGGCCGGCGAGGCCGGGCGCGGCGACGAGATCGCCGCCTGGGCGATCAAGAACTCCCGGCGGCTGGGCGTCATGTACATCATCTACCGCCAGCGCATCTGGCACGTCCGCACCGGGAGCTGGCGCGGGATGTCCAACCGCGGCGGCGTCACCGCCAACCACTTCGACCACGTCCACATCTCGGTCTACTGACCGGCGCGGGGCGGCCGGGGCCCTCCGGGACGCTCACCCGGCCGGAGCCCCCCTCGTCCCACCGGGGATCCTCCGGTGCGCCTTCCGGCCCGCAGCGGCCCGCCGGACTCCGCCGGCCCGCTCAGCCGAGCGTCTCCGGATCCGCCGTACGGTCGCCCGCGGCGCCCCCGGGGGCGGCGGGGAGGCTCACCACGAACCGCGCGCCCTTCTCCGAGTCGCGGATGGTCAGCGTCCCGCCGTGCCGTTCGACGATCTCCCGGCAGATCGCCAGGCCGAGCCCGGTCCCGCCCTTGTCCTTGCTGCGCGCGGCGTCGAGCCGGGCGAAGCGCTGGAAGACGTACTCCCGCTGTTCCGGCGGGATCCCGGGGCCGTCGTCGAGCACCTCCAGCACGCTCCGCCCGTCCTCGGGCCGCACCGTCACGACGATCGTCGACTCGGCGTGCCGGTCGGCGTTGTCCACGAGGTTGGTGAGCAACCGGACGAGCTGCATGCGGTCGGCGTCGACCATCACGCCGGGCTCCATGTGCATCACGACGGGCATCCGGTGGACGCGGCGCGCCAGCTCCGAGCCGGCCAGCTCTCCCAGGTCGACCCGGGCGTGCGGGCCGCCGGCGCCGGCTTCGAGACGGGAGAGCGCCAGCAGGTCCGTGACGATCGCCTGCAGCCGCCCGAGACTGGCGAGCACCGCCGCGGCCACGGAGGGCCAGTCGCTGTCCTCCCGGTGCAGCAGCGCCTCCTCCACCTGGGTGCGCATCGCGGTGATGGGACTGCGAAGGTCGTGCGAGGCGTCGGAGGCGAACCGCCTCTCCCGCTCGACCGCGGCCTCCAGCCGGTCCAGCGTCTGGTTCACCGTCTCCGCCAGCCCCCGGATCTCGTCGCGGTACGGGGGCACGGGCACCCGGCGGCCCAGGTCGGAGGAGGTGATCTCGGCCAGTTCGGCGCAGATGTCCTCCACCGGATCGAGGGTCCTGCTGACGGTGCGGTAGGCGCCGATCGCGGTGGCCCCGACCAGCAGGCCGGACGCGGCCAGGAGGCCGAGCAGCAGCGAGCGGCTGACGTACCACGGGGTGGAGAGGCCGGCGCCGTAGACGATCCAGCTGCCGTTGCCGGTGGGGACCCGGACGGCCACGACGCGCAGGCAGGTGCCGGGGAACCCCGGGGCGTCGCAGATCACCCGGTCCGCCGACGAGTCGTCGTCCCGCGGTGTGAGGCGGGTCAGCCGGGGCCTGCCGGCCAGTGACGGGCTCGCCGCCACGATCTGGCCGCCGGGTCCGATCACCTGGATGAGGGCGGACTTCCGGACGGGGAGCACCGGGGGGACCTGGCCGTGCTCGATGAGGCGGGCCACCTGCATGCCGGACAGGAGGAGCCGGTCGGTCAGGTCGGCGACGGCGCGGTCGCGCACGCCGATCAGGACCAGGGCACAGATGCCCCCGCACAGCAGTGCCATGACGACACTGGACAGCAGCGTCATCCGAACACGCAGTGACCAGATTTGTCCAAACATCACCGACTTATTGGTCCCCCTGACGACCAGGCTAAGCGTGCGCCCCCCGGAAATAGGGTGAAAAAAAGTATTAGGACGGTAATAAAATGAAAAGCGGTTGCAAAAACCTTAAGGTGAAAAATGATCGGGAAAGGCGTTTGCGATACTTCGTTCGGTGAACGACGCGGATACCCGCGCCACGCGACGCCCGGGTGATCGCCCGGTGAACCGGGCGGACGACACGACGACCCGGAGAAAGGACGGGACCGGTCAAGGAACCGTCAAGCGTCCGGCCGGGAGGTACACGGACGGCCGACGGGGTAGGGGAGCGCCCGTGAACGGCGAAACAGACATCACGGCGGCCGACGGGGTCCCGGAACCCGTCACGGCGGACCTCCTCCTGTCGGTGAACGGCGTCCCCCGCCCGGTCACCGTGGACACCCGCGAGACGCTGCTGGACACGCTGCGCGAGCGGCTCGGGCTGACCGGCGCGAAGAAGGGCTGTGACCACGGCCAGTGCGGCGCCTGCACGGTGCTGGCGGACGGCCGGCGCGCGCTGTCGTGCCTGACGCTCACCGTGACCGCGGACGATGTGGAGATCGTCACGGTGGAGGGACTCGCCGACGGCGACGCCCTGCACCCGCTGCAGGCCGCCTTCATCGAGAACGACGCCTTCCAGTGCGGCTACTGCACCCCCGGCCAGCTCTGCTCGGCCGCCGGCGTGCTGGCCGAGGCCGCCGACGGGTGGCCGAGCGCCGTCACCCCCGACCTGTCGGTCCAGCCCCGGCTGGACGAGACGGAGATCCGCGAGCGGATGAGCGGAAACCTGTGCCGGTGCGGCGCCTACCCCGGCATCGCCGCGGCCGTCGCGCAGGTGGCGCCATGAGGGCCCGTACGGCACGGCCGTACGGCACGGCGGCGCGGACGGTGCGGCCGTACGGCACGGCGGCGCGGACGGTGCGGCCGTACGGCACGGACCAGGGGACGCGGATGACGCGGGTGGCACGATGAGACCCTTCACCTACGAGCGGCCCGTCGACGTGCGGGCCGCGGTGGCCGCCGCGGCCGGACGGCCGGACACCGCCTACCTCGGCGGCGGCACGAACCTGGTGGACCTGATGCGGCTCGGCGTCGCCACGCCGCAGACCCTGGTGGACGTCACCCGGATCTCCTCCCGCGCGATCGAGGAGACGGACGGCGGCCTGCTGATCGGCGCGGGCGCCCGCAACGGCGACCTCGCCGCCGACCCGCTCGTCCGGCGGGTCCACCCGCTGCTCGCCCGCGCCGTGCTGGAGGGTGCCTCCGGGCAGATCCGCAACATGGCCACGGTCGCCGGCAACCTGATGCAGCGCACCCGCTGCCCCTACTTCCAGGACGTGACCAAGCCCTGCAACAAGCGGCGGCCCGGCTCCGGGTGCCCGGCCCGCCAGGGCGACCACCGCAATCTCGCGATCTTCGGTCACTCGGAGCACTGCGTGGCCACCCACCCCTCCGACATGGCCGTCGCGCTCGCCGCGCTGGACGCCCTCGTCCACGTGGAGGGGCCCGGCGGCGCTCGTACGGTGCCGATGCCGGGCCTGCACCGGTTGCCCGGCGACGAGCCGGACCGCGACACCGTCCTCGCGCCCGGCGAGCTGATCACCGCGGTCGAGGTGCCCCGCCTGCCGTTCGCGGCGCGCTCGCGCTACCGCAAGGTGCGCGACCGGGCGTCCTTCGCGTTCGCGGTGGTGTCGGTGGCGGCCGCGCTGGACGTGGCCGGCGGGGTGGTGCGCGACTGCCGCATCGCGCTGGGCGGCGTGGCCCACGCGCCGTGGCGGGCCGAGGCGGCCGAGGCGGCGCTGCGCGGCGCCTCGGCCACACCGGAGGAGTTCGCCCGGGCGGCCGACGCCGAGCTGGCCCGCTCCAGCCCGCTGCCGCACAACGCCTTCAAGGCGCCGCTGCTGCGCAACGTCCTGGTCCGTACTCTCACCGACATCATGGAGGCGCCGTGAAGACCGAGGCCAGGCCGTCCGTCGGCGCGGCGCTGGAGCGCGTCGAGGGCGTCGAGAAGGTGACGGGCCGGGCCCGCTACGCCTACGAGAACTTCCCGGCCGACCTCGCCTACGCCATGCCGGTGCAGGCGACCGTCGCCCGCGGCACGGTCCGCGCGGCCGACGTCGACGCCATCGTGCGGCTTCCCGGAGTGATCGCCGCCATCTGGCACGGCAACGCCCCCCGGCTGGCCCCGGCCGACAACGCCGAGCTGGCGGTGCTGCAGTCGGACCGGGTGGCCTACCGCGGCCAGTACGTCGCGGTCGTGGTGGCCGAGACGCTCCAGTGCGCTCGGGAGGCCGCCCGGCTGCTGCGGATCGACTACGACGCCGAACCGCACGACGTCGAGCTGCGCGCCGACCACCCGGAGATGTACCGGCCCGACCGCGTCAACGCCGGCTACCCCGCCGACAGCGAGCTGGGCGACCCGGACGCGGCGCTCGCCGGGGCGCCGGTCGTCGTCGACGCGACGTACCGCACCCCGGCCGAGCACAACAACCCGATGGAGCCGCACGCCACGGTCGCCGTCTGGCACGACGACGGCCTCGTCCTGCACGACTCCACGCAGGGGGTGTCCGCGCTGCGCCGGACGATCGCCCCGCTGTTCGGCATGCCGCCGGAGAACGTCCGCGTCATATCCCCGCACGTGGGCGGCGGCTTCGGCTCCAAGGGCGCCGCGCTGCCGCCCGTGGTGCTCGCCGCGCTCGCCGCCAAGCACACCGGCCGCCCGGTCAAGCTCGCGGTGACCCGGCAGCAGATGTTCGCGGTGACCGGCTACCGCACCCCCACGATCCAGCGGGTACGGCTCGGCGCGGACGACGACGGAAGGCTGACCGCGATCGTGCACGAGGCGTTCGAGCAGAGCTCCCGGCTGCGCGAGTTCGCCGAGCAGACCACCACCCCGACCCGGATGATGTACGCCGCGCCCGACCGGCGCACCACGCACCGCCTGGTCCGGCTCGACGTGCCGACCCCGTCCTGGATGCGCGCCCCCGGCGAGGCCCCCGGCATGTTCGCGCTGGAGTCGGCCATGGACGAGCTGGCCGTCGCCTGCGGGATCGACCCGGTCGAGCTGCGCATCCGCAACGAGCCCGCCGCCGATCCGGAGAGCGGCCTGCCGTTCAGCTCCCGCAACCTGGTCGCCTGCCTGCGCGAGGGCGCCCGCCGGTTCGGCTGGGCCGGCCGCGACCCCGCGCCCGCGGCCCGGGTCCGCGGCCGGATGCTCGTCGGCACCGGCGTGGCGGCGTCCACCTACCCGGCCTACCGGCGCCCCTCGCGGGCGAGCGCCCGCTGCGAGCCGGACGGCCGGTTCACCGTGCGGATCGCCGCCGCCGACATCGGCACCGGCGCCCGGACGGTCCTGACCCAGGCCGCCGCCGACGCGCTGCGCGTCGCCCCGGACCGGGTGCGGGTGGAGATCGGCGACACCGAGCTGCCCGACGCCCCGCTGGCCGGCGGCTCGATGGGCACCGCCTCCTGGGGGACGGCCGTGGTGCGGGCCTGCGAGGCCCTGCTGGACGAGCTCGACCGGCACGGCGGCGACGTGCCCGCCGGGGGGCTGGAGGCGGCCGCCGACACCGCCGAGGAGGTGGGCGGGCAGCGGGACTACGCCCGGCACGCCTTCGGCGCCCAGTTCGCCGAGGTGGGCGTGGACCCCGACACCGGGGAGACGCGGGTGCTGCGGCTGCTCGGGGTGTTCGCCGCGGGCCGGATCGTCAACCCCGTCACCGCGCGCTCGCAGCTCGTCGGCGGCATGACCATGGGCGCGTCGATGGCCCTGCTGGAGGAGAGCGTCATGGACCACGAGTTCGGCGACTACCTCAACCACGACTTCGCCCAGTACCACATCCCGACCGCCATGGACCTGCCCGACGTGCAGGCGTACTGGGTCGAGGAGGACGACCCGCACCTCAACCCGCTGGGCGTCAAGGGCATCGGGGAGATCGGCATCGTCGGCACCGCCGCCGCCGTCGCCAACGCCGTCCACCACGCCACCGGCGTCCGGATCCGCGACCTGCCGATCCGGCTCGACAAACTGGTGCGCTGAGCGCGCCGCGGACCCGGCCGCCGACGGTCGCCGACGATGCCCCGCCTGTTCCGCTCCGCCGCCGACCGGCTGGCCGACGCGGCGCCGGGCTGGCTGGTGGAGACCGTACGGCCCGCCCCGGCGAGACCCGCCTGGTGGCCGATGATCCGCATGGCCCTCGCGGTGACCGCCCCGCTCCTCGTGGGCGCCGCCGCCGGGAACGTCACGCTGGGCCTGCTGCCCTCCATGGGGGCGATGGGCCCCGGCCTGGCCGATCGGGGCGGGCCGTACCGGGAGAAGGTCGCCCGGATCGGCCTGGTCGGCCTCGGCGGGGCGGCGGGCTACGCCATCGGCGCGACGGTGCGCGGCCACGGCTGGTGGACCGTCCCGGTGATCATGGTGGTCTCGGTGGCCTCGGCGCTGATCAGCACGGTCGGGGCCAAGGGGTCGCTGGCGGGCCTGCAGCTCCTGGTGATGGCCGTGATCGGCAGCGGCATCCCGCTGCCCGGCGGCCCCCTCCCCGGGGCCGCGCTGTTCCTGCTCGGCACGGCCTGGGTGATCGTGCTCGGCGTGGCGGACCGGCCGCTGCGCTCGCGGAACCCTGAGGAGACCGCGACCGTCCAGGTCTACCGGGCGCTCGGCCGGTTGATCGACGACCGCGACGCCGGCGCCCTGGCCGCGTTCGACGCCGCGCTGGAGAGCGGCTACGACGCCGTCTTCGGCGCCCGCTCCGCCTCCGCGGGCCAGGACCCCGCGCAGACCCGGCTGATCGCGCTGCTGAACCAGGCGTCACTGATCCGCAACGCGCTGATCTCCCTCGGCCAGGAGGGGCTCGACCCGCCGGAGGAGACGGCCGCCGCCGTCGAGGAGATCGTCGCGGCGCTGGACGAGGGCCGCCCGCCGCACCGGCCGCCACGCCCCGGCGGCGACTCGCCCGCGCTGCGGGCGCTGAACTCCGCCGTGGACGGGGCCGTCGAGCTGGCCTCCGGCGGCGACGTCGAGGCCGAGCAGCTGCCGTACCGGCCGGTCGGCCACGGCGAGCGGTTCCGCAAGGCCTGGGCGAAGATGTGGTACGGCCACTTCACCCGCCTGTACGCCGTCCGGCTCGCCCTGTGCATGGGCGTGGCCGCCGCGATCAGCGGGTTCGGCCTGTTCGAGCGGTCCTACTGGATGGTGCTGACCGTCGCGCTGGTGCTCAAGCCCGACTTCGGGTCGGTGTTCGCGCGGGCCCTGCAGCGGGCCCTCGGCACGTTCGCCGGCACCCTCGTCGCCGTCGTGGTGCTCCTGGTGATCCCGTACGGCCCGCTGATCCTCGTCCCGATCGCGGTGTTCGCCGCGCTCATCCCGTACGGCCTGCAGCGCAACTGGGGGCTGATGTCGACCTTCCAGGCGCCGCTGGTGCTGTTCCTGGTGGACCTGCTGACCCGTGGCGGGCCGCGGCTGGCGGAGATCCGCCTGGTGGACACCCTCGCCGGGTGCCTGATCGTGCTGCTGCTGGGCTACCTGCCGTGGCCGGGGAGCTGGCACGCCCCGGTCCGGGGGGCCTTCGCCGACGCGGTGTCGGCCACCGCGCGCTACCTGCGCGACGCCTTCGACCCCGGCAGCCCCGACCGGCCGGTGCGCCGCCGCAGGGCCTACGAGGCCATGGCGGACCTGCGGGCGGTCTTCCAGCGCGCGGTGACCGAGCCGCCCGCCGTCAGCAGGCGGATCACCACCTGGATGCCCGCGATGACCGCGCTGGAGAAGGTGGCCGACACCACGGCCGCCACCGTGGCGCGCGCCGAGTACGGTGCGCCCCCGCCGCCGCCGGAGGCGGTGCGGACGATGGCCGACTCCCTGGAGGAGATCGCCGAGTCCATCCGCCGGCGGCGTGTCCCCGCCGAGCCGGGGCCCGCCGCCGAGGGCGCCCCGGAACGGCTGGCTGACGCGATCCGCGCGCTGCGCGACACCGTCTCGGGGCGCCACGCCTGCTGAGGGCGGTCCGTGCCGACACGGCGGGGCGGCCGGCCGTACCGCCGGCACCGTGACGTCCCGCGACGCCGTGCCGGCGGGCCGCCGCCGGGGCCTCAGCGGCCTCGGTGCCGTCAGGCCTTGCCGCCGAGGAAGCCCTGCTGGTCGAGCCAGTCGGCGGAGACCTTGCCCGGCTCCCGGCCCTCGACATCGACCTCGGCGTTGAGCTTCTGCATCGTGGCGTCGTCCAGCTTGGCGATCACCGGCTGGAGCACCTTCTCCAGCGCCGGGTACTTCTTGTAGACGTCCTCCCGCAGGGTCACGGCGGCGTTGTAGACCGGGAAGAACTTCTTGTCGTCCTCCAGCACGGTGAGGCCGAGGGAGGCGATGCGCCCGTCGGTCGTGAACACCTCACCGAAGTTGCAGGTCTTCCCCTTGTCCGTCTCGGTGTAGACGACGCCGGTGTCCAGCAGGCTGACCCGGTCCTTCGGGATGTCCATGTCGTAGGCCTTGGAAAGTCCCGGCAGGCCGTCGTCGCGGGTGGAGAACTCCGTCTCGATGCACAGCGTGACCTCCTCCGGCTTGGTCTTCGCCAGCTCGGCCACGTCGGAGAGCGTCTTGACGCCCAGCTCCTGGGCCTTCTCCGAGCGGATCGCCAGGGCGTAGGTGTTGTTCAGCGGGGTCGGGCCGATCCAGCGGATCCCGTTCTCGGCGAGGTCGGCCGCGGCGGTGGCCTTGAACTGCTCGGCCGAGTCCTGGATGGGCTTCGCGTTCTTCAGGTGCTCGATCCACCCGGTGCCGGAGTAGTCCCAGTACATGTCGATCGCCTTGGACTCCAGCGCCTTGCGGTTGGGGACGGTGCCGCCGAGGTTGGTCTTGTCGACGACCTCGGCCCCGTGCGCCTTCAGCACCTGCACCGCGATCTTGCCGAGGACGATGTTCTCGGTGAAGTCCTTGGAGCCGACGACGAACTTCGCCCCGGAGAGCTCGTCGCCCGCGGCGGCGGTCTCGACGGCCTCGGCGGAGCCGCAGGCGCTCACGGCGGTGAGGGTCAGCGCCGCGGCGGCGAGCGCGGCGGCCGTCCTGCGGAGGGGGGCCGTATCACGGAGGGGATGGGAACGCATGGAAAGGACACCTCTTCGTTCTCGTGTGGGGAAGGGACAGGGACCGGCCGGGCCAGGCCGTCCCGGGTCAGAGGCCGCGGGGTCTGAGCACGTCCTCGGCGAGCGCGCCGAGCCAGTCGATCAGGAAGGCGATGCACGCGGTCAGCACGCCGCCGACCACGGTGACGGGCATCCGGTTCAGCTTGAGACCGTTGATGATCAGTTCGCCGAAACCGCCCGCGGCGACGAACGCGCCGAGCGTGGCGACGCCGACGGTCAGCACGAGTGCGGTGCGCAGCCCGGCGAGGATCGCGGGCACGGCGAGCCTGAGCTCCACCCGGCGCAGCACTTGGCCCCTGGTCATGCCCATCCCGCGGGCGGCCTCGACGAGCGCCGGGTCCACCTGCTGGACCCCGACCATCGTGTTGCGCAGGACCGGCAGGACGGAGTACGCCACCAGCCCGACCAGCGCGGTCTGGAAGCCCACTCCCAGCAGGAAGGTGCACAGGACGAGGAGCCCGATGCACGGCACCGCCTGCCCGAGGTTGGCCGCGGTGAGGATGACCGGCGTGACGATCCGGTTGCGGGAGCGGGAGGCGACGATGCCCAGCGGGATCGCGATGACCACCACGAGCGCGGTCGCGGCGAGGGTCATCTGCAGGTGCTCCACGGCCTTGGCCAGGATCACCGGCCCGTTGAGACTGCGCCGTTCGATGGAGTCGAGATCCTGGGCGCTCACCCAGGCGTACAGGACGGCCAGTACGGCGCACACGGCGGCGGGGGTGAGGAGGAGGCGCAGGCGCGTGGCGCGCCGGGAAGGCCGCGCCGCGCCCGCGGTGAGGGCGTCGAGGGCTTCGGGGGTCCCTGGGGTCTCTGCCGCTTCGGAGTCGGGGACGCCGGCGGTGAGGGTGTCAGCGGCCACCGGCCACTGCCTTCTCCGGCGCGGGGAGGGAGGGCTCCGCCTCCGGCTCCCGCCCGGGGGACGGAGGCCGTCCGGTTCCCACGGCCCCGCACAGCGCGGCGTAGGTGAGGACGCCGGAGGGGGAGCTGCAGCGGTCGGAGCCGTGGGCGATCATGACGTCCAGGGCCTCGCGCAGGCTCGTCCCGGCCGCGACCTGCGGCAACCCGACCGGCTGGGGTGGCCCGGCCGGTGTCACGTCCTCCACGCGCAGCAGCGCGAGCCGCTTGAGCGTGGCGTCCTGGCCGACGAAGCCGGCGACGTAGTCGTCGGCGGGGTGGGCGAGGATCTCGGCCGGGGTGGCGTACTGCGCGATGTGCGAGCGCTCCCGGAGCACGACGATGCGGTCGCCCAGCTTGATGGCCTCCTCGAAGTCGTGGGTGACGAAGATGATCGTCTTGCGCAGACGCTTCTGCAGCCGGACGAACTCCTTCTGCAGGTGCTCGCGCGTGATGGGGTCGGTCGCACCGAACGGTTCGTCCATCAGCATCACGGGCGGGTCGGCCGCCAGCGCCCGGGCGACGCCCACGCGCTGCTGCTGGCCGCCGGACAGCTGGCGGGGGTAGCGGTCGTGGAACAGCGACGGCTCCAGGTTCACCAGCGAGAGGAGCTCCTCCACCCGCGCGGCGATCCGCGCCGCCGGCCAGCCCAGCAGCTTGGGCACCAGCCCGATGTTCTGCCCGATCGTCAGGTGGGGGAACAGGCCCACCTGCTGGATGGCGTAGCCGATGTGCCGGCGGAGCTCGTCGGGCTGCAGGCTCAGCACGTCCTCGCCGCCGATGCGGATCTCGCCCGACGTGGGCTCGACCAGGCGGTTGATCATCTTCATGGTGGTCGTCTTGCCGCAGCCGGACGGGCCGACGAAGACCACCAGTTCCCCGGCGGGGATGTCGAGGTCGATGCCGTCGACCGCGGGCGCCGGCTGCCCGGGATAGTGCTTGGTCAGCGCGCGCAGTTCGATGCGCGCGCCCTCTGTCTCAGTGTCGAACACGAAGCCCCCTGGGGACGGTCAGTCGGCGAACGGCGTAGAAGAACAGGTCGAACAGCACGGCGATGACCACGATGCCGAGCGTTCCCGCGAGCGTGGCGTTGAGAGCGTTCACCGACCCGAGCCGGGAGAGTCCCTCGAAGATCTGCGTACCGAGGCCCGGCCCGTCGACGTAGGCCGCGATCGCCGCGATGCCGATGATCATCTGTGTCGAGACGCGCACCCCGGTCAGGATCAGCGGCCAGGCCAGTGGGAGCCGCACCTTCATCAGGACGCGGGTACGGCTCATGCCCATCCCGCGCCCGGCCTCCACCGTGGTGGCGTCCACGCCGTTCAGCCCCGTCACCGTGTTGCGGATGATGGGCAGGAGCGCGTACGCGGTCAGCGCGACGAGCGTGGAGCCCCAGCCGAGGCCGGTGAGGGGGATCAGCAGGGTGAGCAGGGCGAGGGAGGGGACCGTCAGGACCGCCGCGGAGAGCGTCAGCGAGGCGTTCCGGGCCCTCGGCGTCTCGTGGACGAGGAGGCCCGTCCCGATCCCGACGAGCGCGGCGACGCCGATCGCGATCGCCACGGCGAGGACGTGTTCGGCGGCGGCCAGCGAGAGAGTGTCCCAGCGAGAGACCACGTACTCGCCGAAGTTCATGGGGGAACCACCTTCGCTTACGCTTGCAGGACTTGTAAACGTATGCGTTTGGTTGCATTCATCGCAAAATAAGTTGCAGCTGTCGCAACATAACGCAATGCTTTCGTTATGAACGGATGGGGATGAGCGAGAAGGCGGTGTCCTCGGCCGGGCTGCGCCGGGACATGGAGATCCTCGAGGTGCTCGCCGGTCACGGGGACGGCCCGGACGCCGACGGATTCGGCGTCAACTGGATCGCCCAGCGCCTGGGGAGGGAGAAGAGCCAGGTCTCACGGGCGCTGCGCGCACTCGAAGCCGAGGGAATGGTGGAGCGTGACCCGGTGACGCGCCGCTACCGCCTGGGCTGGCGGCTGTTCTCACTCGCGGCGCGGACCCAGCAGTCGAGGCTCGTCCGGGTGGCCGAGCCCTTCCTGCGGCATCTGGCCACGCTCTTCGACGAGGACACGCACCTGTGCGTGCTGCGCGGTGAGACGGTTCTCACACTGTCGTCGGTGCCGTCATCCCGGGCCTACCACCGGATCTGGGAGGGCGTCTCCGTCCCGGTGGTCATGGCGGCCGCGGGGCGGTCACTCCTCGCGGACTGGGAGGACGAGCAGATCCGCGGACTGCTCCGGGCCGCCCTCCCCGGCGGCCTGGACACCTCGATCGGCGGCGAGGAGCAGTGGCTGGCCGACATCGAGCACGTGCGGACCGCCGGGTACGCGGTGACCGACGTCGAGCTGGACGACAGCGCCGCCGGGGTGTCGGCGCCGGTGCGGGAGCACCGGGGACTGATCGCGGCCGCCATCAGCGTGTCGGTCACCCGCGCCGTCGCCGAGTCCCGGCTGAGGGAGATGGGAACCGCCGTCGCCGAGACGGCCCGCAGGCTCTCGGCTGCCCTGGGCCTGCCCCCGGGCGCCCCCGGCCCCGGTTCCGGCGCGGGCGGCGTGGACCGTTCCCCGGGTTCGGGGGAGTCCGCCCACGGCTGATGATCCCGGGGGTGTGACCGCCGCCCGCCGGAGGAATCGGCCGCCCGGCTGCGCGCCCTCGTCGATGGCTACGGCCTCGCCGGGGAGGCGCGCCCGGCGCTGGCCGCCATGCTGGGCCGCCGGGCCCGCGCCATGTACGACCTGCTGCGCGACGGCGCCCGGCGGGGCCGCGAGCCGTGGGCCCGCATCTGGACCGAGGACGGCCCCTACTGGAAGGCGACCGCCGACCACCTCGACGCGCACACCGCCCTGTGGGCCGCCGCGCTGCTGTGACCCGGCGTGAGGGCCGGCCCGGCCGTGGGCGGCGGCCGGCGGGGTCAGCGGATCCGGTCGTAGATCATGGCGATCTCGCCCAGCTCGCCGGCCCTCTGGTGGGTGAGCGCCCACTTCGTGGCCGGCAGGCCGTCGTCGAACAGCCGCGGCCCGCCCCCGGTGATCTCGGGGAAGATCATGAGGTGCAGGCGGTCGACGAGGTCCGCCGACAGGAGCGGTTTGATCACACTGGCGCTGCTGTTGACGAGGATGTCGCCCTCTCCGGCGGCCTTGAGCTCGGTGACGACGTCGGCGGCGGGGGCGTTCACCACGCGGGTGCGTTCCCACGGCGCTTCGGTCAGGGTGGTCGACAGGACCACCTTCTCCGTGTCGACCAGCCACTTGGCGTATCCGCGGTCACGCGGATCGGCGTTCTCGTCCCCGGCGACCGACGGCCAGTAGCCCATGAACCCCTCGGCGTTGTTGCGGCCGAGCAGCGCCGTCGTCGCGCCCTCCCAGATGCGGGTCATGTGGTCCCGCGCGACCTCGGTGGTCACATACGGGATGAAAGCCCCGAAGTCACCGGGTCCGCCGGGGCCGTGGTAGCGCCCGTCGAGGGTGAGGTTCAGGTTCGCGGTCACCCTGCGGCCGGTCTGCTCCGTCACTTCGTGCTCCTTGCGTCGATGCCGTGCTCGGTGTCGGTGTCGGTGGTGTCGTGGTCGGTGCCGTCGTCGTGCGGGTCCGCGGCGAGGATCGCCGCGAGCCTGTCGAGGCTCTGGCCGAAGCCGAGTTCGATGCCCGCGACGAAGTCCGCGGAGTCGACCGTGCTGCCGGTGATCCGCCAGTGGACGTCGAGGTCCGTGCCGGAGCCGGTGGGCCGGAGGCCCAGGTCGACGTGAGCGGTGAAGGCCGGGCCGCCGCCGGGGAGCAGTGGGGAGAGCCGGTAGGCCAGGTGCTCGGCGGGCCGTACGTCGTCGACGACCCCCTCCGCACGCCCGGCGACCGGGTCGGAGCCGTCGGTGTCCTCGATGTCGCGGTACTCGTGGACGATCCGCCCGCCCGGTCGCGCCTCGAACACGAGCTCGGAGACGCGCAGGTCGTCGGGGGTCCACCATCGGGCGAGCCGGGAGGTCTCGGTCAGGTGGCGCCAGATCGGCTCGGGACGCCCCGGCAGCGACCGGAAAAACCGGAACGAGCGTCCGTCGGCCCACCCGGGCTCCTGCGCGGCGAGCCGCTCCGTGTGGAGGCTGAGCCCGTAGCGGTCGTGGGTGGTGTGCGGGCCGTCGGCCCGGCCCGCGGTGTCGGCGAGTCCGGTGAGCGCGGCCGCCAGGTCCCGCAGGGGAGCGGGCCGGAGCGCGTAGACGCGGCGCTGGCCGGTGCGCTGGGAGGTGACGACGCCGGCGCGCTCAAGGGTCTGCAGGTGCTTGGTCGTCTGCGGCTGGCGTGCCTCGGCGAGCCGGGCGAGGACCCCGACCGGGCGAGGCCGTTCGGCCAGCAGGTTCACGAGCCGCCAGCGGGCCGGGTCGGCCAGCGCGGCGAGGAGTGCGTCCATGGCCATGATTATTCTCCAAGGAGAATATTCGTGTCAAGGAATAATTTTGCAGGCGTCACCGGAGGGATGATCCCCGGGGAAGACGGCCGCCGACCACCTCGACGCGCACACCGCTCTGTGGGTCGCCGCGCTGATTTGATCATGGAATCGACGCTCCGGCTCCCGAATCGGGACGCGGTCCCCGGCCGCAAGCCGGTTCGGGGGCCGGGTGCCGCTGTCGGTCCGGGAACCGGACGCCCCGCAGCGGAGGCCGCTCTATGGCGGTTTGTTCACATGGGGCACACCTCTAGGCTTAGAGATGGATCATGAGGCGGGCCCGTGCCAGTGTGAGCCCATGGAGTTCCGAATCCTCGGCCCCGTAGAGGTCCGGGAAGGCGCGCACCAGGTGGCGCTCGGTGGAGCCAAGCCACGGGCGCTGCTCGCCGCGCTGCTGCTGGAGGCAGGACACGTCGTTCCCGCCGGGCGGCTGATGGAGGTCGTGTGGGGCGACCGGCCACCGGACACCGCCCGCGCGGTCCTGCAGACCTACGTCTCCTCACTGCGCCGATCCCTCACCCGGGCCGGTCTGCCCCCGGTCATCGGCTCGCACCGCGTCGGCTACCTCGCCGAGATCCCGCCGGGAACGCTCGATCTGCACGTGGCCGAACACCGGATCGCCGAGGCGCGGTCGGCGGCGGCCGACGGACGGCACGAGGAGGCCGTCGCGTCTTTCCAGGCCGCGCTCGCGCTGTGGCGCGGTCCGGCACTCGGGGGCACCGGGGACGTGCTTCCCCAGATGGCGGGCCGCCGGTTGGACGAGCTACGACTCACGGTGACCGGTGAGCGGATCGCCGCCGAGCTGGAGACCGGCAGGCCGGACCGGCTGATCGGCGAGCTGACCGAACTGGTCGCCCACCATCCCCTGCACGAGGGGCTGCGCGGGCACCTCATGACGGCGTTGTACCGGGCGGGGCGCCAGAGTGACGCCCTCGCGGAGTTCCGGCGCGGCGCGGCGGCACTGGCGGACGAGCTCGGCATCGATCCCGGCCCGGAACTGCGCCGGCTTCAGGAGGCCATCCTGCGCGCCGACCCCGCCCTCGCCCGGCGCTCCCGCCTCGCCGTACCCGCGCCCCCCGCCGGACCGGCCCGCCCGTCCGGGCCGGCGGATCCACCGTCCCCCTCGCGACCCCCCGAACCCGCCGGGGTCCCGCCGCGGCCCGCGCAGGCCGCCGACGGCGGCACCGAACCCGTCCCGCCGAGCCTCGAAGAAGAGGAGAGGGAGAGGGTCCTCCCGCGTCAGCTGCCGCCATCCCCGTTCGACTTCACCGGGCGTGACACCGAGCGGGCGTCGCTGCGGACGGCGCTGACCCGTCCGGACGCCACCCCCATCTGTGTGATCTCCGGCCCCGGTGGTGTCGGCAAGTCGGCGCTCGCCCTGCGGGTCGCCCATGACATCGCCGACCGGTACTCGGACGGGCAGATCCACGTCGAACTGCGCGGCACCTCCGACACCGTCACACCTGACGAGGTGCTCGCCCGGTTACTGCGTGAGCTCGGCATCCCGGCCGGTGAGCTGCCCACCGGACTGGAGGAGCGGGTGAACCGTTACCGAACGCTGCTCGCCGGTCGCCGGATGCTGCTCGTGCTGGACGACGCGGCGGGGGAGCGCCAGGTCAGGCCGCTGCTTCCCGGCTCGCCCGGGTGCGCGGTGCTGGTCACCTCGCGGAACCGGCTGGCGGGACTGGCCGGCTCGCTGCTCACCGACCTGGGGGTGATGGACACGGAAGCAGGGCTGGAGCTGCTCGGCCGGATCGCCGGAGCGGACCGGGTCGCCGCCGAGCCCGAGGACGCGCGGCGGATCGTCGGGCAGTGCGGGGCGCTGCCGCTGGCCATCCGGGTCGCCGGCGCCCGGCTCGCCGCGCGCCGGCAGTGGTCGGTCGGGTACTTCACCCGGCGCCTCACCGACGAGCGGCACCGTCTGGACGAACTCGCCGTGGGTGACCAGGAGGTGCGGGCGAGCATCAGTCTGAGCTACGACCTGTTGTCCGAGCCGGCACGCCGCGCGCTGCGGTACCTCGGCTGGCTGGGACTGCCCCACTTCCCGGCCTGGGTGGCCGCCGCCGCCCTGGACGCCGACGACCTGGAGACCGACCGGCTCCTGGAACAGCTGGTCGACGCCTCACTGGTCGATGTGGAGGGCGTGGACGCCACCGGCGGCATCCGCTACCGCCTGCACGATCTCATCCGTCTGTTCGCCCGCGAGCAGGCGGAGGTGGATGACTCCGGCGACGGGCTGCGGGCCGCGGTGCGCCGGGTGCTCGGCAGCTGGCTGTGGCTGCTGGACCGCACCGGCGCGGCCGTCCCGCCGGGCACGCCGACCCTGCGCGCCGGACACCGGCACGCGGTAGCGGTCGATCCGGAGGTCGAGGACGCGGTACTGGCCGACCCGGCGGGCTGGATCCGTATGGAGGAGGAGAACCTCGCGGTCGGTGTGGAGCGGGCGGCGGCCGAGGACCTGGACGACATCGTCATCGAGGTGGCCTCGGCGACCTGCGCCTCCCCCATGATCTTCGAGAACAACTTCGTCTCGTGGGAGCGCATCCATGATGCCGCGCTCGGCGTCGTCCAGCGCACCGGCAACACCCTCGGCGAGGCGACGCTGCTGGCCTGCCTGGGGCAGGTCCGCCTGGAACAGGACCGGTTCACCGAGGCCCGCACGAATCTCGGCCGGGCACTGCGGATCTTCCGGTCCATCGGTGACGCCCACGGCGAACGCGTCGTCCTGGCGCTGATGGGCGGCGCCTGCCGGGAGCAGGGAGACCTGCCCGAGGCGCTGCGTTTCCTGGGCCTTGCGGAGGAGAAGTGGCGCGGCGAGGACGACGTCGCGGCGCTGGCACACGTGCTGCGTCTGAAGGGGGCGGTGCTGGTCGAGCGCGGCGAGCTGGAGTCGTCGGCCGGCCCCCTGGCGGAGGCACTCGACCTCTACCGGTCGGCGGGCAGTCTCCGCGGGGAGGGGCTGGTGCTGCGCACCATGGCGCTTCGCCACCTGGCCGGCGACGACCCGTCCGCCGCCGAGGAGGACGCCGGGCGGGCGCTGCGGATCTTCACCGAGCTGAATGACCGGCTGCTGGGGGCGCACGCGCGGCGCACCTGGGCCAAGGCCCGGCTGCGCCTCGGAGACCCGGCGGCGGCACGCGAGCCGCTGGAGGCCGCGCTCGCCGTCGCCCGGTCCATGGGGGACCGGTGGGGTGAGGCCCTCGCCCTGCGCACCCTGGGCCAGAGGAGCCTGGCCGCCGGCGAGCCCGCGGAGGCGGAGGCATTCCTGCGCGAGGCGATCGAGCGGTTCGCCGTACTGCGGCTGCCGCTGTACCGGGCACGCTGCCTGCGTGACCTGGCGGTGCTGCATGACAGCCGGGGGGAGGGCGCCGCGGCGCGCGCGGCACGCGCGGAGGCGATGGAGATCTTCCGTGACCACGGCACTCGCGAGTACGGCGAGCTGGCCGAGATCGCCGATGACCGGTGATTTCAGCGAGGCTGAAGAATTCCTCCAGCGGTTTCGCAGCCGATCGCGCCGGGTTGGAGAGCGTTTACAGAGCGGTTGAAGGCCGCGCGCCGATCCTCGTTCACAGCGGAAGCGAACGAGGAGGAGAAACCCATGAAGAACACGGGACACGGTGTGCGGCGCGTCGTCTGCGGGCTGGCGGCGGGCACGGTGGTGCTGGCCGGGCTACAGGCGGCGACGGTCACGCCGGCGTCCGCCGCCACCCGCGACGGCATCGTGGACGTGGCGAAGGCGGAGCTCGGCAAGGCGTCACGCAACGTCGAGAAGCCGGCCGGCAGCGGCTGTAACTACTACACGGGCTACTTCCGCACCTGGAAATCGGCCTCGGGTTGCGGCTCCGCCGACGGGGTGCAGTTCCGGGACAGCGACTGGTGCGCGGACTTCGCCAAGTACGTCTGGAAGAACGCCGGCGTGGCGTACGCGGACGTGCCGGAGACCTCCGGCGGCGTGCTGACCGGCTGGGCCAGCTCGTTCAAGGACTACGGGGTCGCGCACGGCACCTGGCACACCCGGGCCAGCGGCTACGCTCCCCAGCCGGGCGACTCGCTGGTCTTCGACTGGGACCACGACGGCGGCATCGACCACGTGGGCATCGTGACCTCCTCGACGGCGAGCACGGTCTACACCATCGAAGGCAACAGCGGCGACGCCACCCGGTCGAGGAGCTACTCGCGCTCGGACGCCGACATCGTCGGCTACTCGGCGCCGATCGTCGACAGTGTGCCCCCGGCCCCCACGGTGGTGGACGGGCGGACGCGGTTCGCGGATCTGGACGGTGACGGGCGGGACGAGCTCATCGGGATCTGGGCGGACGGGACGGTGCACGCGTACCGGAACGCGGGCTGGGATGCGGCCAAGGTGTACGACGGGGTGGACACCAAGGTGGTGGCGTCGGGGTTCACCGATCCGGAGCGGACGAAGTTCGCTGATCTGGATGGTGACGGGCGGGCGGAGATCATCGGGATCTGGGCGGACGGGTCGGTGCACGCGTACCGGAACGCGGGCTGGGATGCGCCGAAGGTGTATGACGGGGTGGACGTCAAGGTGGTGGCGTCGGGGTTCAAGGATGCGACGCGTACGACGTTCGCGGATGTGGACGGGGACGGCCGGGATGATCTGGTGGGTCCGTACGCCAACGGTGATGTGCACGTGTATCGCAACCTGGGCTGGGATGCGGCGACGGTGTTCGACGGCAACGTGCAGAAGGTCGTGGCGTCGGGGTTCAGCGCGCCGGGGACCAAGTTCGCCGACGTCGACGGGGACGGCCGGGCGGAGATCATGGCGTTCTACGCCAACGGTGATGTGCACGTGTACCGGAACCTGGGCTGGGATGCGGCCAAGGTGTTCGACGGCAATGTGCAGAAGGTCGTGGCGTCGGGGTTCGGTGACCAGTCGCGGACGAAGTTCGGTGACCTGGACGGTGACGGGCGGGCGGAGATCGTGTCGATCTTCGCGGACAAGACGGTGCACGCCTACCGCAACCTGGGCTGGGACGCCTCGCCCAACGTCTACGACGGCAACGTCCAGAAGATCGTCGCCTCCGGCTTCGACGCCTGAGTGAGGAAGCCCGCCGGCCGGGACCGCCATGACGGTCCCGGCCGGTCCCGCTCGGTTGAAGCGGATTTACAGCGAAGTTGAAGAGGCGCCGTCCATGGTGGTCCCGGCGGAAGGGGCCACCGGCGGCGCCACACGAGGTGCCGGATGCCGGACTCACTGGAAACGGAGCTTGAGTGGTGTACGAGCCGGTGTTGATGTCGGACCCGGTGGTCTCCGCGGTGCCGGTCCAGGACTGCGGGGAGCCGTTGGTGGACCTGCGGGGCTTCGGAGCGTTCCACCTGGACTCCCGGCTGGCCGACGACGCGGGCGCCTACGCCCTCCTGCGGCGAGGCGTCGCCGAGCGGCTGCTCGTCGCCCAGGAACTGCTGGAACCCGATCTCGCCCTGCTGGTGGTGGAGGGCTACCGTCCGCCCGAGCTTCAGGAGCGCTACTTCCAGGAGTCCGTCGACGAGCTGCGGACATCCCATCCCGGCTGGACGCAGAGCGCCCTGCGGCGCGAGGCGGGCCGCTACATCTCGCCACCCGAGGTGGCGCCGCACGTCTCCGGAGCGGCGGTCGATCTCACGCTCTGCACCCGGGAGGGCCTTGAGCTGCCGATGGGCACGGAGGTCAACGCGACTCCGCTCGGCGAGGACGGACCCTGCTACACCGCCTCACGGGGGATCTCCGCCGAGGCCCGGCGCAACCGCCGGACGATGGGCGGGGCTCTCGCCGCGGCGGGTCTGGTGAACTACCCGACCGAATGGTGGCACTGGTCCTACGGCGACCGCTACTGGGCCTTCGTCACCGGAGCCGGCCGGGCCGTCTACGGGCGGACGCGGCCGTCCTGATCACCGGGGAGCGCAGCGCCGGGGCGGGTTCCGGCGGGGCGGCGGCGCGGGCGGCCCCCCGCACGGCGCCGCCGGTCGCGGGCACGGCGGGTCAGCCGCGCCCGCTCCGGCCCGCGGCGGCGAGGGACGCGAGCTTCTCCGCCTCCGCCGAGTCCGGGGCCACCACGTAGACGACGATCAGCTGGTCGGGGTCGCCGGGCAGGGCCAGCGTCTCGTAGCCGACGTCGAGCAGGCCGGCGACCGGATGGCGGATCAGCTTGCGGCCGCCGGCCTTCTCCCGGACCGTGTGGTCCTCCCACAGGGCCCGGAACTCGGAGTTTCCCGCGGACAGCTCCGCGACCAGGGCGGCCATCCGGGGGTCGCCCGGGTGGCGCGCCGCGTCCAGCCGCAGGTACGCCGCGGTCTCGGTCGCGACCTCCGTCCAGCGCGGGTAGATCGTCCGGGCGGCGGGGTCCAGGAACGCCTGCCGGGCCATGTTGCGCTCGCCGGGCGGCATCGCGGAGAAGCCGGCGACGGCGTCGCCCAGCGCGTTCCACGCCAGGACGTCCATGCACCGGCCCAGCACGAAGGCGGGGGCCTGCAGGGCGTCCAGCATCATCTGGACCTGCGGCCGGACGGCGGCCGGGGCCGGCGGCTCCGCCTCGCGCGGCGGCCGGGCCAGGTCGTACAGGTGCGCCCGCTCGGTCGCGTCGAGCCGCAGCACGCGGGCGACCGCGTCGAGCACGGCGTCCGAGACGTTGTGCCCGCGTCCCTGCTCCAGCCGGACGTAGTAGTCGACGCTCACCCCGGCGAGCAGGGCGACCTCCTCGCGGCGCAGTCCGGGTACCCGCCGCCGCCGACCCGCGTCCGGCAGGTTCGCCTCCTCGGGCCGGATACGGGCACGGCGGGACCGCAGGAAGCCGCCGAGTTCGTCCAGATTGGTTCCCTCCATGCCCGCGACCTTAGCGGTGGTCCCGGTACGGCTCCGGCGCGGTGGCCCGCCACGGCACGGGCGGGAGCGGCCGGGTCGCGGCCCGCCGCGGCGCGGCGGGACCGGGGCCGCAGAGGAGGGGAGCGGCCGGGTGGCCGTCCCGTTGCCGAGGGACACCGTCCGCGAAGGTGGTAACCGCAGACCCAGGAAAACCAGTGCTCTGGGTAGACGGCGCGGCCGGCGGCAGAGTGGTCTCACACCGGGAGGACATCCCGGAGCGAGACCCCGGAGAACCCCAAGGAGATCCGGGCGGGGACCTCGCAGGACTTCACCGAACCATGCAGAACCTGGCAGAACCTGGAGAACACCGTGGACTACACCTCCCTTTCCGGCCGCACCGCCGTCGTCACCGGGGCCGCGAGCGGCATGGGCGCCGCGACCGCCCGGCTGCTGGCCGCGCACGGCGCCCGCGTGGCGCTGCTGGCCCGCCGCGAGGACCGCCTCAAGGAGCTCGCCGCCGAGATCGAGCGGGACGGCGGCCGGGCGATCGCGGTGGCCGTGGACGTCACCGACCAGGCGTCCGTCGACGCCGGAGTCGCCCGCGTCCACGCCGAGCTGGGCGCGGCCGACCTGGTGGTCAACGCCGCCGGCGTGATGCTGGCCAACCCGATCGACGACGGCCGCGCCGACGAGTGGACCCGGATGATCGACACCAACGTCACCGGCGCCCTGCGGATCATCCGCGCGTTCACCGCCGACCTCGTCGTCGCCGCGGCCCGCGGGGACGTCGCCGACCTGGTGAACATCTCCTCGATCGGCGCGCACTCGCTCTTCCCCGGCTACACCGTCTACGCCGCGACCAAGGCCGCGTTGACCCACCTGTCGGCGTCGCTGCGCACCGAGTTCGGGCCGCGGGACGTGCGGGTGACCAACATCGAGCCCGGCCTGACCGACACCGAGCTGGGCTCGCACGTCGACAACCCCGAACTGGGGGAGGAGGGCCTGCTCAAGGAGATGGCCGCCGCGCTCGGCTCGCTGTCGGCCGGCGAGATCGCCGACCTCGTCGCCTACGTGACCAGCCGCCCCCGCCACGTCAACCTGCGCCAGATCGTCGTCCTGCCCACCCGCCAGGCGTGAGCCGCGGAACCCCACCCGCCAGGCGTGGACCGCGGAACGGACGCCGCCGCGCCGTACGGCCGGCCCGTCCCGCCGTACGGGAACCGGCGCTAAACGATCGGCGGGCGGCCGGCGCGGAGCAGACGCAGCACCGTGGTCCAGGACATCGGACGGCGAGTCCCGTGCCCGCCCGCCAGACCCTCCCGCAGACCGGCGGCCCATACGGCGAGGTGCGCGCGGGACCGGATCCGGGCGACGCTGAGCAGCGTCCAGACCAGCAGGTAGACGGGGATCAGGGGGGCGGGCAGGCGGCGGTAGGCGAGCCAGACCCGGTTGCGGGCGACGAGCCGGTAGTAGCCGGCGTGCCGGGCGGGGTCGGTGGCGGGGTGGTGGACGACCACGCCGGGCGCGTACCAGCCGGTGCGGCCGAGGTCCCACAGTCGCCAGGCCAGGTCCACCCCCTCGTGGAAGAGGAAGAACCGGCCCGGCCAGCCCCCGGCCTCCTCGTAGTCGGCGCGGCGCACGAGGACGACGCCCTCGGCCATGACGGTGACGACGCCCGGCCGGGTCGCCTCACCGGCCCGCAGTCGCGGCACCCAGCGGCGCAGGGTGACCCCGGAGCCGGGATCGGCGATGCGCGGCTGGATGTAGGCCGCCCCGGGACGGCGGCGGGCCTCGGCGACGAGCCGCGCCAGCACGTCCGGGGCGGGCAGGACGGCGTCGTTGTCGAAGAAGAAGACGAACTCGCCGGCGCCGGGGCCGGAGAGGGCGTCGGCGCCGACGTTGCGGCCCCCGGGGATGCCCACGTTGGCGGGCAGGGCGACGGTGCGCACACCGTCCGGCACGTGGTCGGGCTCCACCCCGTTGCCCACGATGACCACGCGCAGATCGACTCCGCGCTGGGCGAGGAGGGACTCCATCGCCCTGGGGAACTCGGCGGGCCGGTCGTTCATGGTGAGGACCACCACGTCGACGGTGGCCGTCGGGCCGGTCATCGGTTCTCCTGTACATGGCTCGGCGCTCGGCGCGCGGAAGACGTCACCCGCCCGGAGGGGGTGGGGATCACCGGCCACCTTAGCGGTGTATCGGCGGAGGACAGCGGGTGAACGCCGATCCCGCCGCTCCCGGTCGACGCGGCGGCGCCGGTCAGCCGTACAGGCCGGCGGCGCGGGCGACCTCCTCGTTGCGGCGCAGGTGGTCGTGCCCGGCCGGGCCGAGGGCGGTCAGGACGCCCGCGACGACCGTCTCGATCACCGCCAGCGTGGGGACCAGGCTGTCGTACGGCGAGGGCGCCCCGACGTGGCCGGGCAGCACGACGTCGGCGATCGAGGCGATCGGCGACAGCCACGGGTCGGTGAGCAGCACCACCCGGGCCCCCCGGTCGCGGACGTAGCGGGCCAGCTCCAGCGACTCCGGCTCGTAGCGGCGGTAGTCGAGGACGACCAGGACGTCCCTGCGCCCGGTCCCCGCGAGGACGGCCGTACGCTCGACCTTCGCCTCGGGCAGCGGACAGACGTTGCCGCGCATCTGGATCAGGTGCAGGGCGAGGTAGTGGCCGAGGAGCCGGCTGAAGCGGCCCCCGGTGATGAGGATCCTGCGGGAGGGGTCGGCCAGCAGGTCGATCGCGGCCTGCAGGTCGCCGGGCGGCATGGCGGCGAAGGTCTGGGCGACGGACTCGCCGAACGCCCGGCCCGCCCGCTGCAGCAGTTCGGCCGAGGAGGAGTCGCGCGAGCCGTACCCGGTGGCCTCGTACAGGGTGGCCGGGGAGGCGTCGCGCTCGCCCAGCTCGGCGCGGAGGGCGTCCTGCAGCTCGGGGAAGCCCCCGAAGCCGAGCCGCCCGGCGAACCGGAGCACGGTCGGCGCGCTCACCCCGGCGCGCTCGGCCAGCCGGGCCACGGTCTCCAGCCCGGCGGCGGGATAGGAGGCGAGCAGGGCGCGGGCGACCTTGCGCTCGGCCGGGCTGCACTCGCCCAGCCGCTCCCTGATCATGTCGCTGATCCGCGCCATGCCGCGATTCCTTTCCCCGGGTGACGGGGCGGGGGCGCGACGCCCCCGCCGTGAAGATGATGTTCGCCGTCCGGCGCCGGTGTCCACCCGCGGCCGGACGCGGGTCCGCCCACGGCCCGCCGTGGTGCCCGTCGGCCGGACGCCCGCCCGCCGTGGTGCCCGCCTGCCGGGCGCCACGGCAGGCGGGCCACGCGGTCAGGCCGGTGCGACGGCCAGGCGCAGCCCGGTGAAGGACCCGTCGGTGCGGGAGCGGAACCCGTGCGGCTTGGTCAGCGTGACCGCGAAGCGCGGGCCGGTCTCCAGGGTGTAGCCGGTCACCGAGCGCGAGCGCCCGGCGGTGGCGAGGTCCCGGGCGACGTCGAACAGCTCGTAGCCGTCACCGGCGCCCGCGGGGGAGTCGAAGACGTCCTGGCTCGCCGGGCGGGCGGTCCGGTCCTCGGGCCGGTCGGGCCGCTTGCCGGGGGCGGTGCGCACCCCCTGGGGCGTCCACCGGTCGCCCCGGGTCAGGTGGCTCCAGCTCACGTCGTCGATCGACCACGGGTTCCGGGTGACGCGGGCCCGGGAGAGGTCGAGCACCGAGACCCCGTGCTCGCCGATCACCCGGACGTCCTCGCGGCGGGTGCCGACGCCGGTGACCAGCAGCGCGGTGTTCTCGTCCAGGCCGAACACCCGGTCGTGGCCGGTGTCGGCGGCCAGCCGGACGGCCCGGCCCTGCCTGCCGTACACCGAGAAGTGGGTGTCGAGCAGGCCGTGACGGAAGAACCCGAAGCCGCCGGCCGGGTGGTAGGCGAGGACGGCCGCGTCGTCGAAGTATCCGGGGCGGGCGCCGTCGCGCAGGCCCTCGTAGGACTCGCCGCCGGTCACCATGTCGGGCCCGGCCTGGATCTGCGCGCCGGCGCTGCTGCCCGCGACGACCGCGCCGTGCTCCAGCCGGTCGCGGACGGCCGCGAGGACGGGCGAGTCGCGGCCGTCGCGGATCATCGTCCGCACGTAGCGGTACTGGTCGCCGCCGCCGAAGAAGAAGCCGGTCATCGTCCGCACCTTCGCGGCCAGTTCGGGGGAGTCGGCGGCGTCGGGGTGGTCGAGGTCGATCGGCAGCCACTCGGCCGAGCCCGCGCCGTACCGGGTCAGCAGGCCGGCGTAGAACGCCCCGTTGGCCTCGCTGTTGGCCGCGTCGGGCGTGCCGGCGTCGGGGTCCTGGCTGGGCGGCACCGAGGCGGCGGTGATCACCCCGAACCGGGCGGCCGGGCCGCCCGCGCGGCGGACGATCTCGCCGTAGATCTCGGCGTTGCCGTCCTTCAGGCCGCCGCCGACGAGCACCAGCGTGCCGCCGCCGTCCCGTTCCCGGTCCTGTGCCTTCGCCTGTGCCCCGGCGGGCGCGGCGGCGGCCGTCGCGGCCAGCGCGCCGGCGAGGAACACGGCGGCGGCCCCCCTGATGAGAGCAGTGATCATGATGCCTCCGTGAGTCGTTCGATGAGGTCGGCCAGAAGGGTGACGCGGGGTTCGACGCTGGCCAGGTCGAGCCACTCGTCCTCGGAGTGGTCGGCGCCGCCGATCGGGCCGAGCCCGTCGAGGGTGGGGGTGCCGGCCCCGGCGGTGAGGTTGGCGTCGCCCACGCCGCCGGTGGCCGCCGCCTCCAGCGTGAAACCGGCGTCGCGGGCGATGGCGCGGGCCAGGTCGAGCATGCGCAGCGACGCGGGCGTGGTCTCCATCGGCGGGCAGACCGTGCCGCGCCGTACGGTGGCCCGGGTGCCGGGCACCTGCGGTACGGCGGCCAGCAGGTCCACGGCGTGCAGCGCGGCGTCCAGGTCGCGCAGGGCGCCCGCCCGGATCTCGGCCTCGATCGTCGCCTCGGGGCAGACGATGTTCGGCCGGGAGCCGGCCCGGACGACCCCGGCGTTGACGGTCACGCCGTCGGCCAGGCCGTTGAGCGCGTGCAGGCCGATGACCAGGTGGGCGGCGGCCAGGGCGGCGTCGGCGCCGCGCTCCGGCTCGATGCCGGCGTGCGCGGCCCGGCCCTCGACGGTGATCGTCAGGTCCGCGACGCCCTTGCGGGCCCTGACCAGGTCGCCGTTCTCGCGGGCGCACTCCAGGCAGAGCGCGTGGTCGCTCTCCCGGGCGAGGCCCTCGATGACCGCGCGGCTGCCCGCGCCGCCGACCTCCTCGTCGGGGGAGCAGCAGAGGATCAGCTCGTCGTACGGCTCCCGCCCGCGCCGCAGCACCGTCTCCAGCGCGTACAGCCCGGCGAGCAGGCCGCCCTTGTCGTCGCAGACGCCCGGCCCGTAGGCGCGGCGGCCGTCGGTGGAGAACGGGCGGGCGGCGGCGGTGCCGGCCTCGAAGACGGTGTCCATGTGGGCGAGCAGCAGGACGCGCGGGCCGCCCGCGCCGCGCCTGCGGCCGATCACGATGTCGCCCGTACCGGGGGAGACCGCACGGCGCTCGACCCGGCAGCCGAGCGCGGTCAGCCGCGCGGCCACGAAGTCGCCGACCTTGTCGACGCCGGCCGCGTCGTAGGAGCCGGAGTCGATGTTGACCAGGGTCTCCAGGTCGCTGAGGTAGTCGGCGAGGTTCATAGGACCTTCGACAGGAAGGCGCGGGTGCGCTCGTGCCGGGGCTCGGTGAGGACCTGACGCGGGTCGCCGGCCTCCACCACCACGCCGCCGTCCATGAACACGGCGGTGTCGGCGACCTCGCGGGCGAAGCCGATCTCGTGGGTGACCACGATCATGGTCATGCCGTCGCGGGCGAGGTCGCGCATGACGTCCAGCACGTCGCCCACCAGCTCGGGGTCGAGGGCGGAGGTCGGCTCGTCGAAGAGCATCAGCTTGGGCCGCATGGCCAGGGCGCGGGCGATCGCCACCCGCTGCTGCTGGCCGCCGGACAGCTGCCCGGGGTAGCCGCGCTCCTTGTCGGCGAGGCCGACCCTGGCCAGCAGTTCGCGGCCGTGCCGCAGGGCGTCGGCCTTCGACTCGCCGCGGACCCGGATCGGGGCCTCGACGATGTTCTCCAGCGCGGTCATGTGGGGGAAGAGGTTGAACCGCTGGAAGACCATGCCGATGTCGCGGCGCCGGCGGGCGATCTCCTTCTCCCGCAGCTCGTGCAGCCGTCCGCCGCGTTCGGCGTAGCCGACCAGCTCGCCGTCCACCGACAGCCGGCCGCCGTCGATCTTCTCCAGGTGGTTGACGCAGCGCAGGAAGGTGCTCTTGCCCGAACCGCTCGGCCCGAGCAGGCACATGACCTGGCCCTGCTCCACCGCGAGGTCGATGCCCTTGAGGACCTCCAGCCTGCCGAAGCGCTTGCGCACGTTCTCGGCCAGGACCATCGTCACCGGGTTCCTCCGATCATGCGCTGGAACACGCCGGGTCCGCTCCCGGTGACGCCCCGGCCGAAGCGCCGCTCCAGGTAGGACTGCGGGACCGACAGCAGGGTGGTCAGCACGAGGTACCAGACGCTCGCCACGATGAGCAGCGGGATCGTCTGGTAGTTCTGGCTGTAGATCCGCTGGATCTGCGTCATCATCTCGGCGGCGGAGATCACCGACACCAGCGCGGTGGTCTTGAGCATGTTGATCGTCTCGTTGCCCATCGGCGGCACGATCACCCGCATGGCCTGCGGCAGCACCACGCGGCGCATGGTCAGCAGCGGCGACATGCCCAGGGAGTGGGCGGCCTCGGTCTGGCCGTGGTCCACCGACTGGATGCCGGCCCTGATGATCTCGGCGGCGTAGGCCATCTCGTTCAGGCCCAGCGCCAGCAGGGCCGCGACCATCGGGGTGATCACCTGGTTGGTGGGGGCCGACCAGAAGACGATGCCGGTGAAGGGGACGCCGAGCTGGATGTCGGCGTAGAAGATCCCGAAGAACCCCCAGAACAGGATCTGCACCAGCAGCGGCGTGCCGCGGAACAGCCAGACGAACGCCCCGGAGGTGATCGACAGCACCGGGTTCCTCGACAGCCGCATGACGGCGATGAGCGTTCCGCCGACCAGGCCGAGGGCCATCGCGGCGGCGGTGAGCCAGACGGTGGTCACCAGGCCCTGGAGGATCACGTCCTTGAACAGGTAGGACCTGATCGTCGGCCAGCCGAGGTTAGGGTTGGCGAGCAGTGACCTGACGAGCGCGGCGAGCAGGAACAGCACGGCCGCCGCGGCGACCCACCGGCCGTAGTGCCGGACGGGGACCGCCCTGACGCCGGCGGCGTCGCCCGCCGCCTCCGGGGCGGCGGGGCGGGATGAGGTGTCCTGCACGGCCTAGTCCACGGCCGCGTTGATCGTGGCGGTCTTCACGGCGATCGACTCGGCGCCGTACCCGGCCAGGATCTTCCCGTAGGCGCCGTCGTCGATGAGGGACTGCAGCGCCTTCTGGACGGCCTGGGCGAGCGGCTGGTTCGCCTTGGCCACGCCGATGCCGTTGGGGGAGGCGTTGTAGCCGCCCATGGCGGCCGGGTCGTCGACGGCCTCGAAGGCGGCGCCGCCGTCGGCGGTCTCGGCGGTGTAGATGGCCGCGGGCTTGGTCTGCAGGCTGGCGACGACCGTGCCGGCCTTGATGGCGAGCTGGGCGTCGGTGTCCTTGGGGTACTCCTTCTTGGAGATCTCCGGTTTGCCCGCGGCCTTGCAGTCGGACTGCCACTTGTCGATCAGCTTCGACTGGTTGGTGGCGGCCTGCGCGGCGACGGCCTTGCCGCACAGGTCGGTGTGGGCGGTGATCTTCTCCGGGTTGCCCTTCCTGACGAGGATGCCGGTGCCGGAGACGGAGTAGTCGACGAAGGTGAGCACCTGCTGGCGCTCCTTGTTGTCGGTGAGCGCCGACATGACCGCGTCGTACTGCCCGGCCTGGATGGCCGGGATGATGCCGTCGAACTTCTGCTGGCCGAACTCGAACCGCACGCCCAGCCTGGCGCCGAGCGCCTGGCCGAGGTCGTAGTCGATGCCGGTCAGCTCGGTGCCGCCCTCGGAGACGAACATCTCGAACGGCGGGTACGGCGCGTCGGTGGCGACGCGGACCTTGCCGGCGCTCCTGATCGCGTCGGGCAGCAGGGCGGTGAGGGCCGGGTCGGCGGTGATGGAGACACCGGCGACCGTCTGGGGCTTCGGCTCGGTCCCCGCGGCGGAGGCGCCGCCGGCGTCCGCGGGCGCGCCGGAGGTGGTCTGGCCGCACGCGGCGGCGCCGAACAGGAAGAGGCCGGTCAGCAGAAGGCGGTGTCTGCGCACGTCACACCTCGGGGGATCGGGGGCTGAGGTGGTCTGGATGTTACAGATACGCTCCATGATTTCCAAGATGTAATGAACATAACAATCACGTCATGCCGTCTCCACCGGTAGGCCGGGGTGCCGGGAGTGCGGGGGCCGGTGCTCGGGCCCGGGCGTCGCCGTACCGGCCGTCGCCGCCGCGCCAGTCAGGTCCGATCCGGGTCGGTCCGGGTCGGGTCGGTCCGGGTCGGGTCGGTTCGCGAACTCGGAGGCGCGGCCGAACGAACGCCGATGATTCTGGTTAATCCCTGCTTTCTTGGAAAAAGCGCGGTATATATAAATTTTCATGATCCGCGGTAGACGTCGGCACGCATGCGAAGCCCTCCTGATGGCGCTGGTCCTGGCGGCCTGCTCGACGGCTCCCGCCGGACGGGAGCCCTCGGCCGCCTCCACCCCCGCCCGCGGCACGACCGCGTCGGCGGCTCCCAGCGCGACTCCGGCCACCACCCCCGGCACGGACCCGTCCGCCGGGCCCCCGCCGCTCGCCACCCTGTACGGCGACGGCCACAGCGGGGACCACGGCAGCGCGAAGATCGAGGTCATCGCGCTGGAGCGGAGCGCGCCGGATGCCGTCACCGCGCGGTTCCGGATCAGCGCCGAGCAGTCCGAGGTCAGGCTCGAAGGCTTCCACGCCTCCGGGCTCGCCGGGAGCACCCCCTACGACCACAACTCGGCCTTCTCCGGCTTCTACCTCCTCGACGACACGCGCTTCTCCGCCTACTACCCGATGAAGAGCCCCCCGGCGCGCTGCCTGTGCAGTCAGCCCGAGCCGTTCGCCAAGGTCAGGGCGGGCGAGTCCGCGCTGATGTGGGCGGTCTACCGGGTGCCGCCGGACACGACCGGCGTGGCGGTCGGCTTCCACGGCGCGGGGCTGACCCCGACGCTGCCCATCGCTCCGGCCGGTGGCGGCGGCACGCTCGACGGCGAGCCCGACGCCGCCGCCATCGCCGCGGCGACGCCCAACACGATCGCCCTCGCCACGCGGACCGACGGGACCGGTTCCTCGGTCACCGAGTCGGGCGAGCGGATCGACATCGCCCTCGACACCGACGTCCTGTTCGACTTCGACAAGGCGACGCTGACCGGCCGCGCCCGGCGGACGCTCCAGGGGACGGCGGAGCGGATCCGCGCGGAGGCGGACGGCGAGGTCCGGGTCGTCGGGCACACCGACGACGTCGGCTCCGACGCCTACAACCAGGACCTGTCGCTGCGCCGGGCCAGGGCGGTGGAGAAGGCGCTGCGCGGGCTCGTTCCGGACGCGGAGTTCGCCACCGAGGGCAAGGGGGAGACCGACCCCGCGGAGAAGGGCACCTCGGATGGGGCCAGGGCGCGCAACCGCCGCGTCGAGGTGGCCTTCCCCCGTAAGGCCGTCCCGCCGCCGCCCGCGGCCTCCCCGTCCGCCGTCCCCGCTCCCGCTCCGTCCGAGGTGGCGGCCGCCACCGCGCGGGGCCTGCGCAAGATGGCCGGGCTCACCGCGAACCTGCTGGAGCTGCGGCGCGTCGGCGGCCGGACGCTCGTCGCCACCGTGGAGCTCGCCCACACCGGCGGCGGCGAGGTCACCCTGGAGAACGGCGCCTGGGACGGCGACGTGGAGAAGGGCGGGTTCGTCTACGGCTACAAGACGGACTTCTTCTGGCTGGCGCTGGCCGACCGGTCCGGAACGCGCTACCTCCCGATGACGACGCCCGGCGACAACGGGTTCCCGCGGCACTGCGTCTGCTCGGAGATCGTGTTCACCAAGCTGCGCGCCGGTGAGCGCATCCGGATGTCCGTGCTGATGACCGCGCCGCCGCCCGGGGTGACGAGCGTGGACGTCGAGATCTCCGGCTTCACCCCGATGCGGGACGTGCCCGTCACCGGGTGACACCCCGGCGAATCCCTCGAAGCCTTTCCTGACCATTTGTTCCTTCATATAGCTATAAATGTGGATAACGGAGCACGTCGTCAGGAGGTGGTTGTTCAGTCGCACACCGAACGGGGGACCCAATGATCAGAAGGATCGTCGTCCTGCTGGCCGCCATGCTCGTCGTGATGGGCGGCGCCGTACAGGCCGCCGTGGCCCAGCCGAACCTCAACGAGCAGGACAGGAAGTTCCTGGTCCAGGCGCACCGCGGCAACCTGGCCGAGATCCGGTCGAGCAGGCTCGCGCTGAGGAGGTCGGACTCCCAGGACGTCAAGGACATCGCCCAGAAGCTCATCACCGACCACACGGCCCTGGACGACAAGCTGCGGCCGGTGGCGGAGCAGGCGGACGTGCGGCTGCCGGACCGGCCGAACCGGATGCAGCGCGAGCAGATCGAGAAGCTGTCGAACCTCAGCGGCCCGGCCTTCGACAGCGCGTGGCTGGCCGCGCAGGCCGCCGACCACCGCATGACGCTCAAGCGCCTCGACCGGGAACTGACCAACGGCTCCTCCTCGGCGGTGAGGAAGCTGGCGCAGGACGCCCTGCCGGTCATCCGGGAGCACCTGCGCCTGGTGCGCGAGGCCCGCGCGAGCGAAGGTCCGAGCGAGGGCGCGAGCGAGAGCCCGAGCGAGAGCCCGAGCTGACCCGTCCCGGACGCCACCTTGACCTCGACCTTAGTTGAGGTTTTAGGATCGACCCCTCGATCCTAAAAGAAATCCGGTGGTGTCCTGATGAACATGGAAATGGCGGCGTGGCACTCGATGTACGCCACGATGCAGGCGCAGGAGGACAAACGGCCGTTCTCCATGGCCACGCTGCGCCGGATCGGAGCCTTCGCCCGGCCGCACACCCGCAAGCTGGTGTTGTTCCTGCTGCTCAGCGTGGTGGGAGCGGTGCTGGCGGTCGCCACGCCGGTGCTCGCGGGCCAGGTCGTCGACGCGATCGTCAACCGCGCCCCGGTGGAGGCCGTGGTCCGTCTCTCGGCGCTGATCGCGGTGATCGCGCTGGCGGAGGCCGGGCTCGGCCTGGCGACGCGGTGGCTGTCGGCGACCCTGGGCGAGGGGCTCATCCTCGACCTGCGCGCCGCCGTATTCGACCACGTGCAGCGCATGCCGGTGGCCTTCTTCACCCGGACCCGCACGGGCGCGCTGGTCAGCAGGCTGAACAACGATGTGATCGGCGCGCAGCGGGCGTTCAGCGACACCCTCTCCGGCGTGGCCGGAAACCTCGTCACGCTGCTGCTCACGCTGGTGGTGATGATCGGCGTCTCCTGGCAGATCACCTTGCTCTCGCTGATCCTGCTGCCGGTGTTCGTGCTGCCCGCCCGGCGGATGGGCTCCCGGCTGGCCCGGCTGAGGCGTGAGGCGGCCGCGCACAACGCGACGATGAGCACGCAGATGACCGAGCGTTTCTCCGCGCCCGGGGCGACGCTGGTGAAGCTCTTCGGCCGCCCGGCCGAGGAGTCGGCCGAGTTCGTCGCCCGGGCCCGCCGGGTGCGGGACATCGGGGTGCGCACGGCGATGACGCAGTCGGTGTTCGTCACCGCGCTGACGCTGGTCTCGGCGCTGGCCCTGGCCCTCGTCTACGGCGTCGGCGGCGCCTACGCGCTGCGGTCGCTGCTCGACCCGGGCGCCGTGGTCGCCCTCGCGCTGCTGCTCACCCGCCTGTACGCGCCGCTGACCTCCCTGGCCGGCGCCCGCGTGGAGGTGATGAGCGCGCTGGTGAGCTTCGAGCGGGTCTTCGAGATCCTCGATCTCAAGCCGCTCGTCGCCGAGCGTCCCGGCGCCCGCGCGGTGCCCGACGGGCCGGTGTCGGTCGAGTTCGACGACGTCCGGTTCGCCTACCCGTCGGCGGACAAGGTGTCGCTCGCCTCCCTGGAGGACGTCGCCCGGCTCGACACGCGCGGCGGCGTGGAGGTGCTGCACGGGGTGTCCTTCCGCGCCGAGCCGGGCCGCATGGTGGCGCTGGTCGGCTCCTCGGGGGCGGGGAAGTCGACGATCGCGCAGCTCATCCCGAGGCTCTACGACGTCGACGCGGGCGCCGTACGGCTCTCCGGGGTGGACGTGCGCGACCTGACGGCCGAGTCGGTCCGCGGGGCCGTCGGGATGGTGACCCAGGACGGGCACCTGTTCCACGACACGATCCGCGCGAACCTGCTGCTGGCGCGGCCGGAGGCGACGGAGGAGGAGCTGCTGGACGTGCTGCGCCGCGCCCGCCTGACCGAGATCGTCGACGCGCTGCCCGACGGCCTGGACACCGTCGTGGGCGAGCGCGGCTACCGGCTCTCCGGCGGCGAGCGGCAGCGGCTGACCATCGCCAGGGTCCTGCTGGCCCGGTCCCGGGTGGTGATCCTGGACGAGGCCACCGCGCACCTGGACTCCACCTCCGAGGCCGCGGTGCAGGCCGCGCTGGGGGAGGCCCTGGACGGCCGGACGGCGGTGGTGATCGCGCACCGGCTGTCCACCGTCCGCGCGGCCGACCTCATCCTGGTGATCGAGGACGGGCGGGTCGTGGAGCGCGGCACCCACGCCGAGCTGCTGGCGGCGGGCGGCCGCTACGAGCAGCTGTACCGGACCCAGTTCGACCAGGAACCCGCCGGCCCCGTCGCGGACCCGGCCGGCTCCGCCGTACCCGTCACGGCCGGTACGGCGGGCTGAGCCGGGGCGGTCCCGCCGGTCACGGCGGGACCGGGGACGGACCTGGCCGGGCGGCCGTGACGGGTACGGCGGGGCCGATCCGTCAGGGGAGGCCGAGTTCGGCGAAGACCGGGCGGTGGTCGCTGCCGGGCAGGGAGTGCACGCTGAACGCGCTGACCGGCATCCGCCGGTCGGCGAGCACGTGGTCGATCGTCACGCCGGGCAGGGACCTCCACCCGAGCCGCGGCCAGGTCGGCGTCAGCCCCCGCCCGGTGGCGTCGGCCGCGTCGCGGTAGCCGCTCGCCAGCAGGTCCCGCACCGGCGGATGGTCGAGGGTGGCGTTGAAGTCGCCGGCCAGCACCCGCGGACGGCCGCCCGCCCGTGGCAGCGCCGCCAGGCCCGCGCCCCAGCAGGGCACCTTGCCGGTCTGGCTGGGCGCGCACGGGTGCACCGAGACGACCTCGACCTCCCGGCCGCCCGGCAGCGCGACGACGGCCCGCGACTGGCGGAAGCGGCCCAGTTCGATCATCGGCGCCTCGGTGAGCGGGTGGCGGGAGTAGATGCCCGACCCGGACACCCCGGGCCGGGAGCGGTCCACGACGTACGGCATCAGGCCCCGCAGGCCCGCCCCGTCCAGGCGGCCGAGCGCGGCGGGGGTGAGCTCCTGGAGGGCGAGCACGTCCGGCCGCAGGTCGTGCACCAGCCTCATGAGCGACGCGGTGTCGCCCGAGCCCACCCTCAGGTTCGCCGCGAGCACCCGCAGCCGCGACGGCCCGGCGGCCGGGCCTCCGTCGGCGACGTACCGGGGGAGCACGGCCGCGATGAGCGCCACGCTCGCCGCGAGGGCCACGGCGGCGGACGCCCGGCGGCGCAGCACCGCCGCGAGCAGCAGCGTGACCACCGAGAGCGCCGCCACGTACGGCGTGAACGCCACCAGCGGGACCCACTGCCAGGCCGGGGTCCACCCGGCGGTCCTGACCACCGCCCACGCCGCGACCGGCAGTACCGCGAGCCACACCAGGAGACCGACCGCCCTTGACCTGATCATGGTGTGGGAGCGTAACCGGCGCCGGTGCAGATTCCGTGGAGATCCGGTGCGCGCACCGTCGTGCTCCGCCGGGACGTCCCGGCGGTCGCGGACGTCCCGGCGGCCGGCGCGGAGCGGATTCTCCGCCGTCCGGTTTCCGTCGTCCGGTTTCCGCCGTTCAGTAGGAGCCGGCGCGGCGCAGGGCGCGCGGACGCCCGTCGGGGTCGTGCACGATCCGGTAGAGCGGGTCGGCCCACAGGGCGGTCCACCGGGAAAGACCCGGCGACCGGTAGACGCGCAGCCGGCCGGGCGGCCGGGGGCCGCGCCGTCCCTCCTCGTGCCAGTGGTCCAGGCGGGCGGCGCAGGCGGCGAACGCGTCGAAGAAGGACCGCGGGTCCAGCAGACCGCCGTCGTCGTCCTCCGGCAGTTCGAGGTGCTCGCGGGCGAGGGTGAGCCGCAGGTCCCGGGGGAGGCGGCGGGCGCCGTCGCCGTGACCGGCGGGGTCCAGCGGCGCGCGGCCGTCCGGGGTCTCGTCGAGCACCGCGCAGGTCAGCTCGGAGTCGTAGGTCCAGGAGCGGCGGTTGAAGTTGTCGGAGCCGATGGTCACCCACACGTCGTCGACGACGCAGACCTTGGCGTGGACGTAGACCGGGGTGCCGTTCCCGTTCTCCAGCCCGTACACCGCGAAGCGCTCGCCGCCGGCCTCCTGGAGCACCGACAGCGCCCGGTTGCGGCCCAGCACCTGGGGGACGTCGCCCAGCAGGCCGTCCTCGTCGGAGTGCAACGGCAGGACACTGATCATCAGCAGATCCGGGTTGTCGCGCAGCGCGTCGGCGAACGACTCGGCGACCTGCGGCGACCACAGGTACTGGTCCTCGATGTAGACCAGGGCGCGGGCGCGGCGCAGCGCCTTGAGGTAGCCGCGGGCGATGCTCCGCTCGCCCCGCGGCGCGAACGGGTAGCGGGTCAGCCGGTGGGCGTAGGTCCGCAGGAGCTGTACGGCGTGCGGCCCACGGGCGGGCGGGTCGGGGAACTGCCGTGGCAGCGGGTCGGGGCGGGTGTCCTCGCGGCGCAGCAGGTCGGCCAGGCGGTGCACGGGGTTGCGGGTCAGCGGGCCGGGGTCCTCCCAGCGTTCCCGGAAGACGGCCTCGACGTCGCCCACGGCGGGACCCTGGATCGCCGCCTGCACGTCGTGCCAGGGCGGGCGCTCGCCGTACACCCCGGACATGGGCGCGGCCTGCGGGTCGCCGTCGTGCGAGGCGTCGTCGCGGCGGCTCCAGCACAGGTCGATCCCGCCGACGTAGGCGATGTCGCGTTCCGGCCGGTCCCGGTGCCGCAGCACCACGAGCTTCTGGTGGTGGGAGCCGCCGGGCGGGACCCGCATGTCACGCAGGCACTCGCCGCCGGCGGCCTCGATCTCGTCGCCCAGGTGGCGGTTCTCGGCCTCGCTGAAGCGGAGTCCGTCCCAGTGCGAGCGCCACAGCAGCCCCTTGACCACGACACCGCGCTTGGCCGCCTCCCCGAAGACCCGGGCGACCTCCGTGCCGGGGCCGTCCAGCCGCTCGGAGGGGTCGCCCCGCCAGTCGGTGAACAGCAGCAGGTCCCCGGCGCGCAGTTCGCGGACCCGGGCGAGCAGCTCGGCGAAGTACGGCGCGCCGTGCGGGATGGGCCGGACCGTGTTGCCGTCCGACCAGGCGACACCGGGATCGTGGCGGCCGTCGATGGACGTCGCCGGGTTTCCCCGTTCCTCGGGGGTGAGGAACCAGTCGTTTGCCTTCATCGCAGGTGCTCTACCCGCCTTTGACCTGGTTTCACCCGCGAGACGGGGAGCGGACCCCTCGACGGGGTCGGGGAGCGGGCCCCTCGACGGGGCCGGGGAGCGGGCTCCGAAGGGCCGGGCGCCGGCACCGCCGAGGCCGGACGGGCCGCGGCGCGGGCGTTCCCCTCCGTTGGGGCGGACGGCGGCAAAGACCCCGCCAAAAGCCGCAACACCCCGGTTTCCGGATGATGTTTCCCCAGGTCCGCTCCCTAGGCTGGCAGCGTCCGACGCCGCACCCGCCGAATGGGGGCAGCTCTCGTGAGGATCGTCGTGGACCTCAACCGGTGCGAGGCGTACGCGCAGTGCGTCTTCCAGGCACCCGACGTCTTCGCCATGCACGGCGAGGAGGCGCTGATGTACGAGCCCGGCCCCGGGGACGAGCGGCGCGAGCAGGTCATGCGGGCCGCCGCGTCCTGTCCGGTCCAGGCCGTCCTCGTCGAGTGGCCCGGCGAGGCGGCCGCGCCGGAGGGGGCGGGGACCGGTGCCCGCGGCTGACGGAGCGGCGGAGGAGTTCCGGCGGCGCGGCCACGCCGTCGTGGTCGGCGCGTCCCTGGCGGGCCTGCGGGCCGCCGAGACGCTCCGCGAGAAGGGCTTCGCCGGGACACTGACCATGATCGGTGACGAGCCGCACGAGCCCTACGACCGGCCGCCGCTGTCCAAGCAGGTCCTGCTGGGCCTCACCGGCGCCGGCGACACCCTCCTGCCGCGGCGACACGCGCTGGAGGCGCGCTGGCTGCTCGGGGAGGCCGCCACCGGGCTCGACCCGGCCGGGCGGCTGGTACGGCTGGCAGGCGGGGACGAGGTGCGCTACGACCGCCTGCTGATCGCGACCGGCACCCGCGCCCGCCCGTGGATCAGGGAGGCCGAGGCCGCCCTGGACGGCGTCTTCACCCTGCGCACCAGCGACGACGCGGCCGGTCTCGCCCGCCGGATGGACGCGCGGCCCCGCAGGGTGCTCGTCATCGGCGCCGGGTTCACCGGCTCGGAGATCGCCTCGGCCTGCCGGGAGCGGGGGATCGACGTCACGGTCGCCGAGCGCGGCCCCGCACCGCTCGTCGGGGCGCTGGGCGGCGTCGTCGGCGCGGTGGCGGCCGAGCTGCACCGCGAGCACGGCGTGGACCTGCGCTGCGGCATCACGGTCACCGCGCTGGAGGGCGACCAGGCCGGGCGGCTGCGGTGCGCCCACCTGTCCGACGGCACCGCGCTGGAGGCGGACGTGGCCGTCGTCGCGCTGGGCGCGGTGCGCAACACCGAGTGGCTCGCCGGATCCGGGCTGGCCGCCGGGCCGCGGGGGATCGCCTGCGACGCCGGGTGCCGGGCCTTCGACGTGCACGGCATCGTCACCGACCACGTCTTCGTCGCCGGGGACGTCGCCCGGTCCCCGCACCCGCTGTTCGGCTACCAGTTCCTGTCGCTGGAGCACTGGGGCAACGCGGTCGCCCAGGCCGAGGTCGCCGCGCACAACATGGTCAGCCCCGGCCCGGACCGCCGCCCGCACCTGTGGCTGCCGGCGTTCTGGTCCGCCCAGTTCGGCGTCAACATCAAGTCCGTCGGCGTCCCGCCCATGGGCCGCGAGCTGGCCGTCGTCCAGGGGTCCCTGGCGACGCGCCGGTTCGCCGCCGCCTACGGCCACCAGGGGCGCGTCATCGCCGCCGTCACCTTCGACCACGGCAGGTGGCTGCCGTTCTACGGCCGGCTCATTGAGTCGGCCGCGCCCTTCCCGCCGGACTTCGCCCAGGTGGACCGCGCCCCCGGGGGTGCGCGGGCGATCCCGGCGGAGTTCCCCGACCCCGCCCTGCCCACCCACGGCCCCACCGTCACCCTGAGCGGCTACGCGCCCGACGAGCGGCGCGTCACGTTCGTCCCGGCCCGCCTCTGAGGACCGTTGAGGACTCTGAGGACCGTTGAGGACTCTGAGAACCATCCGCCGCTCCGAGAGCCGTCCGCCGCTTCACGGGACCGCTGAGAACCACCGAGAACCACCGAGAACCGCCCGCCGACCCCGGGAACCGTACCCGCCTTCCGGGAGCCGTCCGCCGAGAGGAGCCCGTCATGACCTCAGCCACCCTGCTGCGGCGGATCACCGACTACGCCAGCCGCGCCGACCCCTACCCGCTCTACGCCGAACTGCGCAGGACGCCGGTGGCGCGGCAGGAGGACGGCGTCTACGCGGTGAGCACGTACTGGGAGATCGCCGCCCTGCTGCACGACCCCCGCCTCAGCTCCGACCCCCGCAACCGGGTCCCCACCGCCGGTGAGGAGGACCTCCTGGAGGAGGAGCAGGAGGGGCTGCCGCCCGCCTTCCTGCGGCTCGACCCGCCCGAGCACGACCGGCTGCGCCGGCTGGCGAACCGGCCGTTCGGGCCGCCGGACAGCCCCCGGCGGATCAGCGACATGCGCGGCGACCTCGCCCGGATGGTCTCCGGCCTGATCGACGGCCTGCACGACCGGGAGGAGGCCGACCTCGTCGAGGACTTCGCCTACCCCTTCCCGGTGATGGTGATCTGCGAGCTCCTCGGGGTGCCGCACGAGGACGAGGCGCGCTTCCACGTCTGGGCCGAGGCGATCGTCGCCGGGCTCGACCCCGGCGAGGAGGGGGAGGGCCCGGTCGAACGGCGGCGCGCCGCCCAGCGGGCCCGCGGGGAGCTGGGCCGCTACCTGGCCGGACTGATCGAGGACCACCGCCGCGCGCCCGGCGGCGACATGCTGTCCGCGCTGGCCGCCGGGCACGGCGACCGGGAGCGCATGTCGCCGCTGGAGCTGGTCGTCACCGCGGTCCTGCTGCTCATCGCCGGCCACGAGACCACGGTGAACCTCATCACCAACGGCATGCTGACCCTGCTGCGGCACCCCGACGCCCTGCGGAGGCTGCGGGAGGAGCCCGGCCTGGCCGTGCCGCTGGTGGAGGAGCTGCTGCGCTTCGAACCGCCGGTGCAGCTCCTGCCCCAGCGCACCGCCCTCGCCGACATCGACGTCGGCGGCGTCACCATCCCCCGGGGGGCGCCCGTCTGGCTGGTCCTGGCCTCCGGCAACCGGGACCCCAGACGCTTCACCGACCCCGACCGGTTCGACCCGGGCCGGACCGGCAACGAGCACCTCGGGTTCGGCGGCGGCATCCACTACTGCTTCGGCGCGCCGCTGGCCCGGCTGGAGGCACAGGTCGCGCTCACCGAACTGGCCCGCCGGCTCGTCGAGCCTCGGCTGGTGGAGGATCCGCCGCCCTACCGGCGCAACCCGGTGCTGCGCGGCCCCCGCCACCTGCCCGTCGCCTTCGGCGGCTGCGCGCCCTGACGCCCGGTCAGACGCCGGGCACCGGGTACGGCCGGGCACAGGACCGCTCGCGCGGGCCACGCGGCCACGCGGGCCGGGCGCCGTACGGTCAGGCGCCGGGCAGGCCGTACGCTTCGGCGATCAGACCGTAGGAGCGGATCCGCGCCCCGGGGTCGGCGACCTGCGAGGTGATCATCAGCTCGTCGGCCTCGGTGCGCTTGCGCAGCTCCTCCAGCCCCGCGCGCACCGCGGCGGCGTCGCCCAGCACCACGTTCGACAGGTGGTCGTGGACGAAGGCCGCCTCGGCCGCGGAGTAGGGGTAGGCCTCCGCCTCCTCGGGCGTGGGGATCGGCTCCGGGGCGCCGCGGCGCAGGCGCAGCATGGCCAGCGCGCCCGGCCGGGCCAGGCGCAGCGCCTCCTCGGCGGTCCCGGCCGCCACGGCGGCGACGCCGATCATCGCGTACGGCCGGTCCAGCGCCTCCGACGGCTGGAACGCCGACCGGTACAGCTCCAGGGCGGGGACGGTGTTGGCGGAGCTGAAGTGGTGGGCGAACGCGAACGGCAGCCCCAGCAGGCCGGCGAGCTGGGCGCTGAAGCCGCTGGAGCCGAGCAGCCAGATCGGCGGGCGGCCCGACTCCGGGGAGCGGGGGACGGCCGAGAGCCGGTGCAGGGGGTCGTCGGCCGGGAACGAGGCGTCGAGGAAGCCGGTCAGTTCGGCGAGCTGCTCGGGGAAGTCGTCGGGCCCCAGGTCGCCGCGGCGCAGCGCCCGCGCGGTGGCCGGGTCGGTGCCCGGGGCGCGACCGAGACCGAGGTCGATGCGGCCGGGGTGCAGGGCGTGCAGGGTGCCGAACTGCTCGGCGATGATCAGCGGCGCGTGGTTGGGCAGCATCACGCCGCCGGAGCCCAGCCTGATCGTCCGGGTCGCCGCGGCAAGGTGGGCGATCAGCACTGCGGGGGAGGAGCTGGCCACCGACGGCATCCCGTGGTGCTCGGCCACCCAGATGCGGTGGTAGCCCCACTCCTCGGCGCGTCTGGCCAGCTCGGTGCTGCCCGCCAGCGCCTGGGTGGCGGTGAAGCCCCTGCCGACGGGCGCCAGGTCGAGGATGGACAGCGGGACCTCGGCGGAGCCGCGCGCCGCGCCGCGGATGTCACCGGGGACGTCGCCGGAGATGTCATGAGCCATGTCAGCGGCGAACCCGCCCCGGCCCGCGTTTATTCCGGCGTCCCCTCCCCGTCCCGGGCCCCGGCCAGCTCCGAGTGCCGGTAGGAGTAGGCGAAGTACACCACCAGGCCGATCACGAACCACACCGCGAACCGCACCCAGGTCTGCCACGCCAGGAAGGTGATCAGCCAGAGCGAGAAGGCGATGCCGACGGCCGGGACGACCGGCATGCCCGGGACGCGGAAGGTCCGCGGCAGGTCGGGCCGCCGGTAGCGCAGCACGATCACCGCGGCGCACACCACCACGAACGCCAGCAGGATGCCGATGTTGGTCAGCTCCGCCGCCTCCACGATGGGCAGGAACCCGGCGATGAGCGCCGAGAGGACGCCGACGATCCAGGTCACCCGGTACGGCACGTGCCGTACCGGGTGGGTCTTGGCGAACCACTTCGGCAGCAGCCCGTCGCGGCTCATCGCGAACCACACCCGGGTCACCCCGAGCATGAACGTGAACATCACGGTGAGGATGCCGATGATCGCCCCGACCGCGATCACGTCCGCGAGCCGGGTCAGGCCCACCGACTGGAACGCCGTGGAGAAGCCGCTCTCCCGATCGATCTCGGTGTACTTCTGCATGCCGGTCAGCACCAGACAGGCCAGCACGTACAGCGTCATCGCGATGGCGAGCGAGTACATGATCGCCCTCGGCATGTGCCGCGTGGCGTCCTTGGACTCCTCCGCGGCGGTGCTCATCGCGTCGTAGCCGAACACCGCGAAGAACACCGTGGCCGCGCCCGCGAACACGCCCCCGACGCCGAAGGGGAAGAAGGGGACGTAGTTCGAGGACCTGACGTAGAAGGCGCCGACCACGATGACCAGGATGACCACGGCGACCTTCAGCCCGACGACGGCCATCTCGAACCGGGCCGCGTTGCGCATCCCGAGGTTCAGCAGCCAGGCGATCAGCAGGCACAGCAGCGCGGCGAACAGGTCCACCCGGTGCCCGCCGCCCGTCCCCGGCGCGCCCAGCATCCACGCCGGGAGATCGGCGCCGAGACTGCCCAGCAGGAAGGAGAAGTAGCCGGAGATGCCGATGGCGACCACCGCGACGATCGCGGTGTACTCCAGCAGCAGGTCCCAGCCGATGAACCAGCCCGGCAGCTCGCCGAGCACCGCGTAGCCGTAGGTGTAGGCGGACCCCGCCTTCGGGATGAGCCCGGCGAACTCGGCGTAGGAGAACGCCGCCGCCGCGCTCGCGATCCCGGCGACCAGGAACGACAGCACGACGGCGGGACCGGCCTTGCCGTTGGCCACCGCGCCCGCGAGCGTGAAGATGCCCGCGCCGATGATGCCGCCCACCCCGATCGCGGTGAGCTGCCACACCCCCAGCACACGGGTGAGCTGCCCCGTCCCGCCGCCCCCGGCCTCTTCGATCTGTTCGAAGGGCTTGCGGCGCAGCACGCCTTTTCCCGTCCGCAGTCCGGCCACGACCCATCTCCCCCGAGCGACGCCCGGCGGCTGGGCGCCGCCGCCTGCCCGGCCCCCGTTTTACCCTCTTTCACCTGCGGCTATGCGAGCCTCCCCGAGGATCGGCCCGGGCTCGCCGTGGCCCCGCCGGACCCGGCGCGGTACCGTCGAGTCATAGGACATAAGCCACCCGGGGGGCCGCTATGGCAAGCGATCCCGATCACGTGCTCGACGCCATCGACGGAGTCGTCGACGAATGGCTCACCATGAGCGAGGACTCGATGCGCTGGGCGCCACCAGAGAAAGCCCCGCCGCGGCAGCGGCTCGGCCTGCCGGCGCCGCCCCTGCCGCAGATCGTCGAGGGGATCATCCAGGAGGTCGGCGCCCGCACCCAGGCCGTGGTGGAGGCGGTCCGCCCGCTGGGCGAGGGGGTGATCGAGGCGTTCGCCGCCGTGCTGGACAACTCCCCGGTACGGCACCTGCTCCACACGGGCCCGCGTGACCGGCCCCCGCACGGACCGGCCGGCCACGATGAGGACGGCCCCGAGGACGGTCCCGCGGATCCTCAGGCCGGATAGCGGATCCTCAGGCCAGATAGTCGCGCAGGGCCTGGGACCGGGACGGGTGCCGCAGCTTCGACATGGTCTTGGACTCGATCTGCCGGATGCGCTCGCGCGTCACGCCGTAGACCTTGCCGATCTCGTCGAGCGTCTTGGGCTGACCGTCGGTCAGGCCGAACCGCATGGACACCACGCCCGCCTCGCGCTCCGACAGCGTGTCGAGCACCGAGCTCAGCTGCTCCTGCAGGAGCGTGAAGCTGACCGCGTCGGCCGGGGTGGGCGCCTCGGAGTCCTCGATGAGGTCGCCGAACTCGCTGTCACCCTCGGTGCCGAGCGGGCTGTGCAGGGAGATCGGCTCGCGGCCGTACTTCTGGACCTCGACGATCCTCTCCGCCGGCATGTCGAGCTCGCGGCCCAGCTCCTCCGGGGTGGGGTCGCGGCCCAGGTCGGCCGTCATCTGCCGCTGCACGCGGGCCAGCTTGTTGATCACCTCGACCATGTGGACCGGGATGCGGATGGTCCGTGCCTGGTCGGCCATGGCGCGGGTCACGGCCTGCTTGATCCACCAGGTGGCGTAGGTGGAGAACTTGAAACCCTTGGTGTAGTCGAACTTCTCCACCGCGCGGATCAGGCCGAGGTTGCCCTCCTGGATGAGGTCCAGGAACAGCATGCCGCGGCCGGTGTAACGCTTGGCCAGCGAGACCACGAGCCGGAGGTTGGCCTCCAGCAGGTGGTTCTTGGCCCGGCGGCCGTCCTCGGCGATCCACTCCAGCTCCGCGCGGACGTCGGGGGCCAGGCCGTCGCCGTCGGTGGCGAGCTGCTCCTCGGCGAACAGACCGGCCTCGATGCGCTTGGCCAGCTCCACCTCCTGCTCGGCGTTGAGCAGGGGGACCTTGCCGATCTGCTTGAGATAGTCCTTGACCGGGTCGGAGGTCGCGGACGCCGAGACGCCGCTGAAGTCGTCGTCATCGTCGGCCAGGACCAGCGTGTCGTTGTCAACCGGGGCCGTCACCGCGATCACACCCTTCGTGAGCCGAGCAGGGCGAACACCCGCTCCTTCTCCTTCAACGTACGTCCCGCGCCGGCGTGCTGCGGACACGCGGAACCCCGCCCGCGGCCCGGGACCACCTCGGTCTTCTGCCCCGTTCCCCTCCGCCTGAATCGGTTCCGCCCCAACCGTGTGGCCCGCGTCACCCATCGTGACCTGCGCGGACGTCCCGTCCCGCCGTCGCGCTCCGGCCGCCCCCGGCCGCCCCGGCACGCCCCGCCCGGCGGCGGCGTGCCCTCGGCCGGAGGGCCGAACAGAGCACGCCGCCGGATGGGTCAGCGCGGTACGGCCCGCACCCACCCGCGGTCCCCGTCGACGAAGCCGTCCATCGCCAGGCCGGCGTCGTCGAGCTCCCGCGCCAGGAAGTCGTCGTCGAGGCGCCTGCTGAGGAAGAAGTGGGTCCAGCGCCGGTCACCGACCGTGTACTCCATGGTGGCCGCCAGCATGCCGGGCTCCGGCCGGCTGACCTCGGTCATGCGCATGACGTGGCCGTCGTCGGTCACCCGCTCGGAGGGCCCGACCGTGTCGTACCACTCCGGGGGCTTGCGCTGGAGGATCACCAGGCCGCCGTCGGCGACGTGGTCGCGGCAGGTGCGCAGGAACGCCCGGCGCAGCTCGTCGTCGGCCGTCTCGATCACGAACGACATGAGCAGGACCACGTCGAACGTCCGGCCCAGGGCGAGCGTCTGGATGGGGGAGCAGACGGTCTCGGCGCCTTCGATGTGCGCGAGCATCTCCGGCGACTCGTCGACGGCGACCACCGGGTGGCCGAGGGCCAGGAGGCCGTGGGTGACCCTTCCGGCCCCCGAGCCGAGCTCCAGGATGCTCGCGCCGGCCGGGACGGCGCCGTGCACGAGCTCCGGCTCGCCGTTCGGGGTCAGCATCGCGTAGTAGTCGACGGCGCAGCCGTCCGGGGTGATGGGGCCGGGACCGGTGCCGTGGTAGATGCGCTTCGCTTCCATGATCCCCATCATGTGTCGCCGCCCGGGGCCGCGCGCGGCGATACGGCGGGCCCGTGAGGATCCGGTGGGAAGCGGCGGTACGGCGAGCCGGGTGAGAACCCGGTGAGAGAACGAGAACCCGGTGAGAAAACGCCCGAAACGGGCATGGCTCGCTGAGAACGAGGAAGCACCCGAAGCGTGACCGGGGTCGCGGCCCGGGTTCCGCACCAGCTGGAGGCCCGTCATGGTCGACTTCCCCGAGTCCGGCGTCTTCTTCGTCGGCAACGCCACGATGCTCATCCGCTACGACGGGTTCACCCTGCTCACCGATCCGAACTTCCTCCACCGGGGCCGGCGCGCCTACCTCGGCTACGGCCTGAGCAGCAGGCGCCGCACCGATCCGGCGATACAGGTGGAGGACCTGCCCCCGCTCGACGCCGTCGTGCTGTCGCACATGCACGGCGACCACTGGGACCGGGTCGCCCGCCGCGGGCTCGACCGGTCCGTGCCGATCGTGACCACCCGGCAGGCGGCGCGGCGGCTGCGGCGCCAGGGCTTCGGCGAGGCCGCGGGCCTGAGCACCTGGCAGGAGCGGATCCTCCGCCGCGACGGCCGCACGCTGAAGATCACCGCGCTGCCCGGACGGCACGCGCCCGGGGCGGCCCAGGTGCTGCTGCCGCCGGTGATGGGCAGCATGCTGGAGTTCGGCCGCCGGGACGGCCGGGTCGGCCTGCGCATGTACATCAGCGGCGACACGCTGATGGACCGCGAGCTCCTAGCGCCCATCCCCGAGCGTTACCCCGACATCGACGTGGGCGTCGTCCACCTGGGCGGCACCATGATCCTGGGCATGATGATGGTGACCATGGACGGCGCGCAGGGCGCCGAGTGGCTCTCCTTCATCGGCCCCAGGCACGCCGTGCCGATCCACTACGACGACTACGAGGCGTTCTCCTCCGGCCTCGACGACTTCCGCGAGGAGGTCGAGCGGCGCGGCCTGTCCGACCGGGTGCGCTACCTCGCCCGCGGCGAGACCTGCCCGCTGCCGGTGCGGACCGCCCACAGGAAGGCCCCGGCGCCGCAGCGCTCCTGAACCTCCCGGCCGGACCGGGGCCCTGCCCGGTCCGGCCGGAACGCCTCACCCGTGGCCGGCCGGGGCTCCGGACCCCTCCGACACGCTGTCCATCCAGGCCCGGTGCAGACCGGCGAAGCGGCCCCCCTCCGCGATGAGCCGGTCCGGGGAGCCGTCCTCCACGATCCGGCCGCCCTCGATCACCAGCACCCGCTCGGCGGTCTCGACCGTCGACAGCCGGTGGGCGATGATCAGCGCGGTCCGGTCGGCGAGGATCGTGCGCATCGCCCGCTGAACGAGCCGCTCACCCGGCACGTCGAGGCTGGAGGTGGCCTCGTCGAGGATCAGCACCGCCGGGTCGGCGAGGAAGGCGCGGGCGAAGGCCACCAGCTGCCGCTGGCCCGCCGACAGCCGGCCGCCGTGCTTGCCGACCTGGGTGTCGTAACCCTCCGGGAGCGCCGAGATGAAGTCGTGGGCGCCGATCGACCGGGCGGCCGCCACGACCTCGTCCATGGTCGCGTCCGGGCGGCCGAACCGGATGTTGTCGGCCACCGTACCGGTGAACAGGAAGTTCTCCTGCGTCACCATGACCACCGCGCCGCGCAGCGTCTCCTCGGCGAGGTCGCGCAGGTCGACGCCGTCGAGCAGCACCCGGCCGGCGACGGGGTCGTAGAACCTGGCGACCAGCTTCGCCAGCGTGGTCTTGCCCGCCCCGGTGGTGCCGACCAGCGCCACGTTCTGCCCGGCGGGGATCACCAGGTCCATCTCCGGCAGGACCGGCGTGCCGTCGAGGTAGGAGAACTCCACCCCCTCGAACCGCACCTCGCCGCGCGGCCGCTCCAGCGCCACCGGCTCGCGCGGCTCGGCCACCACGGGCCGCTCGTCCAGCACGCCGGCGAGCTTCTCCAGCGCCGCCGCCGCCGACTGGAACGTGTTGTAGAACTGGCTGATCTCCTGCATCGGCTCGTAGAACTGCCGCAGGTAGAGCAGGAAGGCCGCCAGCACGCCCACCTGGACGTCACCGCCGATGGCCCGCCAGCCGCCGTACAGCAGGACGGCCGCGATCGTGACGTTGCCGATCAGCTTGACCCCCGGCATGAACATCGCGATCAGCCGCATGCTGCGGAGGTTGGCGTCCCGGTAGTCCACGTTGAGTTCGGAGAAGATCTCCTGGTTGCGCGGCTCCCGGCGGAACGCCTGGACCGCCCGGATGCCGGTCATCGACTCCACGAAGTGGACGATCACCAGGGCGACCGTCTCCCGGGTCCGGCGGTAGGCGAGGCTCGACTGCCGCCGGAACCACCGGGTGAACAGCAGCAGGACCGGCAGCGGCAGCAGGGCGACCAGCGCCAGCGGGACGTCCAGGACCAGCAGCAGGACCGCGGTGCCGACCAGCGTCAGCACGGCGGTGACCAGCCCGTCGAAGCCCGACTGCAGCATCTCGGAGATGGCCTCGATGTCGGAGGTGAGCCGCGCGACGACCCGCCCGGAGGTGTAGTCGTCATGGAACGACAGCGACAGCCGCTGGAAGTGGCCGAACACCCGCCGCCGCAGCTCCAGCAGGATGTTCTGGCCGATCCGGCCCGCCATCCTGAGGAACACCTGCCGACTCACCGCCTGCACGGCCGCCGCGACCAGGATCGCCGCCACGACGGTCACCAGCGTCCCCGGCCCGTGCCCGGCGGCCATCGGCGGGATGCCGGAGTCGATGCCGACCTTGACCAGGAAGGGGATGGCCAGGGCGGCGGCGTTGCAGACGACGATGACCGCGACGAGCAGCGCGATCTGCCTGCGGTAGGGGCGCAGCAGCTCGCCGAGCAACCGCCTGGACTGCGAGCGCAGCGCCAGCGACTCCTGCGGCGGCAGGTCGTCGTCCTTCTCGGCGGCGACCCCCCGCCACGCCCGTTCGTCCTGCTCGTCCCGCTCGTCCCGCTCGTGCTCCGGCCGGTCCGGGCGGGCCGCGCCCGCCGGTCTCGCGTGGTCCGTCGTGCTCATCGCAGCGCCCCCTCGCTGTCCAGGTCCATGCCGGCGCCCAGGCCGGCCCCCTCGTCCGGGCCTGAGTCCGGGCCTGAGTCCGGGTCCGGGTCCGGGCCGATCTCGTCGTCCAGGGCCGCCGACAGCAGCGCGCGGTACTCCGGCACGCTCGCCAGCAGCTCGTGGTGCCGGCCGACGTGCGCGATCGTGCCGTCCAGCAGCAGCGCCACCTTGTCCGCCAGCAGCACGGTGGAGGCGCGGTGCGCCACGACGATCCCGGTCGCGTCGCGCAGCACGTGCCGCAGCGCCTCCTCCACGAGGATCTCCGTCTCGACGTCCAGCGCCGAGAGCGTGTCGTCCAGCACGAGGATCCTCGGCCGGCTCAGCACGGCGCGGGCCAGGGCCAGCCGCTGGCGCTGACCGCCGGACAGCGACATCCCCTGCTCGCCGATCCTGGTGTCCAGCCCCCACGGCAGCCGGTGGACGAACCCGGCCTGGGCCGTCTCGATCGCCGCCTCGATCTCCTCCTCGGTGGCGTCGTGCCGGCCCAGCGTCAGGTTCTCCCGGACGCTCATCGAGAACAGCGTCGGCTCCTCGAAGGCCGTGGCGACCAGCGAGCGCAGCGCGGGCAGCGACAGGTCCCGTACGTCGTGCCCGTCGATCGTGACCCGGCCCGCGGTGACGTCGTGCAGCCGCGGCACCAGGGAGGTCAGCGTGGTCTTGCCCGAGCCCGTCGCGCCGACGACCGCGACCGTCTCGCCGGGCCGTACGTCCAGCCAGACGTCACGCAGCACCGGCTCGGCCGCGCCGGGGAAGCGGAACTCCACACCCTCGAACCGCAGGTGCCCCCGGGGCCGCTCGATCTCCCCGGAACCGCCGACGATCTCCGGCTCGGTGTCGAGCACCTCCAGCACGCGGTCCGCCGCGGTCATCGCCTCCTGGCCCTGCACCAGGATGAAGCCCAGGGCCGAGATGGGCCACACGAGCTGCAGCATCAGCGTGGTGAAGGCGACCAGCGTGCCCAGCGTCAGCGCGCCCGAGCCGACCGCGAGCGCGCCCAGCAGCAGCACCAGCGCGAGGGTGACGTTCGGGACCACCTCCAGGAAGGTGAAGAACTTCGACGACAGCCGCACCTTCTCCATCGAGGAGCGGTAGACCTTGTCCGCCCCCTCACCGAAGAGGCCGGCGATGTGCCGTCCGCGGCCGAACGCCTTGATCGTCCGGATGCCGACCGCGGACTCCTCGATCACGGTGGCGAGGTCGCCCTGCTCGTCCTGGACCCGCCGGGAGACGTCGATGTACCCCCGTTCGAAGCGCAGCGAGGTGATCACCACCGGCGCCGCGGACAGGGCGACGAGCAGGCCGAGCGGCCAGTACATGTTCAGCAGCAGCACGGTCACCGTCACGATCTGCACGGTGATCAGGACGAGGAAGAGGATGCCGAAGCCGAGGAACCGCCGGATCACCGACAGGTCCGTGGTCACGCGCGACAGCAGCTGGCCGGACTGCCAGGAGCCGTGGAAGCCCATCGGCAGCCGCTGCAGGTGCCGGTAGACGTCGTCGCGGAGCCTGGTCTCCACGTCCAGGACGACGTCGGACATCAGCCACCTGCGGGCGAAGATGAGGCCCGCCTCCAGCACGCCCAGCGCCAGGGCCAGCAGGGCGAGGGGGACCAGGGCGCCGGTGTCCCTGTCCGCGACGGGACCGTCGATGATCTTCCGGGCGACCATCGGGATGACGATCGCGATCCCGGTCGCCACGAGGGCGGGCAGCCAGATGAAGACCAGGCGGGTGACATGGGGGCGGAGGTAGGACCTCATCCGCCACAGGGAGGTCAGGCCGCGGCGGCGCGGCGGGGGAGCGGGGGCCGGGCGGGGGTCCTCCGCGGGCCCGGCGGTGTCGTCTCCGGTCGAGTCGTTGGAGTCCTTCTGTTCGAGGGGGTCCGTATCAGGGGGCATCAGCAGGCAGCACTCTCCTCACGGTCTAGGGGTGGTTGGTCGCCGACCGGCGCACAGAACCCGCCTAGGCTAAGGCAGCCGTCAACCGGTTTTCCGGTCGGTGGAGCCGCCGGATCTCCCGGACATTCCAGTCATTCCAGACCGGGCACGAAGGCTCACCGTGGCGGAGGGGTGCCTTGAGTCTCCGCCCGCCGTACGGCGTCGGCAACTGCCCCGGGGGTGGCGCTGCCGTAACCGCGGCGGCAGGCGAGGCTGCGCGCCGTACGGCGGTCTAAGCTGGTGTCAACACCGCCCCGGCGGGGCGGCGACCCGCTCCGACCTGGGAGTTGGTGGCGATGACGGATCGGCTGCCCGCGAATCCCCGCGCCGTCGCGCGCCCCTCGGACGGCGGCACCGCGCTCCGTCCCGGAGCCTCGGCGATCGCCTCCCGGGCGCTGCCCGCGGCGGAGGGGACGCCCCGCGAGGAGGACCTGCTGGATCTGGTGGGTGACGCCCGCTTCGTACTGATCGGGGAGGCGTCCCACGGCACCCACGAGTTCTACGAGGCCCGTGCCCACATGACGCGGCTGCTCATCGAGAAGCGGGGATTCTGCGCCGTGGCGGCGGAGGCCGACTGGCCCGACGCCTACCGGGTGAACCGCTACGTCCACGGCCGCAGCGACGATCTCACCGCGGAGGAGGCGCTGCGCGGCTTCGAGCGCTTCCCCACGTGGATGTGGCGCAACGCGGTGGTGCTCGACTTCGTCGGCTGGCTGCGCGCCCACAACGACCGGGCCGGCCGCGCCGAACGCGCCAGGGCGGGCTTCTACGGCCTCGACCTGTACGGCATGTACCGGTCGATCCACGAGGTCGTCGCCTTCCTGGACAGGACGGACCCGCAGGCCGCGGCGCGCGCCCGCGAGCGCTACGCCTGCTTCGACCACCACGGCGCCGACGACAGCCGGGCGTACGGCTTCGCCGCCGCGTTCGGAGCCGGAGAGTCGTGCGAGGAACAGGCGGTCGAGCAACTGGCCGACCTGCGCGCCCACACGCTGGAGCACGTCCGAAGGGACGGGATGCTCGCCCGCGACGAGGTCTTCTACGCCGAACGGAACGCCAGGGACGTCGTGGCCGCCGAGGAGTACTACCGCACGATGTTCGGCGGGCGGGTCTCCTCCTGGAACCTGCGCGACACCCACATGGCCGAGACGCTGCACGCCCTCGCCGCCCACCTCACCCGGCAGCGCGGCCGGCCGGCCAGGATCGTGGTGTGGGCGCACAACTCCCACGTCGGCGACGCGCGGGCCACCGAGGCCGGCGAGGAGGGCGAGGTCACGCTCGGGCAGCTCGCCCGCGAGTGCTTCCCCGGAGAGTGCCGCCTCATCGGCCTCACCACCTACACCGGCACGGTGACGGCCGCCGGCGACTGGGGCGCCCCCGCCGACCGCATGCGGGTACGGCCCGCCTTCCCCGGAACGGCCGAGGAGCTCTTCCACCGCACCGGCCGCGGCGACTTCCTGCTCGACCTGCGCGCCGCCGGGGAACCCGCCTCCGGGAAACCCCCCTCCGGGGAGTACGGCGCGGGCGAGCCGGGTGGCGGTGAGCGCGGCGCGGGGGGACCCGGCGCCGGTGATCCCGCGGGGGGACTCGGCACGCCCCTGCTGGAGCGGGCGATCGGCGTGGTCTACCGCCCCCGGACCGAACGGCGGAGCCACTACCTGCACGCCCGCCTGGCCGGGCAGTTCGACGCGGTGATCCACATCGACGAGACCCGGGCCGTCGAGCCGCTGGAGCGGACCGCCCGCTGGGAGCGGGGCGAGGCCCCCGAGACCTACCCCTTCGCCGTCTGAGCCGGAGCGCCCGAGCCCAGGGAAGTCTTCCCACCCGGTTCGACGGCGGCGACTTCAGCCGCGCGGTGTTCGCCGGCGTGCTTGTCTTCATGGCTTCTCATTCCGGGTCGTGACGGTCGTCCAGTAGACGGGGCAGCAGGCCCAGGGCGACACCGGCTGCTGCGCCACCGCTGAGCAGGGCGGTGGGCCAGGGGGCGCCGGCCGCCAGGGTGAGGGCGCAGGCGATGGCCGCGACCAGGGCGGTGATGGTGAGCACGATCAGGACGGTCGTGGAGAACATGCGGGTTTCACTCCTGCGGTGGTGCCGGCACCGTGCCGGCGGTGTGTTCATCGGCCCAGAACTCGATCAGCTCTTCGCGGGTGAGCCGGTCGGATGGGCGGTTGGGCGGGATACGTCCGGTGGTCAGCGCCCAGGTGGTGACCAGCAGTATGAGCAGCTGGTCGTCGTCGGTGACCTGAGGTGGGAAAGGGCGGCAGGACCGGGTGCCGTTGACGCGCAGGAAGGCGTGGGCACTGGCGCATGGCATGGGGCTCTCGCCTCCGTCGTCGGTGGCAGGGGGTGCGCGGTCAACGATGCGGGGGCTGTGGCGACGGCTGCCACCACTTCCAGCATCCCCGAATGAACCCGGACAAGCCGCTGCTTTCCTGGTGGTGATCTCTCCGCGACGCCATGCGTCGGCCGGTGTCCGGTGTCGTCCGGAAGCCCTTCGGCGCCGTCCGGTCTCATCCGGAATCCGCATCCGTTCTCATCCGGGATCATCCGGAGTCATCCGGGCCGTTCTCTGATTCCCCTGGTCACCCGTTCTTCCGGGGGGCGCGTGTTCCGGACGAGACGGGATGTGCGATCTGCCCCAGCTTGACAGTCCTTTGGTGTAACTATGGCTTCCGTCACTTTTTGTTGATCACTAGTTACCGAATCGGACTAAAGGTGCAATGGAGGGTCAACATCGCGTCGCGGCGCACCACGGCTTCATCGACCAGCTCAAGGAACTGCGTGAGCAAGCCGGGGGTCCGACGCTGTCCCAGCTCAAAAGACTGTCCATCGCCAACGCGAAGAGGGAGAAATACGCGGCGCTCGAACCCAGCACCACACACGACATTCTGAGTGGCAAGCGAAAGCGCCTTCCGCCCTGGCCGTGGGTCGACATGTTCGTGGCCGCCTGCCATGCGGCGGCCGTGGAAAACGGACTGCCCGTCGAGCCCCTGGGCGGCCGCGCTGACTGGAACGCCCGGTGGCGGGCCGCTCGCGTCGCTCGGGAGGACGCCGAGGATCCCCTGTCCGACGCCGCCCGGCCGCCCGCACGACCGCCGGACAGCCGGACGGGTGAGGCGACGCCCGCGTCTCCCGTCACCGTGCAGACGAAGCCGCCTGAGCCCGACGTCGCCGACGCGGTGGCGCTCTGGCGGGAGAGGCAGGGTGATCGGGAGGTCTACGGCAGGATAGGGGCCCGGCTGCTGGGGGAGATCGAGATGGGGGATCCGCAGGATTGCATGCGGATGGCGGTCATAGCCTGGTTGAGGAACCAGCACTCGTCGGCGTATCTGTGGCTGCACCGCGCCGGTGACGCGGCCAGGTTGCTGCGTCCCTCCTCGTTGACCGAGGCGGCCGCCGAACTGGCCTTCCGTTACGGGCGGCACTACGAGCGTGCCGCGCGGATCGGCGTCGCGATGTTCTTCTACCGGCTGGCCGACCGCCACGGCCACCCGGCGGCGGCCTTTCACTCCGACCTGATCGAGCAGCGCAGGCGGCATGAGCATGCCGCTGCACCGTGGTCTGACAGCGCGGGGCCAAACGGCTACTTCCGCACGGCTGTGGAGATCACCAGCGGTTGGGCGCGGATCGGCGATCCGCTCTGGAAAGAGAACGATGTCGTGCCGGCCGAAGTGATCGAGCCCATCATCGTGGTCGAGTCGCCCCAGCCGACGGAAGACCCTCCGCTGGCTGTTTTCTGACCTCGCCACCGCCCGGACCCATCGATGTGAGGCCGGCTCTTCCCTCCGGAGCCGCGCTCACCCGCATCTGTCCATCGACGGTGATGCGATCGGCCTGGTCAATGAGGAGAGTTCAGGTTTTCCTGAAGCGATCATCCCGCTCCCGCGAGGCTCCATGAAATGACGCCCGGCCGTGGTTTCGGTGACACCGCACCGGGAGCCCGCAGGACCTCGCCGACGCCGCCCGATCCTCGTCATCTGTGCCGCTCACGGTGCTCGCCGTGCTGCGCGGCTGGACGGCCCCGCCGGGCGTCACCCCTGCGGCAGGGCGATGGCGGTGAGCGCCAGGCCGCCGGAGACGAGCCAGCGGCCGGTGAAGCCGGTCAGCTCCCGGCCCTCCACCACGGGCCCGGCCACCAGCAGCCGGGCGGTGAACGTCCCGGCCGGATCGAAGGTGACGTGGGCCTCGTCGAAGTCGAGCCAGCGCCGGGCCAGCGGGAACCACGCCTTGTAGACGCTCTCCTTGGCGCTGAACAGCAGCCGGTCCCAGTGGGTTCCGCCGGCGAGGCGCGCCAGCTCGGCCCGTTCCTCGGGGAGGGCCACGATGCCCGCGATCCCCTCGGGGAGCGGCTCGTGCGGCTCGGCGTCGATGCCGACGGTGAGGGCCTTGAGGGAGACCGCGGCGGCGCGGTACCCCTCGCAGTGGGTGATGGCGCCCCGTACCCCGGCGGGCCAGACGGGCGCGCCCAGCTCGCCGGGCAGGATGGGGGCGGGCGGCACGCCCAGGCGGGCCAGCGCCCGGCGGGCGCAGTGGCGGGCGGTGGTGAACTCGCGCCGCCGCCGCTCCACCGAGCGGGCGACGACCGCCGCCTCCTCGGGGAACAGCCCGGCGTCGGGCGGGTCGGCGAACGCCTCGGCGCTCGCCACCCACGACGGCAGGATCTCCTCGATCACGGCGCCGCCGCCGGGGGAGCGGGCAGGATGCGGCGCAACCGGCCCGGCTGGGTGGGGCGGGGCCGCCACTCGCGCGGGTAGCCCAGTGAGACCTCCTCGAAGCGCACGCCGTCGTACCAGGTGGTGCGGGGGATGTGCAGGTGGCCGTAGACGACCGCGCGGGCGTCGAACCGCAGGTGCCAGTCGGCGGTGAGCTCGGTGCCGCACCAGATCGTGAACTCCTGGTGGTGCATGACCCGGGTCGGCTCGCGCACCAGCGGATAGTGGTTGACGAGCACGGTCGGCAGGCCACCCGGGCGTTCGGCCAGCCGCCGTTCTGTCTCGGCGACCCTGGCCTCGCACCACGCCGCGCGGGAGGGGTGGGGGTCGGGGTGCAGGAACACCTCGTCGGTGCAGACCACGCCCCTGTCGTAGGCCAGGGCCAGCGCCTCCTCGGCGGTGGCGACCCCCGGCATGCGGAAGGTGTAGTCGTACAGCACGAACAGCGGGGCGATCACGACCGGCCCGCCCGGCCCCTCCCACACCGGGTAGGGGTCCTCCGGGGTCACCACGCCGAGGTCACCGCAGACCTTCACCAGGTGCCGGTAGCGCTCCTCGCCGCGCAGCCGGACCGGGTCGCTGGAGTGGGACCACAGCTCGTGGTTGCCCGGAACCCACACGACCTTCTCGAAACGTCCGGCCAGCAGGCCGAGCGCCCACTCGATGTCGGCGACCTTCTCCGAGACGTCCCCGGCGACCAGCAGCCAGTCGGACCCGGACGACGGCCGCATCTCCTCGACGATCCGGCGGTTCTCCTGGTAGCCGACATGCAGGTCGCTGACGGCCAGCAGCGCCGTCACGCGTGAACCGCCCTCACTGAGCCGAGGATCATCCGGGCGATCTCCGGTACGTGGCCGGTGAGGAAGAAGTGGCCGCCGGGGAACACCTTCAACTCGAACCGGGAGGTGGTGTGCCGGCCCCACGCCTCGGCCTCGGCCACACTGGTCACCGGGTCGGCGTCGCCGGTGAGCGCGGTGATCGGTACGGCGAGCCGCGCCTCGCCGTCGGGGCTGTGGGTGCAGACCGCCCGGTAGTCGGCGCGCAGGCTCGGCAGGATCAGCCCGCGCAGCTCCTCGTGCCGCAGCACCTCCGGATCCGATCCGCCGAGCATCTCGGCCAGGGCCACGAGCTCGTCGTCACCGAGCAGGTGCGCGGTCTCCAGCCGGGTCGTGGAGGGGGCGCGCCGCCCGGACACGAACAGCGCGACCGGCCCGCCGCGGTCCAGCCGCCGGGCGACCTCGAAGGCCATGACGGCCCCCATGCTGTGCCCGAAGAACACCCGTGGCCGGTCGCCGCCGCCGAGCGCCTCGGCCGTCCGGTCGGCGAGCAGGGACAGATCGTCGATCAGCGGCTCGTCGAACCGGTCCTGCCGGCCCGGGTACTGCACGGCGAGCATCTCGGCGGCGGGCGCCAGGGCCGCCGACAGCGGGTGGTAGTAACTCGCGGTGCCCCCGGCGTGCGGGAAGCAGACCACCTGGACGTCGCTTCCGGGGGAGGGGTGGAAGCGCCGGATCCAGCGGGCGGCTGCCGTCAAGGTCGTTCTCCTTCGGTCGGTCGGCGGGCCGTCGTGCCGGACGCGTGCCGTACGGCGGCCCGGCTGGACGCGCGTCGTACGGCGACGGCCCCGCGGGACGCGTGCCGTACGGCGGCCGTCGTGCCGGACCCGCGCCGTACGGCGGCGGCCCGGGGTGCCCGAGGCGCGCCGTCCCGCCCGTGCCCCGCCGCGAGACGACCCCACTGCGAGACGATAACGGGGAACGTTGATCATCACCAAGGGCGGGAACCCCGCGGGACGCGGGAATCCCGGTGGATCCCCGTCGCCGGCGGCCGCCGCGGCCGGTCGGGCGAGTGATCAGATCTTTACTCCGCTTTGTGGCGTCGAAGGTGTCGATTCGCCGAACACGGAACGTAATCTGACGACTACCGTAAATGACGGAGTGTTCACATGCCAGTGACATCGACCATGCAGTTGGCCGTCAGCGAGGCCTTCGCCCGTCGGGATTCCGCCGGTCACGCTCTCGCGGAGGACTCCCTGCGCATCGCCCGCGCGTGCCGGGAGATGGCGGACCGGTTCCACCGCGGTGGAAAGCTGATCGTGTTCGGCAGCGGCGGGGGCGGCACCGACGCGGCCCACATCGCGGTCGAGTTCATGCATCCGGTCATCATGGGCAAGAAGGCGCTGCCCGCCCTGGCCCTCAGCAACGACGCCGCCACCGTCAGCGGGGTGAGCGCCCGGGAGGGGCCCGCCGAGTCGTTCGCCCACCAGCTGCGCCGTTGGGCCGACCCGGCGGACATGGCGCTCGGGATCTCCCGCGACGGCGACTGCCCGGGTGTCCTGCGCGGCCTGCAGGAGGCCGGGGCGCTGGGCCTGTTCACGCTCGCCCTCGTCGGGGGCGACGGCGGCGCCGTGGTGCGCGAGCGGGCGGCCGAGCACATCCTGATCGCCGCCTCCGACGACCCGGCGGTGGTCAAGGAGATTCACGTCACCGTCTATCACGTGCTGTGGGAGCTGGTTCACGTCTTCCACGACAGGCCCGGCCTGCTCGGTGGAGAGGAGACACGATGAGCGACGAGGACGGCTGCTGCGACACCGGGCCGTGCGTCACGTGCGCCGACGAGGCCGTGCCGATGCGGGTGATCAGCATCAGGTACGGCGGGCTGGCCGTCGCCGGCGCGGGCCCGGTCACCACCGAGGTGAGCGTGGCCCTGGTGGACGCCGCCGAGGGCGACACGGTCCTCGTCCACGCGGGGGAGGCCATCGCGGTCGTCGGCAGGCACCGGCGCGCGCCGGAGGAGGCGGCGCCCGGAGACATAGGACCCGGAGGCGCGGTGCCCGGGGAAACGATGCCCGGAGACACGGCGACCGGAGAGACGGCGACCGGAGAGACGGCGATCGGGGACGCGGCGGTCCAAGGCGCCGCGATCGGCAGACATCGGGAAACGCGGTGACCAGGAGAGGAAACGGCGATGAGCACCGGTGAGCGGCCCCCCGAGGGGATGGGCGGGCTCTACCCCTTTCTCTACCCGGGCCCCGGCGACCTCGACGCGGTGCTGACCGAGGCGCTGCGCTCCACCGGAGAGAAGGCCGCCGAGATCGTCCGGCTGCGCCGGGAACTGGCCGAGTCGATGGCGGACGAGCTCGTCGAGTGCGCCGGGGAGATGGCCATCCGGTTCGCCGCCGGCGGGCGGCTGTTCGCCTTCGGCAACGGCGGCAGCAGCACCGACGCCCAGGAGGTGGCGACGGCGTTCCTGCATCCCGGCTACGGGCTCTCCCTGCCCGCGCTGTCGCTGACCAGCGACGTCGCCGTGGTGACCGCCCTGTCGAACGACGTGGGCTTCGACGTCGTCTTCGCCCGCCAGCTCGCCGCCCTCGGGCGGCGCGGCGACATGGCCTTCGGCCTGACCACCAGCGGCGGTTCCGCCAACGTCGTCCGCGCCTTCGAGGAGGCGGCCCGGCTGGGCATGCTCACCATCGGCCTGGCCGGGGACCGGGGCGGCAGGCTGTCCGAGCTGGAGCTGCTGGACTACCTGTTCGTCATCCCCTCCTCCTCGGTGCACCGGATCCAGGAGGCGCAGACGACGGTCTACCACGTGCTGTGGGAGCTGACCCAGCACGCCCTCGGCGCCGCCCCGGCCCCGCCGGTCCACAACGTCGGCTGACGGACCCGGGCCCGGACCCGCCGCGAGAACACGAGAGCACGAGAGCACGAGAACGCGAGGAGCCCGGCGAACCCGAGGAACCCGAGGAACCCGAGGAGACGCGTCATGATCCGCACCGCACGAGACCTCCCCCACCACCATCGACCACCGGCATCGAGGAGCGGGGAGCCCCGGGAAGGCAGGACGGCATGACGGCACCGGCGGGCCGGGCGCGGCAGGAGAAACGGCACGAGAAACGGCAGGAGAAACGGCAGGAGAGACGGCGGGAGAGCCAGGGCGCGGCGGAGCCGCAGGAGGAACAGCGGCAGGAGAGCCGGGGCGCGGCCGGGCCGCCGGAGGAGGAGCCGCTCGTCCACATCCTCTGGATCAACGCCGGGCTGAGCTGCGACGGCGACTCGGTCTCGCTGACCGCGGCGACGCAGCCCAGCATCGAGGAGATCGCCCTGGGGGCGCTTCCCGGCCTGCCGAGGGTGGCCGTGCACTGGCCGCTGGTCGACTTCGAGTCCGGGCCGATGCAGGGCTCCGACGTGTTCATCGAGTGGTTCTTCCGGGCCGCGCGCGACGAGCTGGAACCGTTCGTGCTGGTCGTGGAGGGATCCATCCCGAACGAGTCGATCAAGCAGGAGGGCTACTGGTGCGGGTTCGGCAACGACCCGGCCACCGGGCAGCCCCGGACCACCAGCGAGTGGCTGGACATCCTCGCGCCGAAGGCCACCGCCGTACTGGCGGCCGGAACCTGCGCCACCTACGGCGGCATCCACGCCATGGCGGGCAACCCGACCGGCGCGATGGGCGTCGCCGACTACCTGGGCTGGGACTGGCGCTCCAAGGCCGGCCTGCCGATCGTCAACGTGCCGGGCTGCCCGGTCCAGCCGGACAACCTGTCGGAGACGATCCTCTACCTGCTCTACCAGCTCACCGGGCAGGCGCCGATGATCCCGCTGGACGAGGCGCTGCGGCCGACATGGCTGTTCGGCCAGACCGTGCACGAGGGCTGCGACCGGGCCGGCTACTACGAGCAGGGCCAGTTCACCGCCGAGTACGGCTCGCCGAAGTGCCTGGTGAAGATCGGCTGCTGGGGGCCGGTCGTACGGTGCAACGTGCCCAAGCGCGGCTGGATGAACGGCATCGGCGGCTGCCCCAACGTGGGCGGGATCTGCATCGCCTGCACGATGCCCGGCTTCCCCGACAAGTTCATGCCGTTCATGGACGAACCGCCCGGAGCGCGGCTGTCGTCCACGGTCAGCGGCGCCTACGGCGGCGTCGTGCGCGGCCTGCGCGGCATCACCCTCAAGACGGTCGACAAGGAACCGAAGTGGCGCACCAAGGGCCGCGCCCTGCTCACCGGTTACAAGGCGCCCTGGAGCTGAGCATGAAGACCTCACCTGAGAAGACGGAGGAGACCCCGCCGCCCGGCGGCCGGGAGCTGGTGGAGATGTCGTGGGACCCGATCACGCGGATCGTGGGCAGCCTCGGCATCTACTGCAAGATCGACTTCGCCAACCGGGAGGTCGCCGAGTGCTACAGCACCTCGTCGATCTTCCGCGGCTACAGCATCTTCATGAAGGGCAAGGACCCCCGCGACGCGCACTTCATCACCAGCCGGATCTGCGGCATCTGCGGCGACAACCACGCCACCTGCTCGGTCTACGCCCAGAACATGGCCTACGGCGCCCGCCCCCCGGCGCTGGGGGAGTGGATCGTCAACTGCGGCGAGGCGGCCGAGTACATGTTCGACCACAACATCTACCAGGAGAACCTGGTGGGGGTCGACTACTGCGAGAAGATGGTCCGCGAGACCAACCCCGGGGTGCTCGCGCTGGCCGAGACCACCGAGGCCCCGCACGCCGCCGACCACGGCTTCCGCACCATCGCCGACATCATGCGCTCCCTCAACCCGCTGGAGGGGGAGTTCTACCGCGAGGCCCTGGCCATGAGCCGGGTCACCCGGGAGATGTTCTGCCTGATGGAGGGCAGGCACGTGCACCCCTCCACCCTGTATCCCGGCGGGGTCGGCACGGTCGCCACCGTGCAGCTGTTCACCGACTACCTCACCCGGCTGATGCGCTACGTCGAGTTCGTCAAACGGGTCGTGCCCATGCACGACGACCTGTTCGACTTCTTCTACCAGGCCCTGCCCGGCTACGAGGAGGTCGGCCGCCGCCGGGTGCTGCTCGGCTGCTGGGGCAGCTTCAACGACCCCGAGCACTGCGACTTCGACTACCGCACCATGAGCGACTGGGGCCGGCGGATGTTCGTCACCCCCGGCGTGATCGTGGACGGCCGTCTCGTCACGAACGACCTCGTCGACATCAACCTCGGCATCCGCATCCTGCTGGGCAGCTCCTACTACGACGACTGGGCCGGGCAGGAGCCGTTCGTCACCCACGACCCGCTGGGCAACCCCGTCGACATCCGGCACCCGTGGAACCAGCACACCATCCCCCACCCGCAGAAACGCGACTTCACCGGCAAGTACAGCTGGGTGATGTCGCCGCGCTGGTTCGACGGCGCCGACATGCTCCCGCTGGACACCGGCGGCGGCCCCATCGCCCGCCTGTGGTCCACCGCCCTGTCCGGGCGGGTGGACATCGGCTACGTCAAGGCCACCGGCCACAGCGTGCAGATCAACCTGCCGAAGACCGCCACCCGCCCGGAGAAGACGCTGGAGTGGACCATCCCCACCCACGACGGCCAGCCGCTGTCCAACGCGCTGGAGCGCAACCGGGCCCGCTCCTACTTCCAGGCGTACGCGGCGGCCTGCGCGCTGCACTTCGCCGAGCAGGGCCTGGCCGAGGTCCGCGCCGGGCGCACCCGGACCTGGGCGCCGTTCGAGGTGCCGGAGGAGGCGATCGGCTGCGGGTTCACCGAGGCGGTCCGGGGCGTGCTGTCGCACCACATGGTGATCAGGGACGGAAAGATCGCCAACTACCACCCGTACCCGCCCACCCCGTGGAACGCCAGCGTCCGCGACCCGTACGGCACGCCCGGCCCGTACGAGGACGCGGTGCAGAACACCCCGATCTTCGAGGAGAACCCGCCGGAGGACTTCAAAGGCATCGACATCATGCGCGCCGTACGCAGCTTCGACCCGTGCCTGCCGTGCGGGGTCCACATGTACCTCGGCGGCGGCAAGGAGCTGCGCAAACTGCACAGCCCGCACGCCTTCGGCCCGGCATGACCGGCCCGGCGACCCCCGGGGAGCCACCCGGGGAGGGGCCGCTCACCGACCCGCTCACCGACGGGCACGACGGGCACGACGGGCACGGTGCCCGCGCCGTCCGTACCGCCCGCGCCGTCCGGGCGGGCGGATCCCGGGGGCGCGACGTCCGCGCGGTGGGCGAGCGCGTCGAGGCGCTGCTCGCCGACCTCGGCGAGCACGCCGACCCCGCGACGCGCGCCAGGGCCGAGGAGCTCGTCCGCGCCCTCGTCGAGCTGTACGGCGCCGGCCTGGAACGCGTCGTCGAGGCCGTCGTCGAGGCCGGAGCCGCCGGCGTCCTGCACCGCCTGACCGGTGACGACCTCGTCTCCGGCCTGCTCATCCTGCACGACCTGCACCCGCTCGGCACCGCCGAACGCGTCGCCGCCGCCCTGGACGAGGTCCTGGCCGGCCGCGAGGAGAGGGCCGAACTGCTCGGCGTGGACGAGGCGGGCGTCGTACGGCTCCGCCTCACGGGCGCCGGTCACGGCTGCCCCTCCTCCCGGCGCGCCCTGCTGCGCGCCGTCGAGGACGCCGTGACGCGGGCCGCGCCGGAGGCGGCGCGCGTCGAGATCACCGAGGCCGGGGGGCGGACAGCGGGGCCGGCGGCGGGCCGGTCGCCCCTGCTGCAGATCGGCCGCCGCCCGGCCGTCGCGGGCGGGGGAGCGCCGTGACGGCGGCCACCGGGCTGCGCCGCTTCCGGACGCCGGACGCCGGGGCCGCGACCCGGTGCGAGCTGTGCGGCGAGCCGGCCGGGGAGGACCACGGGCACGTGGTGAACCTGGAGACCCGGGCGCTGCTGTGCGCCTGCGCCTGCTGCCACCTGCTGTTCTCCCACGACGGCGACCACGATGACGGTGACCGCGACCGCGACCACGATGACCGCGACCGCGACGGCGGCCGTGATCACGACGGTGGTGATCAGGGCGGCGGTGATCAGGGCGGTGCCCACGACGGCGGTGACCGCGACGGCGGTGATCAGGGCGGCGCCCGCTACGGCGGTTCGCGGCGGCGCTACCGGGGGGTGCCGCGCCGCCACCTGCACGCGCCCTCGTTCCCCCTGACCGAGGCCGACTGGGAGGAGATGCGGATCCCGGTGCGCACCGCGTTCTTCTTCCGCAACTCCGCGCTCGGCCGGATCGTCGCCTGCTACCCCAGCCCCGCCGGGGCCACCGAGTCCCTGCTGCCGCACGACACCTGGGAACGGGTCCTGACCGCCGTCCCGGAGATGGCCGGGGTGCTGCCCGACGTCGAGGCGCTGCTGGTGGACCGCCGCCCCCAGGGGGGCTTCGCCTGCCACCTCGCACCGATCGACGCCTGCTACCGCCTGGTGGGCCTGGTACGGCTGCACTGGAAGGGCTTCGACGGCGGCCCCGAGGTCTGGCGGGCCATCGACGGTTTCTTCGCCGACCTGCGCCGCCGCGGCCGCCGGGTGCCGTGGCCGGACGGCCGCGGTGCCCCGGAGTGCGGCGGGGACGGTCACGGCGCCCCGGAGTCGCGCGGGGGCGGCCGTGGATGAGATCGCCTTCACCTGCGTGGGCGCGCGGGCCGAGCCGTACGCGGCCTTCCCGACGCTCCTCTTCCGGCTGCGCGTCACCGAGCCGTCGCCCGCCGGGGTGCACGCCGTACTGCTGCGCTGCCAGATCCGGGTGGAGCCGCACCTTCGGCGGTACGGCCCCGCCGAGGCGGAGCTGCTCGGCGACCTGTTCGGCGACCCGTCCCGATGGGGCGACACGCTCAGGCCGATGCACTTCGCGACCGTCTCGGCCACCGTCCCCGCCTTCCACGGCGCGACCGAGATCGACCTGCCCGTGCCCTGCAGCTACGACCTGGAGGTGGCCGCGGGCAAGTACTTCGCCGCGCTGGACGACGGGGAGATCCCGCTGATCCTGCTGTTCGGCGGCACGGTCTTCGCCCGCGCCGAGAGGGGTTTCTCGGTGACGCAGATCCCCTGGCACCGGGAGGCCCGGCACCGGCTGCCGGTCGGGGTGTGGCGGGAGCTGATGGACCGCTACTTCCCGGACAGCGGATGGCTGCGGCTGAACCGCGGCACGCTGCGCGCCCTGCGCCGCCTCAAGGCCGAACGCGCCCTGGCCACCTGGGACGAGGCCGTGGAACTACTGCTGGAGGAGAGCCGGCGATGACCGCTCCCATGGAGATCGCCCGCCGGGTCGCCGACGCGGTGCTGTACGAGGGCTACCTGCTCTACCCCTACCGGGCGTCGGCCGCCAAGAACCGGGTGCGCTGGCAGTTCGGGGTGCTCGTGCCGCCGGGGTTCGACGCCACCTGCGAGCACCCCTCCAGCGTGACCGAGTGCCTGCTGGAACGCGCCGACGACGCCGAGGTACGGCTGCGGCTGCGCTTCCTGCACGTCAGGACCCGCGTCGTCGAACGGGCCGGGGACGACGGCCACCGGCCCGTCCCCGAGCTGACCGTCGAGACGGCCGGACCGGCCGCTCCGGCAACCGGGACGGCGGGCGGGTTCCCGGTCCGGGAGGCGGACCTCGGGACGGCGGGCTCCGCGGAAGCGGGCGACGGGCCCGGGACGGCGGGCGGGGCTCCGGAGGGATTCCCGGACCGGAAGACGGGCTTTGGAACGGCGGGCTCCGGGGAAGCGGGCGACGGGCCCGGGACGGCGGGCGACGCGGTGACCTACCTGTCCTTCGAGGAGGCCACCGAACGCGAGACGGAGGTGGTCTTCCCCGTCGCCGGACTGCTCGACGGCGAGCGCGCCGCCGACGTGCGCCTGCCCGGGGACCGGTCCGTCGAGACGATCACCGGGCCGTCCGGCCGGGCCCGGGGCCGCGTGGTCCGCGAGCACCTGCCGCTGCACGCCGTCGTTCGGGCCCGCGCCGAGCGGGTGGCGGGGCCGTACGATCTCGTCCGGCTGCGCGTGCGGGTGGAGAACGTCACCGGCTGGGACGACCCGGACGCCACCCGCGAGCAGGCGCTGCGCCGCTCGCTGATCTCGGCCCACCTGATCATCGAGGTGACCGGCGGCGCGTTCGTCTCCCTGCTCGACCCGCCCGAATGGGCCCGGCCCGCCGCCGAGACCTGCCGCAACGAGCGCACCTGGCCCGTCCTCGTCGGCGAGCCCGGTCACCGCGACGTGCTGCTGTCGTCGCCGATCATCCTCTACGACTACCCGGACACCGCCCCGGAGAGCCCGGGTGACATGTTCGACGCCACCGAGATCGACGAGATGCTGCACCTGCGGACGCTCACCCTCACCGAGGAGGAGCAGCGGCAGGCCCGCGCGACCGACCCCCGGGTGGCCCGTCTCCTCGACATGGTGGCGACCCTGCCGCCGGAGCTGGCCGAACGGCTGCACGGCGCGATCCGCCACCTGGAGACCCCCGCCCGCGACGCCGCCGCGCCCCGCTGGGGCTCGGCGGCCGGTCCCGGCGCGGTCCCGTGGGACGACGCGTCCCCGGCCGGTCCGCCCGCGGGCCCCGTGCCGGATCCCGTGCCGGGCCTCACGCCGGATTCCGTACCGGACCTCGCCGCAGACCTCGTGTCGGGCCGCATGCCCGGCGCCGCGCCGTGGGGCGATCCCGGCGCCGACTTCTGGAGCGACCTCGCGAACGGGCCCGGTTCCTCGCCGGACACCGACGCCGTGTCCGTCGCCGGGGTGGAGGTCGCCAGGGGCAGCCGGGTACGGCTGGCGCCCGGCAGGCGGCGCGCCGACGCCCATGACATGTTCCTGGCCGGCCGGACCGCCCGGGTGGAGGCCGTGCTCACCGACCTGGACGGGGCGCGCCACCTGGCGGTGACCCTGGACGAGGATCCCGGCGCCGACCTGCACCGTTCCCACGGCCGCTTCCTCTACTTCGCCCCCGACGAGGTCGAGCCGCTCGACGCCCCCGGCCCGGCGGACGGTACGGCGGGCACCGGCCTCCCCGGCCTCCCCGGCCTCCCCGGCTTCTCCGGACGGACGCCGGGCCGGCCCGGCCGTCCGGAGGACGCCGGCACCGGGACGGACGCGCGGGACACGCCTGAGGGGCGGGACGCCCCATGAGCGGCATCCTCGTCGCGGGCGTCGGGAACGTCTTCCTCGGCGACGACGGGTTCGGCGTCGCGGTGGCCGGGCGCCTCGCGGAACGCGACCTGCCCGCCGGCGTCTCGGTGGCCGACTTCGGCATCCGCGGCGTCCACCTGGCCTACGAGCTCACCGGCGGCGGCCACGACACCGCGATCCTCGTCGACGCCGTGGCCCGCGGCGGCCCGCCCGGCACGCTGTACGTCCTGGAGCCCACGCCCGGCGAGGTGTCCGGACCGGTCCTCGACGCCCACGACATGACCCCGGAGACCGTGCTGGCCCTGGCCAGCGCGCTCGGCGGCGGGACGGCACGGGTGCTGCTCGTCGGGTGCGAGCCCGCCGACCTGTCGCCCGGCATGGAGCTGAGCCCGCCGGTGGCCGCGGCCGTCGGCGCGGCCGCGGACCTGGTCGCCGACCTGGTCCGTCAGGAGATGGCGGCGGCGCCCGCGAGCGCCCGCTCGCCGTAGCCGCCCACAGGGAGGAGAGACCGTGTTGAGACGCCTGTTCGTCGGAGCCGTCCTGGTGGGGATCGGCGTGCTGGTCTACCAGTCGATCCCCGACCTCAAGCGCTACCTGCGGATCCGCAGGATGTGACGCCCGGCGAGAACCAGTGAAGAGCAGAAGAGCAGTGGGACCGGAAATACCAGTGAGGCGGACATGCACGAATTCGGGATCGCCGAGGCGATCCTCGACGCGGTGGAGAAACGCGCCAGGGGCCGCAGGGTGGAACGGGCGCGGGTGCAGGCGGGCGCCATGCTCCGGGTCACCGAACCGATGATCAACCAGGCATTCGCCATGATCGCCGGAGGGTCGGCCGCAGAGGGGGCCCACGTCGACCTGGTCGTCGTGCCCGTGCAGCTGATCTGCCGCTCCTGCGGCCAGACGGCCGCGTCGCTCGACCCCTACGCCACCTGCCCGGAGTGCGGCGGCGTCGACCTCGACGTGGAGGGCGGCGACGACCTCGTCCTCGAATCCATCCAGATGGCGGAGGCCACCCATGTGCCTGGGAATCCCGGGGGAGATCGCGGAAATCCTGACCGACCGGCCTGACCTGGCCATGGTCGACGTCAGCGGCGTACGGCGCGCGATCAACATCGGCCTGCTGAAGGGTGAGCCCCTGGCGGCCGGCGACTGGATCCTCATCCACGTCGGCTTCGCGCTGTCGAAGATCGACGAGACCGAGGCCCGCGCCGCGCTGGACTTCCTCGAAAGCATCGGCGAGGCCTATGACGAGGAGATCGCGGCCCTCCGAGAATCCATGATCGAGCAGGGGTGAGGACCGGTGCGTTTCGTCGACGAGTACCGTGACGCCGGCCGGGCACGGGCCCTGGCCGCGCGGATCGCCGGGCTGTGCGAACCCGGCCGCCGCTACAAGTTCATGGAGGTGTGCGGAGGCCACACCCACACCATCTACAAGCACGGGCTGGAGGACCACCTGCCCGAGGCCGTCACGCTCGTGCACGGCCCCGGCTGCCCGGTCTGCGTGATCCCGATGGGACGGGTGGACGACGCGATCCACGTCGCCATGCAGCCGGACGTGATCATGACGTCGTTCGGCGACATGATGCGGGTGCCCGGGGGCGACGGCTCCTTCCTGGACGCCAAGGCGCGCGGCGCCGACATCCGCATGGTCTACTCCCCGCTGGACGCCCTGCGGATCGCCCGGGACAACCCCGGCAAGCGGGTGGTGTTCATGGGCATCGGGTTCGAGACCACGGCGCCCTCCACCGCGATGACCGTCCTGCGCGCGCGGGCCGAGGGGATCGCCAACTTCTCGGTCCTCTGCAACCACGTCATGATCATCCCGGCGATCAAGGCGATCCTCGACTCGCCCGACCTGCGGCTGGACGGGTTCATCGGGCCCGGCCACGTCTCGGCCGTCATCGGGTGCAGGCCGTACGGGTTCATCGCCCGCGACTACGGCAAGCCGCTGGTGGTCGCCGGGTTCGAGCCGCTGGACGTGCTGCAGACGGTCCTGCGGCTGCTGGAGCAGCTCGCCGCCGGGCGGGCCGAGGTGGAGAACCAGTACGCCCGGGTGGTGCCCTGGGACGGCAACGCCAGAGCCCTCGACGTCATCAACGAGGTGATGGAGCCGAGGCCGTACTTCGAGTGGCGGGGCCTGGGGTTCATCTCCTCCTCGGCGCTCGCGATACGCGAACGCCACGCCGGCTTCGACGCCGAGCGGATCTTCGACCTTCCCGGCGTGCGGGTGGCCGACCCCAAGGCGTGCCAGTGCGGCGAGGTGCTCAAGGGCGTGCTCAAGCCCTGGGAGTGCAAGGTGTTCGGCACGGCGTGCACGCCCGAGACGCCGATCGGCACCTGCATGGTGTCGTCGGAGGGCGCCTGCGCGGCCTACTACAACTTCGGCCGGTTCTCCCGGGACCGGGTCAGGGAGGCGACCCGCGCGTGAACACCGACGTGACCACCGGAGCCGGCGAGGCGGCGCGTCCCGGCCACCGGGCGGACTCCCCGGCTCCGGCTTCCGGAGAGCCGGAAGGTTCCCTGGGGCTTGAGGCATCCGGGAGGCCGGGGGGTCCCCGGGGACCTGAGGTCTTCGAGAAGCCGGGAAGTTCCCCGGGACCGGGGGTCTCCGGGGGGCCGGGGGTCTCCGGGGGACCGGCGGAGAGGGCGGAGCGGGACCGCGAGGCGCTGGTGCTGGAGCGCATCGAGCGGGCGCGCCGCCGCCCCGCCCGCGTCCGGGAGGACCGCGTCACCCTCGCGCACGGCGCGGGCGGCAAGGCGACGCACACCCTCGTCGAGGCGGTGTTCCTGGAAGAGTTCCGCAACCCGCTGCTGGAGCCCCTGGAGGACGGCGCGGTCTTCGACGGCCTCGCCCTCACCACCGACGCGTTCGTGGTGACGCCGCTGTTCTTCCCGGGCGGCGACATCGGCGACCTGGCCGTCAACGGCACCGTGAACGACCTGGCGATGTGCGGGGCCCACCCCCGCTACCTGTCGGCGGCCTTCGTCGTCGAGGAGGGCTTCCCCGTCTCCGACCTGCGGCGGGTGACCGCCTCGATGGCGGCGGCGGCGCGGGCGGCGGGCGTGTGGATCGTCACCGGCGACACCAAGGTCGTCCAGCGGGGCAAGGCCGACGGCTGCTACATCACCACCGCCGGGGTGGGCACGATGGACCACCCGGTACGGCTCAGCGCCGCCGCGGCCCGGCCCGGGGACGCGGTCATCGTGTCCGGCCCGATCGGCGAGCACGGCGTCACCGTCATGATCGCCCGCGGCGAGCTGGACATCCAGGCCGACCTCGCCTCCGACACCGCGCCCCTCAACGGGCTGACCGGGCGGCTGCTGGACGCCTGCGACGGCCGGGTGCGATGCCTGCGCGACGCCACCCGCGGCGGGGTGGCGACCGTCGTCAACGAGATCGCCGGAGCCTCCAGGGTCGCGGTCGTGCTCGACGAGGACGCGATCCCGGTGCGGCCCGCCGTGCGCGGGGCGTGTGAGCTGCTGGGTCTCGACCCGCTGTACGTGGCGTGCGAGGGCCGGATGGTCGCCGTGGTCGACGGGGAGGCCGCGGACGCGGCCCTCGCCGCGCTGCGCTCCGATCCGCTCGGCTCCGGCGCGGCGGTCATCGGGCGGATCGCCGACGACCCGCCGGGGCTGGTGCTGCTGCGGACGTCCTTCGGCGGCACCCGCATCGTCGACCTGCTGGTCGGCGACCCGCTGCCGAGGATCTGCTGACGACCCCGCCGTAAGCCCGGGACCACGGATCCCGGGCCCCGGAGTCCAGGGGTCCAGGGGACCCGGAACCCATCGAGAACCTGCTGATCGACCGAGACCCACGGGGGTGGCGGACATGGGAAGACACCGCGAGAGGCGACAGGACACGGCACGGGACGGCGGCCCCTCCGGCCCCGCCCCCGGCGGCGCCGTCTGGCACGGCTTCTCACCGGCCGTGGGCCGGGCGAGCGAGGAGGTGGTCCAGGCGGGCGACCGCGCCTGGGGACCCCCGCCGGAGGGCCTGGGGCCGGAACGGGAGGCGTCGCGGGCGGAGCGCGAGGGGATCTCCTCCACCGAGCCCGCCCCCGTGGGGCCGATGGGCGTCGGCGTCAGCGAGACCCGCGGCCCCGAGGAGCTCGCGGCCCGGGAGCGCGAGCAGGGCCGCCGGGAGGCCGGCGTCGACGAGCGGACCGGCAGGCCGTACGGGACCTCCGAACCGGAGGACGCCACCGGCGTCGCGCCGCAGAAGACGGCCGAGGAGGAGAGCCCCTACCTGCCGCCGGGCGACCAGGCCGGCTGACGGCCCGGCCCGCCTGGCCCGCGGCTCGTTTCGCGTGCGGTCCTTCTCCGGAAACGCCGGTGCCCGTTTCCGGAGAAGGTTCGGGCGTCCCGGTGGATCCGGGGCCCGTAAAGAAGAATTGACGGAATCCGCCCCGGGTGATCACGTCACCCTGTGTGTCGCACTCATCCTTCTCCGTGGTGAACTGCATAGAGTTGTCGGGGTGGAACCGAGCGTGAGTGGCAGGAAAAGCGGCGAAGGCGCCATTGTCATGATCTCCTCGCGGGTCCGTAAGGGATGTGAAGAGGAATACCGCCGATGGCAGGAGAGGACCAACGAGGCCGCTCGCCGTTTTCCCGGGTTCGAGCGCACGGAGACATATCCGCCCGGCTCCGGCGAGCAGAACACGTGGATGGTGGTGTTCCGTTTCTCCAGCCCCGGCCAGCTGAACGCCTGGCTGGACTCCGACGTGCGGCGCGGCCTGCTGGAGGAGGGCAGGGCGTTCCTGGAGGAGCGCGCCGCCAGAGCGGAGACCGCAGGTGCGGAGGGTGTCGGGCCGGAGGGCGTCAGGACGGACGCTGTCGGGCAGGACGCCGTCAGGCCGGACGGCCTCGCCGGCGGCGGATGAAGGTTTCGAATCTTCACCGCGAATGCGCATCCGGACACGCTCCCGTTCCCGAAGTCATCTTCACCGACGCAGAGGAGCGATGCCCATGGCCACCGGCACCCGCGAGACCGAGCACCGCACCGGCGCGCCGCCGGGGACGGACGGGGGCGCCCGATGAGCGGGGCGGGCGGGACCGTGGTGATCGGCGCGGGGCTCGGCGGCCTCGCCGCGGCGATGCGGCTGGCCGGCTCCGGGCGTGACGTCACGGTCGTGGAGGCCCGCGACGTGCCGGGCGGCTGCTGCGGGACCGCGAGTCTGGACGGCTACCGCTTCGACACCGGGCCGTCGGTGCTGACCATGCCGGAGGTGCTGGCCGACGCCTTCGCCGCGGCCGGCGAGGACATGGAGAGCCGCCTGCCGCTGCGCAGGCTGGACCCGTACTACCGGATGCGCTACCACGACGGCACCCACCTCGACGTGGTCCCCGGCGAGGACGCCATGATCGAGCAGGTCCGCGCGCTGTGCGGGGCGGCCGAGGCCGACCGCTACCGGCGGTTCCGCGCCCGTCTCGGCGAGCTGTTCGCCGCCGAGTGGCCCGCCTTCATCGACCGCGACATGACCCGGCTGCGCCACCTCGTCCGGCCGCTGGTCCTGGCCCGGCTGGCCGCGCTCGGCGGCTTCCGGCGGCTCGACGGCCTGGTGCGCTCCCACCTCACCGACGACCGCCTCGTCAGGGCGCACACCTTCCAGGCCCTGTACGTGGGGCTGTCCCCGCAGCAGGCCCTCGGGATCTACGCCGTCATCGCCCACATGGACACCGTCGGCGGCGTCTTCTTCCCCCGGCACGGCGGCATGCACGCCATCCCGCAGGCCATGGCCGCCGCCGCGGAGAAGGCCGGAGCCGAGATCAGGTACGGCACGCGGGCGCTGAAGGTCGAGACGGACCCGTACGGCGTCTCCGCGGTCCGGCTCGACACCGGCGAGCGCCTCCCCGCCCGGCACGTCGTGGTCGCCTGCGACCTGCCCGGCGCCCACGACGGCCTGCTGCCGAAGACGGCGGGCGACTGGCGGCTGCGCCGTCCCCGCTACTCGCCCTCCTGCCTCGTGCTGCACGTCGGCCTCGACCGGCGGCTGGACGACCAGGCCCACCACACCCTGCACTTCGGCCGCGGGTGGCGCTCGACGTTCTCCGCCCTCGCCGCCGGACGTCCGCAGCCCGACCCCAGCCTGCTGGTCACCTACCCCGCGACCGACACCGCCGCCGCGCCCGCCGGCCACGCCACGCTGACCGTGCTGGAACCGGCGCCCAACCTGGACGGCGGAGCCGACTGGGACCGCCTCACCCCGCAACTGGAGGACCGCCTGCTGGGCAGGATGGCAGACCTCGGCTACGGCGACCTGTCCGGCCGTCCCCGCCTCCGCTTCGACCCGCCCGCCTGGGCCCGGCTCGGCCACTCGGCCGGCACCCCCTTCGCCCTGGACCACCGCTTCTCCCAGACCGCCTGGTTCCGTCCGGCCGGAGCCGCCAGGCGGGTCCCCGGCCTGCACTTCGCCGGCATGCACACCGCGCCGGGCGTCGGGGTGCCGCCGGTGCTGATCTCCGGCCGGCTGGCCGCCGAACGCATCCTGGAGAGCCCCCGATGACCCTCACCCGCAGCTACGAGCTGTGCCGCAGGCTCAACGCCCGGCACGGCCGCTCCTACTACCTGGCGACCCTGCTGCTGCCCGCCTGGAAACGCCCCCACGTCCACGCCCTGTACGGCTTCGCCCGCTACGCCGACGAGATCGTCGACTCCTTCACGATGACCGGCGACCGGGCCGCCGCGCTGGACGCCCTCACCGACCGGACCTCCGCCGCGCTGGCCGGAGACCCGGTGGACGACCCGATACTGCCGGCGTTCGCCCAGACCGTCCGCTCGTTCGGCGTCGACCACGCCGACGTCCACGCCTTCCTGCGGTCGATGCGCGCCGACCTGACCGTCACCCGCTACGCCACCTACACCGACCTGCTCGACTACATGGAGGGCTCGGCCGCGGTCATCGGCACGATGATGCTGCCCGTCCTGGAGACCCTGCCCGGCGCCGCCGAGAAGGCCCGCGAGCCCGCCCGCCAGCTCGGCCTGGCCTTCCAGCTGACCAACTTCCTGCGCGACGTCGCCGAGGACATCGCCCGCGGCCGGGTCTACCTGCCGCTGGAGGACCTCGACAGGTTCGGCGTCTCCGTCGACGACCTGCGGCGGCCCGCCCCCACTCCCGCCCTGCGCGAGCTGCTGGCCTTCGAGGCGGACCGGGCGCACGCCCACTACCGCCTCGCGATGGAGGGGATCGACCTGCTCGTCCCCTCGTCGAGGCCGTGCATCCGCGCGGCCTACGAGCTGTACGGCGGCATCCTCGGCCGGATCGAGGCGGCCGGCCACGACGTGCTGCGCGCCCGCGTGGCCGTGTCCCGCCGCCGCAGGGTGGCGATCTTCACCCGGCACCTGCTCGCGGCGTCCGCCGCGGACCGGGCCGAACGCCGGGTCACCGTACGAATGCCCTGAACCGGGCGGGCGTCCCGGCCTGGGTGGTGACGCCGGCGGAGCGGGCCGGCTCCGGGCCCGGCGTCATCGCCCGGCCGCCGAGCCGGACAACGACATGACACCCCCGCGGAGGAGAACGTGATGCCCCAGCCTGTCGCCGTCGACGCCATGGGCGGAGACCACGGACCGGCCGAGACGGTCGGCGGGGCCGTCACGGCCACGCGCGAGTACGGCGTCCCCGTCGTGCTCGTCGGCCGCGCCGGGGAGATCCGCCGCGAGCTGGCACGCCACGGCGCCGCCGGTGAGATCGGCGTGGTGCACGCCGAGGACGTCGTCCCCATGGCCGAACGGGGTGCCGGAGCCGTCAGCACCGCCGCCTCCGAGGTCTCCGCCACCTCCAGCCTCGGCGTGGCCTGCCAGCTCGTACGGCAGGGCACGGCCTCGGCGCTGGTGTCGGCCGGCTCCACCGGCGCGGTCGTCTCGTGCGCCATCCGGGGCATGGGCCGCGCCCCGAACGTGCTGCGCCCGGCCCTGGCGATCGCCCTGCCCACGACGTCCGGCGGCGCGACCGTGCTGATCGACGCCGGTGCGACCTCCGACCCCACGCCCGAGATGGTCGCCCAGTTCGCGCTGCTCGGCGCCTCCTACGCCCGGCTCGTGCTCGGCGTGGCCGACCCGTCCGTGGGCCTGCTGTCGATCGGCTCCGAACCGGGCAAGGGCAACCGGCTGACCCGCCGCGCGGGGGAGCTGCTGCCGGCCCTGCCGCTGCGCTTCCACGGCAACGTCGAGGGTCACGACGTGCTGGCCGGGACGGTCGACGTGGTCGTCACCGACGGCTTCACCGGCAACGTCGTGCTCAAGAACGTCGAGGGCTCCGTCCGCGCCACGCTCGCCCTGGTGGCGCGGACCGGCGCCGCGACGCCCGAGGCGCTGCGCGAGGTGGCCCGCCTCTACGACCCCGAGACCCACGGCGGTGCCGCGCTGCTCGGCCTCACCGGCACCGTCGTGGTCGCCCACGGCGCGTCCCGGGCGGCCACGGTCGCCCGGGCCTGCGCCGTCGCGCGGGACCTCGCCGACGGAGGCGTCACCGACCGCGTCGGCGACCATCTGGCGGTGGAGCCGGTCAATTGACCGGCTCCACCGCCGGCCTCCCGCCGGACCGGTTCCCGTCGGGACAGGCCGTCCGCGACGGCCACGGGGTGGCCGACGGCCGGGAAGGGGTGTCCCACGGTCCCGCCCGGATCTCAGGGACCGTCGTACCCGGCCAGGGGATCGACGCCGTTCCAGGTGCCCTCGCTGCCGTACGGGGCGAACCGGGCGAACAGCTCCTCCGAGTACCAGTTCTCGGCCCGTGTCCGCCCGATCACCTTCCGGTGGGCGGCCCCCCGGTAGGCGAAGTCGCGCACCGCGTCCGCGTCCCGCCACAGGGAGAACGTCGCCTGCCGGGCCAGCGGCCACTCGCCGACGCCGACCGAGGCCAGGCATCCCTCCTGCCCGGCCAGCAGGCGGTCCACCCGGGGGACCGACCGGTAGAACGCCACCAGCCGGGAGGGCCGGATCGCCGCCCGGGTCAGCACCGCGACCGGCGTACCGTCCTGCCGGCCCGGGGCGGTCACGGGCGGGAGGCCGAACGGGTCGGTCCCGCCCCACCGGCCGCGCGACGACACCGGCCGGAGCCGTACCCGCCACGACTCCAGCGCCTCCGTGCGCCAGCGCGCCGCCACGGGCGAGCCGGCCAGGAAGCCGTCCAGGGCCGCCTCCTCCCGCCAGACCGCCAGCATCGCCCAGCGGCGCAGGTCGGCGCCCAGGCTCATCGACGTGCCCCGGCCCGTCCCCAGCAGCCGCCAGAACACCAGCCCGGGGGTGCGCCCCAGCACCGGCCGGTCGAACGCCATGTACTTCATAGCGCCTATATCCGCATATCTCGTGAGATGGAAGGAAGCGATGACTCCTCCGCCCGGCCTGCCCGTCGCGCTCGCGGTGCTCGTCTCGGTCATCGGCGGCTACCTTCTCGGCTCGGTGCCGGTCGCGGTGCTCGTCACCCGGGCGCACGGCCTCGACCCCCGGGAGGCGGGCGACCGGAACCCCGGCTTCTGGAACGTCATGGAACTGCTGGGACGGCGGGCCGCGGTGCCGGTCTTCGCCGGTGACATGCTCAAGGGCGCCCTCGCCGGGCTGCTCGCCCTGGCGGTCACCGGATGGCCGCTGACCTGGCCCGGCGGGGTGACCGGCGGCGGCGTCCTGCCGGTGTACCTCGCGGTGGCCGCCGCGATGACCGGCCACGCCTGGCCGGTGTTCGCCGGGTTCCGGGGCGGCCGGTCCATCCTCACCTTCGCGGGCGGCTTCGCGGTCATCTGCCCGCCCGCGTTCCTGCTCGGCGTCACGGCCCTGCTCGTGACGACCCTCGTCACCCGGTCCTTCGCCGCCGGCGCGCGGGTCGGCGTGTTCGGCCTGCCGGTGCTGCAGCTCCTGCTCGCCCCGGTCGGGTACGTCGCGGCCACCGGGGCGCTGATGTGCCTCATCGGCCTGCGCTTCGGCCAGGCGTCCCGGGCGGAACGGTCACCCCGGCCGTCCTGACCCCGGCGGTGTCCCGTTCCCGGTCACCGGGCGCGCTCCCGGCTCCGTCCCCGGCCCACGCCTCGGCGGCCCCGGCGCCGTCCGGGTAGACGCGGCCCCGCCAGCGGCGCACCGGCCGCAGCGTCGCCCGTGTCAGCCGCAGCGCCGCCAGCGGGTCCAGCAGCGGCGACAGCGGCACGCCCGGCCCCGGCCGTACGTAACTGCCGCGCAGCGCCCCGGTCAGCAGCAGCCGTACGGTCAGCAGCCCCGCGTCCAGCCGGGTCGGCCGCCCGGCCGCCAGCCGCAGCACCGGCAGCGCCGCGGTCAGCCACACCACGGCCAGGTCGGCGGCCCGCCGCCCGGGAGAGGTGACGTCGTGCAGCGGCAGCGACCGCCCCCACTCCCGCCACACCTCCGCCGCCGAGGAGTGCATGTCCACCTCCAGCAGGCCCCCGGCGTCCAGGAACCCCACCGACCAGCCGCCGGTCGCCAGCTCGCGGGCCAGCGCCACGTCGTCGGTCATGTGCCCGCGCACCCGGGCGAACCCGTCCGCCGCCAGCATCGCCGTACGGCGGAAGGCCATGCACTGGCCGTTGGCCATCACGCGATGCGGCGGCGGGGGAGCGGACGGGCCGACGGGACCGAGCCGGTAGACCAGCGTCGCCAGGAACGACGCGTGCAGTGCCTGCTCGGCGACCCCGTCGCAGACGAACCTCGGGCCCACGCTGACCAGGTCGTAGCGGTCCAGCTCGGCCGACAGCGCGCCGAACAGGCCCGGCCCCGGCCGGGCGTCGGCGTCGAGGGTCACCACGACGTCCCCGGAGGCCGCCCGGACGCCCTGCCGCAGCGCCCACTGCTTGCCCACCCAGCCCGCGGGCAGCGGCTCGCCCGCGACGACCTTCGCCCCCATCCCGGCGGCCAGCCGCACCGTGCCGTCGGCCGACTCGTCGTCGACGACGATCACCTCCGCCACGGCCGGGTCGGCCAGCACCGCCGCCAGACAGGGGCCGAGGCGGTGCTCCTCGTCGCGGGCGGGGATCACCACCGAGATCCGCCCGGCGGCGTCGGCGACGGGCGCCAGCGGGGGGAGCCGGTCACGCCCCCGCGCCAGCCGCACCGCGACGACCAGCGCGGCCGCGGCCTGCGCCGCGGTGAGAAGCCTCATCCGGCGAATCCCTTCGATACGGCCGTTCCCGGCATGGTTCCCGGCACGACTCCCGGCACGAGCTCCGGCGCGGCTTCGGCCGTCACTTCCGGCGTGGCTTCCGGCACGATGCTCAACAGGGGAAATCCTCCTCCACCAGGGAGGCGACGATGCGCCCGCCCATCGCCACCAGTGGCAGACCGCCGCCCGGATGCGCCGAACCGCCGACCAGGTACAGGCCGCGCCGCGGCCCCCGGTTGCCCGGCCGGCGGAAGGTGGACAGCCGCCCGGAGTAGGCGCCGCCGTAGATCGACCCGCCCCAGTATCCGTAGCGTTCCCGCAGGTCGGCCGGGGTGAACAGGTCCACGAACCGCAGCCGTCCCGACAGGTCGTACCCCCGGGCGGCCAGCCGCTCCAGCACCAGGTCGCGGTACGCCTCCGGCGTCACGGGCCACCGGCCCGGATCGCGGGCCGGGACGTTGACCAGCATCGTCCAGTTCTCCGCGCCCTCCGGCGCCTGCGCCGGGTCGTCCACCGCCGAACAGCCGATGTAGACGGTCGGGTCGGCGGGCGGCACCCGCCGGTCGAAGATGTCGCCGAACTCCCGCTCGTAGTCGGCGGAGAAGACGACGGAGTGGTGCGCCAGCCCCTCGGTCCGGCCCTCCACCCCCGCCAGCAGCAGGAACGCCGACGACGACGTGCCCAGCCGGGCGACGCGCCGCAGCCGCCGCCGGTCCGGCATCAGCCGCCCGTACAGCGCCGCCGCGTCGGTGTTGGCCACCACCACGTCGGCGCGGTCCCGCTCGCCGGAGGCCAGCCGTACGCCCGTGACCCGCGTGCCGTCGTCCAGCACGTCGAGCACCTCGGCGCCGAGACGGACCTCCACGCCCGCCTTGTCCAGCAGCGCGGCCAGCGCGTCGGCGATGCGGGGCAGGCCGCCCGGGACGTACCAGCCGCCCTCGCCGTGCTCGATCCCCGGGATGCAGGCCAGCGCCGCCGGGGCCCGGTAGGGGCTGGAGCCCGCGTAGGTCGCGTAGCGGCCGACGTACTGGCGCATCCGGGGGTCGGCGAAGAACCGCCGGGCCAGCCCGGCCACCGTACGGCCCGGCGCGACCGCCGTCAGGTCCGACAGGCTCGCCCCGCCGGACGGCGGCCGGACCGGCGGCCAGGAGGGCAGGAGCGGCCCGGCGAAGAACGCCCGCCGGGCCGCCTCGAAACAGCCCCGCGCCCAGTCGTGGAAGGCCAGCCAGTTGCGGCCCTCGCCCGGGGCCAGCCGGTCCACCTCCGCCGCCATCCGGCCCGGGTCGCGCCGGGCCGACAGCGTCGAGCCGTCGGCGAAGCGGTAGCGGCACAGCTCATCCAGCTCGACCAGGTCCAGCTCCAGGCCGAGACCGGTGAACACCTCCGGCAGCGTCAGCAGGGACGGGCCGATCGAGAAGGTGAATCCGTCCCGGACGTGCTCGGCCAGCTTGCCGCCCAGCCGGTCCCGCTGCTCGTACAGCCGGACCCGGTGCCCGCGCCGGGCCAGCAGCAGCGCCGACACCATGCCGCCGACCCCGCCGCCGACCACGACCACCTCGGCCGCCCGCTCCGCCGTTCCCGCCACCCCGGCCGCCCTTTCCGCGTTCACCGCCGCTCCCGCCGCCCTTCCGTGCTCTCCGCCGGTCCTCTTCCGGATCCCGTTCCCTTCGCGGGCTCTCCCGGCCGCCGTCTGCCCCGGGTCCCGTTCTCCCCACGTTCACGGGCGGGCGCTGGAACGTCCCCTCCGCGGGCCGGTTCCCGGGACGTCACGCCGGTCCGGCCCGGCGTCCGCGCCACCACGCCAGTACGGCGAACACGCCCATGCACGCCCCTCCGGTCACCGCCACCAGCCGGTCCGGAGGGTCGAACACCGCCGCGAACCCGACGGTCTCCATGAACGCCATCACCGCGTAGACGGACCGCAGCCCTGTGCTCCGCGCCGCCGGGTCGGCCACGATGACGTCGATCAGCACCATGACCAGCGCCGACACCAGCAGCCAGCCGACGAAGTTGCTCAGCGGGATTCCCCGGTACGGCCCGCCGTCGTGCCACACCCACAGGCCCAGCCGGAGCATCTGCGGGTCGAGGAACAGGTCCCAGGCGGTCAGCGCCGCCGCCCCGGCGGCGACCCGCGCGGCCCTGCCGTACGCCGTCGCCGCCGGGAAGATCGCCGCGGCCGTCGCGTGGGCCGCCAGCCCCATCCCGCCCCAGGCCAGTGCCACGATGACCGGCACCGAGCCGAGCTGCGGCCGCAGCACACCGGTGTAGTGGTAGGCGCCGAACGGCAGGCCGGTCCGGATGCCGACCCATTCGGCGGCGTACCCGGTCACGACCGCGGCGGCGAACGCCGTGAGAGCCCTCGGGAAGGTGTGCGCCCTTCCCGCGAAGGCCACGGCGCTCGCCGCCAGCAGGAGCACCACCACGCTGGTCAACAGGATCGGCCGCGGCTGGAGCCCGGACGCGACCTGGGCGGCGATCATCACCAGGAGCAGGGCGCAGCCGAGCAGACCGAGCACCCGTGGACCACCCGTGAGCGGTCCGTCCTTCCCGGTGGGCTTCGCCTCCTCCGCCGCGTCGCCGTTCACCGCGCCGAGACCGGATCTTCCCCTGTTCACCTGTTGGCTGTGCCCCATGCAGGGTCATTCGAGCGGCGGCCCCGGGTCAGATTCACTTTTCGGGAACGGAAAATGATCGCCTCCGGGCCGGGCGGTTCCTCCGGCGCGGCGGGACCGGGCCCGCAACCGTCGGAGAGACCAGAGCATACGGCTTGACTTATATAAGCGTTGGCTGAATCATTGTCGCGTGCACGCATTCGACGTCCTCGGGGACCCGGTCCGGCGCCGGATCCTGGAGCTGCTGGCCGACGGCGAGCTGAGCTCCGGCGAGGTGACCGCCGTGATCAGAGACGAGTACGGGATCTCCCAGCCGGCCGTCTCCCAGCACCTCCGGGTGCTGCGTGACAACGGCTTCGCCAGGGTGCGGGCCGAGGGCACCAGACGGCTGTACGCCGTCGAAGCGGAGCCGCTGCGGGAGGTCGACATGTGGCTGGAGCCCTTCCGCCGGTTCTGGGAGCAGCGCCTCGACGCGCTGGCGACCGAACTGGCCCGCGGCAGACGCGAGCGGCGCCGTGCCGCAGACGGCCCCGAAGATCCCACCGGACACGAGGAGAACCGATGAAGGACATCATCGACGAGGTCGGCCTCGCCCACCGGGAGGTGGGAGCCGACGGCGAGACCAAGTCGATCCTGGTCCGGCGCCGCTACGACGCCGAGGTCAAGGACGTCTGGGACGCCATCACCACCGCCGACCGCATCGCCCGCTGGTTCTCCCCGGTCACCGGCGACCTGCGGGAAGGCGGCCACTACCAGATCCAGGGCAACGCCGGCGGTGAGATCCTCGCCTGCGAGCCGCCCCGCCACCTGAGGCTCACCTGGGTCTTCGGCGGCGGAACCTCGGAGGTCGAGGTACGGCTGGCCGAGGACGGCGACGCCACGCGGCTGGAACTGCGCCACACCGCCGCCGTCCCGCCGGAGATGTGGGACGAGTACGGCCCCGGAGCCGTCGGCCTCGGCTGGGACCTGGCGCTGCTGGGCCTGGTCCTGCACCTGCGGACGGGCGAGCCGGTATCGGACCCCGAGGGCTTCGGCCGCAGTCCCGAGGGAGCGGCCTTCATCGCGGCCAGCGGCCGGGCCTGGGGCGAGGCCCACCGCGCCGCCGGAGCCACCGGGGAGGAGGCCACCGCGGCGGCCGAACGGACCATCGCCTTCTACACCCCCTGAGAGCCGTCCCGGAAGCTCAGGCCCCAACCCCCGAGCCCGCCGGACGACGGCGGCTCGTTCAACACTCATGAGGAGTTCACCCGATGACGCAGAAGATCACGACCTTCCTGATGTTCGAGGGCGCCGCCGAGGAGGCGATGACGTTCTACATCTCGCTGTTCGACGACGCGAAGATCCTCGACATCACCCGCTACGGCTCCGATGGCCCCGGTAAGGAGGGCACCGTGCAGCACGCCACGTTCAGCCTGGCGGGTCAGGAGTACATGGCCATCGACAGCCCGACGGCACACGCCTTCACCTTCACCCCGGCGGTCTCGCTGTACGTCCAGTGCGACTCCGACGCGGAGATCGAGCGGCTGTACGCGGCGCTGTCGGAGAAGGGCGGGACCATGATGCCGCTCGACTCCTACGGCTTCAGCAAGCGCTTCGCCTGGGTCGCGGACCGCTTCGGCGTCTCCTGGCAGCTCAACCTCGCCTGACCCCGCCCTCTCCCGCGTGGGCCCGCCGTACCGGACCTCCGGCACGGCGGGCCCACCGGTCCGCGCGGCGCGGGTCTTCGGGGGCCGCAGCCGGAACCGGCAGAGGCTTGCATCCTCAGGACCACCAGGGGCTGCACCCTCAGGACAACGAGGAGAGGAAGAGCCGGCCGGCCGCGTCGCGGGCCAGCAGGAAACCGGCGACCGCCATCGTCCAGCTCACCGCCGACGCCGCGTGCCTGGAGATCCAGGCGCGTAACCGCTCCAGTTTCGGCTCCACCCACTCCCAGGCGGCGGCCCGTACGGCGAGCAGCACCAGCGGCGGACAGATCATGACGGCCACATAGGCCGCGAGCAGCGGCACCCACTGCCCGGACGACAGGCCGGAAGTCGTCATCAGACCGACCGCGGCGAGGTAGGGCACCATGGTCGCGACCTCCAGCACCCCGGCGGTCAGCCCCAGCGCCACCATGACCCGTGGCCCGCCCACCTCGGGTTCGAACCGGCGCTCGGGCAGACCCCGCTTGCGCCGCCGCTTGGGATCGAGCCGGAAGCTCAGCAGGAACAACCCCACACCCAGCGCGAGCTGCGCCCAGTACGCCGGGCGGCTGTTCACCGCCTCCCCCAAGTGCTCCATCACGGCGGACAGCCCCAGCATCAACGCGACGCCCACCGCGAAGTAGAAGACCGCCACCGTCCCGAGATAGACCAGCAGCGGCGCCACCCGCGACCTCTCCAGGGTGAGAAGGAGATAGACCGGGATGCCGAGGGTCCCGAAGCTCGTGCCGTCGACGAGGGCCAGCGCGGCGAGAGCGAGTAACAGACCGGTGGACATGGGGCAATCATGCACCCGCCGTATCCGGCCGCCCTCCTCCTCGGGAGGGAACCCGGTGTACATCCTTGTGCCCACCCGCCGGGCCGTCTCCTCCCCAGGGCTCCCGAATCACGTCCGGGCCCGTTCCCATGCCGCATCCGCCCCCGGCTCCGCGCCCAGGACGCGTCCATCGTCCTCACGACCCGGTACGGCATGGCGTCACCGGGCGGGCACCGTCACCTGTTACAACGAGAGACGTCGTCCTGTCGCGGGACCGCCACGCCGAGATCCACGATCGCCGGGGCCTCCTCCCTGTCCCGCGCCCCGGGCGGCTCGGCCTCACGCGCGCCCGTCTCCCCGTCCCGCGCGAGCGTGCTCCCGGCGGATGCGGACACGCGGCCGGAACACGAAACGACCGCTCGTCCACGGGAGGAATCCATGACCGTCCACCGCCGCGCCCTCACCGTCACGGCCCTTCTCGCCTCGGCGTTTCCCGCCCTGGCCTCCCTGCCCCCGGCGCTCCCCGCCTCCGCCCGTCCCGCGCAGCTCACCGTGCTGCTGGTGAACCTGCAGACCGGCAGGTGCCTGACCATCGCCGGCGGCGTGAGCGCGGAGAACAACGTCCAGGCCGTGCAGTACACCTGCGACACCCACCCGTCCCGCCGCTGGTTCCTCAACGACGTGACCGGAACCGGCCAGTACCAGGTGCGCAACGCCAACACCGGCAAGTGCCTCACCATCGCCGGAGGCGTCAGCACGGCCAACAACGTCACGGCCGTGCAGTACACCTGCGACAGCAACCCATCGCGCCGCTGGACCCTGATCGACGTCACGGGCAACGGCCGGTACCAGGTGCGCAACGCGCAGACCGGCAAGTGCCTCACCATCGCCGGAGGCGTCAGCACGGCCAACAACGTCACGGCCGTGCAGTACGACTGCGACGACCACCCCTCCCGCCGCTGGACCCTGAACCTGACGGGCGCCCTCTAGACGATCGATTCCAGAATGTTCGGTGGTCGTACGGCCGATCGGTGCGATCGCCGTACCGGCTCCCTCGTCGCATGCGCGCGGGGACGCCCTGAAACCGATCGCCTATGTCGTCGTGCGTCTGCGGACCAGGTCCCTGCTCTCCTCGGGCAGCGCGTCAGCGGCCGTCAGCCGCGGCAGCAGGTCCGGTTCGAGGGTCATCGCGCGGAAGACGAGCGCGACGGTCACGTCGTGGTCGGGCCGGTGCCCGATCTCGACGGGGTCGGAGGCCCGGATGTCCCCCGGTTCGATCACCCGCAGATAGGCGCCCGGCACCGCGGCCCGGGTGAACCGCTTGATCCAGCCCTTCTGCTCCAGCCACCCCTGGAACGTCGCGCACGGGATCCGCGCGCATGACACCTCCAGGACCACGTCCGGCCCGATGCGCCAGCGTTCGCCGATCAGGGCGCCGTTGACGTCGAGGCCGAGGGTCGTGAGGTTCTCCCCGAAGACGCCGTTGGTGAGCGGCCTGCCCAGCTCGGCCTCCCACCCGTCGAGATCCTCGCGGGCATAGGCGTAGACGGCCTGGTCGTAACCACCATGATTCTTCACATCGTGGACGCGGTCGCCCGCGAGACCGACCTCGCCGGTGCCCTTGGGGCCGGGCGCGGTGACGGCGACCGGTCCGTCGACGGGCCGCTTGTCGATGCCCGTCGCGCCGAGGCCCTTCCACGGGTTGGGCCGGGGCCTGCCGACGTTGACGGAGAGCAGCTTCATACGCGCGACGGTACAGACCTCCACGTATCGAAGCGACGCGTTTCCCCGCCGATCCCTTGAAATCGATCACCCAGGACGCGCGTGCCGTACGGGGCGGGTTTCCAGTCCGGTGTGGTCATTCCGATGTGGCCGGCGGCGTGCAGGCCGAAGCCTGTACCCGGCACCACCGCTGCTCCTGTTGCGGCCCCTCTCGTGGGCGATGAGGGCACGCCGTCTCCATCGCCGGCCGCGCCCGGCACATCCTGGGCATCGCCGAGGACGAGGCCGCCGTGCTGTTCCACCAGAACAACACGCTGGCCGACATCCGCCGCATCATCGACGGCCTCATCGCAGGCGCGCGGCACTGGAATCCCACCTCGGAGACCCGCGCTCCCCGCACGAGGGGGCGCGGGCCTTTCGCGTTTCCGCCGAACCTCTGAACCCAGGAGCCGAACGGGTCCTCATCGTCCCCATGAGGGGTCGCGACTGTAGTACGCACGGAACCAGGAGTAGTGCGGACAGGTCCTCCCCGCCCCTGCGAAGGGCCGCAACACGGGGATGTGGACGCGGTCGATGCGGCCGTACGTGTCCTCATCGCCCCTATGAGAGGCCGCGATGCATCCTCGCGCTCAGCCGAAGGGGCGCGACGGAGGATCAGCCCGTGAACCTTTCACCGTGTGGGAGCGACGAACCATGTAGTCGACCACTGTGGAGGCCGTTGATGATCTCATCCCATGCCGGGGGAGCGCCGCCGAGCCGTCCGAACAGGTCCGGGCGGAAGAGCCTCGGGCTGATCGTTCTCGGCGCCGTACTGGGGGCGATACTGAGCGTGGCGCTGTTCGTCGCGGCGTGGTGGCCGCGGTTCGAGGTGGTCTACCGCAGTGATCAGCCGACCACCGTGGCCTACAGCGACGGTTCGAAACACATGGTGGGCCTGGTGCGCAGGAGCACCCTTCTCGGGGAGTCACACCTGATCGTCGCCGGCCGGGATCCGAGCTTCTCCTACGGTCACCAGGTGGAGATCGAGACGTCCGCCGATTCGGTCAGGACGGTCGAGTGGACGACCGCCGGGGTTCGGACGGTCTTCGACACCGGCCACGAACTGTTCATTCCCGCCCGATACTTCATCGGCGGTCGGTGACTCGCACCGGCGAGAGGCGTCGGCCGCCGCGTGGGAGGAGAACGCGTCGGCCGATTCCGCGGCCGGGAGCCCTGGTCCGGCGACCAGGACCACCACGGTGGTCCCGTGACCGCCGACCGGGTTCATGTTCGCCCGTCTGCCCTGGTCACGGCATGTCGTCACCTGAAAGATCGTCTTCGGGTGTTACAACGGAGCGTCGCCCGGTTGCGGGGCCGCCCGACCACACGATCCACGGGCATCCTCCCGGGCCCGGCAGGTCGGGGCGACCCGGTTCCGCGTACCCGGTGCCCGCGCCCGCTTCCCCGCGGGCGCGGGCACCGGGCTGCCGGAGACCTCCGCCGCCGCGCCGTCGGCGGATCCACGGACGCGGGCCGGAACGCCGTGACCACGACAACGACCAGCTCATCCACGGGAGGAACCCCATGGCCGTTCTCCGCCCAGCCCGCCGCTCCGCCCTGACCCTCGTCACGGCCGCCGCCCTGTTCGTTCCGGTGCTCCCGGCCGCGGCCCACGCCCGGACCGACCCCGCCACCGGCCTCTCCCCGGAAGGGCAGCAGTCGACGGCCCTGACCGGGATGCTGGTGAACGGGCAGACCGGAAAGTGCCTGACCGTCGCCGGCGGCGGGCGCGTGACCGACAACCTCCGGGCCGCGCAGTACGAGTGCGACGCCTACCCGACCCGCCAGTGGACCATGACGGACGCGACGGGCACCCGCCAGTACACGCTGCGGAACGCCCAGACGGGCAAGTGCCTGACCATCGCCGGAGGCGCCAGCACCGCCAACAACTACACCGCCGTGCAGTACACCTGCATGGACCACCCCGCGTTCCGCTGGATGTTCTGGGGTGCGGCCGGCGCCCAGCAGTACCAGCTGAAGAACGTGCAGACCGGCAAGTGCCTGACCATCGGTCCGGACGGCAGCACCGCCGTCCAGTACACCTGCGACAAGCAGCCCGCGCGCATGTGGGGCGTGCGCTACATGTGAGCCGGGCCGGCAGGGTGGGCGGCCCGAAGACCTGGACCGCCCACCCGGCCGTTCACCGGGACCCGCCGGTGCCGTCCCGCGGCCGGCGGACAGACCGGTCCCGCGCATCGTCGGTTCGGTGCCTCCGAGGCACCGACGACGGGAGGCCCTGAGGTGGAGTGCCCGGAGGCGGGAGACCCAGGAGATGCGACCCTATGACAGTGTTCCGGGCATGCTGATCGTGATGAGCGGCTTACCCGGTGCCGGCAAAAGCTCCATCGCCCAGGAACTGGGCCGTCTGCTTCCGGCTCCGGTGCTGTCGGTCGACCCGGTGGAGGCCGCGATGTGGAGAGCGGGGATCGACCGCGGCCAGCCGACCGGACTGGCGGCCTACGTCGTGGTGGAGGCACTCGCCTCCGACGTTCTCGCGCTCGGGCAGACGGTCATCGTCGACGCGGTGAACGACGCGCGGGAGGCGCGGGAGCAGTGGCGCGGCCTCGCCCGCCGCCGGAGCGTGGTGCTGTGCCACATCGAGGTGACCTGCTCCGATCGTGCCCTGCACCGGCGACGGCTGGAAGGTCGCCGGCGCGACATCGACGGCTTCGTCGAGCCGGCCTGGGCGTCGGTGGAGGTGCGGCGCGCGAACTTCGACGCATGGCGTGAGGACCGCCTCGTCCTCGACTCCACCGCTCCGCTGACCGGCAACGTGCAGATCGCCCTGGCTCACCTGCGCGCTGCTCGCCGAGATCCCCTATCCGGCACCTCGGAATGACACCTGGAGTCGGCGAAGGCGGATGCGGAGCCGTCGCCGCGGCCCATCTCGACGGCGGCGCGGCTCAAGGGGCCGGACCGGGATGGTGGATCCGTCCGGCGACCGGTGACGACGGCCGGGTGGGATGATCTCATCGTGGCGATCCAGGTGGCGGTGTGCGGGCCGCGTGACTGCACGGGCGAAGACGAGGCCGACGCCCGCGAGGTCGGCCGGCTGCTGGCCGGGCGCGGCGCGGTGGTGATCTGCGGTGGTTACACGGGGGTGATGGCCGCGGTGGCGGCCGGGGCCCGCTCGGCGGGCGGCACGGTGGTCGGCGTCCTGTCCCGGCCGGACCGGGAGCAGGCGAACCCGGACCTCTCCGTCGTCATCCCGACCGGCATGGGGGAGGCCCGGAACGCCGTCATCGCCAACTCGGGCGACGCCGTGATCGTCATCGGCGGTTCATGGGGGACGCTGTCGGAGCTGGCACTCGCGATGCGTCACGGCCGCGTCCCCGTGGTCCAGCTCGGCGGCTGGCGGATCCTCGACCGCGAGGGGCGGCCGGTTCCCGGAGTCAGGCACGTCTCCTCCCCGGAGGAGGCGCTGGAGGCCACCGGCCTGTGGGCCTGACCGGCCGTTCCACGCGGCCGTGAGCGGGGAACCGCCATCTCATGCCGCCGTGAGCAAAGAACCGCCGGTTCATGCCGCTGGGAGCAGGGGAACCGTCGGCTCACGTGGTGACCGGGAAGGTGAGCGCCAGGGGCCAGGCGAGCAGTGCGGCGCCGACCACGGAGGTGACCCAGACCGGTGCGCCGGCCGCGCGCAGGCCGGCGGCGGTGACGCCCTGCCAGGCCAGCAGTACGGCGAACAGCGGGATCACGAACACCACGAATCCCGGCGCGCCCGCGGCGACCACCGCGACGGCCATCGCCGCCACGACGGAGAGCGCTCCCCAGGCGTGGACGAGGACCGCCCCACTCGGCGAGCGGCGGCGGGCCAGGATCTCCAGGCCGCTGACCAGCGCTCCGGCGGCGAGGAGCGCGGGTGCCAGCAGCCACAGCCGCACCCCGGAGGGGACGGAGTTCGCCCAGCCGAGGTGCGCCGGCACGGCGAAGCCCAGCACGGTGAACGCCGTCAGCCCGGCCGCCGCCGCGACCAGCCGGGCCGACCGGGCGGCGGAGGAGACGGGCGTCCGGGGCGACGGACCGGTCCCCGCTCGGTCCTGCCCGTCCGCGGTACGGCCGCGCGACATGGCCCAGGCACGGTTGAGCCGTACGGTCCCGGTACGGCCGACCAGAGCGGCGGCCGACAGGACGAGGCCGTGGACGGCGATGAACCCGATGGCGTAGTCGGCGACCTCGACCGGCAGCCAGCCCGGTGGTGCGACCCGCATGACCAGCATGGCCGCCGCACCCGCCACGACCGGCCCGGCGAGGAGTGCGATTCGTGGCAGTCCGGTGCCGCCGACCGGCTCCGGACGGGGATCACGGCCCGGACGGCCCGGCAGGAGGAGGGAGGCCAGGGCGCCGAAGGACAGGACGGCCGCCAGATGCAGCAGCAGGGCCGGGCCCACGCGGTGCAGCGGGTACACCTCCGAGGCCGCCCGCCCCGGCACCGCTCCCAGGGCCGCGTTCAGCCAGTCGAGGGTGGCGCGATGGGTGGCGGAGGCGAACAGGACACCGATGTGCTCAACCCCGGGAATCTCCTCGGCGCGGCGGGCCGTACCGGCGGTGAAGTCACCGTAGGTGCGTCCCAGGACCGCGTCCGGGTGCGCGGACCGTACCAGTGCGGGACCTGCGGCGCGGATGCCGCCGAGTTCCAGTCCTCCGGCCAGCACCAGCAGGTCGCGCACGCCGGTCGCGCCGCCGTCCGCCGAGCCGGTGGAGATCGCCACGGTGGCGGCCACGCCAGGGTCGGCCGCGGCCTGCCGCAGGACGGCGCCCGCTCCCATGGAGTGGCCCACCAGCCCGATCTTCGCGGTGTCGACGTACGGCAGCGCCCGCAGGAAGGCCAGGGCGGCAGAGAGGTCGTCGGTGAGGCCGTCACCCAGAGAGGCTCGGGAGCCAGAGGGGCCCGAGGAGCCCTGGGAAGCGCGGGAGAAGGGGCGGCGGTTCGCGCCGTGGCCCGCGAAGTCGAGCAGGACGACCACGTAACCGTGCCGGGCGAGGGTGTCCGCGAATCCCCGCATGATCTGCTTGCTCGCCGCGAATCCGTGCGCGACCACCACCCCGGGCGACCGCTTCTCGCTCTCAGCGGCTCGTACGGTCTCCAGTGGCACCCCTCGGAAGACCGTCCCGTCCCGTCGCAGGCCGTCGTCGGCCCGGATCATCGCGGCGGTGCCGACGGCCGCGCACAGTAGGGCGAGCACCACGGCGGCCATCCGGCGGCCTCGGGTGAACCCGGAGGAATCCGGACGGATGGATCCGGAGTGATCCGGACGGGCGGATTCGAGGGAATCCGGGGGAGTCGGCATGGGATGACCATGCCCGCCCATCATCCGACCGGCAAGACCGTCCACCGGAGACCTCGTCGCGCCGTCCCGATGGCCCTGGCCGTCTCGGCCGCTCGACCCGCGCGGTTCGACGGTCCGGATCACCCCGGCCACTCGTACCGTCTGGATCGTCCGGCCCGCCGGCCCCGCAGGATCGCCGGGCTCTCGTCAGCCGGCCTGCTCCTTCAGGTGGTCCAGGATGGCGTGGGCCACCTCGCGCTTGGACATCTTCGGCCGTTCGAAGCGCAGGTCGGCCACCTCGGCGAAGGCCGCGGCCCGGCGTTCGTGCAGTTCCTTCGCCAGGTCCAGCGGCTTCTTGCCGAACCGCGGGCGGTGCGGCTTCTCCTCGATCTTCTTGGCGATGAACTCAGGGGTGGCGTCCAGCCACACCACCAGGGCCGGTTTGAGCGCCTCCCGGCACCGCGGGTCGTCCAGGACGCTGGCCGCGGCGGCGATGATCGGCGCGGGCCGTTCGGCGAGGCTGTCCAGCAGGTGCTCGGCCTCGCGGGCGTGCAACTCGGTGACGCCGGCGGTCTCGGCGATGGCGGCCGCGGTGACGCCGTAGCGTTTCTCGAGGTAGTCGTCGCTGTCGCGCACCGGCCGGTCCAGGGCCTCGCCCAGCACTTCCGAGACGCTGGTCTTGCCGGCGCCCATCAGACCGACCACCACGATCGGGACGTCCGCCTCCGTGTCTGCCATGTCAGCCACCTCCGGTCCTCAGGGGGAATGTGAAAAAGGGGTCCTCCGTCTCCCTTGCCCCGGAAGCCCATGCCTAGCCCTCCCGGTCCGCCGACGCCCCCACGGCACCCCTGTTTTCCGCAAAATACCCTATTGCTCCCTATCAAGCAGAAAGATACGGTAGTTTCATGTCAGATCGCTTCTACTCCGTGGAGCAGGTCGCCGAACACCTGGGTCTGCACGTTCGCACCGTCCGCAACTACGTGCGGGACGGACGGCTCACCGCGGTCCGCATCGGCAAGCAGTACCGGATCGCGCACGAGGACCTGGAGGCGTTCACCGGCCGCCCGGTGCCCCCGCCGCCCCGGGAGACCGTACGGCGGCAGCGGCACACCGACGTGTCGAGCATCGTGGAGATCGACGCGGTCAGCCGGGAGACGGCCGACCGACTGTCCACCCTCCTGATGGTCGCGGCCACCGACCGCCGCCCCGGCGACCAGCCGCTGCGGATCGAGACGGTCTACGACGAGGAAAGGGCCCGGATGAAGATCATCGTCCTGGGCGGTCTGCGGGACACCGCCAGGCTGTTCGACTACATGGAAGGAATCCTCACGTCATGAGCGTGATCTACCGGTCCGAGGCCGGCGCGGAGGAGATCCGGCGGCGGTACCGGGAGGCGCTGGACGCCTGGCCGGTCCCCGCCGAGCAGGTACGGGTGCCCACCCGCCAGGGCGAGACCTTCGTCGTCGTCTCCGGCCCGCCGGACGCGCCACCCGTGGTGCTGCTGCACGGCGCGGGGGCGAACGCGACGATGTGGCAGGACGACGTCGCCGTCTGGACGCGGCGTTTCCGCACCCACGCCGTTGACCTCATCGGCGAGCCGGGCCTGAGCGCGCCGTCGCGCCCGCCCCTGGACTCCGACGCCCACGCGCTGTGGCTGGACGACGTGCTGGACGGCCTCGGGATCACCGCCGCCTCGATCGTCGGGACCTCCCTCGGCGGCTGGGTGGCACTGGACTACGCCGTCCGGCGTCCGGGAAGGGTGGAGCGCCTGGCCCTGCTGTGCCCCGGTGGGCTGGGACGGCAGAAGACCGGCTGGATGATCAGGGCGCTGCCGCTGCGCCTGTTCGGGCGCCGGGGGCTGCACCGGTCGGCGCGGATCGCCACCGGCCTGAAGTCCCCGCTGGCCGGACCGGTCCTCGACTCCCTGGCGCTGACGTTCACGGAGTTCAAGCCGCGGATGGAGCGGCTGCCGGTCTTCCCCGACGAGGCGCTGCGCCGCCTGGCCGTGCCGGTGCTGGTGATCGTCGGCGGCCGTGACGTCATGTTCGACTCCACGGAGACCGCCCGGCGGGTGCGCCGCTGCGTCCCGCACGCGACCGTGAACCTTCTGCCCGAGGTCGGGCACGCGATCCTGGGCCAGGCCGAGCCCGTCTCGGCGTTCCTCTCGACCGACGCCGACGCCGACGCCGATGCCGGAACCGAAACTGGAGCCGGAGCCGGAGCCGGAGCCGGGGCCGTGCCCGCCGACGCCGGCGGTCAGCTCGGCGCGGAGGCCCGCGATGCCTGACGTGATCCAGGAGCGGGCCGGGACGACGGTGCTGGTGTGCGATCCGGACGGGCCGCCGGTGGCGACCACGCAGGACGCGCTCGACCTGGTCGGCGCGGCGTTCCTCGGCGCCCAGGTGGTGGCCGTGCCCGCGAGCCGGCTGGACGAGCGGTTCTTCTCCCTGGGCACCCGCTTCGCCGGGGAGGTCCTGCAGAAGTTCGTCAACTACCGGCTGCGGCTGGCCGTCATCGGGGACATCTCCCGGCACCTGGCGTCCAGCTCGGCCCTGCGCGCCCTCGTCCACGAGTCGAACCTTGGGGACCACGTGTGGTTCCTCCCCGACCTCGACGCGCTCGACGCCCGGCTGGCCGCGGTCGGCTGACCTGCGGCCCCGCCCGCCGTACGGCCGTCCCGGACCGTGGGGCGCCGCCGTCCGGTCACGGGGCGGGATCGGCCGCCGGGCGCCGGCTCCAGTTCCGGGGCCGGGTTCCGGCGCGCCGGAACCGGAGGACGGCGACGGAGGACAGCACGAGCGTGCCGCCGGCGAGCTGCACCGGGGTCAGGGACTCGCCGAGGACGAGCGCGGCCAGTGCGGCGGTGACCACGGGCTTGAAGGTGGACAGGATGGCGGCGGTCGAGGGGCCGGTGCGCCTGAGCCCGGCGAAGAAGGTCAGCATCGCCACGACGGTGGAGATCACGGCGATGGCGGCGAGCCAGAACCATCCCGATGCCCCGAAGCCGAGATCGACGCCGCCGGTGAGCAGGGCGCGGGCGCCGAGGGTGCCGGCCGCGCCGGTCATCACCAGCGCGGACAGCGCCACGGGCGCCAGCCGGTGCACGACGGTGTCGGCGACGAGGATGTAGACGGTGTACGTGGTCGCGGAGGCGAAGGCCAGCAGCGCCCCGAGCGGGTGGAAGCTCATGCCGCCGGCGCCGAGCAGGACCAGCAGCGTCCCGCCCGAGGCGGCCGCCAGCGCGGCTCCGCGCGCGGGGGTGAGCCGGTCACGGCCGAGCAGCACCGCCACCACGGTGACCATGACCGGGTAGGTGTAGAGGATCAGGGCCAGCAGCGAGGCGTCCATCAGCTCCAGCGCGGAGAAGAACAGACTCGCCTGCGTGGCGTACCCGATGGCGCCCAGGCCGATGGCGATGGCCGGCACCCGGCCGCGCGCCGTCACCGGCCGGGCGCCGACCGGCGGCTTCCGGGGAGGGCCGGAAGTCACCGGCCGGGTGCCGACCGGCGGCTTTCGGGGAGGGCCGGAAGCGGCGCGACGCAGTCCCGGTCGCACGAGCAAGGCGAGCCCGAGCAGGACGGCGGCCAGGGCGAAGCGCACCAGCAGCAGCGCCCCGGGTGAGACGCCGGCGTCGTAGGCGAGCTTGCCGAAGATCGCCATCGCGCCGAAGCAGGCCGCGGACAGAAGACACAGTGCTGCACCCATGCGTCCAAGGATCCGGGGCCTGAATCATCGGGTCCAGCGATGATTCCTGGAGGTGAATCATTAGAATTCTCGAATGATTGAGTTGGACCTCCGGCGACTGCGCTTCCTGCGGGAGTTCGAGGAGCGTGGCACCCTGGCCGCGGTCGCGGCGGCCCTGGGCTACAGTCCGTCCACGGTCTCCCAGCAGCTCGCCCTGCTGGAGAAGGAGGTCGGGGCCCGGCTGTTCGACAAGGCGGGGCGGGGTGTGCGGCTCACCGACGCCGGACGTCTGCTCGCCCAGCACGCGCGGGTGCTGCTGTCGGCCGCCGAGGCGGCGCAGGCCGACCTGGCCGGTCTCGGCGGCGACATCCGGGGCACCGTCCGCGCCGGCGGCCTGCAGTCGGCCGCCCGCCGCCTCCTCATCCCGGCGGTGGCCCGCATGAGGGCCCACCACCCGCGGGTCCGGGTGGAGATCTCCGAGCTGGAACTCGAACAATCCCTGCCGGGCCTGCGCCTCGGCACGGTCGACCTCGTCATCGGCGACGAGTACGACAGCCACCCCCGCCCCCGACCGGCCGGCCTGCGCTTCACGCTCCTGCTCGAAGAGCCCCTGAAAGTCGTGCTCCCGGCCGCGCATCCCCTCGCCCGGCCCGGCGGGCCCGTCCCGGTCATCGGGCTGCGGTCCGACGTCTGGACCGCCTCCGCCGAAGGCACCGGCCACCATGCCATGGTCATCGGGACCTGCCGCGCCCTCGGCGGTTACGAGCCCGATCTACGGCACCGCTCCAGCGACGCCGACGTCCAGCTCGAACTCGTCCGCGCCGAGGCGGCCGTCGCCCTGTTGCCGACCCTGACCCTGCCCGGCGACGATCCGGCGCTCGCGATCAGAGACATCGCCGAGACCACTCTCAAGCGCCGTCTGGTCGCCGTCACCCGGGACACGCCGCCCGCTCCCGCGCTCACCGCCCTCCTGGCGGCCGTGACGGACCAGGTGGGCGAGCTCGGCCTGTAGCGGCCTTCCGGTCCCCCGGCGTTCTTCAGGGCCGGGGACCGCGGGCGGGCGTTACCGGGCCGCGGGTCGCCGCCGTCCGGTCACGGTACGGGGGCCGTCGCCGGTCACGGGGCGGGATGGGCCGCCACGCCCGCGGCGTACCGGATGCCGCCGAGCAGGTGGGCGCGGAACGCCGGGTCGGCGTAGGACTCGCGCGTGTGCCCGCCGCCGGTGTACCAGGACCGGCCGCCCAGGTGGTCGTGGCACCAGGCGATGGGGTGGTCGCCCATGCCGCCGCCGGAGTACGACGCCTCGTCCAGCGACATCAGGACGCGCACTCCGGGCCGCGGGTTCGTCCGGTAGTCATACCACTCGTCGTACCGCCGCCAGACGGGTTCGAGGTGCGCGGTGGAGGGATGGGAGCGATCCTCCACGCGGACGACGGCCTCCTGCGGCTCGGGGTGGCACCGGAAACGGGCGCCGACGAGCTCACCGTAGAACGGCCAGCCGTACTCGGTGTCGGCGGCCGAGTGGATCCCGGCGAAGCCGCCGCCGCCCCGGACGTAGGACTCGAACGCCGCGCGCCGCGCGTCGTCCAGCACGTCGCCACTGGTGTTGAGGAACACCACGGCCCGGTACCGGGCGAGGCCGGCGGGGGTGAAGGCGCCGCCGTCCTCGGTGGCGTGGACGGTGAAGTCGTGCCGCCGGCCGAGGTCCCCGACGGCCCGGAGGCCGTCGGGGATGGAGTCGTGCCGGTACCCGGTGGTCCTGGAGAAGACGAGGACGGCGTAGGGGGGATCGGCCGTCATCTTTCGGGTCAGCCGCTCTTGCGGCGGAAGGAGCGCCTGCCCCCGGCCGGGCCCTGGGAGCCGTGGATCTTCGAGGCGCCCTTCCCCCGGCCCGCGGCGTTCAGCTCCGTCTGGGCCACCTTCTTGCGCTCCAGGGCCTCGCGGAACTTGCGCTTGAGCTCGTCGTCGGTGGTCTCGGTGCCCTCGGCGCCTTCGAGGGTCTGGGTGCTCTCGGCGTCCTCCGGCTTCGGCGTGACGTCAGGCATGCGAACCTCCTGTTCTCTGGACGGTCCGGCTTCGGCCGACCGGAACATCATCTTCTCATGTCCGCAACGCCGTACGGCTGGCCGCGCGGTCCTCTCCGGGCCGGGCACCGGGGCGCGGGCCGAGGGTCGCCTGCGGGTGGGGAGCCGGGGGGCGGGGGAGCGGGCTCAGCCCAGGTCCATGACCATCAGCAGTATCAGGCCCGCCAGGTGGCCGACCACCACGAAGATGATCACGAAGAGGAAGACGAACCGCGCGGGGCCGTGCTCGAAGTACTTGCCCTCGCGGAGCTCGGAACGCCCCGCCTGGCGCTCGGCGATCCGCTCCTCGATCGGCTTGCGGTTGAACATGGGGCTCCTCAGGGACCGGTGACGCTTGGTGCCGCAATGCTTTGTGCACCAATTACCTTACTATGTCGATTGGAGGTGCATGTGAGTGACATATCCGAGGCGCTGCGCCTGGAGCGACAGGTGTGCTTCGCCCTCGCGGTGGCCTCGCGCGGCGTCATCGGGGTCTACCGGCCGCTGCTGCAGCCGATGGGACTGACCCACCCGCAGTATCTCGTCATGCTCGCCCTGTGGGAGCACGACCAGCTCTCGGTGAAGGAGCTGAGCAAGCTACTGAGACTCGACCCCGGTACGCTGTCACCGCTCCTCAAAAGACTTGAGGCGATCGGCTACATCCGGCGGCGGCGTGACAGTCAGGACGAACGCGTCCTGGCGATCACGCTCACCCCGGAGGGCCGGAGGCTGAGGAGCGAGGCTGAGAGGATCCCGCCGTCCGTCGCCCGGCGACTGGGTATGGACCTGGAGGAGCTGCAGGAGCTTCACCGGGTGCTGACCCGGGTGATCGCCGCCGCGGACGACACGCATCATTGATGCACAGAAAGGACAGATAAGGCTCATGGCTGGAAGCCACGGAGGAAGCCCCAAGTCTTGGCTTGCGGTGCTCGTTATTTTGGCCGGGTTCATGGTCGGCGGAGTGGGCCTGTGCACCGGGCCCAACTGGATCATGTTCTGGGCGGGGGCCGGAATCATCGTCGTGGGCGGTCTGATCGCCCTGGTGGTGGACATCTTCTCCGACGTGATCATCGACGCTCCCCGTGAGCCGCTGAACCACGGCGGCTGACCCGGAGGCTCCCGCACTCCCGGAGCTCCGGCCCCGGGCGATCTGACGGATCGCCCGGACCCGTCGTCCGCCGCCGGGCCCTCCGTGCCGCCGCAGAGCCGCAGGGTCTCCGGGTCGCCGCGAGATCCTCCGGGCCGCTTCCCGGTCCTTGAGGCCGTCACCCGGTTCGATGTCCGGAATGGCGGTTCGAGGGTGACATGGGTCACATCTGAGGTGCATAGTCGTCTGACGACTTCGCGCCGAGGATCGGAGGCTCCTCTCCATGTCCCGAGACCGGACCCGCTACCTGTACCTGGCCGTCATCCTGGCGGTGATCGCCGGAATCGCCGTCGGACTGCTGGCGCCCGATCTCGGCACGGCGCTGAAACCCCTGGGCACGGCCTTCGTCAACCTCATCAAGATGATGATCAGCCCGATCATCTTCTGCACCATCGTGCTCGGCGTCGGCTCCGTCGCGCGGGCCGCCAAGGTCGGCCGGGTCGGCGGCCTGGCGATCGGTTACTTCCTCGTCATGTCCACCGTCGCGCTGGCCATCGGTCTGGTCGTGGGCAACCTGGTGGACCCCGGTCACGGCCTCCAGCTCACCGACGAACTGCGCAAGTCGGCCCAGGCCGAGGCCGCCAAGGGCGGCGAGAGCGACACCGTCTCCTTCCTGATCGGGATCATCCCGGCCACGCTGGTGTCGGCGTTCACCGAGGGGCAGGTGCTGCAGACCCTCCTGGTCGCTCTGCTCGCCGGGTTCGCGCTGCAGGCCATGGGGGAGCGCGGCGTCCCCGTCCTGAACGGTGTCGCCCACATCCAGCGGCTCGTCTTCCGCATCCTCGCCATGATCATGTGGGCGGCCCCGGTCGGTGCCTTCGGCGCCATGGCCGCGGTGGTCGGCGCCACCGGGCTCGACGCGCTCCGCAGCCTCGGCCTCATCATGCTCGCCTTCTACGTGACCTGCCTGGTGTTCGTGCTGGGCGTCCTCGGGCCGCTGCTGTGGCTGGTGGCGCGGGTCAACCTGCTGTCCCTGCTGCGCTATCTCGGCCGGGAGTTCCTGCTCATCCTGTCGACCTCCTCCTCGGAGTCGGCGCTGCCCCGGTTGATCGCCAAGATGGAGCACCTGGGGGTGAGCCGCCCGGTCGTCGGCATCACCGTGCCGACCGGCTACTCGTTCAACCTGGACGGCACCGCCATCTACCTCACGATGGCCACCCTGTTCATCGCCAGTGCCACCGGCGCCCCGCTCTCGGTCGGCGAGCAGGTCTCCCTGCTCGCCTTCATGATCATCGCCTCCAAGGGCGCGGCCGGCGTCACCGGCGCGGGCCTGGCGACCCTCGCGGGCGGCCTGCAGTCGCACCGCCCCGCCCTGGTGGACGGCGTCGGCCTGATCGTTGGCATCGACCGCTTCATGTCCGAGGCGCGGGCGCTGACCAACTTCGCGGGCAACGCGGTCGCCACCGTCATGGTCGGCACCTGGACCGGTGAGTTCGACCGGGACCGCGCGGCCGAGGTGCTCTCCGGCCGCGCCCCCTTCGACGAGGCGACCCTCCTGGACGAGCGCGGCGACGAGCACGGTGAAGGGCATGACGGGCACGGTGAAGGGCGTGACGGGCGGAGCGACCCCGACGGGGACCGTGGCGAGCACGACGAGGCCGGAACGGGGGTCGGCACGGCGTCCCGGTAGGCGTCGGTGCGGCGCCTCGACGGGCGTCGGCGCCGGATCTCGAAGCGCGGGCGCGGGGTCCCGAAGTGAGGGCGCGGGGCCTCGAAGCGTCAGAGCGGGGTCTCGGTGAGCGGGCGCGGGGCCCTTCCCGGCGGCGGCCGTACGGCGGGGGCCGAGGTGCTCGCGCGCAGGACGACGGTTCCCGGGACGCGCTCGACGCGGCTGCGTCCGGCGGTGGCGGGCCGCAGGGCCAGCGCCATGACGCGCCTGCCGATCTCCTCCAGCGGCAGCGCCACGGTGGTCAGCGGCGGGGTCAGGTCGCCGACCACCGGGATGTCGTCGAACCCGGCCAGCGAGACGTCGCCGGGCACGGTCAGGCCGTGGTCGCGGAAGGCGGCCAGCGCGCCGACCGCCATGATGTCGGTCGAGGCGAAGACGCAGGTGGCGCGCAGGCCGCGGGCGACCAGTTCGGAGGCGGCCCGGTGGCCGCCGTCGCGGTTGAAGGCCCCCTCCACGATCTGGTCCGGGGCGATCATCACCCCCGCCTCGGCGAGAGCCTCCCGGAAGCCGGTCAGGCGGTCCACGACGGTGGTGATGACCGGCGGGCCGGTGAGCACGGCGAAGTCGCGGTGGCCGAGGCCGAGCAGCGCCCTGGCCAGCGCGGCGGCGCCGGCGCGGTTCTCGGGCAGGACCGAGTCGACGCGGAGGCCGCGGTGGCGGCTGACCGCGGCGATGCGGGTCCCCGCGGCGGCGCACCGGGCCAGTTCCTCGCGCATCGCGCCCTGCCAGGCGCGGTCCTCGAACCCCGAGCCGGTCAGCAGGATCGCCCGGACGCGCTGGCCGCGCATCATGGAGACGTAGGACAGCTCACGGGCCGGGTCGCGGAAGGTGCTTCCCATGATCACGTGGAGGTCGTGCTCCGCGGCGGCCCGCATGATCCCGCCGGAGACCGCCGCGAAGTAGGGGTCGCTGACGTCGTGGCAGATGACGCCCACCGCCTGGCTGGAGGCGCGGGCGAGGGCCTGGGCGTGGGCGTTCGGGGTGTAGGCGAGCCGCTCCGCGGCGGCCAGGACCCGCTCTCGGAGGTCGGCGCGCACGCGGGTGGTGCCGTTGAGCGCGCGGGAGGCGGTGGCGGAGGAGACCCCCGCCTCGCGGGCGACGTCATTGAGGGTCACCTGGGACCATTTGTCCAATTCCTCCCTCACCTCCTCTTGACCCGTATGTGAGACGGCCCCTACCGTACACCGGAAAGCGCTTTCAGACAGCGCTTTCACATCACCAGAAAGCGCTTGCATACAGATCCGCCCGTACGCGGGCGAAAGGAGGGCGCCCATCATGAGCATGAACCCCGGCGGGTCCGAGGGGCGGCTGCTCGCCGTCCTCGAACGGAGCTGGCGGCCGGTCGCGCTGCTCGTCGCCTGTTTCGCCGTGTGGTGGGCGATCACCTCCACCCAGCTGGTGCCGCCCTACCTCGTTCCGTCGCCGGGGACGACCCTGGGAGTGATGACGGAGAAGTCGTCATATCTCTGGCAGCACACCTGGGTGACCACCTACGAGACCGTCCTGGGCTTCGTCATCGCCGTCGTCATCGGCGTCCTGGCGGCCGTGGTGATGGTCTACTCCGCGACCGTGGAGAAGACGCTCTATCCCGTCCTGCTCTTCGCGCAGGTCATCCCCAAGATCGCCATCGCCCCGCTGTTCGTGGTCTGGCTCGGCTTCGGGCTGACCCCCAAGGTCGTCGTCGCCGTGCTGATCGCGTTCTTCCCCGTCGTCATCTCCATGGTGACCGGGCTGAAGTCCGTCGATCCCGAGATGCTCCAGCTCGCCGCCACCATGGGCGCGAGCCCGCTCAAGACCTTCGCGAAGATCCGTTTCCCCGCCTCCCTGCCGCACCTGTTCTCCGGCCTGAAGGTGGCCGTCACCCTCGCGGTGACCGGCGCCGTGGTCGGCGAGTTCGTCGGCGCGAACGAGGGACTCGGCTTCGTGATCCTGCAGGCCAACGGCAACCTCGACACCCCCATGCTGTTCGCGGGGCTGCTGGTGATGTCGCTGATCGGCGTCGTGCTGTTCGTCCTCGTCGAGATCGCCGAGCAGCTGATGCTGCCCTGGCACGCCAGCCGGCGGGGCGAGACCGCGACCACGACCCTCTGAAGCCTGGAACCGGCCACCGACCATCCCAAGGAAGGCACCCCGTGAAATCCCGGATCGCCATCGCCGCCCTGCTGCCGGCCCTCCTCCTCACCGCCTGCGGCGGAGAGGACGGCGGCACGACCACCAGCGCGTCGGGCAAGAAGCTCGACCAGGTGACGCTCACGCTCAACTGGTACCCGTACGGCGAGCACGCGCCGTTCTACCTCGGCAAGAAGCAGGCCGTCTTCGAGAAGCACGGCATCGACCTGAAGATCCAGGCCGGCCAGGGCTCGCAGAAGACCATCCAGGCCACCGGGGCGGGGCAGACCGACTTCGGCTGGGCCGACACCCCCGCGCTGCTGGCCTCCGTCTCCCAGGGCGTCCCGGTCAGGAGCCTCGGGGTCTACCTGCAGACCACCCCGGCCTCCGTGCAGTTCTTCGACGAGAAGAACATCACCGAGCCCGCCGGCATCAAGGGCAAGAAGATCGCCATCACCGCCGGCGACGCGCTGTCCAAGACGTTCCCGGCCTTCCTCAAGCAGAACGGCATGGCCGAGGGCGACGTGCGGCTGCAGAACACCGACCCGGCGGGGAAGATCGCCGCGGTGATCTCCGGTCAGGCCGACGCCCTGCTCGGCTACGCCTCCGACCAGGGGCCGACGATGCAGGAGAAGGCCGGCAAGAAGGTCTCCTACCTGCGCTTCTCCGAGTTCGGCCTCAACTTCTACAGCAATGGCCTGCTGACCTCCACCAAGAACCTGGAGAGCAGGGCCGACCTGGTCAAGCGCATGGCCGCGGCCACCAGCGAGGCGTGGGCCGCCGCCGAGAAGGACCCGCAGGCGGCGGTGGACGCGATGCAGGGCGCCTCCGAGCAGCTTCCCAGCGCGCAGGTGCTGCTCGACCAGTTCAAGACCACCGTCACGCTGCTGCACACCGACGCGACCAAGGGCATGGCCCCGGGGGTCAACACCGCCGCGGACTGGCAGGCGACGATCGACACCTTCGTCAAGGCGGGCGTGATCGCCAAGGCCGAGGCGCCGGCCGCCTACTGGGACGAGAGCGTCACTCCGAAGGGATGAGCACGATGAAAGGCGAGCTGGAGGCCGAGCGTAGGCCCGGCGGCGAGACCACCGCGGCGGTGGAGCTCGACGCCGTCGCGGTCCGGTTCAGGGCCAAGAAGAAGGAGGTGACCGCGCTGCGCGACGTGTCGCTGAGCGTCGCGCCCGGCGAGTTCGTCTCGATCGTCGGCCCCTCGGGTTGCGGCAAGTCGACACTGCTGAAGCTGGTCTCCGGTCTGCTGCGGCCGTCGGCGGGCAGCGTGCGCCTGTTCGGGGAGACGGTCGGCGGCACCAGGCGTGACATCGGATACGTGTTCCAGCGCGCGGCCCTGCTGGAGTGGCGGTCCGCGCGCCGCAACATCCTGCTCCAGGCGGAGATGCGCGGGATGCCCGCCGCCGAGGCCGGCCGGAGGGCGGACGAGCTGATCGAGATGACCGGGCTCACCGGCTTCGAGGACGCCCTGCCGCACGAGCTGTCGGGCGGCATGCAGCAGCGGGTGGCGCTGTGCCGGGCGCTGCTGCACCGCCCGCCGGTCCTGCTGATGGACGAGCCGTTCGGCGCGCTCGACGCCCTCACCCGCGAGCAGATGAACGTCGAGCTGCACCGCATCTGGCGGGAGACCGGCACGACCGTGCTCCTGGTCACCCACTCCATCGCCGAGTCGGTCTACCTCGCCAACCGGGTCCTGGTGATGACCGCGCGGCCGGGGACCGTCGCGGAGATCATCGACGTCGACCTGCCCGGCCCCCGCGACTACTCCGAGACGATGTCGCAGCCCCCGTTCGCCGAGGCCACCGGCCGGATCCGCGACCTGCTCGGCGCGGCCACGGCGGCGGACTGACCGGTCCCCGCGCCCTGCCCGGCGCCGTCACCGCGGCGGACCGGCCGGCCCCCGTGCGCTGCCCGATGCCGCCGCGGTGCCGGACCGGCCGACCCCCGCACTCCGCTCGGCGCCGTCACGGTGGCGGACCGGCCGGTCCCATGTCCCGGGTACGGCGGTCAGGCGGACGCGCGGAGGGGCCACAGCCGTCCGGCGAGGGCGGGGAGGTCGGCGCCGAGACGGCGCAGGATCGCCACCGAGGCGTTGGAGCCGTCGGCCAGCAGGCCCCTCACCAGGTCCTCGTCCACGACCCCGCCCCGGGTACGGCGGGCGGCGTGGTACAGGGCGACCTCGACGGCCTTGCGGGCCGCGACGGTGAGCCGGAGGTCGCCGGCCGGGCCGGAGAGCGTCACGCGCAGCGGGCGCGTCCGGGGGCGGCGCAGCCGCCACGCGGCCGGGTCGGCGCGGCGGGACGGGAGCCTGCGGCGGATCTCGTCCAGGTCGACGCCCAGACCGGCCAGCAGGTCGCGGTCACCCGGGCGATCCGGCGGGCCCGCGGGCAGCAGCGCGCGGACGGCGTCCGGGGACACCTCGAAGCCGTCCACCGGCCACGCCTCGGCCAGGGCGAGCAGCAGCATGTCGTCGTCCAGGACGGTGCGGCCGGCGTCGAGCGACAGCAGGCCGGCCCGGACCACGGTCCTCCGGGCCTCGGGGGCGAACCTCTCGAACATCAGCGTCTCCCGCCGTCGATGATCCGGTGCGCGTGCTTGCGGTGCGCCGTCTGCCGTTTCACGCCGAGTGCCGCAGCGATGGTCTCCCACGACACGTTCCGGGCGCGGGCCTCGGTGACGTGCGCGGCCTCCAGCTCCTCCAGGAGCCGCCGCAGGGCCGCCACGGCGGCCAGCGCCGTCACCGGGTCCTCGCCGGTGGTGGCCTCGGCCAGTTCGGTTACCGTCGTCATGCTGTCAGCATATGCTGACACAGCCCGCTTGTCAGCATATGCTGACGAATTCCTCCGGGGCACCGGTTCCAGGCGGACAGGCGGCGCGGAACGACGCGGTCCCCGGGAGACTCGGCGCGGACGACGCGGGAAGGCGTGGGCGTGCGCGGATGGGCGTGGAGGGCCCCCGAACCGGTAGGGAGGACGCGGCCGGGACGGACGCAGCCGGGACGACGCGGCTCCGGCAGGCGGTCAGAGTCAAAGAAGGCCGGCGTCGCGCACCTTCATGGCGACGTGGACCCGGTTGTCGGTCCCCAGCTTGGCGAAGATCCGGGTGACGTTCGCCTTCACGGTCGCGACGCTCATGTGCAGGCGTTCGGCGATCTCGGCGTTCGAGCTGCCCCGGGCCACCTCGACCGCGACCTCGCGCTCGCGCTCGGTGAGCCTGTCCAGCTCCCGCCGCGCCTCCGGGCCCCGCGGCTCGGGACCGCCGGTGGCCGCGGCGATCACCTGCCGCGCGACGCTCGGCGACAGCACCGGCTCGCCCCTCGCCGCGGCGCGGACCGCCTCGACCATCTTCGGCGGCGGCGTGTCCTTGAGCAGGAACCCGGCCGCGCCGAGCCGCAGGGCCCGCAGGACCAGGTCGTCGGCGTCGAAGGTGGTGAGCACGAGGATCCGGGGCGCGTCCGGCCGCCTCAGCAGCAGCTCGGTGGTGGCCAGCCCGTCCTGGACGGGCATCCGGATGTCCATCAGCACCACGTCGGGCCGCAGGTCGCGGATCACCTCCATGGCGTGCCGGCCGTCCCCGGCCTCGCCCGCGATCTCCAGGTCGGGCTCGCCGCCCAGGATGAGGCGCAGCCCGGTCCGCACCATCGGGTCGTCGTCCACGATCACCAGCCGAATCACCCGTCAAGCCTCCCACGGCAGTCCGGCGTCCAGGACGAAGCACCCGTCCCGCAGGGAGTGGCTGAGGGTGCCGCCGGCCATCCGGGTCCGTTCGGCCAGGCCCACCAGCCCCAGCCGCCCGCCGGGACCGGCGGGCGACCCCGGAACCGCCGGATTGCTCACCCGGATCCGCAGGCCGTCGCCGGGACGCCCGCCGATCTCGGCCCGCACCCGGCTGCCCGGCGCGTGCTTGCGGGCGTTGGTCAGGGCCTCCTGCACGATCCGGTAGGCGTGCCGGCCGGTCTGCGCCGGCAGCGACTCACGGCCCTCGACGGCGTCGGTCACCTCGACCCACTGGCCCGCCGCCCGCACCTCCTCGAACAGGTCGCCCAGCCGGTCCAGTCCCGGCTGCGGCGCCTCCGGCGTCTCCGGGCCGGCGGAGGCGCCCTCGGACCGGAGGACGCCGAGTACGGCGCGCAACTCGTTCAGCGACTGGTGGGCGTTCTCCTGGATCGCCAGCGCGACCTCGCGGGTCTCCCCGGCGGTGAGGTCCTTCCGGTACGCCAGGCCGCCCGCCAGCATCGCCAGCAGGGAGAGCCGGTGCGCCAGGACGTCGTGCATCTCGTGGGCGATCCTGGCGCGTTCGGCGAGCCTGGCCTGCTCGATCCGCTGCGCCTGCTCGCGTCCGGCGGCCAGCGCCGCCTCCCGCCGCGAGGCGGCCAGGTCGCGCAGCCCGCGCAGGTACAGGCCGAGGAGGGTCAGCCCGCCGAGGACGGCGGTGCCGGTCACCAGGGAGACGACCGTCGCCTGGCCGACGCCGTTCATGACGGCGTAGAACGCCGTGCACAGCCAGAGGACGGCCGCGACCGGGGCGATCCGGCGCCACCGGCGGTGCGTGCACAGCGACACGTAGGCGACGTAGGCCGGGCCGGTCGCGACGGTGGAGAACGTCGTCAGCAGGGCCGTCGCCAGCGCGGTCTGCCACGGCAGGCGGCGCCGCCACCGCAGCAGGACCAGCCCGGCCAGGCCGAGCCCCGCCTCGGTCAGCGCGAACCCGAGCCGGTCGTGCTCCCGGGAGACGACCACGGCCAGGACGGTGCCGTGGAACAGCATCGGCACCGCGGCGCACAGGTAGCGCAGCGCGGAGTCCCGCCGGGTCAGGGGCGGCTGGTTCTCCGTACGGTCGTCCACGGCCCCACAGCCTATGCACCGTGCGGACCCGCTCCCCAGCGACCTGGGTCCACGTCGGGGTGGCCGAAGGTCCACGGTCGCGCCGCCGCGCGTACACCCCGGACGCGCTCCCGGAGAGGCTCAGGCGGTCCCGCTGCGGTGGACCTCCCGGGCGAGACGGGTGATCTGGGACGTCGAGCGCTGCCAGGACGTCCCGGCGGGGTAGGCGGTGAGCAGGACCATGATCCAGCGGTCCTTCGGGCCGACGAGGCCGGTGGTGTGCAGGACGGGTCGGCCGTAGTCGGGCACGATCCTGGGCGCTGACCCGGGGGCGGCCGGGGCGGTGGCGTCGGCCGGGGCGGCCGGCACCGGGACGCCGGAGAGGGGACCGGCCGGGGCGGGGGCGCCGGCCGTACGCCCGGAGGCCGCCGGGCCCGGGGCCGCGGCCGAGGAGACCGGAAGCGACGGGGACCCCGGGGTCCCCGGGGTCCCCGGGGACGACGGCCGGCACCTGACCGGCGGCCTGAGGCCGTACCCCGACCAGCCCTGCTTGACCGCCCACGGCCGGGCGACCCCCCGGGGGATGCCGAAGTACTGGTCGAAGCCGTCGGAGCCGCACTGCCCGGCCTGGCGCAGGTGGCCGAGGATCAGCTCGGAGACGCGCGGTTCGGCCCGGTCGAGCAGGTAGCGGTAGACGCGCACCATGTCCAGCGCGCTCAGCGAGGTGTAGCCCCAGAACCCCGGCCTGTCGGCGGGCGGCGGCGCGGTGTCGGTCAGTCCCAGCCGCCGCGCGACCCGCTCGACGATCCTCCCTTTGCCGCCGCGGTCCCAGAACGCCGACGCCGCGTCGTCGTCGCTGACCCGCAGCATCACCTTCAGCAGGGCGAGATCCCGGTCGGGGACCTTCCGGTGCGACTCCAGGTAGTCGATGGCGATCATGATCTTCACCACGGACGCCGACCGGAACCTCCGGTGCACGTCGCGTTGGGCGGTGAGCCTGCCGGTCTGCCGGTCGAAGACCGCGTAGCCGGCGGCCACCCCGGCCGGGACGCGCGGTACGGCGGGGCCCGCGGCGGAGGCGGGGGCGGCGGACGTCAGGAGGGGGAGGGCCGCGGTGAGGAGCGCCAGGGAACGGATCATGCGCAAATGCCTACCAGATCCGCGGGTCCCGGTGGGTCCGGCGGTCCGGGGGCGCGAGACGGGATGACGCGCCGGGCCGTACGGCGGCGGCCTCTGTGTCTCACCGGCGGGCGCGGCGCAGGTTGCGCGCCACGACGCCGGCGACCTTCCGGGCTCCGGCGGGGTCGCCGAACACGCTCAGGTGAACGACGACGCCGCCCACGCCGGCCAGGGCGGAGTCGAGGACGGGGGTCAGCCCCGGGCCGTCGACCAGCCAGACCCCCTCGCCGCGCGGTTCGACGGGCGACCTTTCCCGCCGCAGGTGGGCCAGGGCGGTGGACACGAGGAGCCGGGCGGCGTCGGGGGAGGGCGCGACCCACGCGACGGTCACCGCCACGGCGGGGCCGTCGTCGGTGGGCGGGACGTAGTCGCAGCCGGTGGGGCGGGGGAGACCCGTCCCGCCGACCCGCCGGTGGCGGGGGTGGGAACTGTAGCCCGGGCCCAGGATACGGAGGTCGTCCACGCTGAGCAGCCCGCACGCGTCAGGCCAGGCGGAGGGTTCGGTCCCGGCGAGCGCGGCGGGCCCGGCGCCTCGCGGGCGGGAGAGCCGGTAGGCGGTGATCCGGCCGTCCGCGGCGCCTCCGCGGCCGTCGACGTGCCCGACGAGGACGAGCCCGGCGGCGGCGCCGAGGAGTGTCGAGGCGGAGGCGGCCGTCGGGAGCGGACGCCACGCGGCGTCACCGCGGCCGACGTCGGCGACCACGAGGAAGGCGGGGCCCGGCCGGCCTCCCTCCTTCCCGGCGTCGTCCTGGAGGACCGCCAGGCCTGGACGGCTCCGCTCCCCGAGGTCGTGCATCTCGTATCCCGGCAGTCCTCGCCGCCACCGCACGTCACCGTCGCGTTCCACGGCGACGGTGACCGGCGGCGAACCGCCGGGTGACCGGACGGTGTAGGCGGCCACGTCGCCGGCGACGGCGAGACCGTAGGCCGGGCCGTGGCCGTCCACGTCGATCCTCCGCCCGCCGGGGGCGTAGAGCCGGTGGCGGCCGTCCGCCGAGACCAGCGCCGTCCCGTCCCGGCCCACCTCCACCGCGTCCGGCTCACCGGCACCTTCCTCCTCCTGCGGGTCGTCGCCGGTCCCGTCCGGCCGGAGCGGGAGGGTGTCGCGCCACCGCGTCGTCCCGGTCGCCGGGTCCATCGCCCACAGCGTGGCCGGGCCGTGCCCGCAGCGGACGACCGCCACGAGGAGGATCGGACCCGCCCCCGTGGTCCCCGCGCACGCGTCGCCACGGGGAAGGGGGACGCGCCAGGCGGTGCTCCCGTCGCGCGGGCTGATGCCGGCCGCCGCACCGCTCCCGGCGCTCACCAGCGTGACGCCGCCGGGCGTCGCGTCCACCCGCAGGTCCGCGGGTACCTGGCCGGGCCCGCCGTACAGCGCGGCCGGCACGTCGGCCTCCCACAGCTCGCGCCCGGAGCCCGTCCCGTAGCCGGTGAGCCGGTGGACGGCCCCGTCCCGCGTGCTGCGGTGCACGACCACGACGTCCCCGGCGGGCCACGCCCCTTCGAGCCGGTGCCCGGCGGGTCCGCGGAGCACGGCGCGAGGACGGCCGGTCCGCAGGTCGCGGAGGAGGACGTCCCCGGGGGGTCCCGTCACGGAGAGGATGAGGTCGCCGGTGACGGCGAACGGCCGGGCACCGTCGTAGCGGTTGCCGGGCTCGTCCGCGGACGTCTCCCAGACCGGTGTGAACACTCCCGGAGGCGGGAGGGGGACGGGCGGGAGGTCGCCGGCGGTGACCAGTACGGACAGCAGGAGGACCGCGGTCGCGGCGAGCCGCCGGATCACCGCCGGCACCCCCGCGACGCGGGGAAGGCGGCGCACAGCGTCTTCCCGCCGGCTCTGTGCCAGGTCCGCCCCTCCTCGGCGTAGACGGCCCGGTAGGCGTGGTGGTCACGGGCCGCCCCGGTGACGCGGAACAGCCCGCCGTCGGTGCCGCCGATCGTCTGCGTCATCCGCCGCCCGCCGGTGACGACGAGGACCTGGAGGTCGAACTCGACGGCCGCGCGGTGGGACAGGAATGAGATGACCAGCGTCTCGCGCTCGCCGCGCTTCAGGTCGATCTGCTTGCCAGTGAAGTAGGGCTTCTTCCCCTTCTCGCCGGAGAGAAGGAGCACGGGGGGCCTGTCGAAGTCGGCGTTCAGCGAGATGACGGGCGCTTCGCCCGACGTGTCCGGCAGGAAGTACGCGCCGGTGAGGATCGCGGTGCTGCGCCGTACCCGGGGGCGGATGTCGACGATCCTCAGGTCGCTGCGCCGGCTCTCGACGGTGATGGTGACGTCCAGGCGCTCGACCGCCCCGCCGTCGTGGCGGCGCGACAGCTCGGCGAACTCCTCGTCCGACGGGGCGGTGAGCAGCACGGCGCGGTCGGCGGCCGACGACGGCCGGGAGCGGAACGCCACGGGGCCCGGTCCGGGCGCGTGCTCCTCGACGACCGGCACGGCGAGAGGGGGCCGCCCGAGAACGTTCTCCAGGAGGTCCTGTCCGCCGCCCTGCGCCCAGGGCCCGAGGACGGCGGCCGCCACAGCGCTCAGCACGCCGCCCAGCCATGCCAGCGGACTGCGGAGGATCCGGGTGAGCAGCGGGGGCGGGGCCTCCGCCGACGTCTCCGCGGGTTCCCCCACCGGTTCCCCGGCGGGTTCCTCCGGCGGTTCCCCGGCCGCCCGGCCGGTCGCCGGCCGGGCGGCATGGGTACCGCCGGCGTGGGGACGCTGATCTTCCGACATGGTGGCCGCCGTCTGGAATCAATGCGTTACAGGGGGTGCACACCAGGTTCCTGGAAGGACGACGTCCCGGCAACCGGAACGCGGCGAACGGCGTGACCCGTTGGAACCACCGGGGCCGCGCGCGCGTACGGCCCGGCGCGTGGTGCGCCGGGCCGTACACAGGTGCCGCCGGGCCTTCAGGCCCGGTTGGCGATGGCGGTGATGAGCGGCTGGACCAGCCGGGCCGCCAGCGGGCCGAACGCCGCGAGGATGAGCACGTAGGCCGCGGCCAGCGGGCCGAGGTCCGGATGGACCCCCGCCGAGACCGCGAGACCCGCGATCACGATGTTGAACTCGCCGCGCGGGATGAGCGCGATGCCCGCCCGCGCCCGGCCCGCCCGGGCGATCCCCGCCCGCCGCGCGGCGTAGAAGCCGGTGAGCAACTTGGTGATCATGCTGACCAGCGCGAGCAGCGCCGCCAGCCCCGCGACCGGGCCCATCTTGGTCGGGTCGGTCTGCAACCCGAAGAAGACGAAGAACACCGCGGCGAACAGGTCGCGCAGCGGGCTCAGCAACGCCTGGGCGTCGTGGGCCAGCTCCCCGGACAGCGCGATGCCGACCAGGAAGGCGCCGACCGCGGCCGACACCTGGAGCTGCTGCGCCACCCCGGCGACCAGCAGCGCCAGCCCGACGACCTTCAGCATCAGCACCTCGGAGTTGGGGCTGGAGACGAAGGACTCGATGAACCGGCCGAAGCGCAGCGCCACCAGCAGGACGACGCTGACCGTGCCCAGGGCGATCGCCACGGTCACCGCGCCGGCGGCGAGGGTCAGCCCGGCCAGCATCGCGGTGAGGACCGGCAGGTAGATCGCCATGGTGAGGTCCTCGAAGACCAGCAGCGACAGCACCACCGGGGTCTCGCGGTTACCGATCCACCCCAGGTCCGACAGGACCTTGGCGGTGATGCCGGAGGAGGTGGCGTAGGTCACGCCGGCCATGGCGAGCGCCGCGACCGGGCCCCAGCCCAGCAGCAGCGCGCAGATCGCGCCCGGCGCGGCGTTGAGCACCAGGTCGACGAGGCCGGCCGGGGCGTTGCCCTTGAGGCTCGTCAGGAGCTCGTCGGCGTTGTACTCCAGGCCGAGGGTGAGCAGCAGCAGGATGACGCCGAGTTCGGCGCCGACCGAGATGAACTCCTCGCTGGTGGCCAGGGGCAGGATGCCGCCCTGGCCGAACGCCAGTCCGGCGAGGAGGTAGAGCGGGATGGGAGAGATGCCGACGCGCATGGCCAGCGCGCCGAGGATGCCGAGTCCGAGGAGGACGGCGCCCAGTTCGAGGAAAAGGATCGCGATGTCGTGCACCCGGTGGCCTATCCGTTGGTGAGGATGTCGGCGACGGCGGAGGTGCTCTCGGGGCTGCCCACCACGACGATCACGTCGTCGGCGGCGAGGCCGAACTCGGGCCCGGGGCTGGCGAAGACCTGGCCCCCGCGGACCACGGCCACGACGGAGGCGCCGGTGCGGGTGCGGACCCGTGCGTCCCCCATGGGCCGCCCGACGTACGGCGTGCCGGCCAGGACGGGGAGCTGGAGGCTGACCAGGCCCTCGACCTCACGGTGCAGGGCGTTGAGACGCTGGACGATGCGCGGGGCGCCGAGCAGCTCGCACAGCGCGTCGGCCTCCTCGTCGTTGAGTTTCACGGTCTCGCATGCCCGGTCGGGGTCGTGTTTGTCGTATATGACCAGGTCGCGGCGTCCCGTCCGGTGGGAGACGACCCCGACCCGGCGCCCCGACCGCGTGGTGAACTCGTGCCGCAAACCGATTCCGGGCAGCGCCGTCTGCTCGACCTCCACCGTTCCCAACCCTTCGCTTGTTCAGGAAAATGTCTGATTTTCGCAACGAACCTATCGGCTGAGGCGTTCCCCGGCCTAACCTGCGGGCCCGCCCGGGAGAGACACGCCGGAGAAGGGCGGGGAGACGGGAGCGCGTGGCCCGGCGGGGAGCCTCCGGAGGGCCGTACGGGAGCGCGGACGGGGCGTGGGACGGGGCCGGTCGGAGGGCCGTACGGGAGCGCGGGCGGGGCGTGGGACGGGGTGGCGAGGCCGTACGGGCACGAGGGTGGATCGCGGGACGGGGCGGCGGGAGGGGCGTGCGGGAACGCGGACGGGGTGGCCGGAAGCCGCATGGGAGTCTCCGGAGCGGGGAGTCTCATCCCATGCCCGAAGACCGCCCGTATGACATCGTGCTCCTCGGCGCCACCGGCTTCACCGGTGGCCTCACCGCCGAATACCTCGCCCGCCACGCCGGTCCCGGCGTCCGCTGGGCCGTCGCCGGCCGTAACCGCGCCAAGCTCGAAGCGCTCGCCGAACGCGTCGGCCTGCCCGAGCTGCCGCTGCTGCACGCCGACGCCACCGACCCCGCCTCGCTCGCCGACGTCGCCCGCCAGGCCAGGGTCGTCGCCACCACGGTCGGCCCGTTCACCCTCCACGGCGAGCGCCTAGTGGCCGCCTGCGCCGAGGCGGGCACCCACTACGCCGACATCACCGGCGAACCGGAGTTCGTCGACCTGATGTACCTCCGTCACCACGACCGGGCGCGGCGGACCGGCGCGAAGCTCGTGCACGCCTGCGGATTCGACTCCATCCCGCACGACCTGGGCGCCTACTTCACCGTCGGGCTGCTCCCCGAGGGCGTGCCGATCGAGATGGACGGGTTCGTCCGGGCCGGCGGCCGGCCGTCCGGCGGCACCCTCGCCTCCGCGCTCCTGGTGCTCTCCCGCGCCCGCCGTACGAGCGAGACCGCGCTGGCCCGCCGCCGGATCGAGGAACGCCCCGCCGATCGCCGCGCCCGGGGCCGCGCCGGGACGCTCCGCAACGTCGGCGGCTGGGCGCTGCCGCTGCCCACGCTCGACCCGCAGATCATCGCCCGTTCGGCCCGCGCGCTGGAGCGCTACGGCCCCGACTTCACCTACCGCCACCATGTCGCCGTCCGGCGGCTGCCCACCGCGCTCGGCCTCGTCGCGGGCGCCGGGGCCCTCGCCGCGCTCGCCCAGGTGCCCCCGGCCCGCTCCTGGCTGGCGGGCCGGATCGCCGCGGGCGACGGCCCCACCCCCGAGCAGCGGGCCGAGGGCTGGTTCAAGGTCACCTTCCTCGGCCGGGGCGGCGGTGAGCGCGTCGTCACCGAGGTCGCGGGCGGCGACCCCGGCTACGACGAGACCGCCAAGATGCTCGCCGAGTCGGCCCTGTGCCTGGCCTTCGACGACCTGCCCGGGGCGTCGGGCCAGCTCACCCCGGCCGCGGCGATGGGCGACGCGCTGATCAACCGGCTGCGCCGCGCGGGCATCACGTTCCGGGTGCTGAGCGACTCGCGCGCCTGACCCGTCCGGCGGGCCGTCCGCTCAGGAACCCGCGTGCTGAGCGACTCACGCGCCTGACCCGACCGGCTGTGTCGCGCGGTCGTCACGTTCCGGGCGCTGGGCGACTCGCGAGCCTGACCCGTCCGGCGGGCCGTCCGCTCAGGAACCCGCGTAGCGGGCGGCGAGAGCGCGGGACGTCCCGGCGAGGCGGGCGCGCAGCTCGGGCGGCGCCAGGACCTCGGCGTCCACGCCGAGCGCGAGGAACGTCCGGTGGGCGTGGTCGAGCGACTCGATGGGCAGCGTCGCGCGGATCCAGCCGCCCGGCTCGGCGGCCCCGGTGGCGGCCAGCGCACGGGCCGCGGCGCCGTCGAGGCCCGCCGCGCCGCGCGGGGAGAGGCGGACGACCGCCGCTCCCCGGTGCAGGCGGGCGTGGAAGTCCTCCTGGTGGCGCCGCCAGTGGGCGGCCAGATCGAAGCCCTCGGGCGGCGAGCACTCCTCCTCCAGCACGGTCAGCTCCAGGATCTGGTCCACCCGGTAGGTGCGCGGCTCCGCGCCGGGGTCCGCCGCCGCGACGACGTACCAGCGGCCCGCCTTGAGCACCAGGCCGTACGGCGCCAGCCGCCGCTCGACGTCGGTCGGCTCCTTCCAGCGGCGGTAGCGGATCTCCAGCATCCGGCCCTGCCACACCGCGTCCGCGACCCGCGGCAGGAACCGGAGATCGTCGTCGTCGGCGTACCAGCCGGGTGCGTCGAGGTGGAAGCGGGCCCGCATCCGGTCGGCCTGCCCGCGCAGCTCCGGCGGCAGGGCCGCGCGCAACTTGAGCTGCGCGGCCGCGAGGTCCTGTCCGAGCCCGAGCTGGGCGGCGGGCCCGGGGACGCCGGCCAGGAACAGCGCCTCCGCCTCGGCGGCGTTGAGCCCGGTGAGGCGGAGGCGGTAGCCGGCCAGCAGCCGGTATCCGCCCGAGTGCCCGGCGTCCCCGTAGAGCGGCACGCCCGCCGCGTGCAGCGCCTCCACGTCGCGGTAGACGGTGCGCACCGACACCTCCAGATCCCGGGCGAGCTGGGCGGCGGTCATCCGGCCCCGGGCCTGGAGCAGCAGGATGATCGAAAGAAGGCGGCTCGACTTCACTGCCACAAGATGTCAGGGGAGCGGCCCTATGGTCCAGCGGTACCGGGGCGGAGACCTCGACGCCCCCTTCCCGAAGACACCACAGGAGACCGTTCGTGAACGACTTCGACTTCCTCATCGGCACCTGGGACGTCGCCAATCGGCGGCGCACGGACTTCCTCGACGCGGCGAGCGAGTGGGAGGAGTTCCCGGCGGTCAGCCACGCCTCCCGGCACTTCGACGGCGGAGCGAACTTCGACGAGATCGAGTTCCCGGATCAGGGCTCCGCCGGGCTGACCCTGCGGCTGTACGACCCCGCGACCGGGCAGTGGTCGCTGTACTGGGCGAGCAAGCGCACCGGCACGCTCTTCCCCCCGGTCGTCGGCAGCTTCTCCGGCGGCCGGGGCGAGTTCTACGGCGACGACACCTACGAGGGCACGCCCATCCGGGCGCGTTTCATCTGGTCGGACATCACCGGGGACTCCGCCCGCTGGGAGCAGGCGTTCTCCGTGGACGGGGAGAAGACCTGGCTGACCAACTGGACCATGGTGCTCACCCGCCGCTGACCTCCCGCGGCGCCCGGGGCCGCCCCGGGCGTCCCCGCCGCGGTGAGGACGTCAGCCGAGCCGTACGGTGACCGTGTGCGAGGCGCCCTCCCGGCCGGCCAGCCGGCCCCAGGTGAGGACGAGCCTCCGCCCGGTCGCCGCGGCGGTCAGCAGCGGGTGGCCGCCGGTCACCGCCGCCACCGGCCGGTCCCAGGTCACGGTCAGCTCCTCCAGGTCGCGCCGGGGGTCGGAGACGGTCAGCATCGCCGTGCCGTCGCCGCGTTCCCTGACGAGCACCGAGCACGGGGCCGAGGCGGTCAGCGGCCCCGCGGTCCCGCCGTTCCAGAAGTTGACGGCGGTGAGGCCCAGCGACGGCACGTGGACGCCCTGCCGGCGGCGGTCGTTGGCGAGCACGCGCACCCAGCCGGGATCGGCGGCGCGGGCCCGCGTCACGGCCCGGCTCGCCCCCGGCATCAGCAGATAGAGGTAGCCGGCCGAGACGGGATCGACGCCGTGGTCCAGCCAGAGCGTCACGTAGCTCCTGGTCACCGCGCCTCCGGCCGCGGCACCTCCGGCCGCGCGTCCGGCGGTCGGCCGTTCCGGGACGGCCGCCGCCGAGGGCCCTCCGTCCGCGGGGCTCGCCGTGCGTCCGGCCGGCGGCCGCCCCGGGACGGCCGTGCGCTCCTCGCGGAGCGTGCGCAGCCGGGCGCAGGGCAGCACGTAGCCGCCGTGCCCCTCGAGGTGGGCCCAGCCCGCCGTACGGTCCACGGTGAGGCGTGCGGCGGTCCGGCGGTTGTCCACGACGGTCTCCACCGGAACGCCGTCCGAGCAGCCGATCCCGGCGCCCAGGCAGACCACGGCGTCGTCGAGGAAGAACCACGACTTGAACGCCTCCAGCGTGCTCTCCAGGCCGGTCAGGTGCTGGCCGACCGCCGCGTACCGGCCGTCGGTCGCGCCGCCCGCCCAGCGGACCGGCGGGCGGGTGTCGCCCCACGCCGTGCCCGCGCCGTCGGCCGGCCGCCGGGTGGAGACCGTCGTGCCGGGCAGGCGGCAGGGGTCCACGGTGTCCCAGAAGGAGTCGGAGTACTGGTCGCCGTGGCCCTCGGCCCACCAGTAGAGCATCCCGGAGCCGGTGTGCCAGCCGCGGAGGTTCTCGCCGTTGCCGTGCTCGTAGTGGCCGATCCGGTCCGAGGCCATGCTGAGCCCCGCGCACCAGCCCCGGCCCCGGTGGACGGCGCGGGCGCTCGCCGGGAACAGCCGGTGCCCGGCGGGCTCGGCGGCGGCGGGGACCCCGTCGTCGTCGAGGAGCGCGGCGAGCCGGGCGTGGAAGCCCAGGTCCTCGCGTTCGGCCGCCCGCCGCATGGGCCGGACGGTGTCACGCAGCGCCCATCCCTTGACCAGGCTCCGCCAGCGGGCCCGTTCGGCGGGGGAGGCCGTCTCGCCCAGCAGCAGGATCGCCGCGGCGATCGCGCGCCCCCGGGCGTGGTCACCGTACGGCCCGCGGCCGACGGCGCGCCCGCTGACGAGGTCCATGCAGAGGCCGTCGTGGACGAACGGCGCGAACGACCTCTCCACCGCGTCGAGGACGACCTGCCGGGCCGGGTCGGTGACCTCCCACGGTGAACCGCGCAGCACCGCGAACAGGGCCGCGAGCCCCGACAGCAGCGACGCCCCGTAGGTGCCCTGGTAGGGGACCCAGGTGTGCTGGATGAACGAGCCGTCGCGGTGGAACCCGTCGCCCTCGGTGACGTGGGGGAAGACCGGCGACAGCGCCGCGACGGCCCGCGCGGCCCCGCCCGGGTCGGCGGCGAGGACGGCGCGCAGCAGCCGCACCGTGCACAGGTCGACCCGGTTCGCCCCGGTGCTCGTCCCGTCGTAGTCGTCCAGGACGGACTCGGGCGCGAAGTGGTCCACCGCCGCGAGCAGCGCCGCGGCCCGCTGCCGCCCCAGGTGGGGGTCTGTGAGCAGCGCCGCGTCGAGGAGCGCCCGCGGGACGCCGATCCGCCAGTGCCACCAGTTGCCGGTCGCCTCGGCGCCCGCCGCGTACACCCGCCGCCGGTAGTGGTCCACGCCGTCGGCGACGGCCCCGGCGAGGCCCGCGTCTCCGGTCAGGCCGGTCCCGGGCAGCGCGTACGCGCGGGCCATGGCTCGCAGCCGGGCCGGGGTGGCGGTGAAGGAGGGGAACGGCAGGCCGGGCCAGAGCGACGACGCGCCGGGGCGCATGGAGTCCCGGTGCCGCGCCGCCGCCGCGCCCAGCTCAGCCAGCCGGCTGCGGTACGGCTCGGCCTCCGCGTCGAACCCCGACCCCGCCGTGACATCCCGCCAGGCGCGGCGCAGTGCGGCGAAGGGGTCGTCTTCCGGGCCCGGATCTCCCGGCCGCGCGTCGTCCCGGGTTCCGGCCCGGCGCTCGGTCCGGCGTTCGGTCCACGGGTGTTCGGCCGGGGGCAGGACCAGCGCCCCGGCCGCGACGGTCCCGCCGAGGCGGAGCAGTGACCTCCGGGAGTATCCGATCATGCCGGTCATGTCGGGATTATCACGCGCGAAGCCCGCCGCGTGACCGGAACGGCGCGGAGACGGCCGTGCCGGTCCGGCGCCGGTGATGAGACGGTCGTTCCGGCCCGGCATCGACGGTGTAACCGGTCCGGCGTCGACGGTGTGGACGGCCGTGCCCGCCCGGCGGGAGGACCGGGCGGGCACGGGGCGGCGCCCGGACGCCATCGCGCCGGGGCCTTCCGGGAGATCAGCCCGTGGGCATGTGAACCTCTCTCAGCAGTCGTGATCTCCACGGGCACCAGTAGCCGCCGGGCAGGAACGCGCCGCCCGCCTCGTCGAGGTGGTCCTCGAGGTATTGGATCGAGGAGTCGCACACCTCGATGGCGACCTCGAAGAACGCGGTCGAGGCCGGGTCGAGATTGAAGTCCCAGCCGGGGTTGTAGGGCGAGGGACGCTTGACGATCCTGCCCATGACGTGGGTGCGGTCCCGCTGCGCGCCGCTCAGGATGTCCCGGGCCTCCTTGATCTTGGCGGGGTCGCTGAGCTTGAAAATGAACTTGTCAGGGGCCGGCGGGTAGTCGAACTCGAAGTAGGCGTCGCCATCGTCGGCGCGCGGGCTCACGGTGTCGGCCTGCTTCGCCGCGGCGGGCTGGGCGAGGGCGAGCATCGCGATCGCCGCGAGGATGCCGATCTTGGTGGTGATGGTGCGTCGCATGGCAGCTCCGGTGCTGTCGGGCCGCGTCCACGGCCGTTCGCCACGCAAGGTAACAGTAAAGTGACTCGGAGTCACTGACGCGAGATGGTGCAACGCTGCGACGGCCCGCGCGGAGCCGGGACCAAAGGGATCGCCCGCGGTCCCGGCGTGCCGTCGCCCTGGCGCGCGGACCGTGCCGAACCGGAGGACTCAGGCGGATGGGCGGCCTTCGAGCGGGTTGGCGGCGATCCGCCCCGCGACGTCGTTCCTGACCGACTCGGCGGCGGCGCTGTCCGGCTTGCGCCTCGCCTGGTCCTCGAAGCACGCCAGGAACTCCGCGCCGAATCCCAGCCGGGGATGGCGGGCGAGCGTCTCCGCCCTGGCGTCCGCGGAGAACTCCTCCGGCCGCCGCCCGGACACGTCCCAGCTCGTGGCGACCTGGAGCAGGTGGGATTCGGGGTCGGCCGACGGGGCCACGTCGTCGCGCATGTGCAGGACGATGATCTCGGCGGCCCTGCCGGCACGCTCCACCGGCCAGCCGGCCGCCACGCCGAAGACCCAGGCCAGTTGCCCTCCCGCCTCCTCGAACGGCAACCTGTGGCTGTCGAAGGCCTCGGTCAGTCCGATGTCGTGGAGCAGCGCCGAGACGTAGTAGAGCTCGTCGTCGAAGGCGATCCCGTGCGCCGCGCCGTACATCGCCCCCCACAGGTAGGAGCGGACGGAGTGGTTGAGCAGCGCGGGCGAGCAGAAGCGGGTGGCCACCGACAGGGCCGCCGCGGCGGCGGGAGTCTCCGGGAACATGGGTCCACCTTCTCATCGGACCGCCGGATCCCGATCCGCGGCACCGTGGATCAGGACGGCCCGCCCGGCGGCCAGCCTGCCGTGGCCGAACGGTCCACACCACGCGGTCAGTCCCGAGACCACGCCACGGCGGTCGTCCGCCGGGTGCACCATACAGGCGCCGGGCGGAGGACCGGAGGCGGGCGCGCAAAGGGGATGCCGGAGTTACGTTGGACGGATGGAGATCAGGAATCTGGTGATCGCCGCGGCCCTCACGTCGACCCACCTGCCTGGTGTCCCCGCGACCGTGACGACCGGCACCCCCACGGCCACGGCGGAACCTCTGCACGGGTGCGCCAGGGCGACGGCGCGCTGCGACGGTGAGATCTCGGTACCCCTCGACTGGAACGACCCGTCCTCCGAACGGATCACGGTGGCGTTCGCCTGGCTGCCCCGCGCGGGCGCGAGCGGTACCGTCCTCGCCAACCCCGGCGGTCCCGCCGCCGCGCTGCCCGACGTGCCGGCCCTCACGGAGGTGCTCGGCCCCGTGCTCGACCGGCGCAACCTGCTGGTGGTCGAGCCCCGCGGGCTGGGGAAGTCCAGCCCGCTGCTCTGCCCCGACCTCGACCTGGGCGTCCCCGAGACCATTGCCGGGTGCGCCGAACGGCTGGGCCCCCGCCTGCGGTATTTCACCGCCGACCAGGCGGTGGACGACATGGACGCGGTCCGCCGGGCACTGGGCGTTCCCAAGGTGACGTTCCACGGCACCTCCTACGGCACGCTGTTCGCCCAGGCGTACGCGACCCGCCACCCCGGGAGCACCGCCGCGCTGTTCCTCGACAGCACGGTGACCACGAACCGTGACGGGTACGCGTCCTGGCCGCTACGAGCCCGCCTCGACCTCCTCGACCTCGTCTGCCGGGCCTCACGCGACTGCCGGTCGCTGCCCGGCACGGCAGGCGGCACCTGGACGCGGCTCGTGGAGCGCCTGCGCGCCCACCCGGACCCGAAGGCGCCGCCCACCGGGCTCGCCGCCGTCGTGGCCAACGTCTCCCAGCCGGTGTTCGGCCGCGAGGCCGGGGCCGCCGCCACCGCCTACCTGCGGGGTGACCCGGCCCCGCTGCACCGGCTCGTCACCGCCGTCACCGCGGGCCCCGTCCCGCCGCTGAAGGGGTCGCAGTGGGCGGGCTACCTGGCCTACCGATGCGGCGACAGCGCGCTTCCCTTCGACCGGGACGCCTCCCCGGCCGAGCGCCGTGAGCAGCTCGACCGCCACTACCGCGAGAAGCGCCCGCTTCGGCCGTTCACCGTCGCCGAACTGGGCGGGACCTCGCCCCTGGACCTCTGCGTGAACTGGCCGACCCCTCGGCCCAGCCCGCCGGTGCCGCCGGACGCCGCGTACCCTGCGGTGCCGGTCCTGGCGGTGGGCGGCGACTTCGACACCGAGACCCCGGCCGAGGTCGCCGAGCAGGTGCGGCGCTTCCCGCGCGGTGTCTTCGTCCGGGTCCCCTTCGGCGGTCACAGCCTCGCCTGGGGAAGCCGGCCGGTCAACGAGTGCGTCCGCTCGCTCATGCGGTCCTTCCTGGACGACCCGTCCCGCCCGCTCCCCGCGGCGCGGTGCACGGCCGAGAACTACCGTGCGACCGGGGAGTTCCCGGAGACGGTGAAGGAGGCGACGCCGATCCGCGCCCCGGGCCTCTCCGCCCGGGACCGGAGGGTCGCCGGAGCGGCCTTCGCCACGGTCCAGGACGCGAGCGCCCGCCGCAACCCGTACTCCCTGCTCCACTCCCTGCTGAAGACCGAGCCGGGACTGCGCGGCGGACGCCTCGCCTTCGACGACGCGGCGAGGGCCATCTCCCTGGAGGACGTCAGGTTCGTCGGGAACCTCGCGGTCAGCGGCCGCGTCACCCTCCCGGAGGACCCGGACGGAGGCGGCGAGGCCGTCGCGCGGCTGACCGTCACCGGGGATGACGGCACGCCGCACGAGATCACCCTTTCGTGGCCGGTGTTCGTGGCGGAGGAACGCCCCCCGCTCTCCGGTACCTTCGACGGACGTCCCTTCTCCTCCTGACCGCCCGCCGCGGCCGGCGTCCCGAGCTCCCGCGTCCCCCGGTCCGCCGGTACGGCCGCCGGTCCGGGGGATACCCGGACCGTGACGCCGGGCCCCGGCGGGTGTGCGGCCGCGAACCCTTGCGGGTCCCCGATCCTTCCGCTGGGATCGCCCTGAAGAACCGGTGGAACCGGCAGCGAGCCGGTGGAGCCGGCCGAGGGAAGGGGACGAAGGTGTCCGAGCCATCAGAGACGCCATCAGAGACCGTCGCCGGCGAACCGTTCGGTGACCGCAGCCCGACCAGTCACGAACGGATGACCGGCCAGCCCTGGGACGCGTCGTACCACGACGGTCCCGCGCCCTGGGACATCGAACGGCCGCAGCCGGCCGTGGTGCGCCTGGCCGCCGAGGGTGGATTCACCGGAACGGTGCTCGACGCGGGCTGCGGGACCGGCGAGAACGCCCTGCACGTCGCCGCGCTGGGACTGCCGGTCCTGGGCGTCGACGTGGCGGAGACGGCACTGGCGATCGCCCGGGAGAGGGCGGCGGACCGCGGGATCGACGCCGAGTTCGCCACAGCCGACGCCTTCCGGCTGGAGCGCCTGGGACGCAGGTTCGACACGGTGCTGGACTGTGGGCTGTTCCACACCTTCGACGCCGCCGAGCGACCCGGGTACGTGGCGAGCCTGGCGTCGGTGACCGAGTCCGGCGGCACCCTGTACGTGCTGTGCTTCGGCGCCGGCCCCGGCGCCGGCCCGCATCCCGTCAGGCGGGAGGAACTGGAGGCGGTGTTCGAGCCCGGCGGTGGATGGGACGTCGTCGCCGTCGAGCCGGACCGGATCCAGACGAGATACCACGACGATGGCGCGCCGGCCTGGCTCGCGACGATCAAGCGGATCCAGGCCGCGGGCCCGGCCGTCGCCGGGCGGAGCCGGCGCGGAAGCGGGCTCTGATCAATAGGCTGGTCTCATGCCGACCGGTCCGCGCCCGTATGACGTCACCTTCCCGAACGGGGAGGTGACGCTGGCCGGTTCGCTGACGGTCCCCGAACGGGGAGGGGAGGCGACGGGCGTGGTCATGGTCGGCGGGTCCGGGCCGTCGGACCGGGACAACGACGTCTACTTCCCCCCGATCCGGCGGCACCTCGCCGACGCCGGCATCGCGGTGCTGTCCTACGACAAACGCGGCGTCGGCGGATCGTCCGGCGAGTGGCGCGACGCGACCATCGGGGACCTGGCCGCCGACGCGGCCGCCGCGCTGGACTTCCTGCGCGCGACGCCCGGCGTACGCGCCGGCGCGGTGGGGCTGTTCGGTCACAGCGAGGGCGGCTGGGTCGTCCTGCGCGCCGCCGCCGTCCGGGACGACCTGCCCTGGGTGATCACCAACAGCTGCCCCGCCACCACCCCGGCGGTCCAGGAGCGCCACGCCCTGACCGGCGTCCTGCGGAGGGTGGGAGCGGACGCGAGGGACACCGGCCGGACCCTGGCCCTGTACGACCGCCTCATCGAGGAGGGCCGGGACGGTGCGGACTTCGCCGCGGCGGCGGGACTCGTCGACGCGGCCGGGCCGTCACCCGCGTTCGCCTCCTACTGGGCCGAGGTGGACGAGCGCCTCTGGGAGTTCCTCAGGCGGAAGCAGGACCACGACCCCGTCCCGGACGTGGAGCGCCTGCGCTGCCCGCATCTGGCGATCTTCGGTGGCGCCGACGAGCTGGTCCCCGTAGCCGAGAGCGTCCGCCTGTTCGGCGCCGCGGCGTGCTGCCCGGACCGTCATCCCCGGGCGCGGCTGACCGTGGAGGTGTTCCCCGGAGCCGACCACCGCGTCCAGACGGACGGCGAGGGTCTCCTGGCGTCCCGCTACCTCGCCACCCTGGCCCGCTGGATCGGGCACCACACGCCCACGACTCCCACGCCGTGACCCGGCAGGGACCGCCCGGGGGCTGACCGGCCGGTGACGTCTACCGGTTCAGGCCCGGTTCGCCGACGAGTTCGTCCTCGCTCATTGGCGGGGGGCGGAAAGGCCAGGCGGGTGCCCGAGGTGACGGGGAGGGCGAAGGCGGCGGCCTTGCCGACGGTACCGGCGGATCCGGGCGAGGATGTCACGGCCGCACAACAGACCTGTACTACTCGTAAACTTGAATAGTTCGTGTGTGCCGGGGTAGGTTGAGACCATGACCTCATCCCAGCCCCTGACCACCGCCGAGGAGCTGCGTGGCGTCGGCCTGCGGGTGACGGCCGCTCGTGTCGCGCTACTCGAGACGGTCCGTGACGGCGATCACCTCGATGTCGAGGCGATCGCCTCAGGAGTGCGTGCGCGGGTCGGCCACATCTCACTTCAAGCCGTGTACGAAGCCCTGCACGCGCTCACCGCCGCAGGGCTCACCCGCCGCATCGAACCGCCGGGCAGCCCGGCCCTGTACGAGGGGCGGGTCGGCGACAACCACCACCACATCGTCTGCCGATCGTGCGGTGTCGTCGCCGACGTCGACTGCGCGGTCGGAGAGGCGCCCTGTCTGACCGCATCCGACGACCATGGCTTCTCGATCGTCGAGGCCGAGGTCATTTACTGGGGCGAGTGCCCCGCCTGTTCCACCGCCAGCTGATCCGGAAGGATTCCCATGACCGAGAACGACGGCACGCAGGGCGGCTGCCCGGTCGCGCACGACTCCGTGACCGCGCACGGCAGTGAGAGCGAGAACCCGGCGATCGACTCGCCGGCTCCGAAGACGGGAGGTCGTCCGCGCACGAGCCGGGACTGGTGGCCGAACCAGCTCGACCTGTCGATGCTGCGCGCGCACTCGTCCAAGAGCAACCCGCTGGGAGCGGACTTCTCCTACGCCAGGGAGTTCGGGAAGCTCGACGTCGAAGCCCTCAAACGCGACATCACCGAGGTGCTCACCACCTCGCAGGACTGGTGGCCGGCCGACTTCGGCCACTACGGCGGCCTGATGATCCGGATGAGCTGGCACGCGGCGGGCACCTACCGTATCCATGACGGTCGCGGCGGGGCGGGTGACGGCTCCCAGCGGTTCGCCCCGCTCAACAGCTGGCCGGACAACGCCAACCTCGACAAGGCCCGCCGCCTGTTGTGGCCGGTCAAGCAGAAGTACGGTCAGCAGATCTCCTGGGCCGACCTGCTCGTCCTGGCCGGCAACGTCGCCCTGGAGTCGATGGGGTTCAAGACCTTCGGCTTCGGTTTCGGCCGCGAGGACATCTGGGAGCCTGAGGAGATCTTCTGGGGTCCTGAGGACACCTGGCTCGGCGACGAACGCTACACCGACGACAAGACGATGACACCCGACGTCGGCGCGACCGAGATGGGGCTCATCTACGTCAACCCGGAGGGCCCTCGCGGCAACGCGGACCCGGTCGCGGCGGCACATTTCATCCGTGAGACCTTCGCACGGATGGCGATGAACGACGAGGAGACGGTCGCCCTCATCGCCGGTGGCCACACCTTCGGCAAGACCCATGGTGCGGGCATCGCGGACGACCACGTGGGTCCGGAGCCCGAGGCCGCGTCGCTGGAGGCGCAAGGGCTCGGCTGGCTGAGCACGTACGGCACCGGCAAGGGCGCCGACACGATCACGAGCGGTCTCGAGGTGACGTGGACCGACCGGCCGACGCAGTGGAGCAACCGTTTCTTCGAGATCCTCTTCGGTCACGAGTGGGAACTCACCACGAGCCCCGGCGGCGCGAAGCAGTGGGTCGCGAAGGACGCCGAGGAGATCATCCCGGACCCGTTCGACCCGGCGAAGAAGCACAGGCCGACGATGCTCACCACCGACCTGTCGCTGCGCGTCGACCCGGAGTACCAGAAGATCTCCCGCCGCTTCCTGGAGAACCCCGACGAGTTCGCCCAGGCCTTCGCCAAGGCCTGGTACAAGCTGCTGCACCGTGACATGGGCCCGGTCAGCCGCTTCCTCGGCCCCTGGGTCCCCGAGCCCCAGCTGTGGCAGGACCCCGTTCCGGCCGTCGACCACGAACTCGTCGGTGACGGCGACATCGCCTCGCTGAAGGCGAAGATCCTGGAGTCCGGCCTCACCACCGCCCAGCTGGTCTCCACCGCCTGGGCCTCCGCCGCCAGCTTCCGCGCCACCGACAAGCGTGGCGGCGCCAACGGCGCCAGGATCCGTCTGGAGCCGCAGCGGAGCTGGGAGGTCAATCAGCCCCAGCAGCTCGCGACGGTCCTGGACCGCCTTGAGGGCATCCAGCGTGAATTCAACCAGGGCGGCGGCGCGAAGATCTCGCTCGCCGACCTGATCGTGCTGGCCGGCTCGGCCGCCGTCGAGAAGGCCGCCCGTGAGGCGGGCGTACCGGTGACGGTGCCGTTCCGCCCAGGCCGCACCGACGCCGCCCAGGAGCAGACCGACGTCGAGTCCTTCCGCGTCCTCGAACCGCGCGCCGACGGGTTCCGCAACTACGTGCGTTCCGGCGAGAAGACCCCTCCGGAGGTGCTCCTGGTCGACCGTGCTTACATGCTCAACCTCACTCCGCCGGAGATGACCGTCCTCATCGGCGGCCTGCGCTCCCTCGGGAACAACTTCGGGGGCACCCGGCACGGAGTTCTCACTGACCGGCCCGGCGTGCTCACCAACGACTTCTTCACCAACCTGCTCTCTCCGGGCACCCGGTGGAAGGTCTCGGAGTCCGAGGAGAACGTGTACGAGATCCGTGATGTGACCACCGATGCGGTGAAGTGGACCGCCACCGCGGTCGACCTCGTCTTCGGCTCCAATTCCCAGCTACGAGCCCTCGCGGAGGTCTACGCCTCCCAGGACGCCCGGGAGAGGTTCGTGACCGACTTCGTCGCGGCCTGGACCAAGGTGATGGAACTCGACCGCTTCGACCTCGCCTGAACCGCGGGAAAAGGCCGCTCTCCAATCTCTGGAGAGCGGCCTTTTCCACGTGGGCCGGCGCCACGTCTCGATCGCCCGGCATCGGCCGTGGAAGCCGGCTCGTCGGATCCTCCTTCGTGCCTCGCCGTGAGGTCAGGGGGAGGGCCGCTGCTTGGGAGCGCGGCGGTCGGCGGCGACGTCGGAGAGGGCCACCGCCAGCGTCACCGCCACGAACCCGATGGTGACGTACAGCGCGTGCCGGAACGCCGTGGCGTAGTCGCCGTGGGAGGAGGCCACCTGGGTGAAGAAGGCCGAGCCGACCACGGCGATGCCGACGGCGGTGCCGATGCGCTGCCCGGTCTGCAGCACGCCGCCCGCGCTCCCGGCGTGGGCCACCGGCACCTCCGACAGGGTGAGCGTCTGGTTGGGGGAGATCACCAGGCCGCTGCCCACGCCGGCGACCAGCAGCGGCACCGCGATCGCCCAGGCCACGTGCTGGCCGGGCACCAGCCGTACGGCGATCTCCACGGCGACGAGGCCGACCCCGACCAGCGTCAGGCCCACCGCCACCAGCGGGCGGCCGATCCGGGTGACGATCCGGCCGCCGAACACCGAGGCCGCGGCCGACCCCGCCGCGAACGGCGTGCTCGCCAGGCCCGCCGCCAGCGGCGAGTAGTGCAGGCCCTCCTGGAGGTAGATGGTCAGGATGAAGAAGATCGCGGTGAAGCCCGCGAAGTAGAGCGCCGCGATCAGGGAGCCGAGGCCGTAGGAGCGCCTGCGGAACAGCGCCAGGTCGACGACCGGCTCACCGCGCCGGGCGTACCGGCGCTCCCAGGCCACGAAGGCGCCGATCACCGCGATCCCGGCGGCCGGCAGCACCCACTTCACCGCGCCCTGCCACTCCTGGCCCTCCACCAGCGGCAGCAGGATCAGCACCACGCCGATGCCCAGCAGCAGCACGCCGACCGGGTCCATGCTCTTGCGCGGCCGCTTCTCCGCCGGTTTGGGGATGTAGCGGTAGGCCAGGACGATGGCGAGGACGCCGATCGGCACGTTGACGTCGAAGACGTAACGCCAGCCGTCCTGCTCGCCGCCGAGGCGGATGATCACCCCTCCGAGCATCGGGCCGATCGCCGTCGAGATGCCGATGGTGGCGCCCAGCAGCCCGAACGCCTTGCCCCGCTCGGCGCCCCGGAAGAGCTGCTGGATGAGCCCGCTGACCTGCGGGTTGATCAGCCCGCCCGCGAGTCCCTGGATGAGGCGGGCGACGACCAGCCAGGTCGAGTTCTGCGCGATCCCCGCCGCGGCGCTGGCCAGGGTGAACAGGGCGACGCCGAAGGCGAAGGCGTTGCGCCGGCCGTACATGTCGCCGAACCGCCCGGCGGGCACCAGGATCAGCCCGAAGGTGAGCGCGTAGCCGGAGACCACCCACTGCAGGTCGCTCTGCGGGGCTTCGAGACCGGTGCGGATGGCGGGCAGGGCGACGTTGACGATGCTGACGTCCAGCAGCGTCATGAAACCCGCCACCAGGCAGACGATCAGCGCCTTCCAGCGGCGCGGGTCGGCCACCTGGTCGTCCTGCGCGGTCGAGGTGCCTCCCTGCCGGGCCCCGGCGCTCACAGGGCCGGACGCCGGCGGGTGCCGGTCCGTCCAGCGCCGTGCCGGGTTCCGAGCGGCGTCCGCCGCGGGGTGGGAGTCATCGTTACCGCCTCGTTCTCTCCGTCGGGGAGCGCTTTCCGCTGTCCAGGAGCGCGTACCTACCCCTTTTCGTCAGGTCATTCACCATACCGACCGTCCGCGACGGACCGAGGCGGAGGATCCGCGGACGGGGGAGGTCCACGGGCGGGGAAGAGACGGGGGAGATCCACGGGCGGGGGAGAGACGGGGGAGATCCACGGGTGGGGGAGAGGAGAGACGGGTACGGCGGGCGGCCGTGGCCGCCCGCCGTACCGGGTCGCGGAGCCGTCAGCCGGTCAGGTCCGCTGCCACAGCGCCGGGACGTTCGGCGGCTCCCAGCCGGGCACCGAGGTGTGCCCCTGCAGGCACCGGTAGGTGACGCCGTCGTAGGTCACCGTGTCGCCCACGGCGTAGGAGGTCCAGGGCGCCCAGGTGCCGCCCCCCTGTCCGTCGCCGCCGACGGTGAGGGTGAGGCGCGCCGTGTGGTCGGCGTTCGCCCCGTCGGCGGTGAGGGTGACCGCGTACGTCCCCGCCGGGGTGGCCGCCGAGGTGGCGACCGTGACGGTGGCGGACTGGCCGGAGCTGATGGAGGCGGGGCTGAAGGACGCGGTCGCCCCGGAGGGCAGGCCCGAGGCGCTCAGCGTGACGTTCTGCGCGCTCCCGGAGGTGACCTGGGTGGACAGCGTCGCGGTCGCCGAGCCGCCGGGCTGCACCGTCACCGAGGACGGGTTCACCGTGACCGAGAAGTCGTTCCCGGGCGGGTTGGAGGTGCAGGACGGCTCACCGCTCTGCGCCGGGACGTTGACCGCGGACCAGGCGGCCTTGACCGCGTCGACCTCGGCGCAGCCGCCGGGGAAGAGCTGCCGGGCCGCGGCCACGGTGGCGGCGCGGGCCTTGGTGTGCGTCCACGGGACGGTCTTGCTGTTCAGCCCGGCCATGAAGATCTGTCCGGCCTTCTGGACGCCGATGCCGGTCAGGGCGGACGGCCCGGAGCAGACGGGGCTGGACGGCTTGCCCGGCGGGTTGGTGCCCTCGGCGAGCAGGTAGAACCAGTGGTTCTGCGGGCCGGCCGCCGCGTGCACCTCGGTGTTCGGGATGGACGAGCTGTAGCAGTTCGGGTCGCCCAGCGCGCCCGGGTTGTACATGTTGCGGATCGGGCCGTTGCCGACGAGGTTGACCTCCTCGCCGACCGTGTAGTCCGGCGGGTCGGCGGAGTTGGCGGCGAAGTGCTCGGTCAGCGCGCCGAAGATGTCGCCGGTCGACTCGTTCAGGCCGCCGGCCTCGTTGCCGCTGCCCGCGCCGCCGGACCCGGAGAACTGGAAGATCGCGTGGCCGAACTCGTGGGCCACCACGTCCATCGGCGTGGCCTGCTGGGTGCCGGCCTGGTTGCGCCCGAAGTTGGTGTAGGAGCCGTTCCAGTAGGCGTTGACGTCGGTCAGCCCGACCCGGGCCGGGAACGCGCCGCCCGAGCCGTTGAACCCGTTGCGGCCCAGCCAGGAGCGCAGCATGTCCCACTCGTGCTGGGCGGCGTACAGCGCGTCCACGCAGGCGGTCTCCAGGTCGGTGCCCCGCCCGTTGCCCCAGGAGTCGTCGGGGCCGGTGTAGGCGGAGCCGTTCTGCCCGCCGCAGCGCAGGCCCGGCCGGGTGCCGTCGGTCATCGAGTAGGAGCCGCCGGAGCCGGAGGTCTGGATGGTCACCGGGTTGCCGTTGTAGAAGCCGTTGCCGGTGCCGGCGCGCACGTCGTCGTAGGAGTCGACGACCGAGCCGTCCCTGGCGTCCACGAAGACGTGCAGCACGCTCGGGACGCCGTCCGCGGTGGCGCCGGTGACCACGACCTCCCACGCCGTGCGGGGGCGCGGCCCGGCGGCGTGGACGACGAGCCGGGGCGTGTCCGTGCCCTCCACGGACGACATCAGGCCGCGGGCGGTGGCGGCCGCGGCGTCGGCGCCGACCTTGCTCGTCACGTCCACCTTGATCTCGGCCCGCTGCCCGGAGACCACGGACCCGACCCGCTCTCCCGTGCCGTCGGTGGCGACGATCACGTCGCCGCCATAGACCGGCAGGCCGCGGTGGGTGCGAGCGTAGGTGAGGTACTGCAGGCCGCGGGTCCCGCTGACGGTCCTGGACAGGGTGAAGGCGTCGTCGGGGCTCTTGAACAGCGCGCCGGACCTGGCGGCGAGGGCGTCCGCGGCGCTGGCGGCCGCGCGCCTGCGCGCCTCGGGGCCGGGCGGCGCGAACGCCGGAGGGTCGGCGGGCGCGGTGCGGGCGGCGGGGACCGCCTGCGCCGCGGTGGCGGGGGAGGCTGGGGCCGCGGCGTGCGCCGCCGGGCCCGTGGTCATGGCGGCGGCCGCCAGTACGGCGACCGCGCCCAGTCTGGCCTTGGAATTCACGCGGGGTGACTCCTTCTCGGTTTCCCCTGGGGGGTGGAGGGACGCGAGGAGCCCGGGACACCCGGTGGCGGACCCCGTGAGGGAGCCCGCCGGGAGGCGTTCCGACGGTTCGGGCTGGACCAAAACTGACATCGCCGCGGCGGGCGGAGTACCCCACGAAATTCCATAACCCGGCCATATGGGGAGGGCGCGGTGGCAGGGCCGGAGCGTCCCGGATGAGCCCGGACCGCCGTGGGGAACCCGGGGAGTCGCCTGGCCGGCCCGGCGGGCTCCGGGCCCCTCAGGTCAGCGAGGCGAGGGGGCCGTGGCGGTCCAGCCACGCCGCGTAGACCGGGGAGCGGCCCACCCCGGCCCAGTAGGCGGCGGTGACCGCCTGGACCAGCGAGGCGGAGTGCGGGGCCACCGGACCCCGCTCGGTCCACCCGATCATGTGACGGAAACGCAGCGGGGTCCCGGCGAGGGGCCGGATGGCGATCCCGGGGTAGCCCTTGCTCGTCGCCTGGAACATCCCCACGCACCTGGCCGAGGCGATGAGGTCGAGGGCGAGGCCGAGGTCGGCGGAGTAGGCGACCTGCGGTGCGAAGCCCTGTCCGGCGCAGGCGGACCAGAAGTGCTCCCGGTGCCCCGTCTCGGCCAGCGCGTGCAGGCTCCAGTCCTCGGCCGCGAGGTCGCGCAGCGCGATCTCCTCCCGCCGGGCGAGCGGGTGGGACTCGGCCAGTCCCACGAAGATCGGCTCGACGGCGACGCCCGCGTACCGGACGCCCGGAGGCGGCGACAGCTCGTGCCCCGGGTAGTCGCCGAGGGTGGCCAGCTCCAGCCGCTCGGACTCCAGCAGCCCCGGGAGGAGGTCCATGGCCTCCTCGGTGCGGACGACGACGTCGGCGCCCGGCAGCAGCTCGCCGAGGCATTTGATCACGTTGATCGCCAGGTGGCTGGACATGCAGCCCACCCGGACCGTGACCCGCTCGGCGGCCTGCCCGGCGTAGCGCATGCCGTCCCGGCGCAGCTCGTCGAAGGCCGGCAGCAGCGAGCGCGAGCGCACCAGCACCCAGGAGCCGAGCTGGGTGGGCCGGGCCCCGTCCCTGCCCCGCTCGAACAGCGGCCCGCCGAACATCCGCTCGATGCGCCGCAGCTGCGTGGCGAGCGCCGGCTGGGACATCTTCAGCGCGGTCGCCGCCTTGGAGATGCTGCCCGAGTCGGCTATCGCGCAGATCGCGCGCAGATGACGTACTTCCAGGTCCACAACGGCAGGTTAATAGTAAACAACCTTTCCGGTAAGCCCTTCGGTGGAAACGGCCGGAAACGGCCCGCCGAGCAGGGCGTCCCCGCCGCGGCGCCGTCGGCGCTCCGGGGGCCGGCCGCCCGTCCGGCCGGTCGCTCCGGATGGGGGTGAGGGCCGGTCAGCGGACGTGGGCGGCGATGGCGCGGGCGCACACGACGGACTCGGTGCGCGTCGTGTCCACCTCCACGTCGTAGCGCACGCCGTCATGGACGATCCGCGCCTGCGACGCGGCCATCCCGATGACCCGGTCGCCGCGCGCGATCTCCCGTCCGGCGGCGACCTCGCCCTCGCACCGCACCCCGGCCCACAGGACCTCGATGCCGTCCAGGGCGTCCAGCCAGCGCCGCTGGGACGTCGCGCCGCCGAGGAAGACCTCGTCGAGGATGATCCGTGCGCCCTTCCGGGCCATCGTGGCGATGCCGGCCATCCATGCGCTCTCCAGCTCCCGGAACGCCGGTCCGACGTTCACCCCGCCGTCCGGGGTGAGCTCGATGCCCGCCGCCGAGGTCCGCATGGACGCGGGCATCGCCTCGATCAGCGAGTCCACCCCGAAGGCCAGCCACGGGTGCGGCAGCACCGCCTGCAGGCATCTGACGATCCCGGACTTCCCGGAGCTGGAGCCGCCGTTGAGAATGATCATCTGTGTCGTCACCGGGCCACGGTAGAGGAGGGGGACCGGGGTCAGAAACGGTTTTCCGGTCCGGCGGCGAGACGGCCGGGGCCGGCCGTACGCGTGGTGGCCCGGGAGGGGGCGCGTGTACGGCGTCCCGGAAACGGGGGACCCGGTGGCGGCGCCAAGGGGAGGCGCGCCACCGGGTCCGTCGCGGCCCGCCGGTCAGACCTGCCGGAGGGTCCACCTCTGCTCGCCCTCGCCGAAGGGGAGCAGCCTGACGGGGGTGTCCTCGCCCTCACCGGTCATGTAGAAGGACGAGCCCAGGGCGATGACGACCCGGTCGCCACCGGCGTCGGCGACGGTCCACGTCATGTCCGTGCCGGAGCCGCAGGGCGCGGTGCCGACGAACGGCGGATAGATGCGCAGTCGGCTCATGGTCAGGCAGTTCTCCGTGCCGGCCTGCTTGATGACGTAGCGGCCCCCCTCCTCTTCGGAGGAGATCAGCTCCCACGAGGTGTCACACTCGCCGGTCCGCACCATGGCGGAGGGCTCGCTGTCACTCCGCAGGCAGTACCCGCCCGCGTCGACGATCCGGTAGGTGCCCGGCTCGACGGCCGCCGCCGAGGACGCCAGGGCGGGGGCCGCCGGAGCGGCGGAGGCGACCGCGGCCAGGACGGCGGCGGCGGCGAGGGAGAGGCGGACGCGCATGGGTGATCCCCTTCCGATCGGTGACTCTGGGTAATGAATGGTTACACAGAGTTCCAAGCGATGGGAGGCCGTGGCCGCTCGCGGCCTGTCCGGATCAGGACGTCGTCCCGCCTGGCGTCCCCGGTCGTCAGTGGTGGTGGGCGTGGGCGACGGCGTGCCCCCGGCCGCGGGCGATCATCCAGCGGTTGACCGGCACCGTCACCACGAAGGCCAGGGCAAGGGAGAAGGCCAGCGACGCCCAGAACAGCACGGTGGTCAGACCGGCGTCCATGGCCCCGGGGACGGCGACCATCACGGTGTTGTCGATGATCTCCATGACCAGGATGGAGACGGTGTCGGCGGCCAGGGCCACCTTCAGTGCCTGCCGGAGGGTCAGCCCGGCCCGGAGCATGCCGCGCATGGTGAGCGCGTAGCCGAAGACGAAGGCCAGCGCGACCGACAGCGCCACGACGGCGCCCGAGTGCAGCCCGGCCGCGGTCCCGATGACCATGCCCAGGACCTCGCCGATGGCGCATCCGGTCAGGCAGTGCAGCGTCGCCTGTACGGCGGTGCGCCAGGAGGCGTCGCCGTGGGCGCGGCCGTGGTCGTGGGGTCCTCCCCGGGCGCCGTCGTGCCCGCCGGTGGAGACGTCCGCGTGGTCGTGGGTGTCACCGTGGGGGCGCGCGCCGTCACCGTGGCCGGTGTGGTCTGTGCGGTCCATACTCCTCGCCACTTCCCTTCCTCCCTGATCGCGAACCGTCCGGCCCGCCCTCCAAGGAACCGGATACCCCCTCCAGGTATTCCGGCGATATGGGGGACGACGCGGCGGCGTTCCGGGAGACGCATGGGACGCGGCCGTCGCGGATCCGGCCCGGACCCCACCGGACACGGCCGGACGCCGCCGGATCCCTCAGCCGGAGGCGTGCTGCCAGTAGGGGTCGCGATAGAGCACCACCGAGGGCCCGCGCAGCAGCTCGTCGGGGGCCGAGACCAGGATGAGCTCGCCCTCCGCCTCCAGGCGGCGCAGGATCTCCCGGACCCGCGGGCCCACCGGCAGACGGCCCACGGGAAGGCCCAGGGCGTCGCGGACGGCGTCGGCCACCTGCGACAGGCGGAACGGCTCCCTCATCGGCGCGATGAGCGTGCGGACGACCTCGGGGGTGATCATCCTCTCGGCTTCGGCGTAGGCGAGGTTCCAGGTGACCTGGACCTTGCGGCGGCCGGTGCCGGCGCAGGCCGTGCACGTCTGCGAGTAGCCCGGCACGATGTCCTCGGTGGTGGAGCCCAGGCAGGCGGTGCACTGCTTCGTCTCCAGGGCGTGCAGCTCGGCCGCGGCCCGGTCGGGAAGCCGTTTCCCGCAGAAGCAGAGATAGGTCCGGTAGCCGCCCCCGACCAGGGCGAGGTCGTCGGCGTCCTCGGGAATCTCGTTCCACGTCGCGGTGATCGTGTGCTTTTCCATGGTTGTGCGACTCTACCGATCTCGGCCTCGCACCCGCCCGTTCCCCGCGTCGTGCCGCCCGCGGAACCCGCGCGGGACCGGCTCCGCGCCCGCCCGGGGCCCGGTCCCGCGCCGCCCGCCGCGCGTCCCCGTCAGGCCGCCGGCGTGACGGGGACCAGCCGCATCGGCGCGCTCCAGAGCCACTCCTCGGTGACGTAGGCGCCGGTCAGCAGGGTCATCAGTGCCAGGATCCGCTCAGCGGAGGTGGAGGGGTGCGCGCCGCAGTCGCCGAAGTGGCACATCCACAGCTCCAGCGGGCTGTCGTCGCTGAGCTGGTCGTAGACCGAGGGCCGTCCGACGTTGAACCCGTCGCGCCAGATGTCCACCGAGGAGCCGCAGTCGGGGAAGGCCCCGGCCAGCACTCCGCCCCCGGTGGTGACCATCCGGGCCACGCCGTCCCGCACCGGCAGGGAGCCCTCGGGCTGGGCGAGCACCACCCCGCCGCCGGGCGGGCAGGCCACTCGCAGCACCTCGCCGTCGCGGGCCCGCTCCGCCTCCCGCAGCGCGCCGGCCGCCATCGGCGGGCACAGACCGGGGGAGGACCCCAGGCGCCGGACGACCTCCTCCTCGCTCACCCCGCCCACGAAGGCCAGGCAGAAGCCCTCGGCGTAGTCCTCGTAGGAGAACATCATCTCGTCGACGGTCTCCTGGAGGTCGCGCAGCCGGTGCCCGATGCGCGGCGCCCCGGGGAGGTCCGCGAACATTCCGGCCAGCTCGGTGAAGAGGGCCTGCACGCCGGGGGAGCGTCCGGCGATGCACGGCCGCCACGGGTCGGCGCCCGCGTCCAGCAGCACCCGCACGGCGTCCTCCTGGCCGTGCCGTACGGCCTCCCACAGCGGGGTCGCGCCGTACCGGTCGGCGGGATCGACCTCGGCGCCCGCGGCGAGCAGCAGCTCGATCACCCGCGTCGCGCCCTCCTGCGCCGCCTGGTGCAGCGGCGTCGAGCGCAGCCAGAAGAGCCGCCGGCCGGGATCGAACCCGCCCGCCAGACGCGCCCTGATCTCCTCCAGGTTCGTGTCACGCCAGACGCCGACGTCCCCGCTCCACTGGTCGTCACTCACGTTCCGATCCCATCTCATCACACTGAAGGATCAAACCAGCCTAAGCCGACATTTTCCCTCGGCGTCCGGATCAAGCGTCCGGATCAGAAGCCCGCCAGGGCCCGGCGGGACAGCCGATCGGCGACGCGGGTGGTCTCCGGGAGACGGTAGGAGGGGGTCAGCGCGAGGACGTTGTGGCAGGCCGTGTCCAGGTCGACGCGGTGGCCCACCGAGACGAAGACCGGCTTGACCCCGTCCCGGGTGCGCAGCACGCGGCCGACGACCTCGCCGTCCAGCGTCAGATCACTCGCCGAGCCCCGCTCCGGGCCGGGATCGGCGTAGGAGCCGACGAAGGCCGTCTTGCCGACCCCGATCGCCGGCAGGCCGGTCAGCACGCCCAGGTGGCAGGCCAGACCGAAACGGCGGGGGTGGGCCAGGCCGTACCCGTCGCACACGACCAGGTCCGGGGTGACGGTCAGGCGGCCCAGGGCGTCGAGGAGGGCGGGCAGCTCCCGGAAGGCCAGCAGGCCCGGGACGTAGTCGAACGCCACCGATCCGCCGGCCGCCACCTGCTCGACGACCTCCAGCGTGCCGCCGTCCAGCACCGCCACCGCCGCGGCCAGCCGGTCCCCGGCGTAGGCCACGTCCACCCCGGCCACCAGGGCGGGCCGCCGGGGTCCCGGCCCGGTGAGGTCCAGCAGCGGCCGCAACTCGTCCTGGATCGCCTCGGCCTCGGCGACGGACCGGGGGGTTCGTGTCTTCATGAACCTATGATCGGTATTTTTGTGGCATGAGTGTGTACCGGGGTCGTGTCCAGCGGGTCCTCAGGTGGCCGGTGAAGTCGCTGCGCGGCGAGGAACTCGGGGAGGCGCTCCTCGACGGGCGCGGCCTGGCCGGGGACCGCGCCTACTCGCTGGTCGACGAGCGCGAGCACCACGGCGGCAAGGTGCTGACCGTGCGGCAGCGCGCCGAGATGCTCCACTGGCGCGGCGCCCTGCTCACGACGGCCGGCGCCGGGACCGGCCCGGACGCCCCGGACGGCCCCGGTGATCCCGGTGATCCCGGTGATCCCGACGGTCCCGGCGGTACGGCGGGCGGGCCCCTGCTGACCGCCCCCGACGGCACCGTCTGGCACTGGGACGACCCCGGCCTGACCGCCGCTCTGCGGGAGTCCCTGGGCGTCCCGCTGAGCCTGCGCGCCGCCGACGGCCAGCAGGACCGCGGGCCGACCGTCCTGGTGACCTGCGAGGCGTCCCGCGCGGCGCTGGAGGAGGAACTGGGCATGCCGCTGGACGTGCTGCGGTTCCGCCCGAATCTGCACCTCGACCTCGACGCGCCGGCCTTCGCCGAGGAGGACTGGGGCCTGGGGACCGTGATCACCGCGGGAGACGCGGAGCTCACGGTGACCGGCCCCCACACCGGTCCGTGCATCCGCTGCGCCGTGCCGAGCTGGGACCCGCACGGCCGGGAGCGCCGGCCCGAACTGCAGAAATGGCTGATCGCCGAGCACGCGAACAAGTTCGGCGTCATCATGCGGGTCACCCGCCCCGGCACCGTACGGCGGGACGACCCCGTGACCGCGAGCCCCGCGCCCCCGGAGGCGCGGGAGGGCGAGGACTGAGGACTGAGGCCCCGAGGGAAGCTCCGGCGGCCCCGGCCGCCGGGCCCGACACCGACGGAGACCCGCACCGGATGCGCATCACCCACGAGACCGCCGCGGCTCCCGGCCGCCCGCGCAACGAGGACTTCGTGGTCACCGGCCCCGACTGGGCCGTCGTGCTCGACGGCGCGACCGCCCCGGCCGGTGTCGTCTCCGGCTGCGTGCACGACGTGCCGTGGCTGGTCGCCCGGCTCGGCGGCGCCCTGGCCCACCGGCTCGCGACGGGACCGCGGGAGAGCCTGCCCGACCTGGTGGCCGCCGTCATCCGGGACACGATGACCGCGCACGGCGACGCCTGCGACCTGACCGGCCCCGACAGCCCCTCGTCGACGATGGCAGTCCTGCGGCGGCGCGGCGGCACACTGGACTACCTGGTGCTGTGCGACTCGCCGATCGTGCTGCGGCACACCGGCGGCGCCGTCACCGTGCTCGACGACGACCGCCTCGACCACCTGCCGGGAGGCCGGCCGTACGGCCTGGAGCTGGTCCGCGGCCTGCGCAACCGTCCGGGCGGGTTCTGGGTGGCGTCCGTCGTCCCGGAGGCGGCGTACGAGGCGCGGGCCGGGTCGGTGCCGCTGGCGGACGTGTCGGGCGCGCTGCTGGCCACCGACGGTGTGACCCGCCTGGTCGAGGCGTACGGCTGGACGTGGGAGCGGCTCGTCGCCGTCGCGGACGCCGACGGGCCCGGCCGGCTCATCGCCGAGGTGCGCGCCGCCGAACTGGAGCACGGCGCGCCGCACCCGACCGCCAAGCCCCACGACGACGCCACCGCGATCTGGATGACCTGGTGACGCACTCCGGCCCCTGATCGTGGTTCCGGCGGAGAACGGTCTTGTCGAGAGGGCCTCGCCAACCGGAGAGACCTCCGGCATGGATGCCACCCAAATAATCCTTATGAAAAATCCTGTGAAGAATCCCTCTCTCTCCGGCACGGCCGTGCAGCAGGTCATGACGGCCGTCGGCGCGACCGCAGTACGGCGGACGACATCGAGGTGATGAGCAGAACCACGGGATCGGTCTTCCACCCGTTGGATCGCCCGTCGACGACTCGGTAGGGTGGCGCGCGGACCGTCTCCTGGTGATAGCGGGTGGCTGGTCAAGGGTCTGTTCCGGTGTTCCCGCACTGGAGCAGACCCGTTGTCGTTAAAGGCGACCTCATCTGTACCTGCTGTCTGTACAGTGAGCGCTGCGTGGGTGTGCGCGAGTTATGTTCACCTGGGGAAGGTGATCGCATGAGTGAACCTGTCACCGAGCGCCACCCTGTTGCGGTGGGCGACATAGCGGTGCTGCTGGCTGTGTCGGTTCATACCGTCAATCAGTGGCGACAGCGTGCCGCGCACGCTAAGAGAGTCGAGCCGTTCCCTCCTGCCGCCGGCAAGGTCGCCGGTGTGGACTACTGGTGGGATCTCGACATCTTGGGATGGGCTCAGCGCACCGGCCGCATCAAGGAGGCGTCGCCTGGGCCGTGAAGGCCGTCGACGTGACGTCCCGGCAGCGTGTGCTGCCGTAGTCGAGTACAACCTGCCGTCCGGTGCGGGAACACCGGGCTGGCCGTTGATTCACCCCCTGCTACCACCAGGAGGAACAGCCCTGTGGGCTACGCACTACGCCGCTGGCTTGCCGACCGTCTCCCTGCGGGACTGTCTTCGGGCGAGCGGTTGGTCGCGCTGGAGATCGCCGACCAGGCCAATGAGCAGACTCGCCGCGCCTACGGCAGAGGCATGTTGAAGACGGTGGTCCGTCGGACCGGCTACGCAGATGAGAAGCAACTCGGCAAGGTGCTGGGCAAGCTCAGCGCGAACGGCATCGAGTTGCGTGTCCCTGTTCGCGACAAGGAAGGCCGGATCGTCGTGGACAGCCGGGGAAGAACGGTCTATGCCTGCAAGGGACATGAGCTGAACTTCTATGTTCCGCTGTCTGAGGAATGCCCCGTGCTGAAGGTCTCCCAAGAGGGAGACCAAAGCACACCTGAAAGCTCCGCCGCTCGGAGGACCAAAAACGCCGAAGGTCCCCTGCGGAGTCCCAAAGGTCCCCCGCCTGGTCCCCAAAGGTCCCCCGCCTGGTCCTCAAAGGTCCTCCGTGCGGGGGCCCCTTCTCCTCAATCTCCCCAAGAGAACACCTCATCTCTCCTAAACAGAGCCATGCGGCAGGTCATGACGGCCGTCGGCGCGACCGCCGAGGAGGCGAGAGAGATGATCGAGATCATCAGGACGGACAACCCCGGGATCCGGGCGCTCCCGGCTTACCTCACCCGTATGGAGGGCAACGGCACCCTGGGTGTTCTTCTGGAACGGGTCCGCGCCGGGGAACGCGCCGTTTCCCGTGTGACGCCGACGCCGACGCCGCCGCCGTACGCCGAGATCCACGCCTCCCAGGCGATCCAAGCCGTTCCGGTGCAGCGCGACGCCGAGCCGCCGCACCGGGACCGGTCCATCGCCGCCGCCCGCGCCCGTCTCCGAGAGGTCACCATGCGCGCCGCCGGACCGCCTCGGCCGCCGGACGTCATTTCGGAGCCGACGCGGGCCGGTCCGCACCCGCGCGGTCGGGCATGCACGGGCGGGTGGGCAGAATGAGCTGTCCGGTGGGGTCGAGGGCTTTCACGGCCAGGGGAGGGGAAAGGCATGTCGGTGCTGGTGGCGTTCAGCGTGACGCCGATCGGGGTGGGGGAGGACGTCGGCGGGTTCGTCGCCGAGGCGGTGCGGGTGGTCCGCGCGTCGGGCCTGCCGAACCGCACGGACGCCATGTTCACCACGGTCGAGGGTGACGACTGGGAGCAGGTGATGGGGGTCGTCGGGGACGCGGTCGCGGCGGTGGAGGCCCGGTGCGGCCGGGTCAGCCTCGTGCTGAAGGCCGACATCCGCGCGGGCGGGGGCGGCCGGCTGGAGAGCAAGGTCGCCACCGTGGAGCGATATCTGCTCTGACGAGCCTCCGTGGGGACGGCCGAGAGGACAGGGCGGGGCCCTTGCCGGTGGTGCTCCGCCATGTGGCCAGGACGGTCGTCACACGCGGACCGGGCGGCGACCGTTTCGGGACCGGGAGTTTCCGGATCGTCCTCCTCCCGCGCCTGGTGGGTGTCACCGGGTGAGCAGACCGGCTCCGGTCAGGGCCGCCACGGTGACGGCGAGCACTGTGATCAGCAGGAAGAAACGCGGATCGGGGACAGCCGGGTGGTGGGGCGGCGCCCCGTCGCACGGCCGCGAACGGTGATGGTAGGCGCGGACGCCGAGCAGCGCGGCGATGGCCAGACTGAGCGCGCCTGCCGCCATCAGCGCGCCATCGCGCCCGGCACCCAGCATCACGCCGCCGGCCAGCGCCGCCGTGGCGGCCGCCAGGCACCGGCACCGGGTCGTCCGGCGAGCCTGGCTCCGGACGTCACCCGCCGGTGACCATGGTGTTGTCATCGTCGCCTCCCCGTCGATGTCGTCGGATTTCATGGATCACGGTGGTCATGGTCATGGTCGGCCGACGCGCCGAAAGCGGTGAACGCGGTCAGGAGCGCTACGACCGAGAGGGTGATCAGTGCTGCCCGCGCCCCCGACAGGTACGAGGCTCCGGCCAGGTGCAGCGCGAGTGTGACCACGGCGATCCCGAACGCGGTTCCGATACCGCGAGCCATGTTCACCATGCCGCCCGCCGTGGCCGACATCCGTTCGGGGACCGCGGCCATGACGACGCTGTTGTTGGCGGGGATGAACGTTCCCAGGCCCAGGCCCATCGCCGCGAGGCACGCCGTCAGCCACCCCACCCGGTCCGGGAACAGGGCCAGCACCCCGGCTCCCGCCGCGGCCAGTGCCGCGCCCGCCAGACACCGCAGCCGATTGCCCCATCGGGCGGGCAGCAGATGCTCCGCGCCGAGCGCGGCCAGTGCGAACCCGGCGGGCAGCGCCGTAAGGACCAGGCCGGCTCTCAACTCTCCTGCGCCGCCGGCCACCAGTACCTGAGGGACGAGCACGAGCGGGCCGAACAGCACGAGGTAGCCGCCCAGCGCCCCGGCCAGCCCCGCCGCCACCGGCGGGCCGCGCAACAGGCCGACGTCGATCAGCGCCGACGGCGCCCGCCGTTCCCACAGCCAGAAGGCGGCCCCGGCTCCGGCGGCGACGACCAGCAGGACGGCCGATGACCAGGGCGGCAGGGCGAGGCCGGAGACCACCGAGGCGGACAGCAGCACGCCGGTGCTGGCGCAGCCGAGCAGGACCAGTCCTGTCAGGTCGAACCGCCGGGTACGGTTGCGCCGGCGGGTACGCGGCAGCAGGTTGTGTCCGGCGACGACGGCGGCCACCCCCACGGGCACATTGATCCAGAACACCCATCGCCAGCCGAGGCCCGCCACGAGGAGACCGCCCAGCGCGGGTCCCGAGGCCAGCCCGAGAGCCTGGGCCGCCGCCTGCACGCCCAGCCCGGCCCGCATCCGCGACCGCGGCAGGCTCGACACGACCAGCGCCACGCTGTTGGCCTGGAGCATCGCCGCACCGACGGCCTGAACCAGGCGGAAGGCCACCAGAACCGCGGGCGATGACGCCAGACCGCACACCGCGGACGCCGCGGTGAACACCACGAAGCCGTACAGGTAGATCAGCTTGCGGCCCGCCATGTCGGCGACCCGGCCCGCCCCGGCCAGCAACGCCACGAGCACGAGCAGGTATCCCAGCGACACCCACTGCACCGCCGCGAGCGAGGCGCCGAACTCCCGCTGAATCGCCGGGAACGCCACCGTGACGATGCTCGCGTCAAGCTGCCCCATGAACGCGCCGACGCACACCGTACCCACGGCGAACCACGGCGCGCCGGGATGCTCCCGCACCCGCGGTGGCCGCCGGGACTCCCTGAACAGGTCAGGTGGCCCGCGACGGCTGCGCGCGTCCATGAGTCGCCCATCGGGACACTGATCGGCCGGCCGGAACGGCCGCGGCCCCGGGCCGTACATCCCCGCGGCCGGTGAACGGAGCGAGAGCCCTCTCACCCCGCCGGAGTGCTGTCCCGGGCCGCATCGGGGCGGTCCGCCCGTATCGGTGACACATGCGTGACCCTCCCGGACCGCTTCTACGCCAGGGCTGACGACCAGTCTATTCCCGCTGGTCACAGCCGTTGGTGTACGGCCCCGCCGCTTGGTCTCGCCGCGGTCCGGCCGCAGTGCCGGCCGGTGGGCACGCCGTCACGGAGATGCGGACGAACCGTGGATCGGGTCCGCCGAGGCCGAGGGTGACCCGGGATCAGGCGGCAGGGGCGGTCGGGGACGCGATCAGCGCACCGGTCGCGGGCGTGGAGGCCAGCCGTCGCAGGCAGACGCGCCGCTGTACGGCCGACAGCCCCGCGACCGCCGCGCCGAGGGCGAGCCAGCCCGCCGGTCCGGCGGCCATCACCGCGCCGGTCAGCAGCAGCGGCCCGGCGGACTTCTGCACGCCCTGGGACATGGCGGACACACCCAGGTAGGCGGCCCGCGCCTCCTGGGGCGCGAGGGAGACCGCCAGCTCCCAGGAGCTCGCGGAACGCATCAGCTTCGCCGCGGTGAGCAGCACCGCCGCGGCGAGCATGGCGATCGAGGCCGTCCAGGCCCCTCCCGCGGTGGCGGTCGCCAGGAGCGCGCAGCACGCGAGCACCGCCAGCCCGTACAGGCCCACCGCGGTCGTGGCCCGGCGCGGATCCTCGATCCTCGCCGACACGTGGATCTGCAGGACGACGATGAGCACGGTGTTGACCGCCAGGAAGGCGGGGACGAGGACGTGCGGCGCCGCGGTGTGGCCGATCAGCCACACCGGGAGCCCGACGTTGAGGATCGAGTCGTCGAGGTACATCGGCACGTCGAGCAGCGCGAACAGCAGGTATCCGCGGTCCCGTCACGGGCTCGGCGCGGCCGGCCGGGCCGTCGTGACGGCGTCGCCCGACCGGCCCGCCATGGCCGTGACGGCGTCGCCTGACCGGTCCGCCGGAGCCGTCCCGTCCGGCCGCGCCGCGGCGTGCTCCGGGCCGTGCCCGGGGCCGCGCGGCTCCCGGGTGCGCCACACCAGTGCCGCGGCGACGAGGAACGACAGCGCGTCGCCCAGGATCAGGGCGTGGTAGGCGTCGCGGGTGCCCACGGCGAGACCGATCGCGGCGATGCCCGAGCCGAGCGCGTAACCGGCGTTCGCCGCGCTGCGCGACAGGGCCCGGTAGGTGGAGCGCCGCTCGCCGGCCACCCGCGTGGCGTAGAGCATCTCCAGCGGCTTGGCCGCCCGGTCGGCCATGTAGGTGACGGTGACCACGGGCAGCAGTACCTCGAAGCGGGTGAACGCGACCGTCAGGCAGAGGGCCGCGATGCGCAGGAGGTGGCAGCCGATCAGCAGCGAGCGCGCCGGGAGGCGGCCGGCCAGGCGGCCCGCCAGCGGTGAGCCGGCGATGCCCAGCACCCCGGCCGTGCCCAGCAGCAGTCCCAGCCTGCGGGCGTCCAGCCCGACCACGAAGGTGAAGTACAGGATCGAGGACGCGCCCCACACTCCCGACCCGGTCCGGTCCAGGAAGTAGGCGAGCAGCATGATCCGGGCGTCGCGGCCGCCCGGCGGGTTGCGCATCTGCGCGATCAGGCCGGTTCCGTTCCGCCGGTTCTCCCGGGCCCCAGCCCCCGTGCCCCGCCGCATTCCCGGCCTCCATGTCGTCGCAAAGGTCTCTCGACGTCAAGAGACCTGCGAGATCTTGCACGACATTAAACTTGATGTAAAGATACTTGATGTCAACATAGCCAGGTGGGCGGGGAACGGGCCCCGCCGTCGCCCCCCGTCGCCCCCCCGTCGAGGACCCGACTGCCGACCCCGCTGCCGATCCCGTACGGCGAGGCGGAAAAATGACCCCGGAAAGACGGTTCAGGCGCGTTCCAGGAAGTGGTGACCGATGGCGGGAAGAGGATCGGCCGGAAGGCTCGTCGCGGGCGGACTGGCGCTGGCCGCGCTCGGGTGGGCGGTCAGGGAGGTGCCGGCCGAACTGGGCGGGCGGGCCGGGGGAGAGCGGCTGGAGCGGATGCGGCGCTCGCCGCGGTTCCGCGACGGCGCCTTCCACAATCCCGTGCCGAGCACGACCACCCCGCCGCCGAGCAGTTTCCCGGAGATGCTCAGGGACATGGTCGCCGGCGGTGACGGGCGGCGGCCGAGCGCCCCGGTGCCCCTGGTGGCGTCGCCGGCCGTACCGCCGTCGGAGAACGGCCTGAGCGCGGTCTGGTACGGTCACGCCACCACGCTGGTGGAGATCGAGGGGCGGCGGGTCCTGTTCGACCCCGTGTGGAGCGAGCGGGTGTCGCCGTCCCGGCTGGTGGGCCCGCGACGGCTGCACCCGGTGCCGTCCCCGCTGGAGAGCCTGCCGCCGGTCGACGCGATCGTGATCTCCCACGACCACTACGACCATCTGGACCGGGCGACGGTCCGCGCGCTCACCGCCACGCACACCGCGCCGTTCCTGGTCCCGCTCGGCATCGGCGCCCACCTGGAGCGCTGGGGCGTCCCCGCGTCGCGGATCGTCGAGCTCGACTGGGAGGAGGAGGCGAGCGTCGCGGGGCTGCGGTTCGTCTCCACCGCCGCCCGGCACTTCTCCGGGCGCACGCTCACCCGCAACGACACCCTGTGGGGGTCGTGGGCGGTCATCGGCGAGAACCGCCGGGTCTTCTACGCCGGGGACTCCGGCTACTTCGACGGCTACGCGAAGATCGGCGCGGCGCACGGCCCCTTCGATCTGACGCTCATGCCGATCGGCGCCTACAGCCCCGCCTGGCCCGACATCCACATGACGCCCGAGGAGGCGGTCGCCGCCCACTTGGACCTGGGCGGACGGCTGTTCCTGCCCGTCCACTGGGCCACGTTCAACCTGGCGTTCCACGCGTGGGCCGAACCGGTCGACCGCCTCTGGCGGGAGAGCAAGGCCCGCGGCGTCGGCATCGCCGTCCCGCGTCCGGGGGACCGGATCGACGTGGACGACGTGCCGCTGGTGGAGAGCTGGTGGGAGATGTTCGGCCCCCGCTGACCGGCCGGCCCCCGCTGACCGGCCGGCCTTCGCAGGCCGTACGGTTCCGCCGGCCGTACGGTGTCCGGGGCCGGTGCGGCTCCGGCCGGGTGTCCGGTCCCTCCGCGGGCCGCTCGGCCCCCGGCCGTACGGTCCGCGGAGGCCGGAAGCCGGTCCGTAAATATTTAGACCAAGGCGGAAAAATCACCCTCTGAGGGGAAGCGAGCGGGATCCGGGTCGCCGATCGCAATATGATGGCCCCTGTTCACCGATCTTCGATCCGGCCTGACGGCGCCGTGCGCGCGGCCGACGCGAACCAAGCCCGGGGGAGGCGCTTCGTTGTGCCCGCGATGAGGCGGCCGGACCGATGAGGATGACCGGATCGATGCGGAAGGCCGGGCGCAGGACGGCCGGGACGATCCGCCCGGTCGAACCCACGAAGATCATCCTCTACGACTACGAGCGGTTCAGCGGGCTGGCCGGACCGGTGACCGAGCCCGAGCCGGGCCTGCCGTACCGGGTGGCCTACCGGTCGATGCTGGCCGCGGAGCCGCACCGGGTGCGGGCCGTGCTGCTGATGGCGGCCGCGATCGTCGTGGAGTTCACGATGATGACGTGGCTGCTGCTGCCGTCCCACTGGACGGTCCGGCTCGACCCCTACGGCATGCTCCCGTGGTACGTGCCGGCCGCCGACAAGGCCATGCTGGTCATGATCGCGCTGATCGAGATCTTCCGCCTGGTCAGCGTGGTCTCCAACGTGCACGCCATGCTGGCGGCCAGGGACCCGGTCCCGGTCCCGCCCGAGCCGGGCACCCGGGTGGCCTTCATCACCACCTGCGTGCCCGGCAAGGAACCGCTGGAGATGGTCCGGGAGACCCTGTCCGCCGCCCTGCGGGTCCGCCACGACGGCGTCCTGCACGTGTGGCTGCTGGACGAGGGCGACGACCCCGAGATCCGCGAGATGTGCGAGTGGATGGGCGTCCGCCACTTCAGCCGCAGGGGCGTGCCCCACTGGAACCAGCCCAAGGGCGCGTTCCGGGCGAAGACCAAGCACGGCAACTACAACAGCTGGCTGGACGCGCACGGCGACGACTACGACTTCTTCGTCTCGGTCGACACCGACCACGTACCGCTGCCGGAATTCTGCGAGCGCATGCTCGGCTACTTCCGCGACCCCCGGGTGGCCTTCGTCGTCGGACCGCAGGTCTACGGCAACTACACCTCGGCGGTCACCAAGGCCGCCGAGAGCCAGCAGTTCCTGTTCCACTCCCTCATCCAGCGGGCCGGCAACCGGTACGGCGCGCCGATGTTCGTCGGCACCAACAACGCCGTGCGGATCAGGGCGATCAGGCAGATCGGCGGGCTGTACGACTCGATCACCGAGGACATGGCCACCGGCATCGAGTTCCACCGCTCCCGCGACCCCGAGACGGGCGAGCGCTGGATGTCGGTCTACACCCCCGACGTGCTCGCGGTGGGGGAGGGGCCGTCGTCGTGGACCGACTTCTTCAGCCAGCAGCTGCGCTGGAGCCGGGGCACCTACGAGACGCTGCTCACCCAGTTCTGGAAGGCGGCCTTCCGGCTGTCGCCGGGACGGCTGTTCAACTACACGCTGATGGTGACGTTCTACCCGATGTCCGCGCTCAACTGGCTGCTGGCCGGGCTCAGCGCGACGCTGTTCATGGCCGTCGGCGGCTCGGGCGTGACCGTGCCGATGGACGTGTGGCTGATGCTGTACGGCGACGCCGCCCTGCTGCAGGTCATGCTCTACACCTGGAACCGGCGGCACAACGTCAGCCCGCACGAGCCCGAGGGCTCCTCCGGGGTGGCCGGGATGGTGATGTCGGCGCTGTCGGCCCCCATCTACGTGGCGTCGCTGATCGGGGCCGCGCTGCGCCGGCCGAGCAGGTTCGTGGTCACCCCCAAGGGGGACTCCGCCAGCCCCGACCGGCTCGCCACCTTCCGCATCCACCTGTGGTGGGCGCTGATCTTCGGCGCCGGGCTGCTGCTCGCCGCCCTCTGGACCGGTCACGTGCACCTGGTCATGACCCTCTGGGCGATCCTCGCCCTCGTGATCTGCCTGGGGCCCGTGGCCACCTGGGCCTGGAACAGCCGGGATGCCCGTTGAGCCGCCTGCGCAAGAACCTCATCGCCGCCGCCGTGGTGACCGCGGTGCTGGGGGTGAACGTCCCCGCCATGGCCGGGTTCGCCTCCCGGCGGTGGCACGACTACAAGATCAACACCGACGACTACAAGGCGCGCAACGGCCACTGGGACCTGCTGAGCATCCCCGACGAGTACAAGGTCAACGCCATCCACGCGGCGCTGCTGCACACCGGCAAGGTGCTCATCGTCGCCGGGTCGGGCAACAACGCCGCCAACTTCGACAAGGGCACCTTCAAGACCGTCCTCTGGGACCCGTCCCGGCCCGGGAAGCCTGGGGAGTTCAAGCTGGTGCCGACACCGGTGGACCTCTTCTGCTCGGGGCACGTGTTCCTGCCGAACGGCAACCTCCTCATCGGCGGCGGCACCCTCCGCTTCGAGGTGCTCAAGAGCAAGGTGAAGCGGGCCGGCGGACCTCTGGTGATCAAGAACGAGAACCCCGACGCCAAGCCCCGCGTGCTGCGCGCCGGCGCGCTGGTCGCCGCACCCGGCGGACGGCTCTACCGCACCACCGCGGCCGTCACGGTGCCGCCCGCCACGAAGACCGAGACCGGCGCGCCCGGCCGGGTCCGGGTCAGGCCCAGCGAGACCAAGGTATTCGCCGAGGCCGCCGTCGAGGGCGCGCCCGGCCTGCTGGACACCGGCGGCCGGATGGTCAAGTACGAGATCCAGGGGCTGACCCGCCGCGAGCGGCGCGACCTGTACGCCATGGGCGGCGCCATGACCATGGACAAGCAGGACTACCAGGGCGTCAGGGACGCCTTCGAGTTCGACCCGGTCGCCGAGCGCTACATCCGGGTCCCGGACATGGCCGAGGGCCGCTGGTACCCCACCATGACCGCCCTGCCCGACGGGAAGGTCATGACGGTCTCCGGCCTGGACACCGTCGGGCAGATCACCCGGGACAACGAGATCTACGATCCCGCCACGAAGACCTGGTCGCCCGGTCCCAAGCGGTTCTTCCCCACCTACCCGGCGCTGTTCCTGCTGGACGACGGCACCCTCTTCTTCTCCGGCATGAACGCCGGGTACGGTCCCGGCCAGCTCGCGCTGCGCCCCCCGGGCATCTGGGACTACCGCCGTGACACCGACCGCCTGGTGCGGACGCCCGGCGCGCCCGGCGGCAAGGCGCCCGACGAGACGGAGGCGTTCACCCCCGTCCCCGGGCTGCCCGAGCCGGAGCTCAACGAGACCGGCGCCTCGGTGCTGCTGCCCCCGGCGCAGGACCAGCGGATCATGGTGATGGGCGGCGGCCCGGTCGGCGAGCGCCAGCCCGGCCAGAAGAACGCCACCGACCGGACGGCCATCATCGACTTCAAGGACCCCGGCCCCCACTACGAGCGCGGGCCGGCCCTCTCCCACCCCGTCCGCTACCCGTCGGCGGTCCTGCTGCCCGACGACACCGTCTTCTCCTCCCACGGGTCGGGCAACTACCGCGGCCGGGGCGGCAGCGACGTGCTGCGGGCGGAGGTGTACCGGCCCGCCACCAACACCTTCCACGAGGCCGCGGCCCCCTCGGTCGGCCGCAACTACCACTCCGAGGGACTGTTGCTGCCGGACGGCCGGGTGCTCAGCATGGGCTCCGACCCCCTCTTCGGCGACAGGGCGGGCACGATGCCCGGCACCTTCGAGCAAAGGGTCGAGGTCTACAGCCCGGCCTACCTGTTCAACGGCGAGAAGCGGCCGGAGTTCACCGACGGCCGCCGGGAGCTGACGATGGGCGGCCGGGGCGGGTTCAGGACGCCCGACGCCGCACGCATCACACGGGTCCGTCTGATGCGGCCCAGCGCGGTCACCCACGTCACCGACGTCGAGCAGCGCTCCATCGAACTGGACTTCACCCGCGTGCCCAGCGGCGTCGTGGTCACGGTCCCGTCGAACCCCGCGCTGGTGCCGCCCGGCTGGTACATGCTGTTCGGGATCACGGCCAAGGGCACCCCGTCCCACGGCCGGTGGGTCCACATCCAGCCGGCCCCGGCCGGCCGCTCCCGCCGTACGGGCCAGGCGAACCGCACGGACCAGGCGAACCGTACGGGTGAGACGGGCCGGACAGGGCAGACGGACCCGGCCGGTCAGGCGGGCCCGGCCGACCAGGGCGCCCGGACGGCCCGGACCGGTCCGGAAGATCAGGCAGCCCAGGGAGGATGAGGATGAACAGGTACGGCCGCGCCACCGCGGTGCTGGCGTTCGCGCTCGCGGCGGCGGCCTGCTCCGGGGATCCCGCGCCCCCCTCGCCCTCCGCGGCCCCGCCCGCCGCCTCCGCCGGAACGGAGCCCCCGGCCGCCTCCCCGGGGGCCTCGACCGGAGCGAAGAGCGGGGCGACGCGTTTCTACGTCGACGCCGACGGCGCTGCGGCCAGAGAACTGCGCCGGGTCACCGAGCAGGGCCGTACCGGGGAGGCGGCGCTGCTGAAGAGGATCGCCGAGCGGCCGGCCGCGATCTGGATCGGCGACCGGGACCCTCACGACCGGGTGCGCGACATCACCACGGCGGCGCAGCGGGCGGGGCGGGTTCCGGTCCTGGTCGCTTACCACATCCCCGACCGCGACTGCGGGCAGTTCTCCGCCGGAGGCGCCGCCGACGCCGGCGAGTACCGCGCCTGGATCGCCCGGTTCGCCGAGGGCATCGGCGACCGGCCGGCCTGGGTCGTCGTCGAGCCCGACGCCCTGGCGCACATCCTGGACGACTGCACCCGGGGCGGCCGGGCCGCCGAACGGCTCGGCCTGCTCCGCGAGGCCGTCCAGACGCTGAAGCGGCGGCCCGCCACCCGGGTCTACCTCGACGCGGGCAACGCCGGGTGGATCGCCGACCCCGCCGCCTGGATCGGGCCGATGCGCGAGGCCGGGGTGGAGGAGGCCGACGGCTTCGCCTTCAACGTCAGCAACTTCTTCACCACCGAGGAGAGCAGCGAGGTCGCCCGCCGCCTGTCCGACGGCCTCGGCGGGGCGCACTTCGTGATCGACACCTCGCGCAACGGCAACGGCCCGCTCCGCGAGGGCGGCGACTCCTGGTGCAACCCGAAGGGCCGGGCGCTCGGCGCGGAGCCGACCACCCGGACCGGGGACGAGCGGCTGGACGCCCTGCTGTGGGTCAAGCGGCCGGGGGAGTCCGACGGCGAGTGCGGCCGGGGCGAGCCGAAGGCGGGCGACTGGTTCCACGGCTACGCCCTGGACCTGGCGCGCAACACCCGCTGACGCCCGCCGGGGCCCGCTCTCCGGGCGTTTCCCCCGCGCTTCCGCACCGTCCCGTTTCCGCACCGTCCCCGGTCTCTGCGGGTCCGGAGCCGCGGCGTCCCGCTTCCGTGCCGTCCCGGGCCTCTGCGGTCGAGTCTGCGGCGGTCCGGGTCCGCGGAGACCCCGGTTCGGGTCGCGGCCGGTTCTCGCCGTGCCCGGTCCGCGCCGGACCGTGATTTGTTATATCCCCGATCTTGCGCATATGGATACCTCTGAAGGAGATTGACCGGAGTCATGTGATTCCACACCCCCCGGGAGTCTCCCTCCATGCACAGATGGAAGACCGTCCTGATCGCCCTGGCGGTGGCCGTACCCTCCGGCGCGCTGCCCGCGGCGGCCGCGCGATCCGCGGCCGCGCCGATCCAGAACAACGAGACCCAGCCGGTGTACTCGCGCGCCGACGCCGTGACCCAGACCGTGTTCGTCGAGGTCGCCGGCACGGACAGCGACGCGGACGGCCGGCCCGACCGGGTCGCCGTCGACATCATGCGGCCCAGGGAGACCGAGTCCGGGCTGAAGGTCCCGGTCATCATGGAGGCCAGCCCCTACTACGCCGGCGGCAACGACGTGCCCAACCACGTCGTCGACCTCGACGGCTCCGACCCGGCGGGCATGGACTACCGGCGCAACAAGTTCGACGAGCTGCGCGACGAGATGTTCGGCCTCGACGAGGAGCGGGGCGTCGCCCGCGCCGACCAGCCGCCCTTCCCCGGCTACTACGACAACTACTTCGTCCCCCGCGGCTACGCCGTCGCGCTGGTGGAGAACCTCGGCTCGGGCCGCGCGACCGGCTGCCCGACGACCGGCCTGGCCAACGAGACCGCCGGCCCCAAGGCCGCCATCGACTGGCTCAACGGCCGCGCCCGCGGCTTCGACGCCGCCGGAGCCGAGGTCAGGGCCGACTGGTCGACCGGGAACGTCGGCATGATCGGCGTCTCCTACAACGGAACCCTGCCCAACGCCGTGGCCGCCACCGGCGTCCAGGGCCTCAAGACGATCGTGCCGATCGCCGGGATCTCGTCCTGGTACGACTACTACCGCTCCGGCGGCGGCGTGGTCGCCCCCGGCGGCTTCCAGGGCGAGGACGCCGACGTGCTCGCCCGCTACGTCCTCACCCGGGAGAACGGCCAGGAGGCGTGCGGCCGGCTGATGGACGCGATCGAACGCGACCAGGACCGCGTCACCGGCGACTACACGGCCTTCTGGGCCGCCCGCGACTACCTCCGCGACGTGAACAGGGTCCGCGCCAGCGTCTTCCTCGTCCACGGCCTCAACGACTGGAACGTCAAGACCTCCCAGGGGGTCCAGTGGTGGGACGCCCTGGCCAAGCGGGGCGTGCCGCGCAAGATCTGGCTGCACCAGGGCGCGCACTTCAACCCCTTCTCCTTCGCCGACCGCAACGCCGAGTGGCTGCGCCAGCTGCACCGCTGGTTCGACTTCAACCTGTACGGCCTGCGCAACGGCATCATGGACGAGCCGCAGGCCGACGTGGAGTCCGGCCCCGGCCAGTGGGGGCGGTACGCCTCCTGGCCGCTGCCCGGCACCCGCGACGTGACGCTGCGCCTGTCCGCCGGGAAGGCCGGGCAGGACGGAGGCAACGGGGCCCTGGGCGCCGAGGGGCGGCGCGGCCACGCGATCGAGTCGTTCACCGACCAGAACGTCCGCACCGCCGAGCAGCTCGCCGCGGACGTCACCGCCACCGATCCCAACCGCCTGGCCTACCTGTCGCCCGCCCTGGGCAAGGACGTCCGGATCTCCGGCACCCCGGCGGTGTCGGTCAGGGCCGCCTACGCCAAGGGGCGCTCGCCGTACCTGACGGCGCTGCTCGTGGACTACGGCACCGACACCCGCGCCTACGGCCGCCTCGCCTACGACGCGACCCCGGTCTGCTACGGCCAGGGCGTGCCCGGCGACACCGGCTGCGCCCGCCTGGCCCGGCACGTCCCGGAGACCGCCCCCTACAAGATCATCACCAGGGGGTGGCTCGACGTCCGCAACCGCCACTCGGCCGCGCGGACCGAGCCGCTGCGCGAGGGCCGCTTCTACGACTTCGACCTGAACCTCCAGCCCAACGACTACATCGTCAAGGCCGGGCACCGGATCGGCGTCGTGCTCATCTCCACCGACCACGACTTCACCCTCCGCCTGCCCGCCGGGACGACCGTCTCGGTCGACCCCGGCGCGAGCTCGGTGAAGCTGCCCCTGGTCGGCGGCCGCTCCGCGCTGTGACCCGTCCGCGCACGACGGACACCGGTCCCGCAGGGACCGCCGCCCGGGAGACCGTTCCCGGGCGGCGGCTCCCACGGCTCCCACGGCTTATGGGGGCGCGGCGGTCCGGGCGGCCGTGGTGGCCGGGCCGGGCGTCCTTCGCCCTGGTGGCGCTGGGCCTGTTCGCCGCCGGGGTCGCGGCGAACGCGGTCCGGCCCGTCGCCGCGTTCCATCTGCGGTCCTTCGCGCCCCACCCGGCCGCCGAGAGCGCCGATCCGGATCCCGGCGGCGCCGAGCCGCAGTTCATCGTGGAGGGCACGCTGAACGGGATCCCGTTCTGGACGCTGGTGGTGCTCGGCGCCGCGTTCGCCGCCGTCCTGCTGGTCTCCTTCCTCCGGGCGCTCAACCGCCTGGAGTACGGCTCGCCGAAGGCCGCCCAGGACCGGGAGGAGCCGCCGGCCGCCACCGGCGGCGAGATCCGGGCCGCGCTCCGGGCCGGCCTGGCCGACCTGGACGCGGGCGGCGACCCGCGCCGCGCGGTGATCGCCTGCTGGCTGCGTCTGGAGCACGCCGCCGCCGGCGCGGGCACCCCCCGCATGGCCGCCGACACCCCCGCCGAACTGGTCGCGCGGCTGCTGGCCGGGCACCGGGTCGGCGGGCCGGCGCTGGACCGCCTCGCCGCGGCCTACCGCCGGGCCCGCTACGCCCCGCACGAGGTGACCGTCTCGCTGCGCGCCGAGGCGCGGGCGGCGCTGGCCGAGGTGGACGCGGAGCTGGCGTCGTGACGGCCCCGCCGCGACACCCCGGCCGTCACCGGGGCGGGCACGGAGCCGGTGCCGTGACGGCTCCGCGGTGGCGCCCCGGCGTGCCGGGCGCCGCGCCGGACGCGGAGCCGCCGACGTGACGGCCCTGCTGTGGCATCTCGGCGTGCTGGCCGCCGCCGTCGCGTCGATCGCCCTGATCGTCCGCCGGATCCCGGCGCCGCCCCCCGAACCGCCCCCGCCGCCCCCGGCGGCCGGTGGCGTCGAGGTGTCCGACCGGGCGTTCGCCGAGGCCCGCTGGTGGGAGCACCGGCTCGCCTCCACCCGGGACGACCCGCAGCGGTTCCGCACGCTGGTCCAGCCGCGCCTGGCCGAGATCGCCGCCGAACGGCTCCGCCGCCGCCACGGCCCGGCGGGCCCCGGCCGCGCCGCGGAGATCCTCGGCCCCGACCTGTACGAACTGATCACCGCCCCCGTGACGGCGGTCCCGACCCGCGCCGAGCTGGCCCGCCTGCTCACGCGCATCGAGGAGATCTGAATGGAGCTCGCCGACGTCGGCGCGCGCGCCCGTGAGGTGCTCGACAGGGTCGGCACCGTCGTGGTCGGCAAACGCGACGCCCTGGAGCTGGTGCTCGCCGGGATCCTGGCGGGCGGCCACGTGCTGATCGAGGACTTCCCCGGCCTGGCCAAGACCCTCACCGCCCGTTGCTTCGCCCAGACCCTGGGCCTCGGGTTCACCCGCCTGCAGTTCACCCCCGACCTGCTGCCCGCCGACGTGACCGGGTCGTTCCTGTACAACCAGCGCGAGGGCGACTTCGTCTTCCGTCCAGGCCCGGTCTTCACCCAGCTGCTGCTGGCCGACGAGATCAACCGCACCCCGCCCAAGACCCAGGCGGCGCTGCTGGAGGCCATGCAGGAGCGGCAGGTCAGCGTCGAGGGCGTCACCCACCCGCTGCGGACGCCGTTCCACGTCCTGGCCACCGCCAACCCGATCGAGTACGAGGGCACCTATCCGCTGCCGGAGGCCCAGCTCGACCGGTTCCTGCTGCGGGTGTCCTTCGGCTACCCCTCCCCGGAGGAGGAGTGGACGATGCTGGGGCGGCGGATGACCCGCCGCACGGAGGAGACCGTACTGGAGCCCGTCGTGGACGCCGGGACGCTCGGCGAGATGCAGCGGGCGCTGGAGGACGTCGCCGTGGAGGACTCGGTGGGCCGGTACATGGTCGCGCTGGTCGCCGCGACCCGCGAACACCCCCAGATCCAGGTCGGCGCGTCCCCGCGCGGCTCGCTCGCCCTGCTGCTGACCGCCCGCGCCCGCGCGGTGCTCGACGGCCGCGACTACGTGGTCCCCGAGGACGTCAAGCGCGTCGCCCCGGCCGCGCTGTCCCACCGGATCGGGCTGCGCCCGGAGACCTGGCTGCGCCGCGTCGACCCGGTCTCGGTCATCGAGGAGATCTGCGCCCGCGTCCCGGTCCCGCTGTCGGAGCAGCTGCCCGCCTACACCGGCGGCACGTGATGCGGCTACGCCGCCGCACCCCCGAACCGGCCCCCGGCCCGGTCTCCGTACCCGCTCCCGGCCCGATGTCCGGGTCGCCCCCGGGATCGGCCGACGTGCGGGCCGGCGCCGTACGGGACGACGCCCGCCGGACCCCCGAACCGGCTCCCGGCTGGGCGCCCACCGCCGCGCTGCGCCGCGCCGCCGTGTTCGGCTGCGGCCTGTGCCTGCTCGCGGTCGGGCTCGGCCGCCCGGACCTGCTGGCCATGGCCGTTCCGTTCGCCCTGGGCACCGTCTGGACGCTGCGCGCCCGCCCCGCTCACCCGCCGCGCGCCAGCCTGCGCCTGGCCGGCACCGACGTCACCGGAGGCGTCGCCGACGCGGTCGAGGGCGACGCCGTCGAGGCCGCGGTCGTCGTGGAGGCCGAAGAGGCGACGCTGTGCGTGGTCGGCGCCGCCGCCTCCCCCGCGCTGGGCCTGACGGCGGGCCACCACGTCGCGGCGCCGCCCGCCGCGGTGGAGCTCACCGGTACGGCGCACCGCTGGGGCGTCCACCCCCTGGGGCCGGTGCGGGTCCGCGTGATCGCCCGCGACGGCCTGCTGGCGTTCCCCGCACTGACCCTGTCCGCGCCCGGAGTGCGGGTCCTGCCGCTGGCCGGGCCGTTCACCTCGCGCGCCTCCGTGCCCCGCCCCGGCGGGATGTCGGGCGTGCACCGCTCCCACCGCTTCGGCGAGGGCGGGGAACTGGCCGGGGTGCGCCCCTACGGGCCCGGCGACCGGCCGCGCCGCATCGACTGGCGGACGACCTTGCGGACCGGCGAGCCGTACGTCGGCGCCACCCGGCCGGAGCGCGACGCCGAGATCGTGCTGCTGCTGGACGTCCTGCACGAGGCGGGCGGCGAGGACGGCGTGCCGAGCGTGCTGGACACCGCGGTCCGGGCCGCCGCCGCGATCGCCGAGCACCACGTACGGCAGGGCGACCGGGTCTGGCTGATGGAGTTCGGCCCCCGGATGCGGCGGCTGCGCCCCGGCACCGGACGGCGCCACCACCTGGCCCAGCTCGCCTGGCTGGCCGAGACCAGGCCCATGCCCGAGGGGCGGGAGGCGTCCGATGACCGGCCGCCGGTGGCCGGGCTGCCGCCGAACGCCCTGGTCGTCATGCTGACCCCGCTCCTGGACTCCCGCAGCGCCGCCGCCCTGGCCGCGCTGGCCCGCGCCCGCCGTCCCCTGGTCGCGGTGGACACCCTGCCGCCCGGGCTGCGGCGCCGGGTCACCGGCGAATGGTCGGACGTCGCCGAACGGCTCTGGCGCCTGGAACGCGAGAACACCGTCGGCCGGCTGCGCGAGGCCGGGGTCCCGGTCGAGGCCTGGCGCGGCGCGGGCAGCCTGGACGCGGTCCTGCGGGACGTCGCCCGGATCGCGGCGGCGCGGCGATGAGCGCCCCGCGCCCCGCCGGGCGTCCCGAGTCCGGGCGGGCGGAACCGCGCTCCGGAGGCCCGGACCGCGGGGCGGCGGGCGCGTCGCCCCGGTCGGCGACGGCCGCGCTGCCCTCCCTGGTCTGGCGGTTCCTGATCTGGGCCTGCGGGACGGCGGCGCTGCTCACGGCGATGCCGCCGGACTACCGTGCCGGGGCCGTGATGCCGCTGTTCGCCGCCCTGCTGGGCCTGCTGGCCGCCGCCGAGCCGGAGGGGGTGTGGGTGCTCGCGCTGGAGGCCACGACGGCGGGGACCTGGCTGGTGACCACCCTCGCCTACGGTGAGGACCCGTCACCGTTCACGGCGTCGGCCATCGGGTCGCTGCTGTACGTCCACCACGCCATGGCCGCCCTGGCGGCCCACGTGCCGGTGCGCGCCCGGCTCCCGGTGCCGCTGCTGGTCGCCTGGGCCGGCCGTACCGGGGGAGTGCTGGCCGCCTCGGCCGCCGTCTGCGCGGCCCTCGCCGCGCTGGTGGCCCTGCCCGGCGGGCCGCCCCCGGCGGTGGCCGTCGTGCTCGGCGCCGCCGGGGCCCTCGCCGTCGCCTTCGCCCTCACCCGGTAGACGTCCCGGGCCCGCGGCACCACGCCGCCGGACGGCCGTCCGTCCCCACCCGGTGAGGTGCCGGGCCCGATCACGGATCACGAGGTGAGGGAAAACCCTGGCTCGCCCCTGACATCGTCCTCCGGACCCGCCACGGGCCGGTGTCCCGGCGTAGCGTGGTGGCCATGGGACGAATCCTCCTGATCGTGGCGGCCGTGGTGCTCGCCTTCTTCCTGCTCGGCTCGATCCTGGGCTTCCTCGTCGGACTGGTCAAATGGGCGCTGATCATCGGCCTGGTGGCCGTGGTGGTCACGTTCGTGACCAGGCTGCTGCGCTCCTCCGGGGCGCGCCGCTGACCATGCGTTCCCGTCCGGCGGGCCCCGTCGCGGGGCCCGCCGGACGGACGGAGGCCGCCGGATGAGCTAGGTGAGGTCGCCGCAGGCCACGGCGTCGGCGTCCTCGGCCGCGTGCGGCACCCACCGGACGTTCGCGAACGACGCGGAGAACGCGCCCTCGGTGTAGACGAGGAACGGCGTGTTGACCTTCTCCAGGTCGAGGCCGGCGTCCGCGAAGCACGAGATCGGGATCTTCACCGTCGCCTTGCTCCCGGCGGGGAGCCCGCGGAACAGCGATGTCGCGACCACCTCCGACAGGCACGGGTAGCCGCAGTGGACACTGATCACCGTCCGCGCGGCCGGGGCCTGGTGGACCACGGTGTCGAAGACCAGTGCCCCGCCGGAGTTGAGATAGCCCCGCAGGTCCGTGCCGCCCGCCGGGTCCTGCATGTACACCTGGGCCGGACCGCCGCCGTTCCAGGTGACCTTGAGGGCGTCCTGCTGCACGTTGACGTCGGAGCGCGTCACGGCGATGACCGAGTGCGCCGCCTCGCCGTCCTCGCCGATCTCGGTGCCGCCCCAGTTGTCGCCGGAGCCGATGAAGCTCCGGTACGGCGCGACGTCCGCGCGGTTGAAGACCTCCAGGTCCTCGGTCGCCTGGCCGCCGCCCCCGTTCGTGCCGCAGCCGGACGGCGGCACGGTCTCGTCGAGCGTCCCGATCGTCCGGGACCGCCCGTCGCGCAGGCCGTACCCGAGCGGGAAGAGCGGGTCGTAGTCCTTGTCGCCGGCGTTGAGCGGCGTCTGGCAGGCGCTCTTCGGCCAGGAGTACGGCAGCGTGCCGGTGTAGCCGGCGCCGTGCCCGCGGCCCCGCACGAGCAGGTCCGCCACGCCGCCGCCCTCGGTGCCCGGCAGCCAGGCCGCGACGAAGGCGTCGGAGCGGTTCAGCTCCTTGTTCATCCACAGGGGGCGCCCGCCCACGTACACGGTGGCCACGGGCGCGCCCCTGCCGCGGACCCGGTCGAGGACGGCCAGGTCGCCGGGGTACAGCCTGGCCGCCTCCAGTGAGCGCCGCCCGAGGTCGCCGACGCCCTCGGCGTACGGCGTCTCGCCGATCACCGCGACGACCGCGTCGTACGCCGACGGGTCGGTGTCCTCACCGGTCTCGCTGAAGGTGACGTTCGCCGCGCCCAGCGCCTCGCGCAGGCCGCCGAGGATCGTGGTGCCGCCGGGGAAGTCGGCGTTGACGTTGCCGGTGCCCTGCCAGGTGAGGCTCCAGCCGCCGGTCTGGTTCGGCAGGCTGTCGGCGCTCTTGCCGACCACGAGCACCTTCGAGCGGGCCGGGAGGGGCAGCAGCCCGCCGTTGTTCTTGAGCAGGACCTGCGACTCGCGGACCGCCCGGCGGGCCAGCTCGCGCGCCTCCAGCGCGGCGGCCGACCCGGCGTGGGCCCGCCGCGACGGCTTGGGCGCGTCGAGCACGCCGGCGCGCAGCTTCACCCGCAGGATGCGGGTGACCGCGTCGTCGATCCGTGCCATCGGGATCTCGCCGCTCTCGACCTGCCCGACCGTCGTGGCGATGAACGCCTTCCAGTCGTTGGGCACCATCACCACGTCGAGGCCCGCGTTGATCGCCCGCGGGCAGCTGGAGTTGGTGCAGCCCGCGACCTGGCCGATGCCGTTCCAGTCGGAGACGACGACGCCGTCGAAGCCCATCTTCGCCTTGAGGACGTCGGTGAGGAGGCGCTTGCTGCCGTGCACCTTGCCCTCGTCGATGCCGAGGTCGGCGTTGGTCCAGCTGTTGAAGGACGCCATCACGGTCTGGGCGCCGGCCGCGAGCGCACCGTAGTAGCCCTGCCCGTGAATGTTGATCATTTCGGCCTCGGACGAGGGGTTGACCCCCTGGTCGGTGCCGTTGAGGGTTCCGCCGTCGCCGATGAAGTGCTTGGCGGTCGCGATGACGCCGTCCGCGCCGATTCCGCGCGGGTGCCTGCCCTGCAGGCCCCGGACGGCCTCGTAGCCGTAGGCGCGGGTGATCCTGGGATCCTCGGAGAAGCCCTCGTAGGTGCGGCCCCACCGGTCGTCCCGGACGACGGCGAGCGTGGGCGCGAACGCCCAGTCCTGGCCGGTGGCCCGGATCTGCTCGGCCGTGGCGGCGCCGATGTCGCGGACCAGGCAGGGATCGTGCGCGGCGCCCAGGCCGATGTTGTGCGGGAAGACCGTCGCGCCGTAGACGTTGTTGTTGCCGTGGACGGCGTCGATGCCCCAGATGACCGGGATCTTCGTCCGGGTGGCGGTGGACGCCGCCCAGTAGGCGTCGGCCAGGTCGAGCCAGGCGCGCGGCGCGGCGTGCTTGTCGCGGCCCGGCCACGAGCCGCCGCCGTTGAGCACCGAGCCGATGGCGTACTCGCGGACCTCGGCGGGGGTGATCGCGCCGATCTCCGGCTGGGTCATCTGGCCGACCTTCTCGGCCAGGGTCATGCCGGCGACGATCTTGGCGATGCGTTTCTCGTCGGCCGGGTTCCGCTTGATCCGGCTCTCCACCCGGGGCCAGTCGGAGAGCGTTTCCAGCCGTTTCTCGGTGCGGGCGCAGCCGCGGGCGTCCAGGGCGGGCCGGCCGATCACCGGCCGGTCCCCGCCGTGCCCGGCCCGCGCGTCGGCCGCCGGGATCCCCGCCATCCCCGAGGCCAGCAGGGCGAGGGCGGCCATCAGTGCCGATGACCGTCTCCTGTGACGCGGCAGGAGGGGGGAGCGTCGGGCCATGGGGGAGTCCGTTCTCGAGACGCGGGGGCCGCCCGCCCCCTCACGGGGGCGTTGCGCCGATCGTGACGTCCGGTGGCGGCCGGGTCAAGAGGGATGGGAGAGCGCTCTCTCCGGTCTCCGCGTCCGGTCCGTGATCGGGAAGGCGTGATCCGGAAGGGCGGTACGGCGCGCGGGCGGCCCGCGTCTCCGGCGGCCGGCGTCTCCGAGGGTCCCGGCCTCCGGCGGTCCGGCCGCGCCGATGACCGGGACTCCGGGACTCCGGGACCCCGGGACCCCGGGACACGCGGACGGCCCGCACCCGGCCGGCCGTCTCGTCACGACCGGTGGGGTGCGGGCCGTCCACGGGGCGGGCGGCGGGCCGGCGTCTAGAAGCGGTGCTCCTCGCCGCCCAGACCGGCGGCCCTGGCCACCTCGCCGATGTTGTGGAACTTCTCCCCGGCGGGCAGGGCCCGCAGGGCGGCGGCCACCCCGCCGGGGGCCGCCTTGGCGTCGGCGTGCGCCAGCAGCGCGTCGCGGTCGGCCGGCCATTCGGCGTCGGTCAGCCACCGGGCCATGTCGCTGCGCTGGTCCACGCCCTCGGCGCTGATCCCCTCGGCGGCGCCCGGCTCGTGCCCCGGCGGATACCTCCTGGGCGTGGCGTCGTCGTCGGCGGCCCGGATGCCCTCCGGGTCGGCCCACTCCTCGGCGTGGGTGGGGCCGCCACCGCGGATCGCGCCCTCGCTCTCGTGCTTCTGGTACTCGTCCATCTGCGGACCGTGCTTGGCGCTGCCACGTTCGGCGCTCATCTGCATCCTCCAGTGTGAAGATCCACGAGACGTCCGTCTCGGTCAGGGAAAACGCGGCGCGATGCCGCGGGTCGTCTGGAACGGGGATGTCACGAAAGGGGCCGTACCCGTTACGGAGCTCCCAAACATCGCCGGACCCCGGCCCTGCCGTCCTGTTTCCCGCGGTCCTGAGCGGATAGGTCTTCCCTGTCCAGTTCCCCGCCCAGCAGCGCCGACTGCCCGACGTCGCCCGGGGCGGCGGCGGCCGAAAAGGAGGTACCGATGCCGATCGCGACGATCAACCCGACCACGGGCGAGACTTTGAAGACCTTCGACCCGCTCGGCGACGAGGAGGTGGACGAACGCCTCGCGCTCGCCGCCGCCGAGTTCGCCACCTACCGGACGACCGGTTTCAAGCAGCGGGCCGAGTGGATGCGCGCCGCCGCCGACCTCCTCGAATCGGAGCAGGAGGACGTGGCCCGGCTCATGACCACCGAGATGGGCAAGACGCTCGTCGCCGCCCGCGCCGAGGTGGCCAAGTGCGCCAAGGGGATGCGCTACTACGCCGAGCACGCCGAGGAGTTCCTGGCGGACGAGCCGGCGGACGCCCCGGCCGTGGGGGCGCGGCGGGCGTACGCGCGCTACCAGCCGCTCGGGCCCGTCCTGGCGGTGATGCCCTGGAACTTCCCCCTGTGGCAGGCGGTCCGCTTCGCCGCGCCCGCGCTGATGGCGGGCAACGTGGGGCTGCTGAAGCACGCCTCGAACGTGCCGCAGACCGCGCTCTACCTCGGGGAGCTGTTCGCACGGGCGGGCTTCCCCCGGGGCTGCTTCCAGACCCTGCTGATCGGCTCCGACCAGGTCGAGCGGGTGCTGCGGGACCGGCGGGTGGTGGCGGCGACCCTGACCGGCTCCGAGCCGGCCGGCCGGTCGGTCGCCTCCGTCGCCGGCGGGGAGGTCAAGAAGACCGTCCTGGAGCTGGGCGGCTCCGACCCCTACGTCGTGATGCCCTCCGCCGACCTCGACGCCGCCGCCTCCACCGCGATCACCGCGCGGGTGCAGAACAACGGCCAGTCCTGCATCGCGGCCAAGCGGTTCATCGTGCACGCCGACGTCTACGACGCCTTCGCCGAGCGCTTCACGGCGCGGATGGAGGCCCTGCGGGTCGGTGACCCGATGGAGGAGGGGACCGACGTGGGGCCGCTCGCCACCGAGCAGGGCCGCGACGACGTGGAGATGCTGGTGGCCGACGCGGTCGGGCGCGGGGCGCGGGTGCTGTGCGGGGGCTACATCCCCGACCGGCCGGGCTGGTTCTACCAGCCGACGGTCGTCGCCGGTGTCACCCCGGAGATGCGGATGTTCTCCGAGGAGGTGTTCGGCCCGGTGGCGGCGCTGTACCGGGTCGCCGACATCGACGAGGCGATCGCGCTCGCCAACGTGACCGACTTCGGTCTCGGCGCCAACGCCTGGACCGCCGACCCCGCCGAGCAGGAGCGCTTCGTCACCGACCTGGAGGCCGGGGCGGTCTTCGTCAACGGCATGGTCACCTCCTACCCGGAGCTGCCCTTCGGTGGCGTCAAGAACTCCGGGTACGGCCGGGAGCTGTCCGCGCACGGCATCCGCGAGTTCTGCAACCTCAAGGCCGTCTGGGTCGGCTGACCTCGGCGCCGCGCGCGAGGGGAGCGGCGCGGTCGGCCCGCCCACACCCGAGCGGGAGACCGGGCGGGGACGGAACGGGCGGCGCGGTCGGCCCGCCCGCGTCCGGGCAGGAGGCTCGGCGCCGCACGGCGGGGAGGGCGGACCGGCCCGCCAGGGGCGAGCCCCAGGGGGTCGAGCGGGCCGGTCCGGGTTCGCGGGGCGGCCGCGGCGGCGCGCCGCGGTCCGCCGGGAGGACGACCGTGTGAGGCGCTGCGGCGCTGCGGCGGCACCGGGGACCGCCATCCCTTAGTAGAGATTCTTCCTATATTTGCGACGCTTTTCAGGTATATCGATCAATAACATCAATTTTCCCGATTGTCGGGAGCCGGATGCGCCGGCCGTACCGGCCGCGCCGTGACCCCCGCAGACCCCCGCAGACCCCCGCAGAGCCCGGCAGACCCCGGCAGAGCCCGGCCGGGCCCGGCATGGAACCTCCGGGTGAGAACTCCCTCTCCCGCCCCGGCCCGCCCGCCGCGTCGCGGTGTGGCGCCGGGCGGATCGGGGCACGGTTCCGCGGGTGCTGCAGTTGATCAGCGACTTCGTCACCCTCATGGTCGTCTTCGCGCTCGTCTGGCTGGCGCTCCTGTTCGTCTCGGTGGTCCTGCTCGCCGGCCTCGCGGTGTTGGCCCTGGCGACCGTATGGGAGCAGGATGGTGACAGGGGACCAGGGAGGTAGGAGATGCGGCAGCTCAACCCGGTGGACGCGCAGTTCCTGAACTTCGAGACGCCGACGAACGTCGCGAACATCGCCGGGCTGGCCGTGCTGGCGGGCGAGCTGACCCGCGCCGACCTGATCTCCCTGCTCGCCCGGCGGCTCCACCTCGCCCCGCCGTTCCGGCGCAGGCTCGTCACGGTGCCGCTGGGCCTGGACCGCCCCTACTGGGCCGACGACACCCGGGTCGACCTCGACTACCACGTGCGTGAGATCGCGCTCCCCGCGCCGGGCGGCGACGAACAACTCGGTGACCAGGTCGCGCGGCTGCACGCCCGCCCCCTGGACCGCGGCCGCCCGCTGTGGGAGATGTACCTGATCCACGGCCTGGCGGGCGGCCGGACGGCCCTGTACATGAAGGTCCACCACGCCGCGATCGACGGCGTCACCGGTGCCGGCGTCCTCGCCGCGCTCCTGGACACCTCACCCGAGCCCGCCGAGGTCCCGGCGGCGCCCGAGGCGGGGCCCGACGGCGGTGTCGACGCCGCGGAGATGATCACCAGGGGAGTGGCGGGCGTCGTCCTCAACCCGGCGAACACCGTGCGGTTCCTCGTCAACGCGGTCCCGCACCTCGACGAGATCCCCGTACTGTCCCAGTTGCCGGGGGCCCGCCCGATCTCCCGTGTCACCCGCGATCTGGCCCGCCGCCTGACCGGGGAACCCGGCACCCCGGTCATGCCCCGCCTGATCGCGCCCCGCACGCCGTTCAGCGGGAGGATCACCGCGCACCGCAGGTTCGCCTTCACCGCCCTGTCCCTGGCGGACGTCAAGCAGGTCAAGAACGCCTTCGGCGTCACGGTGAACGACGTGGTGATGGCCGTCTGCGCCGGGGCGCTGCGGCAGTGGCTGATCAAACACGACGCGCTGCCCGACCAGCCGCTGGTGGCCGGCGTGCCGTTCTCACTGAAGGTCCCCGACGCCGGCGACGACGGCAACCAGGTCACCCTGATGATCACCACACTCGCCACGCAGGTCGCCGACCCGGTGGAGCGGCTGACGGCCGTGCACGACGCGATGTCCCTGATCAAGGACCGTGCGTCGCTCGCCCCGGCCCGCTGGATCCAGGAGGTCAGCGACATGATGCCCTCGGCGCTGACCGGCCTGGCGGCCCGCGCGGCCTTCAACCTGCTGGCCGGTACGGCGGGCCCGATCAACGTGCTGATCTCCAACGTCCCCGGCCCCCAGCTGCCGCTGTACGTGGACGGCGTCCGGCTGCTCGCCTATCACCCCGTGTCGGTGGTCACCGACGTGAGCGGCGGCCTGAACATCACCGTCTTCTCCTACGACGGCTCACTTGACGTGGGCGTGATCGCCTGCCGGGAGATGGTCCCCGACGTGTGGCTCGTCACCGACTACCTCCGGGACTCCCTCTCCGAGCTCAAGCTCCTCGCTGAGCAGGAGTGAGCGCCCGGGGGCGTCGTCCACGAAGTGGAGGATCTTCTCCAGGCGGACGATCGACCCCCGCTCCGGCCGGTTGACGAACCTGATGTCGTCGGCCAGCGCCTGCATGATGAGCAGCCCGCGACCGTGTTCGGAGGTGGCGGAGGGGGTGCGCGCCATGGAGGAGTCGAAGCCGTTCCCGGCGTCGATCACCTTGATGACGCACCTGTCGCGGATCAGCTCGGTGCTCACCATGTAGTCGTCGCTCGGCTCGGCGTGCTGGATGACGTTGGAGCACGCCTCCGAGAGCATGAGCTGTATGTCGTCCCGGATCTGCGGCTCCACCCCCAGGGCGCCGAGCGAGGCGTCCAGAAGCTGCCTGATCACCGGGACGCTCGCGGCGTCACGCGGCAGGCGCAGCGAGATCGTGGCCTCCACGGTTCCTCCTTCAACAGATGACTCTCCAGTGCACTGCCCTCACTCCGGTGCCTTAACCGGAAAGGGGCGGCGGGCCGTGTCCGGGGCCCGCCGCCCCTCGTCCCCGGCGACCGCTAACGGGAGAAGGCGTCCACCGCGGCCTGGCAGAAGGCCTTGAGGTCGTCGGGCTTGCGGCTGGTGATCAGGGTGTTGGGCCCCCCGGTGCACACGACGACCTCCTTGTCCTCCCAGGTGGCCCCCGCGTTGCGCAGGTCCGTCTGGAGGCTGGGCCAGGAGGTGACCGTACGGCCGCGCACCACGTCGGCCTCGATCATCGTCCAGGGCGCGTGGCAGATCGCCGCGACCGGCTTGCCCGACTCGAAGAACTCCTTGACGAAACGTACGGCCTCCGGAACCGTCCGCAGGAAGTCCGGGTTGGCGACGCCGCCCGGCAGCACCAGCCCGTCGAAGTCGGCGGCCCGTACGTCGCCGGCCGTCCCGTCGACCGGGAACGTGTCGGCCTTGTCGAGGTGGTTGAACGCCTGGACCTCGCCCGCCTTGGTGGAGATCAGCCTGGGCGTGCCGCCCGCCTGCTCGATCGCCTTCCACGGCTCGGTGAGCTCGACCTGCTCGATGCCCTCCGGGGCGACGAGGAATGCGATCGTCTTGTTGCTGAGCATGATGCCCCCCTTTGACGTGCTTTCTTGGGCTTCAAGGGGCCCATGCCCCGGGTGCGGGGATACATGCGAGCCGCCGCGGGGGTGACGGCTCGCGTTCGAAGGCGCGGGCGGCGGGATCGGCTCCGCGCCCGGTCGAGGCTTCGAGCCCGGCCGAGGCTCCGGGTCCGGCGCGGGCCCGGTGCCGGGCGCGGTTCCGGCCCGGGGTCAGCGCCGGACGAGGTCGAGGGCGACGTCCAGCGCCGCCTCCCGGCGCTCGTCGTCGGAGAGCGCCTCGTCCCGCAGGACGAACCAGGCCGCGTGCAGGGCGAACAGCGCCATCGCGTGCTTCAGCCGGGCGGCGGGCGGGTCGTCCGGCTCGACGAGGAAGTCGAACAGGCTGAACATCCGCTCGTGCATCTGCTTCATCACCGGGTGGCCCTTGAGCGCGGTCTGGTTGCGCTCGAAGAACCGCATGATCTCCCGGTGGCCGCCCCGGTGCAGGTCCGCGGAGTAGCGGCGGACCAGCTCGCGGCGGCTCTCCTCGGTGCGCGGCTGCCTCCCGGCCCAGGCGATCAGCTCCTCCAGCGTGCGGATCCGATCCTCCACGAGACTGGTGATGATCTCTTCCTTGCTCTTGAAGTGGTAGTAGAGTGCCGCCTTGGTCACGCCGAGGGCCTCCGCGATCTCCCGGAGAGAGGTGGCCTCGTAGCCCTGCTCGGTGAAGAGCCGAAGAGCCGTCTCCTGGATGCGGGTGCGGGTGTCGGCGTGTTCGCTCATGGTTCCCTTTGCGGCGGAATTGACTTGACGGCCGGTAAGTGATCGTCCTACATTCCCATCATATCCGACACTAGCCGGACGGCAAGTAAGCAAGATCCTTAGGGGGCTGGAGAAATGACGGAGACCGCGGTCGTACCAGGACGGCGGCGCGAGGTCATGGTCGTCTTACCGGGGCTGATGCTCGCCATCATCCTCGCGATGCTCGACAACATGATCGTCGGTACGGCGATGCCCCGCATCGTGGGGGAGCTCGGGGGCCTGTCGCACCTGTCGTGGGTGGTCACCGCCTACGTCCTCGGCACGACCGTCTCGACCCCCATCTGGGGGAAGATCGGCGACCTGTACGGCAGGAAGAACATCTTCATCGCCTCCATCGTCATCTTCATGGTCGGGTCGGTGCTGTGCGGCATGGCCGGATCCGACCTGCTGGGCGGCCCCCAGGACGGCATGGCCCAGCTCATCGCCTTCCGCGCGCTCCAGGGCCTCGGCGGCGGCGGTCTCATGGTCAACGCCATGGCCATCATCGGCGACCTCGTCCCGCCGCGTGAGCGCGGCCAGTACCAGGGCATCATGGCCGGCGTCATGTCGCTGGCGATGATCGCCGGCCCGCTCGTCGGCGGCTTCATCACCGACCACCTCGACTGGCGCTGGGCCTTCTACGTCAACCTGCCCGTCGGGTTCGTCGCCCTGGCGCTGCTGGCGGTGACGCTGAAACTGCCCAAGCTCCGCACCGAGCACCGCATCGACTGGCTCGGCGCGGTCCTGCTGTCCATCGGCATCACCGCGCTGGTCCTCATCACCACCTGGGGCGGCAACGACTACGCCTGGACCTCACCGCAGATCATCGGCCTGGCCGTGACGGCCCTGGTGACGCTGGTGCTGTTCGTCCCGGTGGAGCGCCGCGCCGCCGAGCCGATCATGCCGCTCCAGTTGTTCCGCAACCGCAACTTCACGCTCATCTCGCTGGTCGGCTTCCTGCTCGGCTTCGCGATGTTCGGCGCCATCACCTTCCTGCCGCTGTTCCAGCAGACGGTCCAGGGTTCGACGGCCACCAACTCCGGCCTGCTCCTGCTGCCCATGATGGCCTCGTCCATGGTGATCTCGCTGTTCGTCGGCCAGGCCATCACCAAGACCGGCAAGTACAAGATCTACCCGGTCATCGGCGGCGTGATCATGGCGATCGCCATGTGGCTGCTGTCCCTGATGGACGCGAAGACCCCCACCTGGCAGACCGGCGTGTTCATCGCGGTGCTCGGCCTCGGCATGGGCTTCCTCATGCAGACCACCATGCTGATCGCCCAGAACAGCGTGGAGCAGAAGGACCTCGGCGTCTCCAGCAGCGCCGCGACCTTCTTCCGGTCCATCGGCGGCTCGTTCGGCGTCTCCATGTTCGGTGCCATCTTCAACCACCACCTGTCCGACAGCCTGACCCAGAAGTTCGGGGCGGAGGGCGCCAAGCTCGCCGGAGGCGGCGGGCGGGCCGACGCCGCGACCCTGGCCCACCTCCCGGCCCAGGTGCGCCTCGGCTTCCTGGATTCACTGGCCTCCTCGATCGCCGGCGTCTTCTGGTGGGCGATCTTCTTCGCGGTCCTGGTGCCGGTGCTGGCCTTCTTCATCAAGGAGATCCCGCTGCGCGGCGCTCCCGGGCAGGACGGCCCGGCCGAGCAGGCCAAGACCCCGGCCCCCGTGCTGGAGTAGGGGCCGTCCGGTCCCGCCGTCCGGTCCCGCCGTCCGGTCCCGTCCCGGGGCTCCCGGGACGGGCGCCGGACCTCCGGACCCCCCGAGCCTCCGGCGCCCGCCTCGCTCCCGCCCTCCGTGGGGGCGGGGGGCGGGCGCCAAGTCACGGCCCAGCGGGAGGCAAGTCGGGCCCGGCACACTCGGGGCCATGGAAGACACCCTCGAAGCGACCCCCGTACCCGAGCCCGGCCGCGCCGTCGCGCCGGCCGTCACGGCCGCCGGGCACACCATCCGGCGGCCGGAGGCCGGCGACGCCGAGGCCGTCCACGAACTGGTCTCCCTGTGCGACACCCAGGTGATCGGCAAGGCCGACATGACCCTCGACGACGTCGCCGACCAGCTGAACGACCCCTCCTTCGACCCCGACGCCGACGGCTGGCTCGTCCACGACCCCTCCGGGCGCCTGGTCGCCTGGGCCTGGGCCTGCCGCAGGGGCGACGACGGCGCCGTGGAGTTCGACGTGGTCGTCCACCCCGCCGCCCCCGAGCTGACCGGCCGCCTGTGGGACACCGTCCTCGACCGCGCCCGCCGGATCGCCGCCGGGCTCGGCCACGACCACGCCGTGGCCGACATCGCCGTGTACCGCGAGGACAGCGGCAAGCGCGCCCTCGCAGCCGCCCGCGGCTTCGCCCACGCCACCGGCTTCATCCGGCTCCGGGCCGACCACGGCCCGTCCCTCGCCCCGCCGGAGCCGCCGCCCGGCGTGACGGTGCACCGGGGGACCACCGAGGAGGCGCGCCGCCAGGCCCACGCCGTCGAGCAGGTCGGATTCGCCCGGCACTTCGGGTTCGTCCCCAAGGACTACGACGAGTGGCACGCCGAGCTCGACTCCTCCGCCAGCACCGACTGGACGCAGCTCGCCGTCGCCCGCCTCGACGGCGAACCGGTGGCGATGCTCCTCGGCACCGACGCCTTCGCCGCGGACGAGAACTGCGGCTACGTCCGCCGGCTCGCCGTGGCGCCCCCCTTCCGGGGGCACGGCCTGGGCCGGTTCATGCTGCGCGCCGCCTTCGCCGACGACGTACGGCGCGGCCGGATCGGCACCTGCCTCCACGTGGACGCGGGCAACGTCACCCCCGCCCTGGACCTGTACCTGTCGGTGGGCATGCGCCAGGTGCTGGCCATCGACGTCTGGCGGCGGACCCTCTGACCGTCTCCGGGCACGGCACGCCGTACCCGGAGACGCCGGCCGGGCGGCCGCCCTCGGGGAGCGTGCCCGAGGGCATCATCGGCCGGGCGGCCGTCCTCAGGGGAGAACCGCGCCCGCACGCGCGGCGCCGTCCCCGCCCTCCGGCCGGAGCGCCCTCAGCGGTCGGCGGCCACCCGATGCTTGGCCAGGTGCGCCAGCACCGCCTGGTTGGCCTCCCACCCGTCGGGGAACTTCACCGGCACCCCGAGCCGCACCGGTTCGGCCGACGGGTGGGCGTCCAGCAGTTCGGGGATGCCCGCCCTGGCCACCACCACGCAGGCGTGCCGGTGCCGCGAGGCCAGCACGCACAGCCGCCCCGACTCCAGGTGGAACGCCGTGGCGTCGCGGCGGCCCGACAGCGGATGCAGCATGATCGTCACGTCGTACTCCCGGCCCTGCAGCCGGTTGGCGGTGTCCACCGTGATCTCCTCGGGCACCCCGGCGGCGCGGATCGCGGCGACCTGGTCGCGGTGCGCCGCGCCGATCGCGATCCGGTCGGCCGTGACCCGGTGGCTGCCCCGCTCCGAGTGCGCCACCGGCGCCCGCTGCAGCAGCCGCACCGCCAGCACCGCCACCGCCTGAACCGCCTCGGCGTCGGTGCGCACCGTGTGGCGGCTCGGCAGCTCGTACAGCGCCCACCCCGAGGCCGCCGCCTCCTCCAGCGCCCGGTCGTAGGAGGTGCGCATGCCGTCGACCGTCAGCTCCAGCGCCCGGTCGGCGTCGCCGGTCCCGGCGCGGAACCCGGTGAACGGGTAGAACGCCTCCGACACCACCGGCGCCGCCGAGGCGGGCAGCCGCCAGGACACCGGCAGCCGGTGCACCGGCAGGTCCGGGTTGTGCCGCAGCAGCACCGAGACCGCGCTCTGCACCGGATCCCACGACAGCCCGGCCCAGCGGTCGCCGTCCACGATCGAGAACGGGTCGAGCTGCCCCGGGTCGCCCACGAACAGCGCCCGCTCGAACAGCGAGGCGATGCGCAGCAGCTTGTCCGAGCGCATCTGGTACGCCTCGTCCACGATCGCCCACGGCCAGGTGCGGTCGCCGATCCAGGCCCACTTGTCCGCCGTGGCCACCACCACCGCCGGATCCCCCAGGTCGGGCAGCTTGCCCGCCACCGACACGTTGGGGTGACCCAGGACCCGGCCCGGCGTGACGTAGCCGCTCGCCGACAGCCGGCCGATCGTCAGGTCCGGGTGCTCGGTCGCCAGCCGGTCCACCAGGTCGTCGACCTGCTCGTTGGTCTGCGCGACGATCATCAGCGGCTCGCCGGTCTCCGCGATGTGCCCGGCCGCCCGGACCACCAGCGTCGACTTGCCCGCCCCGGGAGGGGAGTCGACCACCACGCCCCGGTGGCGCGGCAGGTCGGCCAGGACCGCCTCGACCACGGCCGCCGCCTCCCGCTGCGGCGACACGGCGGGAACCACGAGACGCGAGGCGGCCGGGCCGTACGGCAGCGCCTCCGGGCGCGCCTCCGGCACCACCCCGAGCACCCCCGTACGGCGCGCCCCCGGCGTCCCCCGCTGAACGCTCATGACCATTCCTCCCGCGCGTCGTCGTCATCCGGCACGTACTCCTCCGGCGGGCCGCCGTGGGTCCACGGGGTCCGCTCGGGCTCCGGCAGCGCCGCCGAGGACTGGAAGTCGTCGGTCAGCGTGGTGTAGGTGACCTGCTCGCCCGGCTCGGGCACCGCCCCCGGGGCGGCCACCTTCCCGCGGCCCATCCCCTTGGTCACCTTCAGGGTGATCTCGTCGCCGTCGATCCCGACGACCTCGGCGGCGTGGCCGCGCCGGTCGGGGCTGCCGAGCACGGCGCCGGGCGTCAGCCGCACCGGGTCGGCGGTGCGGACCGTGACCAGCGGGCGCAGCTTGCGCGAGCGGCCCTCGCCCTCGGTGTTCTCCGGATCGGAGGAGACGACCGTCCCGGCGAACGCCTCACCGGTCAGGCGGTACTCGGCCATCACCAGCGGGTCGTCGTAGGCGCGCTGCACGTCGTAGCTCGCCCGCGCCCGCTCCAGGGCCGCCAGCCGCGCCGCGGCGCCGACCGCGCCGTCCCGGCGAGCCTGCGGCGGCCCGCCCTCGGCGATCATTTCGAGGAACCGGGTGAACGACCCCCGGTCGGTCTCCCAGCGGCCGGCCACCCGCGAGCCCTCCGGCAGGGCGCGCAACAGCTCCACCGACCGCCACATCAGCCGCCAGGTCGGCTCCAGCTGGGTGCGCAGCGCCTGGGCGACGCGCTCCACCGCCCGCGCGGTCGGCGCCTCCTCGTAGGCGCGGACGGCCGGGCCGAGCACCTCGTTGTCGAACCCCGGATCGGTGGCCGGCCCGGCGGGCGGCCACAGCAGCGGGTCCTCGGCCTCCTCGGCGGCCCGCCTGCCGTCCATCCCGGCGGGCGGGTCGATCCACCCTGCCAGCGCCGCCAGGTTGGCGTCCTCCAGGGCGCTCTGCCCGGTCGCCCAGTGCGCCGACAGCGCCTCCGTCATCGACATCATCAGGCACGACCCCGGCCGTCGCGACCGGTCGGCGAAATACGTCAGCCACCGCCCGAGCAGCGGCACCGACGGATGCACCGGGTAGGGGCCGTCGGCCCGGCGGAACCGGGTGGAGCGGCCGAGCAGCCCGGCGAAGGCCGCCGCCGAGCGGTTCGGCACCAGGATCTGCGGCGCGTCCAGGCACCGCTCGTACGGGTCGCCGCCCCTGCGCTCCACCGTCTCGGTGGTCTTGGCGAACCCCTCGACGTACGGCAGCAGCACCTCGGCCAGCTCCGCGGCGAAGGCGAACCGCAGGTCGCGGTTGCGCGGCTGGGGAACCACCAGCAGCCGCGGATGGTCGGGGTCGGCGCCGACCATGGCGCCCAGCGGGGCGAGGGCCTCCCCGGCGAGCTGGAGCGGCACGAACACCATCGGGCGCGGGGCCAGGTGGCAGTGGCGGACCGTGGTGATCCGCTGCGCGGTCCCGTCGCGGACGGCCTTGAGGCGGGCCAGTGCCGTCAGCGTGCTCATCCCAAGCACTCCTCGCGCAGGCGGTGGGCCAGGCGGAGCAGGTGGGCGATCTCCTCCTGCCCCTCGGCGGGCTCCGCGGAACCCTCGGCCAGGGCGAGCGCCTCGTCCACGCCCAGGATCCCGCCGAGCTGGTCGCGCACCTGACGTCCGAGCTGGTCGGTGGATCCGCCGCAGCGGGCCTCGTCACGGCAGAACATGCACATGTCGCAGGTGGACAGGCAGTCGGGCGCGTACCGGGCCGGGACCTCGCGCAGCGCGCCGGCCACCTCCCGCGCCGGCCGGGTGGGGACCCCCTCGGAGTCTGGGGCCAGGTCGAAGGTGATCCCCGCGGGCAGCTCCTCCACCAGGTGGTCCACCCGGGTCATCCGGTCGAGCTGCCGCCGGAGCACCGCGAGCTGCCTGCGGACGTCCACCAGCGTCGCGACCGGCCGGTTGGCGAAGTTCTCCGGGCACACCAGCACCACGTCGTGCGACACCCGCTCCGGGTCGTGCCCGAGGTCGGCCAGCAGGGCGCGCAGCGCCAGCACGTACACGGCGGCCTGCCGGGCCGCCGCCGCGACCTTCTCCGGCTCGGCCTGGCCGTCGACCACCGCGAACGACTTGATCTCCACGATGTGGAAACGGCCCTCGACCTGGAAGGCCACCACGTCGGGCTCCAGATAGGAGGTCTGGCCGGCGATGCGGAGGCTGAGCAGCGGATGGTCGTAGAAGACCGCCGCGTCGTCGCCCTCGCGCGCCGCCCGGTCGATCAGGGCGCGCGTGTGGGAGTGGCGCAGGTGGGAGCCGACGCTCTCCACGTCCTGGTAGCCCACCTGTGCGATCGGCAGCCCGAGCAGCTCGCGCAGCAGCCGCAGCAGCTCGGCGCAGCCGTTCTCCTTCACCAGCGCCTCGAAGACGTTCCCGCGGGTGATCGCGAACTGCGACTGGCCGAACGGGGCCGGGAAGCCGATGTGCCGTGCCGTGAGGTCCTTGTCCACCCCGGCGGCGTCCAGCACCGCCCGGCGGGCGCAGCCCGGGTTCGCGGCCAGCGCCGCGATGGCCCTGGCGTCGTGGGCGCGGGGCGGCACCGGCCCGCGCAGCTCGTCGAGCCTGTGCCTCAACAGGCCGCCTCCTTCAACGCGCCCAGCGCGGCGGCGCCGAACAGGCGCTCCACGTCCGGCAGCCGTCCGGTCGCCCGGACCGCCACCTCGGTCCGCTGCGCCGTGTCGGCCGCCCGGTGCACCTCCAGCTCGGCCCGTGCCGCGCGGATCGCGGTCGCAGGGTCGGCCGGGGCGAAGCCCTCCGTCGCACCGGGGATGTTCTGCGCCATCCGCGTCAGCAGCCGCACCGCGCCGGGCGGCGGCTCGGGCAGCCGGGCCAGGTGCTCTGCGACGCGCACCGCCGAGGTCAGGAAGTCGACGCGCGGGCTCAGCGGCCCCAGCACCCGCAGCTCCGGGGCCCACGTGCTGACCGCGAGCAGCCCGCGGGCGGGGGAGAGGCGGTCGGTCAGCGCCGCGCACAGGTAGTACGGCCGCGCGTACGGGTCGCTCCGGAACGAGCGCTCCTCGTCCCGCCGCAGGCTGGTGAGCTGCGAGCCGCGCAGCGCGCGGGAGAAGAACGCGTCGTTGACCGCGACGATCAGCTTCGGGGCGGCGGGCACGCCCAGCAGGGCCAGGGCCTGGTGTACCTGCTCCCGGATGGGCAGCAGCGGCGCCTCCGGCTCGGGGACCGGGAGCTCCTCGGCTCCGACGGCCCGGTCCCACTCGTGTTCCATCCGGCGCAGCTCGCCGCGGAGCGACCGGGCCAGGGAGTGCTCCTTGGCCTTGACCGCGCGGCGGACCTCGGCGCGCAGGTCGGCGATCCGCCGTTCCAGCGCGTCCAATGACTCACTCACGGCACGGAGCGTAACAGCAGTCCCATCGGTTTCCCGGGATTTCCCGGGAATTCCAGTCTTCGGGTCGCGCCGTCCGGCTTCGGGCCGCGCCCCGGCTCTCCGGGTCGCGCCACAGGTCTTCGGGCCGTGCCGTCCGGCGTCCGCCACCGGAGCGGGCGTTCCTCACCCGCCCCGGTGAGCCCCGGACCTCACCGGGGCGTGCCCGTCCCCGTCGTGGTCAGGCCCCGATCTCCGTACGGTCCCCGGACCACAGCGTGTGGAAGGTCCCCTCCCGGTCGGACCGCTGGTAGGTGTGCGCGCCGAAGAAGTCGCGCAGCCCCTGGACGAGCGCCGCGGGCAGCCGGTCCGCGCGCAGCGAGTCGTAGTAGGCCAGCGCCGTCGAGAAACCCGGCGCCGGGACGCCCGCCCCGGCCGCCGTCGCGACCACTCGCCGCCACGACTCCTGCGCCAGGCCCAGCGCCTCGGCGAACAGCGGCGCCGTCAGCAACGTCACCGGAGGGCTCTCCTGCTCGTACGCCTCGCGGATGCGGTCGAGGAAGACCGCCCGGATGATGCACCCGCCACGCCAGATCGTGGCCAGCGCGCCCGGATCGACGTCCCAGCCGTACTCCACGCTGCCGGCCCGGATCTGGTCGAACCCCTGCGCGTAGGCGATGATCTTCGACGCGTACAGCGCCCGCCGTACGTCCTCCACGAACTCCCCGCGGCCCGTGCGGTCCCCGGCCGGCGGAGCCTGCGGCGCGCCCGCGGGGCCGGGCAGGTCCCGTGCGGCCAGCCGCAGCTCCGTGTGGCCGGACACCGACCGGGCGAACACCGCCTCGGCGATGCCGCTCACCGGGACGCCCAGTTCCAGCGCGTTCTGGACGGTCCAGCGGCCGGTGCCCTTCTGCTCGGCCCGGTCGGCGATCACGTCGACCAGCGGCCGGCCGGTGACGGCGTCCACCTGCCGCAGCACCTCGGCGGTGATCTCGATGAGGTAGGACGACAGCTCGCCCCGGTTCCACTCCTCGAAGACGTCGGCGATCTCGGCCGGGCTCAGCCCGAGGACCTGCCGCAGCAGGTCGTACGCCTCGGCGATGAGCTGCATGTCGGCGTACTCGATGCCGTTGTGGACCATCTTGACGAAGTGCCCCGCGCCGTCCGGGCCGATGTGCGTGCAGCAGGGCACGCCGTCCACCTTGGCGGCGATGTCCTCCAGCAGCGGGCCCAGCGCCTGGTAGGACTCCCTGGACCCGCCCGGCATGATGCTCGGCCCGAGCAGCGCGCCCTCCTCACCGCCTGACACGCCCGTGCCGACGAAGTGGATCCCCCGCTCCCGCAGCGCCGCCTCCCGCCGCCGGGTGTCCAGGAAATGGGCGTTCCCGCCGTCGACCAGCATGTCTCCCGGCTCCAGGAGCGGGGCGAACTCCTCGATCACCGCGTCGGTCGGCGCCCCCGCCTTCACCATCACCAGGACACGCCGGGGCCGCTCCAGCGCCGCGACCAGTTCCTCCGGCGTGTCGCAGGCGACGAACTCACCCTCGTGGCCGTGCTCCTTCAGCAGGGCGTCGGTCCGGTAGCGCGACCTGTTGTGCACGGCCACCGTGTGCCCGTGCCGGGCCAGGTTCCGCGCGAGGTTGGCCCCCATCACGGCCAGGCCGGTGACTCCGATACGCGCCTGTGGCATCCTTCGACCTCTTCCCTGAAGACGTGTGTGACGTTTAGGGGCTTATGTCCAAGAATGCCAGGGCGCGTTCGGGCCGTCAGAGGTGGAGTGTCGTCGACGCGGTGCCGATCCGCAGGCCCGCCTTGAACAGGTGGGTCTTCAACGCCTTGTTCAGCGCGCCCGCCGCGACGCCGGTGAGCTTCACCCGGATGTTGCGAGCTCGGACCACCGACCCCTCGGCCTTCAGCTTCGCCGCCGAGAGGTCCAGGTCGAAGACCGGAACACGGACCTTCGGGTCGTCGTTGACGTTGCCCGTGACCTTGCCCTTGGCCAGGTCGATGACGAAGTCCCCGACCTTGATCCGCTTACCGTTCTTCGCGTTGACGAAGGACAGGTCACCGCGGTGCTCGACCTTGCCCGCCAGCGGGTCCACGGTGGCGCGGCCGCCGGTCACGGGGAAGCCGAACGACAGCGACAGGTTGTCACCGGCGATCCGCACGCCGGTCTTGCCGGGGGAGGTGGCATAGGCGGAGAGCCCGTTCTCCAGCAGGACCCCTCCCAGACCCCGGACGGTGGTGACCGTGGTCTGACCGCCCTTGATGGGCGCGCTCGCGGACACGGAGGCCGCCGAGGAGGTGGGCGCCGCCGCGGCGGTGGCCGCGGTGACCGGAGCCTGGAGGGAGAGGGCGAGCAGCGAGCCGCCGACGGCCAGGGTGCTCAGCGTACGAAGGGTGCGCATGGGGGATCTTCTTTCTCGTTGCGGTGTTCCCGGTGACTCTTTGCGTCGTCGCTTCCTCTTCTCGGGATGGGCACCGGTTGGATGCACCGGAGATTGTTGTTTTCTGACGCATCCGAGACGGCCGTCCCTTCGAAAGAAGAGACGATGGTCGCCCCAACCCCCGACCGGGAGATGCCACAGAGCACCGGTCCCGACAGCGCGGAACTGGACGAGGCGTCACTCGCCGCCGGCCTGAGGTCCGGGGACGAACGCTGCCTGGCCGAGATCTACCGGCGGTGGTCTCCGATGGTCCACACGATCGCCCTGCGCTCCCTGCGTCGTGTCCCGGACGCCGAGGACGTCACCCAGCAGGTCTTCATCGCCGCGTGGAGGAGCAGGACCGGATACGACCCGGCGTCGGGCTCCCTGCCCGCCTGGCTCACCGGCATCGCCCGTTACGAGATCGCCAACCGATGGCGGCTGATCCAGCGGGAACAACGGATCTCCCAGCGTCTGGTCAGTCTGGAGGCCGATCCGCCGCAGGCTCCGTCCGCGGAGGCGGTGACCGACGGCGTCCTGCTGGCAGAGGAGCTCGGCAGGCTGGGCCAGCCACGGCGTACCATCCTTGAGCTGGCCTTCTACCAGCAGCTCACGCACGTGGAAATCGCAAGCAGACTCAACCTGCCGCTGGGAACGGTGAAGAGCCACATCACCCGAGGACTTGACCGCCTGCGCCGGCGACTGGGGGTGGACGGTGCGCCATCTGGACGCTGACACGCTCGCCCTGGTCGCCCTGGGTGAACACGAGGAGCCGGAGCACCTGAACGCCTGCGCCGCCTGCGGGACGAAGCTCGGCGAGCTTCGCCGGGTGGTCGCGGCGGCCCGGCACGATCCTCTGTCCGCCCCCGCACCCCACGTGTGGGAAGGCGTGCGAGCCGAGCTCGGGCTCTCCCCGGATCTCGTGTCCGGCGCGCCCGCCGGCCCTTCCGATCCCTTCGGCTCTCCTGACCTCTCCCGTTCTTTGGGGGACATCCCGGGCGTGCCCGCCGCCCCCCTCCGACGCTCCACGCGCGGGCGGACTGTACGGCACGCCGACACGCCGGTCCGGCGAACCCGCCTCTGGGCGCTCACCGCGGCCCTGACCGCCGGACTGCTCGCCGGAACCGGAGGCACACTCCTGATCCAGCGCCTCACATCGGAGCGGACGCCTCAGGTCGTCGCGGCTCATACGGATCTCGGCCCTCTGCCCGGCAACCGGGGGACCGGCGTGGCCGAGATCCGGACGGGGCGGGACGGCGGGAAGCGGCTCCAGGTCCGGCTCGACGACCTCCCCGCCTTCGACGGGTTCTACGAGGTGTGGCTGCTCGACCGGGATGCGAAGCGGATGATCTCCCTGGGAACGGTCGACCCCTCCGGGCGTGGTTCCTACCCACTCCCCGAAGGGGTCACGACCGCCGACTACCCGGTGGTGGACATCTCCCGGGAACCGCTGGACGGGGACCCCCGCCACTCCTCCGACAGCGTCATCCGGGGCACGCTGCCCGGTGGGTGAGGCGCGACACGGCATGCCGCTCGTCCCCGGGACGCGGAAGAGGCGAGGCACTCGGCACGCCCGCGCCGGCGAAGCGGATCCCCCGCTCCCGCGGCGCCGTGCCGCCGGTTCCGTCCAGGGTCACGCCGCGGACCTCGTCGCCGGGCTCGTGCCGGTCTTGTCATATGTCTCGTCACGGGTTTCGCCGCGGGTCTCGTCACGGCGTTCGTCGCGGGCCGGGAGCTTCTCGACGTCGCCGCGCGCCGTACGCTGGAGATCGTCGAGCAGCGCGTCCCACCTGGCGCCGACCGCGTCGAGGGAGTACGCGGAGGCCGTGCTCAGGGCGTTCCGGCCGAGGGCACGGCGCAGCTCGGGGTCCTCTATCAGCCGGGAGACGGCCCCGGCCAGGAACTCCGGCTTCTGCGGGCGCACCAGCAGCCCGTCGTGCCCATGGGTGATGATCTCCCCGGGGCCGTGCGGGCAGTCGAAGCTCACCACGGGCACGCCCTTGCTCATCGCCTCCAGGATGGTCATGCCGAACCCCTCGTAGCGGGAGCTGACGACGTACATCGACGACTTGGACAGCTCGACGCCGATCTCGCTCGAACTGCCCATGAGGAGCACCTTGTCCGTCAGACCGGCCTTCTCGATCCTGGCGCGGAGCCGATCCTCGGCCTTCTGGGTGCCTCCGCCGTAGATGCGCAGCACCCAGTCCGGGTGCTCCTCCGCGACCAGCGCCCACGCCTTGACGAGACGGTCGAAGCCCTTGGCGTGGACCAGCCTGCCGATGGCGGCCACGCTCTTCTCCTCCAGGGCCGAGACGTCACCGGCCAGTTCCGGGACGGCGTTGGGAATGCACAGCAGCCGGGCCGGAGGGTCGTTCCGCAGTGTCCTGGCGTAGTGCTCCCGGTCGGCCTCGGTGAGGGTGACGAACGCGTCGAACCTGCCGTAGCGCCGTTTGATCAGCCGCCGCATCTCGGGGGCATGGACCTCCAGCGCCACGTGCTCCTGGCCGATCGTCAGCACCTCGAGCGGCGCGAACAGCGCGGTGATCAGGTTGAATCCCGGCCGGGTGGAGATGACCACGCCGGTCCGCATGGACCGCAGATAGGCCACCAGGCGGAGGTCGGTCCACAGCGAGACGGACCCGTGCACGTTCTCCTGCTTGGGCACCAGAACGCTCGGGAAGCGCGACAGCAGGCGCGCCACCGGGCCACGCGGACGCGTCCGGTCGTCCAGGAATGTCACCCGCACCCCCGGCGGGATCGGGAAGAACGGATGCTCGGCCGCGCGGACCACGCTGACGATCTCCACGTCGCGTTCCCTGGCGAGGTATCCCGCCAGGTTCAGCACCGTCCGGATGGTGCCGCCCATGCCGTAGGCGTGCTGGAGCAGGATTCGAACCGTTCCGGTGTCGGCCGCGGGCGCGCGCCGCACGCGCCTTTCGTTGACCGTCTCCAGCAGGCGTACCCCCGCACGCCTGACCGCCACGCGCATTCTCCCCGTCACTCGTGTCTCCCCCGTGTAGAAGTGGTTCGTATAGAAGTGATCGCTCTTACAGCCTTAAGAACCATTCCGCGTGCCTCCTGGTTGCCCGGGAACGCGAAGAACATGCTCAGACCGGTGGCAGAGCCACTGACTCGTCCCCGTGGGGACAGCCGCGTCCCCGTCCCCGCTCCGTCCTCCGCCGGAAGGGGCGATCATCCCTACGGGGCCGGCCGCCCGTCACCGGAGCGGGAACGGATCGGGGGGAGGCGTTCCCGCTCCGGGTTCGCGGGAGTGGATCGGGACGCCGATGGGAGGCGTCGAAGGTACGCCTCCTTCGGTACGCCTCCTTCCCTCGTCGGAGGGCGGCTGGAACGACGCGGCACCCCTCGTCCGGAGGGACGGTGGAACGGGGCGGCAGCGGGTGCACGGTCGATTTGACGATGCGGCCCGGTGTTCATAAAGTTCACCAGGCCCGAGGGAGACGGCGGAGCCGCCGTGATCTCGGAGCCACCCCACTGATCTGATCCGCCCGTTGGGATCTCTGTGTTCCGACGGCATTCGATTCGACTCGAATCGAATGATGGAGTAAGTTGGAGGGGTTGTCCCGGAAACGGGCGCCCGAATTCCCTTCGGGACGGTTGGATCAAAGCAAATCGCTCCGAAAGAGCGGTTTGACACGAAAAAGCCGGTCTGAAAGAATAAAGGCACAACGAAACGAACGAAACGCCCCGGAGAGACGGGCCTGAGGGTCCGGTTCGACGGTGAACGCGTCCGTTTCTTGAGAACTCAACAGTGTGCTAAAAGCCAGTGCATGATGCACAACCCCGTCCCACCCGCCTTCGGTGGGAGG